>JAWRIG010000065.1:0-2964 GCA_040308005.1 Anaerovoracaceae bacterium | reverse complement strand
AGCGGCATGACTTTTATTGAATGCATACTTTGCAAAGTCAATCATATCATCGAAAATTTTGTTACCTATATCTTCAGGTACTCCATTTCTAACACATCCAGCTATTTCAAGTTCTCCATTTTCATCTGTCTTACCATGGATAAAATATTCTCTTTCTTTTTCCATTACATCCATTTTCTTTTTACCCATAGCTCTTCTAACCAAGTCACTACGTCCGTAACTATATCCGCCTAAGTCTCTAACAACTTGCATTACCTGCTATATGGATAGGTAAGTGTTTGATATTATCTCCGACTTTTCCCCCCATTCACACCGTACGTGAAGATTTCTCTTCATACGGCGTTCCATCGATTTAAATATTTCTTAGATTAAACAATTCCCAACTAATTCACGAAGATTATTAATTTTTCCTATACCTTTAACCGTTAAATTTAGTTTATTTAAGTATTTTTCAATTACTTTTTCCTCTTTGGAGTGTATTAACCTGTGAATATCTTTCTTTAGATAGACTAAATTATTATATTCATCTGTTCCACCTTGACATTTCATTTTTTTATGATGAACTTCCATATCCCCAATCTCAAGTGTTTCTTTGGTAATGTAACATTTACCTTGTTGACCACAATATAATGAGATACGATTATCATTATATTGCTCACTTTCGTTAGAGATTGGATATCGCATTATGTATCTTAATACATTCATGTCGATACTTTTAAGTTTATCATGTATTAGCCGTCGTCCTCTTGGAGTATAATTACACGTTTCTTGTGTAAATGCTAGTGCATTTTTGTAATCTATACCTTGAATTGGATATAGGGCTATTCCAGAAATATACATTGTCTTGTAATTGTATTTCTTATAAAATTTCTCGTATGCTTTATTCTTTATTCCTTTGTTGGTAGCTTTACTTTTGGCATTATTATATAGAGTTCTTTTTAAATCGAAGCCGATTCTATAGAAATCTTTTGCTACATGTGTCGCAATCCTATAGTAGTTGTGTTGCCCTAATAGAGTAGCATTATACATATTTACCGTATCAGCGTTAGCATTTTTATTAATATATTTGATTTTTCTCTTTAATTCTTTCTTAATTTTGTCTTTAGCTTTTCTACTTACTTTGCTTTTGACAATATATCTTTTCCCTTTTTTCCTAACTCTTATTTCAAAACCTAAAAAGTTTGAACTATTCTTACGAAGATTTATTACGTTGGATTTGTCTTTGTTGACTTCTAATCCTAATCTTTCGTCAAGCCATTTTATTGTAGCATTGAAAATTTTTTGTGCCGTCTTATAATCTCTGCAAAATATTTTGAAATCATCTGCATACCTGACTAGGTATATCTCCTTTAACTTTGTGTTTCTTAATGCACGGTATTTATGTCCTCTACTTAGAAGTCCTCTAATGTATTGGTCATAATTTTTCTTAGTTTCGAATGTTTCCCATTGGTCGCTAATCCACCAGTCAAATTCGTTTAGGACTATATTGGATAATAAAGGACTTAGTATTCCTCCTTGAGGAGTTCCTTTAGTAGGTCTATCTTTGCCATCTATTTCAGCTTTAAGCATTTTTGAGATTATACTTAATAAGTTTTTATCCTTAATTCCTAAACTCCACATTTGTTTGAGTAGTTTTCCGTGATTAACATTATCAAAGAAGCCTTTAATGTCCACATCAACAACGTAGTGTAGTTTAGTGTTGTTGATTAACATATTGTTTCTTGCTATTGCATGAGAAGTACTTCTATTAGGTCTAAATCCATAAGAGTGATGGAAAAATTTCGCTTCGCATATAGGTTCAAGTATTTGTTTTATACATTGTTGAATAATTCTATCTTCGATAGTTGGTATTCCTAAGGGTCTTACACCACCGTTAGGTTTAGGTATTTCTTTGAATTTAACTTTCATGGGTTGAAAATTGTTAATTCTATTTCTTACATATCTGACAATTTTGTCTGTCTCCCATTTATTGATATTTTCAATAGTTCTACCATTAACTCCTGGTGTATTACTCCCTTTGTTTTTCTTTATGTTTCTATATGCTAGTAATATATTTCTTTCATCTAAAATCAAATCTATTAAATTTTTAAATTGTCTATTGTTTTTACTTTCAGCATACAAGCTATCTAAGATATCTTGCATATCATAATATTCATTATGTCTTAGAATTTTATTCTTATTAATTTTCTCTTCTGTATCAGTTGCCATAAGTCAACTCCAATCTTTCGATTTTCGTTTCTCTTAGTCATACAAGAACCTTATAAGTTTATACTAAATTGTAATCTAATAATTATATTAAAAATCGACTAGTGGCTATCCCTCCGCAGTTTATTATCACTGTTTCATTGGTACTGTGCCACCACTTTCACTAGTATTAATGCAAGTTATGTATTCCTTGCAACCATTTCATCGAAATTAAGTTCTCCATGTTACTAGCTTACGACGTTCCAATAATTCTATCTCTGCATATATCCTTAGGTAGTTTCTATGAGCCTGTTAGCTTGATATTGCCTTTAACAATATAAGGTATTTCATAACCAAGAATTTTACTTTACCTCACTAACGATTCTCTTGAATCTTATACATTTCTATATAATCATTTTCTAGACCCTTACATTCGAAACTTTGTCAGACTACTTATTAGTCATACTTACCATAGATATTTTATAGACTTCCGACCTATCACATACTCGACCACCTCTGGTTCGCTTTTCCTCAACTTGTATTGTTAGGGTATGTTCTCAGCCGACTTCACCGAGCTTCTAACCATTATATTCTTAATAATATAAAAGCTAGTCGGAGTATTAAAGGGAGCATTTCATGTCGTTACACAATCATTCTACTCACTCGAATTATTAGTTCTCCTAAGAGAGAATTTTATTATTCTTCTTAGTGTCTAAGCTTTTCACTTAGAAACGTCTCGCACCTTGATAAACTAAACACCCATATGTAACTTCCATTATA
>JAWRIG010000064.1:0-84278 GCA_040308005.1 Anaerovoracaceae bacterium | reverse complement strand
TTCATACTTCCTCTTTCGCATGACGAGGTCGTACACGGCAAGGCTTCCCTCATAGGAAGGATGCCTGGAGACACCTGGAGACAGTTTGCCGGAAGCAGGCTTCTTATGATGTATCAGATGACTCATCCGGGCAAGAAACTCCGGTTCATGGGTCATGAGATAGCACAGTTCATCGAGTGGAGAGAGTATGAGCAGCTCGAATGGTTCCTCCTTGAATATGAGAACCATGAGAAACACAAGAGATTCGTAAAAGAGCTCAACGAGCTCTATCTCGAGCATCCTGCGCTGTGGGCACAGGATACGACATGGGACGGTTTCAGATGGATCGACGCCGACAACAGAGACCAGAACATATACAGCTACATCAGGACAGGCGAGGATGAACTGCTCGTAGTGATCCTGAACACAGGCGTCCAGGCCTTCGACTCGTTCACATTAGGTGTTCCGGAGAAGGGCTTCTACAAGGAAATATTCAGTTCCGATGCGGCTAAGTACGCGGGCAGCAACAGGGTCAACACCCGCCAGGTGAGAGCAAAGAAAAAGCCGATGCACGGCATGCCTTACTCGATCACCGTCAAGCTCCCGGTCATCGGAGGATGTATATTTAAATTAAAAAAATAAAATGAAGGGATAAAAGAGATTTTATGATCAAATCAAAAGAAGGTTTCAAAAGAGAATTTACACGCATTGCAGAAGAACATTACGGAGTATCCGCAGTAAAGCTGACCGAAAAGGACCAGTTTGATGTTCTCGCAAGAGTTATCCAGCACGAGACAGCTCTCAGAAAAGAAGCGTTCACCGATCCGTCGGCGCCTGTCGGCAAGAAGGTATATTACTTCTCGATGGAGTTTCTTATCGGCAAGCTGATGGAGAACTATCTCATCAACCTCGGTATCAGAGACTTCGCTGCAGAGGGACTTGAGGATCTCGGTATCGACTTCGACAAGGTGCTCGCAGTAGAACCTGATCCGGGCCTCGGTAACGGCGGTCTCGGAAGACTGGCTGCATGCTTCATCGACTCGATGGCCGCTCTCGGCATCAGAGGCGACGGCATGGGGCTCAGATACAAGTTCGGTCTCTTCAAGCAGAAGATCGAAAACGGATATCAGATAGAGCTGCCGGATGCATGGCTCGATGAGGGATATGCATGGGAAAGAGAGAGACCGTATGATTCTGTAATCGTAAGATTCGGAGGAAGAGTCGAGAGAACATACAAAGACGGCGAGATGGAGTACGAGCACAAGGACTACAGCACTGTAAGAGCGGTGCCGTATGACGTTCCTGTTCTCGGATTCGGCGGAACCACTGCCAACACACTTCACCTCTGGGATGCTCAGCCTGTACACGACACCATCGATATGGAAGCGTTCAATGCCGGAAACTACAGCAAGGCAATGAAGGAAAGAAGTGAGATCGAGGCTATCACAAGCATCCTGTATCCTGACGACAGACAGGGTATCGGCAAGAAGCTCAGACTCAGACAGGAGTACTTCCTCGTTGCTGCCGGAATCGGCATGATCATCAGGGAGTACAAGGCAAAATACGGAAATAATGAGTGGGACAAGCTGCCAGACAGAGTGCAGATCCACATCAACGATACACATCCTACAATGTGCATCCCTGAACTCATGAGAGTACTCATGGATGAAGAGGACGTTGAATGGGATGAAGCATGGAAGATCACCAAGGCAACCATCTCCTTTACCAACCACACAGTACTGCCTGAAGCACTCGAGAAGTGGAGCATTCCTGAATTCCAGGAACTCCTGCCTAGAATCTACATGATCATCGATGAGATCAACAGAAGATGGCAGGCACATCTCCCTGGCGAGGATGACAACTTCCACGTCATGTCGAAAGAGACATCGGCACTGTGGGACGGCCAGGTCAAGATGGCTAATCTGTCCGTAATAGGCAGCCATTCCGTAAACGGAGTATCCGCGCTTCACTCGGACATCCTGACCAAGACAGTATTCAGCGAGTTCTACAAGCTGTATCCTGAGAGATTCAACAACAAGACCAACGGAATCAGCCACAGGAGATTCCTGATCCAGGCCAATCCGTCACTTACCGCACTCATCAACAAGACAATCGGCACAAAGTGGCAGAGCGACCTTGATCAGATCAGCAAGCTGAACGCCTATGCGAATGACAGCGCATTCCTCGACGAGCTCGCAGCAGCCAAGAGAGAGAACAAGCTGAGACTCGCAGAATATGTTAAACAGAACATGGAGATCGAGCTCGATCCTGACTCAGTATTCGACGTACAGGTCAAGAGACTCCACGCATACAAGAGGCAGCTCCTCAACTGCTTCAAGATCCTCGACCTCTACAACAGACTCAAGGAGAACCCGAATCTTCCTATCAACAACTACACATTCGTATTCGCGGGCAAAGCAGCTCAGGGATACGTATTTGCCAAGGAAGTCATCAAGTTCATCAACAGCATCGCAGATGTTGTCAACTCAGACCCTGTTGTAAGCAAGAAGATCAAAGTCGTCTTCATCGAGAACTTCTGCGTCAGCAACGCGCAGCTCATCTATCCTGCAGCTGACATAAGCGAGCAGATCTCGACAGCCGGCAAGGAAGCCAGCGGCACAGGAAACATGAAGTTCATGATGAACGGAGCAGTTACCCTCGGCACAATGGACGGAGCCAACGTAGAGATCAACCAGCTCGTAGGCGATGACAACATGGGCATCTTCGGATACACATCAGACGAAGTCGAGAACTTCTACAGACACGGCGGCTATTCAGCACAGCGCTGCATCGACGAGGATCAGAGACTTCAGCGCATGACAGCCCAGCTCGTAGACGGATTCTTCAGCAAGTCCAACTTCAACTTCTGGGGCATCCACGATGCACTCATCAGCGCCAACGATGAATACTTCGTACTCGGAGACTTTGACTCCTACGTCAAGGCCTGGGAGAACCTGGATAAGATCTATTCAGACAAGGAGAAGTGGCAGGCAATGTCACTTGCCAACATAGCCAACTCCGCATTCTTCTCAAGCGACAGGACAATAAGAGAGTACGCAGAAGATATCTGGAAAGCACTCTAATAATTGACGGGCCAAATGACGTTTTGTATTTTGTTGTACAAAATAGGAAATATTTCCCCTGAAGCCGTTCTGAAGGGTTATTATTAAATAGAACAAGTTAATATCTATCGCTCTAAAAACACAGGAGGCATCTGAACATGAAGAAGAAAAAATGCATTGCTATGCTGCTGGCCGGCGGACAAGGCAGCAGACTCGGAAGCCTGACTTCGAGCATTGCAAAACCTGCGGTTTCTTTCGGCGGAAAGTACCGTATCATTGACTTCAGCCTTTCCAACTGTGTCAATTCAGGAATTGATACTGTCGGTATTCTCGTACAGTACAAGCCGCTCATTCTGAACAAGTACGTCGGAACGGGCGAGTCCTGGGACATGGCTGTTGCAGACGGCGGTGTACACATCCTGCCGCCATATGCCGGAGAGACCGGTGGTGAATGGTACGAAGGAACTGCTGATGCTATTTATCACAATATCGACTTCATCGATCTGTACAGCCCGGATCATGTTCTCATTCTTTCAGGTGACCACATCTACAAGACTGACTATACCAAGATGCTCAATGAGCATGAGGCAAGAAATGCCGACCTTACAGTCTCTGTTATAGAGGTCCCGATGGAAGAGGCAAGCAGATTCGGTATCATGACTGCAGACGATGACGGCAACATCGTTAAGTTTACAGAGAAGCCTAAAGAACCGGACAGCAACCTCGCATCGATGGGTATCTACATCTTCTCATGGCAGTCCCTGAGGAAGGCACTGCTTGAGGATCATGAGGATACAGATTCCGAGCACGATTTCGGAAAGAACATCATCCCTAAGATGCTTGCAGAGAAGAAAAAGCTGATCGTTTACAGATTCGAAGGCTACTGGAGAGATGTCGGAACAGTCGACAGCTATTATGAGAGCCAGATGGACCTCATGGACGATGTTGAGAGCATCAACGTGTTCACAAAGGATGCAAGAGTGTTCTCCAACTCCAACATATATCCGCCTCAGTACATCGGACCGGATGCCAGCATAGGCAAAGCCCTTGTCAGCAACGGCTGCACGGTATACGGCGCGGTAGATCATTCGATACTCGGAAGCGGCGTAGTCGTAGGAGAGGGATCTGTAATCAAGGATTCCATCATCCTTCCTAACGCAATCATCGGCAGGAACTGCACAATCACCAAGACCATCGTAAACGAGGGCGTTGTAGTCGATGACAGAACTGAGATCGGAGATGCTGACGGCAAGATCGTTGTTTACGGCACATCCAAGCTGTCGGTATAGGAGGGAGGCACTGAAATGAAGACAATAGGACTTATTTCCGCTAATTATCAGGGCAAAGGATTCGGCGAGCTCACCGAAGAGAGAACTCTCGCATCCGTTCCTTACGGCGGCAGATACAGACTCATAGATTTTGCACTCTCCAATATGGCCAACTCCGGTATCACAACGATCGGAATCGTCGCTCCTTACACATCTGGATCGCTGATCGACCACATCGGTATCGGTAATCCGTGGTCACTCGGACGCAAGAACGGCGGACTCTTCCTGATGCCTGGCTCGGTATACGGCGTGCAGGCAGAGGGCAGAAGATTCCTCATCAGAGACGCGCTCAAGAACATCAAGTTCTTCGAGAGAGATGGCGCTGACTACGTTATCATCTCCAGCAGCACTGACGTATACAACATGGACTACAAGCCGCTGATCAAGCATCACAGCGAGTCCGGCAAGCAGATGACAGTCGTATACAAGAAGATCCCTAGAGGCGAAGAGTACGAGGGATTCTTCGTGGATATCGACGAGAACGGAAGAGTTACTGAGTTCAAGACAGAAAGCGAAGGCTGGTCTAACTACTTCATCGACTGCTGCATCGTTAACAGAGAATTCATGCTTGAGTTCCTGAAGTGGTACGGCGCTCTTGAGTACATGGACTTCTTCGATGTAGTCAAGGATCATCTTGATATCTTCGATGTAGGAGCTTTCGAGTTCAGAGGATATTTCGGCAGAGTCAGAAGCACTTCCGACCTGCTCAAGGTCAATCAGGACATGACAGACTATGTCATCAGAAACGAAGTGTTCTGCAATCCTGAGAGAACTATCTACACCAAGACACAGGATGAGGCGCCTGTATTCTATCAGCCTGATTCAGATGTGCGCAATTCCACGATTTCGGCAGGCTGCACAATCGAGGGCAAGGTCGAGAACAGCACCATCTTCAGAAGTGTCAACATCGGCAAGGGCGCAGTTGTCAGGAACAGCGTGATCATGATGCACTGCGAGATCGGCAAGGATGTAGTACTCGACAACGTAATCTGTGACAAGTACGTCAAGATCAACGATGGCGTCAAGATCTTCGGGTCACCGGACAAGCCTGTTGTAATAGGCAAGGAAGCCGAGATTTAAACGGACAAAAACAGACACAATCTTACACATATGGGCTCTCTGCAGTTGCAGGGAGCCCTTTTTTCTGATTTAATAGAACAGGTGAATTAATAAGCGCTAATTATTGAAATTTAATATAAAGATAAGGAGAAACGGTATTATGGGAGAGAAGAAAAAAGTCTTATTTGCAGCTTTTGAAGCTACACCGTTTATTAAAACAGGAGGTCTCGGTGATGTAGCAGGATCACTGCCTGCATACATCAAAAATGATGAGTACGATGCAAGAGTAATACTGCCGCTGCTCAGCTCTATTCCATGGGAATACAGAGAGAAGATGAAATACATCGAGAACTACGAGGTAAGACTCGGATGGCGCAGCCTGTACTGCGGCCTGTTCACACTGAGAAAGGGCGGAGTCACATACTACTTCCTTGACAATGAATACTATTTCAGCAGAGCGGGAGTATACGGCGAGTTCGATGACGGCGAGAGAGTCGCATTCTTCTCGGTAGCCGTACTTGAGACGATCAGGCACATCGCAAGGACCTTTGCACCTGACATCCTGCACTGCAATGACTGGCATACAGCTCTCGTTCCTGTATACCTCAGGGAATACTTCAGAGGCGAAGAGCTCTATGACCGCATCAAGACAGTCTTCACCATACACAACCTCAAGTTCCAGGGACAGTACAGCAGGACCATGGTCGGCGATGTCCTCGGCCTTACAGGCACACCTGCTGACGGACAGATGCTCCACGATGACGCTGTCAACTTCATGCAGGGTGCTGTCATCTACTCAGATGCAGTAACAACGGTCAGCCCGACCTATGCTGATGAGATCTGCACAGTAAGGTACGGCGAGGGCCTTGAGGGACTGTTCACATCCAGAAAGTACAAGCTTTCCGGAATCATCAACGGAATAGACAAGAAGAACTACGATCCTGAAAAGGACCCTGCTATTCCTGTACACTTCGACAGAAACCACCTCGAGAAGAAGACGGAGGCCAAGCTGGCACTCCAGAGAGAGCTCGGCCTGAGAGAGGATCCGGACGTTCCTCTGTTCGCAATGGTCAGCAGACTGACTCAGCAGAAGGGCGCCAACCTCATTGCAGAGCTGCTGCCTGAGTTCCGCGAGAGATACATGCAGGTAGCTGTACTCGGAACCGGCGACTTTGCATTCGAGAACGCCATCGGCGATTTTGCATATCACAATCCTGAGAACTTCGCGGCAAGGATCACCTTTGACGAGCCGCTTTCAAGAAGATTCTACGCTGCAGCTGACGTATTCCTGATGCCGTCCGAGTTCGAGCCATGCGGCCTCGCGCAGATGATCTCGATGAGATACGGAACACTTCCGCTGGTAAGAGAGACAGGCGGACTCAAGGATACCGTTCGCGGATACTGGGATGCAGGAGAATATGCTAACGGATTCTCCTTCAAGGACTTCGATGCCAACGGTCTCAGGAGCACTGTAGACCTCGCGCTCAACCTGTGGTTCGAGCATCATGACATCTGGGAGAAGCTCCAGCAGAACGCATTCGATGCCAACTTCGGCTGGGAAGAATCCGCAGTCAAGTACAGAGAACTGTACGACGGCCTGCTCGGCTGGTAATAAGGGATGGAACAGAGGGGAGAAGAAAGATATCTATAGATGAAATTAGTACATGACTCAAGAAACCGTGAGCACCGCACACCTTTCGGAGCCGTAAAGACCGGAGAGAAGATCCGCCTCAGCATAGATGCAGTCGACTTCGTGCCTGAAGACGTAACGCTGCTTCTGTGGCGCGGCGAGAGCCGTAATCCGGAATACATAGAGATGCACCAGACAGCCTGCCTCGAGGAGACACACGGGGCCAGGTTCACTGCGGAGATAACCGCGCCTGATGAGGGCGGCCTGCTGTGGTACACCTTCGGGGCCGAGGTTGCTGATGACTATGATGAGCGCCGCATAATATGGTACGGGAACAATCCAGAGAGACTCGGCGGCGAGGGCTGGATGTACGGCGGAATAGAGACGCCGGCGTACAACGTGCCGTCCTATCAGATCACGGTATATAAAGGAGCTGCTGTTCCTGAATGGTATAAGAACGGGATAGTATACCAGATATTCCCGGGCAGATTCGCCCGCGATGAGGGATGGCGCGAGAGATGCGAAGAGGCTGTAAAGCGCGTCAACGAGAGGCGCACAGACATAAAGAGAGTCATCGAGGATGACTGGAACAGAAGAGCGTATTATGTCAGAGACCACGAGGGCAAAGTCACCGAGTGGCCGGTTTACGGCGGCAGCCTTAGGGGAATAGAGGAGAAGCTCGGCTACTTAAGGTCGCTTGGCGTCACCGCTATATACTTAAACCCCGTGTTCGAGTCCGCATCGACTCACCACTATGACACGGCAGACTACATTAACATAGACCCGACGCTCGGTACCAACGAGGATTTTGCCCACCTCGCAAGCGAAGCGAAGGCGCACGGCATACGCCTCATACTCGACGGAGTCTTCAGCCATACCGGTGCTGACAGCATATATTTCAATATGTTCGGCAATTACAAGGCTCAGGGCAAAGCGCGCCCGCACGACGCGAAGGGCGCATGGCAGAGCGAGGACTCGCCGTACAGAGAGTGGTACAAGTTCGATGAGAACGAGGAGTGCGGCTACAGATCCTGGTGGGGCGTTACCGACCTTCCGGAGGTCAACGAGACCAATTCGGATTACAGGCATTTCATCCTCGGCAGAAGCGGCGTCATTGAGCACTGGATGAAGATGGGAGCGAGCGGCTGGAGACTCGATGTCGCTGACGAGCTGCCGGATTCCTTCATCGCAGAGACGAGAGCAAGGATCAGAAAATGCGACCCTGAAGGACTTCTCATCGGAGAGGTCTGGGAGGACGCAAGCAACAAGATAAGCTACGGAGAGAGAAGGAAGTACTTCATGGGTGATGAACTTGACGGCACCATGAACTACCCGCTGAGGGACATCCTTCTTGACTACATCAACTATACGATAGATTCAGGCTACGCGGCAGAGCGCCTTATGAGCCTGAGCGAGAACTACCCGAGGGAGAACTTCTACGGAGCTCTGAACCTCATCGGCAGCCACGACAGGGAGAGGATCATCACTGCAATGGCGGCTGAAGAGGACTATGAGGCAGCTGTAAAGAAGGTCAGGGTCATGTCGGCCCTCGAGTTCACTCTGCCGGGAGTTCCGTGCATCTATTACGGTGATGAGGCCGGCCTTACAGGCGGCCGCGACCCTGAGAACAGAAGCGGATATCCGTGGGGATATGAGAATCTCGATCTCGGATACCACTACAGGATGATGGGTCTCATATATGATGAACATCCTGTCCTTAAGGACGGAGATTTTACGATGCTCTCAGGAAGAGAGGGAGTCAGCGATGACATCTTCGCATTCGTAAGATCGTATCCTGACAGAAATGACGAGCGCATTCTCGTCCTGGCGAGCAGAAGCTACGGCAGGACAGAGATAGACCTTTCCGGCATTGAGGAGGCAAAGTGCGGCTATGCTCTTGACCTTCTTAAGTCCGCAAAGGAGATGCCTGTCGAAAACGGAACACCGGGCACTGTTGTGCTTGATCCGCTTTCCGTAAAGATAATCTGCCTCCTCGACGAGCCTCCTGAAAAGGTGGACCTCGGAAGGAAAGCAGGCGTTATATGCCACATCAGCACCCTCGGAAAGGGCGTGCTCGGAACTCCGGCCAAGAAGTTTGCCGACTACATTGCCGGCGCTGGCATGAAGGTGTGGCAGGTGCTGCCTCTCAACCCTACAGGGCTGGGCGGCTCGCCTTACTCAAGCAACGCAGCATTCGCGGGATATCCTGAGATGATCAACCGCGATGAGCTTCCTGACCTCAGCGGATATGAGAAATTCTGCAGGGACAATAAGGACTGGCTGCAGGGATACATCGTATTCACTGTGCTCAAGGAGATAAACGGCGGCAAAGCCTGGTACGAATGGCCTGATGAGCATAAATTCGGAGATCCTGCCAAGCTCTATGAAGAACTGTCAAAGGAGTACGGAGACAGGGTCGAAGAGCTCGCCAGGGATCAGTACTATTTCCACGTCCAGTGGAATGAACTTAAGGACTATGCCAACAGCCTCGGAATCGAGATGATGGGAGACCTTCCGATGTACATGGCATCAGACAGCGCTGATGTCTGGGCTGACAAGGACCAGTTCGCTCTTGATGAGAACGGAGTCAAGAAGGTCCACTCGGGAGTACCGCCTGATGCGTTCAGCGAGGACGGCCAGGACTGGGGCAACCCGCTCTACAACTGGGAGGAAATGAAAGCTGACGGCTACAGCTGGTGGCTCAGAAGGCTGAAGCAGTGCGCTGAGAGATTCGACATACTAAGGATAGACCACTTCAGAGGATTCTCTGAATACTACGCTATACCTGAGGGCGGATCGCCTAAGAAGGGATTCTGGCAGCATAGCGCGGGGCTTGACTTCTTCCGCGCAGTTAAGAAGATGCTGGATGAAGAGGGCCTCGGAATGAAGCTTCTGGCAGAAGACCTCGGATTCCTCGATGACGGAGTGCTGAGCCTTATCAAACTGACAGGCCTGCCGGGAATGGATATCTGGCAGTTCACAGCTGATGAGATGATGGAGATGGAGCCTGAGAAGGCAGCTCACAGAGCTTTCTACACAGGCACCCACGACAACGATACTATAATGGGATTCCTTCTCGGAGACGGGCAGGATGCAGACGGCGATGTCAGAATGCCTGAAGCTGATGAGCATTATGACGGTGCTCTGATGGCAGAAAGCCAGGCCGAAAAGGACGAAAAGCGCACCGAAGCTGAGATAGAGGCTCTGGATATCATAAGAAAGATATATGAGAGCCCGGCAGCGCTCGCAATGGTCCAGCTGCAGGATATGTTCCTGCTCGGAAGCGAGACAAGGATCAATGTCCCTGGCATAGCAGAGGGCAACTGGTCGTGGCACACACCGGGAGCCACAGTGGAAGAGTCCTTCGAGGATACCATGGAGCGTGCGGCCTGGTTCAGGGAGCTCGCAGAGAAGACCGGAAGGATCTGACCGCATTAAGGAAAATCGCATAATAACCGGAAAGGGGAACCTACTATGTTCAGAGAGATGAGAAGAAGGCCGCAGGCTCTTACACATGAAGAGATCATTGAAGTGCTGAAGAAGGAGACAAGAGGCGTGCTGTCCGTACAGGGCGATGACGGCTATCCATACGGAGTTCCTATCAATCACTACTACGATGAAGAGACAGGCAAGCTGTATTTCCACGGTGCGAACTTCGGTCACAGAGTGGACGCCATCAGGAAAGACCCTAAGGTATCCTACTGCGTATTCGGCCAGGACTACCAGAAGGAAGGCGACTGGGCAAAGTACGTAAAGAGCGTGATCGTATTCGGCAAAGCCGAGCTGATCGAAGACATCGACGAAGTCATCAAGTGGTCAGTCAAGCTATGCCACAAGTTCCCGTGCACAGAGGAGTACATCAAGAGAGAAGTTGAAAAAGATGCAGCAAGGACACTGTGCTTTGCCATCAACATAGAAAACATCAACGGAAAACTGGTGCACGAGGCTTAAATAGTAACAATAAAAAGAACTGAGCTAAGCGTGTGGAAAGACGCTTTACTCAGTTCTTTTTTATTTGTAGCTAGTTATCCAGCTCTCCGCGGAGATCGGTCTCCATGAACTCTCTGATCTGATCGGTCGTAAGATCCTGGCTGAGAAGATATGAGAGCTTTGCTACAGCGGCTTCTGTTGTCATGTTGTATCCGCTGACAGCACCGGCTTCTACCAGCTTGGAGCCGGCTTCATACGTTCCGAGATGTACAGAGCCCTGAGGACACTGGGTGCATACTACTACGATAGTTCCCTTGCGCGCTGCTTCGTCGATCAGGTCTGACAGAGCCCGGTCATAATTCGGGATATTGCCTGCACCGAATGTCTCAAGGACGAGTCCCTGCAGGTCATTGACGATAGGCGTGAAGAGATCGAATTTGATGCCCGGGAATACCTTGATAACGCCGAGTCTGGTGTCTTTGAGATAGCGCACTGTAAGCGGCTGATCAGGGTCGGCATCGAGAAATGCCTTGCTGCGGTATTTTATATCGATTCCGGCTTTGGCAAGTTCAACATAGTTAGGAGAGCTGAAAGCGATAAGGCGGTCCGCAGAATACTTTGTGCACCTGTTTCCGCGCATGAGCTCATTTCCGAAGAACAGCGCCACTTCCCGCACTATTTCCTGCGATGCTATCAGGACAGAAGTGATCAGGTTGTCCTTGCCGTCGCTTCTGAGCTCGCAGAGAGGTATCTGAGAGCCGGTGAAGATGACAGGCTTGCTGAGCCCTTCGAGCATGAACGAGAGTGCCGAAGCGCTGTAGGCCATTGTGTCAGTGCCGTGCAGCACGACGAATCCGTCATAAGCATCATATCTTGACTCGATCGCTTCAGCGATCTGATTCCACTGTTTATATGTAATGTTTGAGCTGTCCAGCAGCGGGTCGAATTCCACAAGATCCCAGTCAGGCATGCGCTGGGATGAAAGGTCCCTTATCGCTGCGAGCTCTTTCGCAAAAGTTCCCGGCGCAGGTGCGAACCCGTTCTCAGTCGGGACCATGCCGATCGTTCCGCCGGTGTACAGAATGCAGACTTTCTTTCTCACTGTCTCTTCCTCCGGAATAAGATTTCAGTAATCTCGGCATCAATGCTGCCGCCCGTTAATGATACAACTCAGAAGAGTCATTTTCAACCGCATCCGGCGCGGCCGCATAACAGGGGAATAGTGACACAAAACAGGATAAAAGTGAAACATATTGGAATTGAGTGTCACCCGGGAAAAATGATAGAATAGTGCAGTAAGAAAATAGGAATATGCAGCAGAGAAAGGGGCACAGTAATAATGCTGGAAAGAGAACCGAGAATCATTAAGGTCAAGGAAAGCATCCTCGAGGACAACGATGCTGACGCAGATAAGCTGCGCGGCGAGCTTTTTGAGGAGAAGACTTTTTATCTGAATATAATGTCATCGCCGGGTTCGGGCAAAACGTCAAGCATCCTGCAGCTCATAAAGAGGCTGAAGGACGAGTTCAGGATCGGAGTGCTCGAGGCTGACATAGACGGCGATGTAGACACAAGAACGATGCTGAATGCGGGAGTCGCTTCCGTTCAGATCCACACAGGCGGCATGTGCCACCTCGACGCGGACATGTCAAGGCAGAGCCTGAAAGAGATCAACTCGAAGGATCTCGACCTCGTCATCCTCGAGAACGTCGGCAACCTCGTATGCCCGGCTGAGTTCGACACAGGAGCAGTCAAAGACCTCGTCATCCTTTCCGTACCTGAGGGAGATGACAAGCCGCTCAAGTATCCTCTTATGTTCACCAAGGCTGACGTAGTGCTCGTCAACAAGATCGATGCGCTTGAGGCATTCGACTTCGACCTTGAGAAGTTCACAGAGAATGTCAGACTGAGAAATGCGAATGCAGATGTCATCGCCGTATCCGCAGAGACAGGAGAGGGATTCGATGAGGCAGCCGCATGGATCAGAAATGCTGCCAAGGAATTTCTGGGAGGTGCAAAGTAATGTGTGCTGTAAGAGTAATTGACGTAAACATGGGCGTGTTCGAGATGAACGACCGCATCGCCGATGAGGTCAGGGCACGCAACAAGGCCAACGGAACATTCATGGTCAACATCATGGCTTCCCCGGGAGCAGGCAAAACAACGACCCTCCTGAGGACTATCGCTGACCTGAGAGACGAGTACAAGATAGGCGTTATGGAGGCTGACATCGATGCATCCGTAGACGCTGAGAAGATGATCGACGCAGGCGTACGCTCAATCCAGATCCACACAGGCGGCGAGTGCGCAATGGATGCTGCAATGACAAAGCAGGCGCTCGATGAGTTCGACACTTCGGACCTCGACCTACTCTTCATGGAGAATGTAGGCAACCTCGTATGCACCGCTGAGCAGGATACAGGAGCAACAGTCAACGTTGAGATCCTGTCGCTTCCTGAAGGAGACGACAAGCCTCTCAAGTACCCTCTGATGTTCACGGTATGCCAGGCAGTCATCGTAAACAAGGTGGACACAAGAAAGTTCTTTAAGTTCGATGACGAAGCCTTCATAGAGAGAGTGCACAGTCTGAACCCGGATGCGAAGATTTTCTTCCTCTCGTCCAAGACAGGCGAGGGATTCGACGCGTGGACAGGCTGGCTGAGAGAACAGATCAGTAGTGTTTTGTGAAAAATACCAAATTGTTAGCGCTGAAGCGTTGACATATTTCAATATACATAATAAAATGCGACTAATTGAGATAGAGGACGCGTCACGTCATAAGTAGTGATCCCGTTAACCAGTGCAGTGCAGGGGGAAATGAAAGGGGCTGACGCCGAAGTGAGGCAGGGCTGCATCCCTTCCGATCTGGGCGGACGGAATAAGATACGGCCGACTGTCGCGATATACGCGGAGCGCTATCCATGATACATATCAGAGTTTTATTGTTTTGATTTGTCATGAGCAGCTGATCCGTGTCAGCTGCTTTTTATATTACAGATTCAAGGCAGCCTCTGACGTATCTGACCGGTAGCCTCATCTCATTCTTGGAAAGACCATTCAAAATGAGGAGGTAACACAATGGCAAGAACACAGACTATTTTCGAAGGAGTTGCAACCGCACTGATCACTCCGATGACAGAGACCGGAGTCAATTTTGACCAGTTCGGAAAGCTGATCGACTGGCAGATCGAGTCGGGAATCGATGCACTCGTAATCGCAGGCACCACAGGTGAGGGCTCGACACTTACAGACGAAGAGCACAAGGCATGCATCAGCTACGCTGTAGAGAGAGCAGCAGGCAGAGTTCCTATCATCGCCGGCACAGGCTCCAACCACACAGAGTACGGCAAGCAGCTTACCAAGTATGCAAGCGACGCAGGCGCAGCAGCATGCCTGATCGTAACTTCGTACTACAACAAGGCTACACAGAACGGTCTTGTAAAGCTCTTCAGCGAGTACGCAAGTGTCAGCGATGTTCCTATCATCGCATACAACGTTCCTTCGAGAACAGGACTCAACATAGAGCCTTCGACATATGTCAAGCTCGCAGAGATCGACGGCGTAGCAGCCATCAAGGAAGCTAACGGCAACATCTCCAAGATCGTTGACACATTCTCGCTCGTAGGCGACAAGCTCGACATCTATTCCGGAAACGACGACCAGATCGTTCCGTTCCTCTCGATGGGCGGCAAGGGCGTCATCTCGGTACTCTCCAATGTCATCCCTAAGGAGACAAGAGAGATCTGCACAAAGTTCTGGGAAGGAGACGTTGCAGGCTCGGCAGCACTTCAGTGCAAGTACAACGAGCTCGTCAAGGCTCTCTTCTGCGAGGTCAACCCTATTCCTGTCAAGGAAGCTCTGGCAATGATGGGATGGTGTGATCCGATCATCAGATCGCCTCTTTACCGCATGGAGGATGCTAATCTTGCAAGACTCCGCAAGGCTATGCTGGATCTTGGAATTATAGAGGGGTAATCATGAAAGTAATAGTAAACGGAATTGACGGGGCGATGGGCATGAACCTCGCCGCCGTCATCGCAAAGACTGATGACATGGAGATCGTCTGCGGCATCACTCCTACAGGCAACGGGGACTGCCTGGAACCTTCAGAGTATCAGGGACCGGCGGATGTTGTGATCGACTTCTCGCATCACAGTGCAACGGTTCCACTGATGGAGTACTGCGTTTCAAGGAATCTTCCGGTTGTCGTCTGCACAACAGGCCAGACTGAAGAGGAGATGGCATGCATAACCAAGGCAGCTGAGAGCATCCCTGTATTCAAGTCGGGAAACATGTCTGTCGGCGTTGCGATCACGGCCAAAGTGGTAAAAGAGATCGCTGCGAAGTTCGGAGCATGCGACATCGAGATCGTCGAGACGCACCACAACAGAAAGGTCGACGCACCGAGCGGAACAGCTCTCATGCTTGCTGATGCTATTAAGGAAGCAAGGCCTGAACTCCACTACAACCTCGGAAGATCGCGCGACTGCAAGCGCGAGCCGGATGAGATCGGCATCAACTCAGTCAGAATGGGCAACATCGTCGGCATCCACGAGGTGATGTTCGGCACCAACACACAGACCATAACAGTAACACATCAGGCACATGACAGAGCCCTCTTCGCAGACGGCGCTGTCGCAGCGGCTAGATTCCTCGCAGGAAAGCCGGCCGGGATGTATAACATGGATGATCTTCTTGCAGATTGATGAAGACCTGCGGCAAGGGGGAAAATGCCGCAGCCTTAAGACAGACTGACAGGATGATCAGGGGATCGTTAATGGGATCAGAGATCAGGAATCAGGAGGAGAATTAAAATGATAAGGGTAGGAATTGCAGGATACGGAAATATAGGAAGAGGCGTTGAAGCCGCTGTAACACAGGCGCAGGACATGGAGCTTGTCGCTGTATTCTCAAGAAGAGACCCGGCATCAGTACAGACAGTGACGGGTGCACCGGTAGTCGCTTATGACAAGATCGGAGAATACGCTGATGACATCGACGTAGTCGTTATCTGCGGGGGCAGCGCAACAGACCTGCCATGGATGACACCGGAGCTGGCATCGAAGTTCAACGTCATCGACAGTTTTGACAATCACCATCACATTCCGGAGCACTTTGCAAAGGTAGATGCAGCAGCATCTGCAGCAGGCAAAGTCGGCATCATCTCTTGCGGATGGGACCCGGGATACTTCTCGCTTGCAAGGATCCTCGCAGACTCGGCACTCCCTGAAGGCGACAGCTACACATTCTGGGGCCGCGGCGTCAGCCAGGGACACTCCGATGCTATCAGAAGGATCGAGGGCGTCAAGGATGCAAGGCAGTACACAGTACCAATTGAAGCTGCACTTGACAGCGTCAGAAACAACGAGCACCCTGAGTTCACCGCACGTCAGATGCACTTAAGAGAGTGCTGGGTAGTTGCCGAAGAAGGCGCTGACAAGGCTGCAATCGAAGAGGCAATCAAGACTATGCCTGACTACTTCGAGCCATATGACACTACAGTAGAGTTCATCACACAGGAAGAGCTTGACAGAGACCACAGCGGTCTTCCTCACGGCGGCAGCGTGATAAGAAGCGGATGCACCGGGCTTGACAGAGAATTCAACAACACCGTTGAGTTCACTCTCAACCTCGACTCCAATCCGTTCTTCACAGGCAGCATCCTCACAGCAGCTGCAAGAGCAGCCTGCAGGATGAATCAGGAGGGACAGAGTGGAGCGAAGACACTCTTCGACGTGCCGCCTGCATACCTCTCGCATCATACAAGAGAAGAGCTTCTCGCTCACATGCTGTAAACACTTAACACAGTATCAAAGGTTTAATCATGCTTTATGACAATCTTACAATCAACGATAAAGGGCATCTGGCAATAGGCGGCCTGGACGCGGAAGAGCTTGCCGCAGAATTCGGCACACCGCTCTACGTCCTCGACGAGGATGTCATCCGCGCTAACTGCAGGACATACGTCAAAGCCATGCACGAATACTTTGGTCCGGAATCTGCTCCGCTTTTCGCGAGCAAGGCCCTGTGCTTCAAGGGCATATACCCGGTAGTTCAGTCTGAGGGGATGTGTGTTGATGTCGTCTCACCGGGAGAAATATTTACAGCAGTCGCTGCAGGTTTTCCTGCATCGAAAATGTTTTTCCACGGCACCAACAAGACAGACGCAGATATCGAATACGGTATTTCACAGGGGATAGGGTACTTTGTAGTCGACAATCTGAATGAACTGGAAGTCCTCAACAAAGTCGCCTCAGAGCAGGGTGTCACACAGAAAGTGCTTCTGAGGCTGACTTGCGGACTTGATCCGCATACACTTGAAGCTATCAACACGGGCAAAGTGGATTCGCAGTTCGGCGTTCCGATCGATACCGGTCAGGCGGATGAATTCGTTCGCACGGCTCTTTCATGTGAGAATGTGGAAGTAGCCGGATTCCACAGCCACGTCGGATCGCAGATATTCGAAAGCGACTCCTTCAACAGGCAGGTGGAGATCCTGACAGAGTATGCGGCCAAAGTTAAGTACGCTTACGGACTCAATGTCAGGGTGCTGAACATCGGCGGAGGATTCGGAGTAAGATACACCGAGAAGGATCCGGTCATAGACATCCCTGCGCGCATCAAAGAGGTAGCTGAGCACCTGAACGCTGCATGCGAGAAGTACGGCATCTCCTTCGAAGCCATCTACATGGAGCCGGGCCGCAGCATCATAGCAGATGCCGGCACGACACTGTATACGACAGGCGGCTGCAAGGAGGTCAAGGGATACCGCAACTACGTCACAGTAGACGGCGGCATGACAGACAATCCGAGATACGCACTCTACAAGTCTGAATATACGGTTCTCAATGCGAGCAAGGCAGGCGAGCCTGCAGACTACGAGTGCACCATCGCGGGAAGATGCTGCGAGAGCGGCGACCGCGTGGCAGAGTATGTCAGCATCGCAAAGCCTGAGAGAGGGGACATCATAGCAGTCCTCACCACCGGCGCATACAACTATGCGATGGCATCCAACTACAACAGGATCCCGAAGCCGGCGATGATAATGATAAAGGACGGCAAGGCGAGACTTGTAGTGAAGAGAGAGACATACGCTGACATGATGCGTAACGAACTGTAGCAATAAAAGTAAAAGGCAGAAACCCATGAGGGAATCTGCCTTTTGTACTGTCTGTATTTATTCCTGACTCCTAGAATCTCTCGAGCACTGTCGAGAAGACTACCTGAGTCTCGGTCCTTCCGAATTCCTGGAGCTCGCCGATGAATGTGTCGAGCTCGGATGTTGTCGGTGTGACTACCTTGAGGAGCATGGAATAAGGTCCTGTGATGTGGTTGCACTCGAGAACGAAGTCCTTCTTCTGGATGAAGTCGTAGAACTTGCGCTGGTCTTCAGGGAGTACGGACATCTGGATGAAGGCCTTGATCTTGTAGCCGATCTTCTCAAGATCAACATCTGCGTGATAGCCCTTGATGAATCCTGCATTTTCGAGCTTGTCTATGCGTGCAGAGAGTGCAGGGGTAGTCAGATGCACCTCAGAGGAGAGTTCCTTGAGTGACATACGTGCGTTCATCTTGAGGAGGTTGAGGATCTGAACGTCCATTTCATCTATATTCTTCATGGCTTTTCCTTTCTTGATTAATATCTGTTCTTCTGTCTCAGGTTATGCACCTGATCTGTATGCCTGATGTGCATGCTTATTTTGCATGTCTGCTCTGACTGCTGCTACTTTCTTGCAGGACCTGCTTCTGAGATCTCGGCAGGCATGTCAGGGTATTTCTTCTCGAAGTTGGTCATGAACATCTCAGCGAGCTCATCGGCCTGTCTGTCATACGCTTCTGCATCTGCCCAGGTGTTCTTAGGGATCATGATCTCCTCAGGAACTCCCTTGACGCTGACAGGAATCTCGAGGTTGAATCTGTCGTCATGGACGTATTCAGCATTCTCAAGGTCTCCGTTCAGGGCGGCTGTTACCATTGCTCTTGTGTAAGCAAGCTTGATGCGGCTGCCTGTTCCGAATGCTCCGCCTGACCATCCCGTGTTTACAAGATATACCTGTGTGCCGTACTCATCAAGGCGCTCACCGAACATCTCGGCATAGCGCTCAGTTCTCAGCGGCATGAAAGGCTCGCCGAAAAGTGTTGAGAATGTCGGCTGAGGCTCCTTGACTCCGCGCTCAGTACCTGCGAGCTTGGCAGTGAATCCTGTTACAAAGTGATATATCGCAGCATTCCTTGTCAGTTTGGAAATAGGCGGGAGCACTCCGAATGCGTCAGCTGTGAGGAAGAGTACTACCTTAGGGATGCCGCCTCTTCCGGCTGTGCTGGCATTAGGGATAAAATCTATAGGATATCCGACGCGGGTGTTCTCTGTGAGCGATCTGTCGGCATAGTCCGGAACGTGATCCTCGTTGGTGACTACATTCTCAAGGACCGAACCGAAATGGATCGCATGATATATCTCAGGCTCTTTTGCTTCTTCAAGATCGATGCATTTGGCGTAGCAGCCGCCTTCGAAATTGAAGACGCCGTTATCTGACCAGCCGTGCTCATCATCACCGATCAGCTCGCGGTTAGGATCGGCTGAGAGCGTTGTTTTGCCTGTACCGGAGAGGCCGAAGAAAACAGCTGTCTCGCCTGTCTTCGGGTCCATGTTGGCTGAGCAGTGCATCGGAAGAACGTTGTCCTCCACCGGCATTGCGAAGTTCATGATCGAGAAGACGGTCTTCTTGATCTCGCCTGAGTACTGCGAACCTGCGATGATGGCAAAATGAGCTTCGTAGTCGATGATGATGGCAGCCTCTGAGTGGATGCCGTAACGCTTTGCATTGCACTTGTAGCCAGGGGCCACGAGGATGGTGTAGTCAGCTTCGCCAAAAGTAGCCAGTTCTTCTGCTGTAGGTCTGATTAGAAGGTCACGGATGAAGAGGTTCTGTGACGGCATCTCATTGATAACACGGAATTTGCGTCTGTGCTGCGGGTCAGCTCCTGCGTATCCGTCGAAGATATACACTTCCTGGCCCTCAAGGAAATCGATCATCTCTGCCTTGAGTGCGTCGAATACTCCTCTGCTGATAGGATGGTTGACATCTCCCCAGTTGATGAGGTCGTGAACGCCGTCGGTATCGACGATGTATTTGTCGTGAGGGGAGCGGCCTGTGAATTTGCCGGTTGTAACAGCCAGGGCACCTGTATCTGTGAGTATGCCTTCGCCGTTTCTTATCGCTTTTTCAATAAGTACGGTAGGGCTGAGATTGCGGTGCACTACTGAAGGCGCAAGACCGAGAGCATCGAGTCCGTAGGTCTCCTTGTAGCTCTCCTGGATCGTGCTGGTCTCCTGACTGTCTTCAACAATGGCCGGGTTGATCATAAAGAAACTCTTCTTGTCTGCAGTAATTCCCATTGATAATCACCTCTGCTGAAAAATGAAATAATGTCGTTAATGATCGAAATGAAGCGGTGCTTCTTTCTGAAAAAAATATACTTTAAGCTGTAAAAACTTTCAATAATTTTGCGCAATATGATAAAAACGGGCGAAAAATCGCCCGTTCGCTTAATTTAATTAAGGATAACGCCATTAACTATTGCTTCAGTGGTTAATTTATTATCAGAGCGGCAGGCTCTGAGTGAAAGGATGCAGCTCTCTGCTTATATCTATGAATTCCTCGAGAGCGAGGGATAGCAACCTGTGCTTTCTGGTGTAATAGCACACATCACGGATGAATTCACTGTGGTTTACTGAGTAGTAGAGCATGTGGCTGCCCCAGTTAGGGGAGTGACGGATAAGCGTGTCGCTGACGACAGTAATGCCGAGGCCTGAAGCTGCCATACCGAAAGCGCTTGACAGCTGGTTCAGTTCATATACCGGATCGATTCTGACACCGTAGTCCTTGAACACGGCATCGCATCTTCTGCGTGTGTCGAAGCCATCCTGAAGGAGGATGAACGGCTGCTTTCTCAGCGGCCTGAAATAGTCCAGCGCAGGATGGAGACCCTCGGTATGCTTCCTGGCTGTTATTTCCTCGAAGGTGTATGCATGATTTTCGAGTTTTACGTTGACTGCAAAGCTCTTCGGAATGGCAATCAGCAGATATTCCGTTCCGAGATAGTGGGCTGAAAGCTGGTCCTCTTTTGCAGGCAGATTGTCGATAATGATGTCGAGCTCGCCGCTGAGGAGCCTGCTGACGAGGGAAGGTGTGTCGTGGTCATAAAGACCGATGTGTATCGAAGGGTGCTGCCCGGAGTATACGTTCAGGATCTCAGGAACTATGTTGGACATGTACAGAGTCGTTCCGCCGAGAGCGATCTCACCGACCTCGATACCCTTGATGTCGTTGACATAGCTGATGAAGTCCTCTTCGATCATGGATATGTTGCCGCAGCATTCGAGATACTTCTCGCCGATCTGAGTGAGACGCACCGGAGTAGTACTCCTGTCAAACAGCCTGGCACCGATCTCCTTTTCTATATTCGAGACCATGACACTGAGAGAAGGCTGAGCAATGTGCAGAGCCTTGGCCGCCTTCGAGAATCCACCTTCCTTATATATCGCAGTTACTATTTCTTTCTTCCTGAATATATCCATCTGTGATCTCCTTTATGTGGCATTTCGAGGACGCGAGCAGGGTAAGCAGAACATGCTGTATACATATAAGAACAATCGTATAGCATTCATACCATTATTCATATTTGATTATACTCTATATGCGGTATAAAATAATGTCAACTTTTAAATGCAATAATAGCCTTGATATAAGGAGGGCGACATGCAAGTCAGACCAAGTGATGAAAGAACGACTGCCATTTCCAAGGTGATAGATATTCTGGATCCGGGCAGTTTTATGGAGATCGGGGAGCATGTATCGGCCAGGTATACTGAGTTCTACCATCCGGATGAGGTTGTTGAATCCGATGGTGTGGTAACCGGTTACGGCACGGTCGAAGGCAACCTCGTTTTTATTTTTGCGCAGGATAATGAGGTCATGGGAGGAACCTTCGGCGAGCAGCATGGCAGGAAGCTAGTAGATCTGTACGAGCACGCCATGAAGGCAAGGGCTCCGATCATCGGACTTCTCGACTGCGCGGGCTTCCGTATAGAAGAAGGACTCGACGGACTCTATCAGTTTGCAAAGCTGTATAAGAGACAGGCGGAGGCATCGAAGAAGATCCCGCAGCTCATGGCTGTCATCGGACAGTGCGGAGGCGGAATGTCCATATCCGCAGAGCTCGCAGATTTTGTCTTCCTTGAAAAGGACAAGGGAAGCATCTTCGTTAACCCGCAGGGCGTCGTAGCCAATGCCATCGGAAACAACCCGTACATCCAGGCCAACGATGACGGTACATATGAGTGGGAAGAGATCGTTGAGAGGATCAGAAGACTCATCCGTATCCTTCCTGCCAGCACGGATTTTGCACCGTACATCAAGGACATCAGCGATGAAGAACTGAACAGAGTATGCCCTGACCTGAGATACAAGCTCGGCGATGCAAGAGCCATCCTCGACGACATCTCGGACAACCACAGGGTAGTTGAGACCGCCAAGGACAGAGGCGAGGACATGATCACCGGATTCATCAGGATCGCCGGTCAGATCATCGGAGTCGCTGCCTGCAATGCGGTAGACGGAGAGAAGAGGATCACAGCAGCAGGATGCGACAAGGCTGCAAGGCTCGTCAACTTCTGCAACAAGTTCAACATTCCTATCCTGACCATCACGGACACAGAGGGATATGATACCAAGTCGGAGAGCGAGAAGTTCATGCCGAGCGCAGCCGGAAGACTCATCAACGCATTCATCAATGCGACAGTCCCTAAGATCAACCTGATCACAGGCACTGTAGTCGGAAGTGCGTACAGTATGCTCAACTCCAAGGGACTCGGCGCTGACTACGTATTCATGTGGGACAGCGCAGACATCAGCATCGTCGACCCGAGACAGGCCACCGAGGTCATCTTCGGAAAGTGGACACCTGAGCTCGAGCAGCAGTTCCGTGACTCACAGACGAACGCTCTCGCACTGGCAAGACATGGTTTTGCCGACAAAGTCATCGCACCTGAAGAATCCAGGAAGTACCTCATCGGAGCTCTTCAGACGTTCATTAACAGCAGGTAGGTGATCGCATGAGTTTTCAGGAAATTGTAAGGATAGCACTGATCGATACAGTGCTGGGTATGGGGACAGTGTTCGCGATACTGATCTTCATATCCATATGCATCTGGATCATGGGCATCCTCTGCAGGGAAAAGCCGAAAGCGGCACCTGCGGCAGAGGCAGCGCCTGCGGCAGATGAAGACGGCATCACGCCTGAGATGATAGCAGCCATCACGGCGGCGGTACATCAGTACATCAAGGATCAGAATGCCGGAAACGAAGAAGAATACATTGTCAGGAACGTACGGAGGGCAACATGGAGACATACATCATAAGAGTAAACGGACAGGAGTTCGAAGTAGAAGTAGAAAAGAAAGACGGATCCGGCGCACAGGCTCAGCCTTCAGCAGCTGCAGCACCTGCGGCAAAGCCGGCAGCAGCACCTAAGAGTGCGGCAGCGGGAAGCGGTGCTCCTGTAGTCTGCGGAACATCGGGCAAAGTCTTCAAGGTCGTCGCCAAGGAAGGCGACAGCGTCAAGGCGGGAGACACCATCCTGATCCTCGAGGCTATGAAGATGGAGATCCCTGTAGTTGCGCCTAAGGACGGTACAGTCAGCAAGATCGTTGTATCTGAAGGTGACAGCACTACATCAGGACAGACAGTAGCATACGTAGCATAGGAGGAACATCATGGGAGAAACCTTATCCAATCTGGCTCACCAGACGGCCTTCTTCAGCCTCTCCTTCGGCAACGTTCTGATGATAGCAGTTGCCCTGGTGCTGATGTATCTGGCCATCGTCAAACAGTATGAGCCGCTCCTTCTCCTTCCGATATCCTTCGGCATGATGCTCGTTAACCTGTACCCGCCGATCATGGAAGAAGGAGGACTTCTGTACTACTTCTTCATGCTGGATGAATGGACGATACTTCCGTCACTCATTTTCCTCGGAGTAGGAGCGCTGACGGACTTCGGCCCTCTGATCGCCAACCCGAAGAGCTTCCTCCTCGGAGCGGCGGCTCAGTTCGGAGTATTCAGTGCATTCTTCCTGGCGATGCTGATGGGATTCAATGATGCCCAGGCAGCAGCCGTAAGTATCATCGGAGGCGCAGACGGCCCGACCTCGATCTTCCTGGCCATGAAGCTGGGACAGAGAGAGCTGATGGGACCGATCGCCGTAGCGGCTTATTCATACATGTCGCTCGTACCGATCATCCAGCCGCCTATCATGAGAGCTCTTACAACAGAGAAAGAGCGCAAGATCAAGATGGAGCAGCTAAGGGATGTATCGAAGAGAGAAAGAATAATATTCCCTATCATCGTAACAATAATCGTATGTACACTCCTGCCTTCGACAGCGCCGCTTATCGGAATGCTGATGCTCGGCAACCTCTTCAGGGAGAGCGGAGTAGTAAGGCAGCTGCAGGAAACAGCATCCAACGCTCTTATGTACATCGTAGTAATCCTGCTCGGAACTTCCGTAGGAGCTACAACGAGCGCTGAAGCTTTCCTCAAATGGACAACTATCAAGATCGTAATACTCGGACTCATAGCCTTTGCGTTCGGAACAGCTGCCGGTGTCCTCTTCGGCAAGCTCATGTGCAAGCTTACGGGAGGCAAAATCAATCCGCTCATCGGTTCGGCGGGCGTATCCGCAGTGCCGATGGCAGCGAGAGTTTCGCAGAAGGTCGGTGCAGAAGCAGACCCTACCAACTTCCTTCTCATGCATGCCATGGGACCTAACGTAGCAGGTGTAATCGGAACAGCAGTAGCAGCCGGAGTATTCATGGCAATCTTCGGAGTGTAAGAAAGGATCAGAAATGGGAAATAAACTTAAAATAATGGAGACTGCTATAAGAGACGGACAGCAGTCACTGATAGCGACCAGAATGCCTTTCAGCGACATGGAACCGGCACTTGCTCTTCTCGACAGCGTTGGATATGATGCCGTAGAGTGCTGGGGCGGAGCTACCTTCGATGCCTGCATCAGATTCCTCGATGAGGATCCGTGGGAAAGGCTCAGAAAGCTCCGTGATGCGATGCCTAACACTAGACTCCAGATGCTGCTGAGAGGGCAGAACATCCTCGGATACAGACACTATTCAGACGACGTAGTCGACTATTTTGTCAAAAAATCGATCGACAACGGTATCGACGTTATAAGGATCTTCGATGCGCTTAACGACCTCCGCAACCTCAAGACTGCGGTAGATTCGACCAAAGCATACGGCGGACACGCACAGGTGGCTATGGCATACACCATCGGCGAGCCGTACACACCAGAGTACTGGAAGGACCTCGCTCTGAGGATCCAGGACATGGGAGCTGACTCAATCTGCATCAAGGACATGGCGGGCCTGATGGTTCCGAATGCTGCGACAGAGATGATCACCATGCTCAAGGAGAACGTTGAGATCCCTATCCACCTGCACACACACTGCACCAGCGGAGTAGCACCTATCACTTATTACTGCGCTGCACAGGCAGGAGTTGACTGCATCGACACGGCTATCTCACCGTTCTCAGGCGGTACAAGCCAGCCGTCGACAGAGGTAATGGTCGAGACCTTTAGGGGAACAGAGCGCGACACAGGACTCGATATGAGCAAGCTTGAGAAGATCGCTGCCCACTTCCAGACAGTAAGAGACAATGCCTTAAAGAGCGGCCTTATGAACACCAAGGTCCTCGGAACAGACATCAAGACTCTTATTTATCAGGTGCCGGGCGGAATGCTCAGTAACCTCGTATCCCAGCTCAAGGACCAGAACGCAGAGGACAAGTACATGGACGTGCTCCAGGAAGTACCTCGCGTAAGAAACGACCTCGGAATGCCGCCGCTGGTAACACCGTCATCACAGATCGTAGGTACACAGGCTGTGCTGAACGTCCTGATGGGCGAGAGATACAAGATCCTCTCCAAGGAGACACAGGAGATCCTCAGAGGCAAGTACGGACAGACTCCGCTGCCTATGAATCCTGAAGTTCTGGCCAGGATCGACCCTTCGGAGATCATCACATGCAGACCTGCAGACCTCCTCGAGCCTGAAATGGCCAAGATGGAAGAGGAGATTGGAGATTACAAGGAGCAGGAGGAAGATGTGCTGACATACGCACTCTTCGGACCTGTTGCTATAGAGTACTTCAAGAGAAGAGCCGCGCTCAGGAACAAGGTTGATCCTGATGCGATCGACATGAAGAACAAAGCATATCCGGCGTAATTGTGTTGGCCGGCCTGCGTGTGTTGTGAAATGCTCGACGCTCGCAGGCCGGCATATACAAATAAAACCGGACATCATTTTACACAGTATAAAAGGAGAGGTGATTAACATGGGTTTTGTTAAGGAAAACGGCAGGACTATTCCTGTTGCTGACAAAGTATTCGCTCTCAACGGCCGTGCCAAGGCAGCGACCGCTGCAAAGGGCAAGGACGCGGTCATCAACGCTGTTATCGGCGCACTTCTTGATGACAACGGCGATCTCGTAGTTATGTCATCTGTAATGGATGCGATCAAGACACTCGAGCCTGCCGACTACGCAGAATATGCTCCTATCGCAGGAACACCTGCTTTCAAGGAAGCTGTTCAGAAGGCGCTCTTCGGCAAGTTCCAGCCGGAAGGATGCGTACGCGTATGCGCAACACCGGGCGGCACAGGCAGCATCACCAATGTAATCGAGAACTATTCGGACTTTGGCGACAGCGTACTGACTCATGACTGGTGCTGGGCCAACTACAGAAACATCTGCAGCGAGAACGGCCGCAGCCTGGCTACATTCAGATTCTTCGATGAAGACGGCAAGTTCGACAGCGCTGATCTCGAAAAGCAGCTGAACGCACTCGCTGAGAAGCAGGATCAGGTCATCCTCATGATCAACACACCTGCACACAACCCTACAGGATACTCCCTGTCCCTCGAGGACTGGAGCAATGTCATCAGGATAGTCAACGCTGCAAAGTGCAAAGTCGTTCTCTTCCTCGACGTGGCATACATCGACTATGCGGGCGAGGATGACGAAGTAAGAGCCTTCATGCCGATGCTCAAAGACCTCGGCAGCAACGTTCTTACCATCTACGGCTACAGCGCATCCAAGACACTCACAGCCTACGGCATGAGATGCGGAGCTATCGTATGCGTAGCACCTGATGAGGAGACAGCAGAGGAATTCAAGCGCGCTTCCGAGTACATGGCACGTGCAACATGGTCCAACTGCAACCGCTCCGCACAGGTAGCTATGGGCAAGATCTACAGCGACCCTGAGCTCCTTGCCAAGGTCGACGCTGAGAGAAGAGTCTACAGAGACATGCTTCTCGAAAGAGGCAGAGTATTCGAGAAGACTCTTAACGACAACGGCGTCAAGTGCGTACCGTTCAGCGCCGGATTCTTCGTAACCGTCGCATGCGACAACGCAGCAGAGGTAAGCGCAAAGCTCGAGGAGCAGGACATCTTCTGCCTCGCTCTTCCTAAGGGCATCAGAGTATCCATAGCATCGATTTCAAAGGAAAAATGCGTGAAGTGCGCAGAAGCTATCGCTGCACTCCTGAAGTAGCGGAAATGCGCTGATATTTGTTATATAAAACGACGAATTTTGAAAAACATAGGGGAATGTGTTACCCTTTATACAGAAGAAACACATTTTGCATACAGGAAAGGGCCGATACAGGATGTACAAGACCATCGGAATCATAGGCGGTATGGGACCGGCTGCAACAGCAGACATCATGAAGAAGATCATAGATATGACGGATGCTGATACAGACCAGGAGCACATCCATCTGCTGATCGATTCCAATACAAACATCCCCGACAGAACGGCAGCGATCCTTCACGGAGGCAAAGACCCGGTGCCGGAAATGCTGGCTTCGGCAAAGCGCCTTGAAGCCATGGGAGCGGACTTTCTGATCGTTCCATGCAATACGGCTCACTGGTTCATACCGGTGATGGAGAAAGAAGTCGGGATACCTTTCCTGAACATGCCGGTTGAAACAGCCCGTCTCCTTAAGGACAGGGATGTGACAACAGCAGCTGTGCTGGCTACGGATGGCACCGTTCAGAGCGGCCTCTATGAAGAGGCTCTCAGGGCGGAAGGCATCCAGGCTATATATCCGGACGAAGAGCAGCAGAAGACAGTAATGGCCCTCATATATGACTGTATTAAGAGGGGCATCACTGATCCTGCAAGGCTCCCGCGCGAAGAGATAAGAGCCATCGGCGACGATCTCAGAAAACGCGGGGCACAGGCTTTGCTCCTTGCATGCACGGAGCTCCCGGTTGCTTACAGCATTTTGGGACTATATGAGGACGACTGCGTCGACCCTACATCAGTGCTTGCAGGCGCTGCGATAGCCGCTGCAGGGGCCGCGCTCAGACCGGAAGTACGTTATTGAGAGGTTTCATAGGTTATTTCTAAGGAGATTAAAGAGAGGTAAATAGAATGCAGAAGATTAAACAGTCACTGCCGCTGCAGATATTCATCGCCCTTGGCCTTGGTATCGTAGCCGGACTCATCTTCCTCAGTGCAGGGGAAAATGCAGTAGCGTTTACCGTATCCTACATCAAGCCGATCGGAACAATTTTCCTGAATCTGCTCAAGTTCATCGTAGTGCCTATCGTAATCACTTCGATCATTCAGGGTGTTGTTTCACTTTCGGACATCAAGAAGGTAGGAACAATCGGTCTTCGCACCATCATCTACTATTTCTGCACAACAGCTATCGCTATCACTATCGGACTGATCTTTGCGAATCTGTTCAAGGGCACCTACAAGGTTCTCCAGACATCCGGTCTCGAATATGAGGCAGCAGAACCTACAAGCTTCATGGACACGATCGTAAACATCTTCCCGTCCAACCTCTTCCAGCCGATGGTTGACTCCACGATGCTGCAGATCATCGTGATCGCAATCTTCGTAGGATTCGGAATCATCATCGCAGGTGAGAAGTCACAGGCGTTCAAGGAATGGATCGACAGCGTTTATGAAGTATTCATGGTCATCATGAAGGGTATCATCAAGGTAACACCGATCGCAGTATTCTGCCTGATCACTCCTGTAGTTGCAGAGAATGGTCCTGCAGTTCTCGGATCACTCGCAATGGTACTTCTGACAGCTTACCTTGCTTACTTCACACACGCTTTACTCACTTACTCGATCGCAGTAAAAACACTCGGACATATGGATCCGGTCAAGTTCATCAAGGGTGCATTCCCTGCATTCCTGTTCGCTTTCTCAAGCACATCCTCGATCGCTACACTTCCTGTAAGCCTGGAGTGTGCTGAGAAGATGGGTGCCCGCAGAGACGTAGCAAGCTTTACACTTCCGCTCGGCGCTACCGTCAACATGGACGGTACTGCTATCTATCAGGGTGTATGCGCGATCTTCATCGCAAGCTGCTTCGGCATCCAGCTGACATTCGGCCAGATGCTCACAATCGTACTTACAGCTACACTCGCTTCCATAGGTACAGCAGGAACACCGGGCGCAGGCATGATCATGCTCGCTATGGTACTCCAGTCTGTAGGTCTGCCTGTTGAAGGTATCGCACTCGTTGCCGGCGTTGACCGTATCTTCGATATGGGACGTACAGGAATCAACGTAGTAGGCGACCTCTCAGCTGCAGTAATCATCAGTGATTACGAGACAAGAAGAGAAGCAAGAGAAGCCAAGAAGGCTGCTAAGGCACAGGCATAAGATGTGAAGAGCAGAGACAGTTAGCTGCTCGGAAGCATGAATAATATGCATAGACACAGACAGGTCCGGGTATCCCGGGCCTGTTTTTTTCTGCGTCAGATTCCGCTAACTGCAATGATGTTTAGCAGAGTTCCGTCCTGTAGGTCCAGGACGCCTTGGAAACAGAGAGCAAGGACGGAACAAAATGCCGCAAGCCTGAAAAAACTTTCGCAAAATGTGTTATCATTACTGTAACTATGGGATGCGCATGGCGCGATGCAGATGTGGATCCTGCAGCAGATAACAATAGGGCCAGGGACAGAAAGAAAAATGCTCGGAAACGTAAATAAAGACAGCCTCAGATATATGATCATCGGCGTAGGCGGCACCGGCGGTGCAGTCGGTTCGCACCTTGCCCGCGCAGGATATGATGTAACCTTCATAGCACGCGGCAGGCACCTTGAGGCGATGAAGAACAGCGGCCTCAGGGTCATAAAGCCTGCAGAGGAATTCACTGCAGATAACGTGCAGGCCTGCACAACGGATGAATTCCTTGAAAAAGCAGGAGGAGCTGAGGACGCTGCAGATAAGTCAGAAAACCTGAGACCGGATGTCATATTCGTCTGCGTCAAGGATTACTCAGTATCTGAGATGATACCGTTCATCCGTGAGGCGGCAGGCCCTGACACCATCGTGATCCCGATCCTCAATATCTTCGGGACAGGCAGCAGGATGCAGGAGCAGCTTCCGGAGCTGACGGTCACAGACGGCTGCATCTACGTGGCATCCGAGATAAAAGAGCCGGGCGTCATCTTCATGAAAGGCGAGATCCTGAGAGTCGTATTCGGGCTCAGAAGAGATCAGAAGGCAGGCGGCCTTGAAGGCAAAGTCATGCCTCTCCTTGAGAAGGTAAGAGATGACATGTGTGCTTCCGGCATCGAGGGGATACTCTCGGGCAACATCGAGAGAGACGCGCTGAGAAAATTCTCATACGTATCGCCGCAGGGGCTGTGCGGCCTTTACTACGACGTGCCTGTCGGAGCCGTGCAGAAAGAAGGCGAGGTACGCGAATGCTTTGCCGGACTCGTGCAGGAAATAGCTGACCTTGCCGATGCGATGGGAATAGGTTTCGGCGATGATGTGGTCAGAGTCAACCTTGAGATAACCGAGGGCCTCGTGCCTGACATGACGACATCGCTTCAGCGCGACGTGGCAAGAGGCGGCGCATCCGAGATAGAAGGGCTCATATATGAGGTGCCGCGCATGGCGGAAAAGTACGGCATCAGGCTGCCGCTGTATGAGAAACTCGCAGCAGAGCTGAGGGCCAGGGGACTGTAGCATATAGTAACTGAGACTGCGCAAGAAGCAGTCTGAAGAGGGAGATAGATATGAACGAGTATTTTGTAAAGAGAAATGACCTGCTTTCGAAGAAGGTGATCAAGGGACTCGAATCCCGCAACATGACAGGATACTATGCAGAGGACAAAGCCGAGGCTCTTAAAATGGCGCTCGAGCTGATCCCTGAGGGCAGCTCTGTCACAATGGGCGGCGGCATGAGTGTCCACGAGATAGGTCTCGTCAAAGCGCTCAAGGAAGGCAATTACAACTTCATCGACAGGGATGAATATGAGGATAAGAGAGCGGCAATGCTGGCTGCCTATGATGCAGATGTTTTCCTCGCCAGCGCCAATGCGATGACAGAAGACGGCATCCTCGTCAACATCGACGGCAATGCCAACAGAGTATCCGCAATCGCACAGGACCCTAAGAAGGTCGTGCTGATCGTCGGCATGAACAAGGTCTGCAGCGATGTGGACGGAGCGATGAAGAGAGCCCGCAACGTGGCAGCACCGGTCAATGCCCAGAGATTCGGCCTTGACACACCGTGCGCGAAGACAGGCTCCTGCATGAACTGCAAGTCGCCTGACACGATCTGCTGCCAGTTCCTAATCACAAGGTACTCAAAGCACCCGGGCAGGATACACGTAATTCTCGTAAGAGAGGATCTTGGGTTCTAGAGATAAGAGAACGGGGTCGGTAAAACCGGCATGAGAGAAGAGAAAATGGAATTCTACAGGATGACAAAAGAAGGAGGGGCGTCTGTGAGGAAATTCATTTCATATGCTATGACTTGCTTTATGGTGCTGTGCATGACTGCAGGCGCATTCACGGCAGCGGCGGCAGATGTCTGCGCGGCCGTTACCGGTGACAGCAAGGACAGCTCGGTAGCAGCGGGAGCAAAGGCTGCAGCTGCGGCTGCAGAAAACACTGTGCAGACTACATGGAAAGTCGCTGATGCAGAGGCGGCTGAGCTGCCTGAAGAAGTGGAAATAGCATTCAATAAAGCAACAGAAGGATTCAAGGGTGAGATAGAGCCGGCGGCATATTTCTCAGCCCAGCTTGTTGACGGCACGAATTACATGATCCTCTGCAGAGTAAAGGCTGAGGACGAAGTTATCGATGCAGTTAATAAGGCAGGAGAGGAAGCAGCGAAGACCGCAGAGGCCGGGACCGCCGCGGCGAATACAGCGCATAAGGCCGAAGAACAGAAGCCTGCCGCTGAAACCGCACAGAAGCCTGCCGCTGAAACCGCACAGCAGAAAACTGCAGATGCGGCACAGGCTGCAGCAGGAACCAAGGCGGAGCCTGAAGTCAGACTCATGGCAGCAGTTATCTATGAAGACATGCTCGGCAATGCCAGCCTCAGAAAGCTGAGCGATTTCAGCCTTGCAAAGTACACCGGCGCCGAGGCTGCAGCAGCTGAAGAGGGCATGGATCAACACGCCATGACTGAAGAGCCTGCAGGCACTGAAACAACTGCAGGAAACGATGCAGTTGACGCCAAGACTGAAGGCGAGACTGCAGAAGCAGCGCAGCCTGATCCGCTCGCTGTCAGATGGTCGATACCTGAGAACTACACGAAGTGCGTTTTGCCGGAAAACGTAAAAAAGGTGTATGACAAAGCGCTTAAAGAATTCATCGGTAATGACCTTGATCCGATGGCTCTCATAGGCACTGAGGAAAAGGATGGCATGAGCTACGCAGTCCTCTGCCACAGCATACTCACGACGGCTGACTCCGTAGAGAGCATCCAGGTCGTAACGCTGTACGAGGATAAGGACGGCAACGCATATATAGTAAATATCAGCACGGTTGATCCTGCAGAGCTGCAGAACCCACAGGAACCTCACACCTAAACAGACAATCACTTCAGGAAGGAAATAATAACAAGATGATCAAAGCTTGTATCTTCGACCTTGACGGTACACTTGCAAGAACTCAGGCCTCCATCGCGAGGCCTGTTAATATGACACTGGCGCACTACGGACTGCCTGAGCAGCCTGTGGAAGCCTTTAACTATTTTGCCGGAGACGGGATCAAGAACGCTCTCAGAAGGGCGCTTGTGGCAGCGGGGGACCCTGATGCTGAGCAGCATACGGAAGATGGTATCTCGATGTGCCGGGCGTGGATGCAGGAGGATCCCTGCTATCAGGTGGAGCCGTATGACTATGTCGTGTGGGCTCTGAATGAACTCAAAGCCATGGGCATACGCATCGCGGTGTTCTCAAACAAGCCTCATGCCAGCGCGGTCAGCGTAGTCGAGACTATTTTCGGCAAAGGCCTCTTCGACCACATCCAGGGCCAGACCGACCGCATCCCTATCAAGCCGGATCCGACCGGAGTATTTGAGATACTTAAGGAGTTCGGCGCTGAAAAGAGCGAATGCCTGTATTTCGGCGACACGAACACGGACATGCTGACAGGGCACAATGCCGGCGTGACTACAGTCGGAGTCACCTGGGGCTTCAGGCCGAGAGCCGAGCTCGAGGAGTACGCAGCAGACATAATCATAGACAGCGCCCGCGAGATACCGGGCCTGGCAAGGTGCTGAGGGGTGCCGCTGACACCCGGCAAAGCCTTATTTTACGGTTTTCTTGAGATAATCTATTACGAAGCGGGCGAGCGGGCCTGCTTCTTTTATTGACCTGATCCCAATGCCGAGAGTCCTGTACGCTTCAGGATCCAGCATGCGGCTGTCGTAATCGCCCGGGAATTTCTCGACTATGAGCTCAGGCAGCACAGCGATGCCGAGACCGTACTGAACGGTCGTGAGGACGGCAAAGTCGTCTTTGAAATAGTATTTAACGTCAGGCTCGAATCCTGCGCCGTCAAATACTTTGCGCACGTCACGGTCATAAGACTGGTAGGTCATGATCATAGGGTGATTGGCAAGCTCGCTGACAGGGATATAGTCATACCTGCTGAGGTCGTGCTCTTCTGAAAAGACAACAAGCAGGGGGTCATCGAGCAGCGGGATGAAATCCACGGATGTCTTCTCCGGCCGGCTCATCAGCGTTATATCAAGCGAGCCGTCAAGAAGGCCTCGCTCCATCTCGTCCTGACCGCTTTCCTGCACCTCAAATACGACCTCAGGGTAATTCTCCTGAAAGTACGAGAGCAGCTGAGGCAGCCAGGAGGTCGAAGTACTTACGAATGTGCCGATGCGTATCCGGCCCCTGTGTATGCCCCTGATGCTGTCAATCTCCTGATAGAACCTTTCCTCCTGAGCCAGCATCGACCGCATTGACGGAAGCAGCTGCAGTGCCTCCTGCGTAGGCTCGACACCCCGCTTTGTCTTGATCAGCAGTGGAAAGCCGGCTTCGTCCTCGAAAGCCTTCATCATCTGGGTGAGGTTGGACTGAGTGTAGCCGAGGATCTCGCCTGCGCGTGTATAGCTGCCGCTGTCTATGGCAGTGACGAGAACCTGGATTGCTTTGAGCGTATTGTTCATGATAATATCTCCGCGTCGGCAGTAATGTCACGTATCCTGCCGCAGTTTTCCGACATTTATAATTACATATTATGTATTAAAGAAATTAATGTCAATTATTTCTGCTATTAATTTTTCATTACGTTTTGCCTGCTGTATATTGTTATCAGAAAGAAAGAGCCGGCCGGAAAGCAAGGCGGCTCACGTAGATAAATAAAATATACAGGAGGTAATGACATGGATATTCTCTTCACAATCTTCTACACAGCAGTTATGACATTCGTATGCACTAAGGTTACAGAACTCATTCCTGACAATAAGAGCAACAAGTAGCAGACTTTACAAATTCACCTTATTGAAGAATCTGCATTCAGCCCGGGAGCAGCAGCTTTCCGGGCATTGCGGGTAATACAGAAGAGGGGAGGCGCACCGTGAAGAAGGATCTGAATAAAAAAGAATTACTGGTAATGGGCGGAGCCCTGTTCTCGATGCACTTCGGAGCAGCATGCATGCTCTTTCCGGTGCAGTGGGGCAAGGATGCAGGCACAGCATTGTGGCCGGTCTTCCTTGGCGTACTCCTCTCCGGAGTCATCCTCCCGTACTTTGGATATCTCGCGCTTGTGAAAGGAAACGGCACCTTCCTGTCAATCACAAGGCGCGTCTCGCCGGGATTCGGCACCTGGTTTGCAGCTCTGACAATATTCGTCATAGGGCCGCTTTACATGGTCCCGAGAATGAGCGCAGCAGCGTGGGCAGCCATAGTCCAGATCACAGGGCTCGAAACGGAGAGCATGCTGCCTGTCATCGCCTTTTCGGCAGTGTTTTACATTATCACTTACTGGTTCGTCGTCAATCCGGGCAAAGTCATCGACAAGATAGGCAATCTGCTCTTCCCGGTGCTCATCGTCGTGGTCACCGCGGTCATCATAAAGAGCATAGTATCGCCTATATCCACTGAATGGGCGCCGCCGTCATTCGACCAGAATCCTGTTGTCTACGGGTTCCTGCAGGGATATGCGACAGCCGACCTTCAGTGCGCGCTGCTCTTCGGAATAATCGTGATACACGGCATCAGGAATGCCGGAATCGAAGGCAGCAACATCAACCGCAGCCTCATCAAGATCGGCATCGTAGGGCTCGGCCTTCTGATGATCACGATACTCGGTCACATGATTGCCGGAGCGAATACCGGCGGAACGATCGACCTTACGCTTTCCGCGCTGTACACTGAGATGGTGCTCCGGCTGTGGGGAAGCGCAGGGGGCATACTCTTCAACATAGCCCTCGTCGCAGCAGCCCTGACGACCGCTGTGGGAGCAGTCTCATCCACCTCGGAGATATGGGAAGAGATACTGCACGAAAAGAATGAAAAACTGTTTACCTACAGGAATTTCTGCATCGCATCGTGCGTAATGTCGTGCGTGGTATCCTTCGCTGACCTTGACACCATCGTCCGCGTGGTAGGGCCGGTGCTTGACGCCTGCTACCCGCCTGCGATAGTGATCGCGATGTACTACTGCATCTGCAGAAGCAACAGTGCACCTGAGAACCTCAGAGCGGCAAAGTGGGCTTTCATAGTTTCGTTTGCTGTCAGCGTGCTGCAGCTTGCGGTCCGCTACAGTGAAATGTTCGGCCTCGGATGGAAGTGGCTCGAAGGATTCTACGGCTCACTTCCACTGGCAGAGTACAGCCTGACATGGCTGCCGGTCAGCCTTCTTGTCTACGCCGCAGTCCGCTGGCTGCCGGGGCTCCTGCCGCACATGACGCTGCTGAGACAATAAAAGTAAACAGGAATCGACAGCGGGACAGCAAAGTCCCGCTTTTATATTGACAATATGGTTAGCGCCATCTAACATATAGTAAACAGAAATCGGATAACCACAGAGAAACTGCCTTCTATGGAGAAGAAAATGAATAAGAAAGTGAATAAGAAGATAAGCAAGGAACTAAAAATCCCTGAAATCGAGGGATTCTACGGCGCGTGGTACCCGAATCCTGTCGCAACAGACAGGGCAATGATACTGATGCTGGGAGACAGCTCGGACGACAGAATGGCGGTATCAGGGGCAAAGTGGGTGCACATGAACGGCTGCCACGCTCTGTGCATGTCGCCTGACAGAAAAGACTACGGACACCACAGCTATCCTGTCGAGAGATTCGGAGCTGCCATAGATTTCCTGAAAGGCCGGGGCATCAGAAAGATCGGCATCGCCGGAGCCTCGACCACGGGAATGCTGGCGCTTGTTGCGGCCTCGTATTATCCGGATATCACGCTGACCATAGCGATTAGCCCGTCCGACTTCATCATGGAAGCCTTCTATCAGGACGGGAGAGACGGCATGAGAGAGCGGCCGGGCGACAACGAGTCGACCGTGACCTGGCAGGGGCAGCAGCTGCCTTATCTTCCGTATGCATACAGGCACCCGGAGTACTGGCTGAAGATACAGGAAGCATCGAAGGCCGGCCGCGACATGGTTGCATCAAGGCCTATGTTCGATGAGTCCGAGCGCCGCCACCCGCTGCAGGAAGAAGAGAAGATCAAAGTGGAGCGCATAAAAGGGAACATCATCTTCATCGGCGCCGAAGACGACGTCCTCTGGGATACCTGCAAGTACATCCGCAGGATGGAGGAACGCCTCGAGTCGCTTCCGCACGACTGCACCTACACATCGCTGATATACGAATACGGGACGCACTTTGCTTTTCCCGAATCAATGCTTAAGATGATGCTCCCTGCAGGCGCCGACCTCATAACCCTGGCCTTCAGATCGGGCAGAGAGCACCCGGCAGAGTGCCGCGCAGTCAGAGAAGACATCGACGCAAGACTCACAGAAGCCATCCGGGAGTGGTAGCGCGGTTTTGTACTGCAAAATCTATTGAATACAAGCTCACTTTTCGTGTCTGAAGAGGAGTTTGAACATGCTGTCTACATTTTCAGCTCATTTTGAAATAATATGTAGACGGATCGCCCGGTGTTTACCGTTGGAATGATGATAACCTGCCCTGTAACAGCTAAAATCAGGAAATGAACAGAGTGGACGCTGGCGGGTAATGGCGGATTATAGCCATATTTTGCATATTTTCTGAGAATAAAGGACAGATGACAACGGATCTGAAAGTATGGCCTCTAGACCTGTCTACATATTTGAATGATTTTGAAGAAAAATGTAGACGGAAGGGCAAAACTCCTTTTGGCGGAAGTAAATTCCCTGTCTTCGGGAGATATAACTTCTATCGCTAATAGTGGGTTGCATTGATTTGAAAGGATTGAGATAATTGAGATGCTTACCGGATACCGGCAGGCATCTCAATTTTTGATGGAACAAGGAAGATACACATGATAAAACCGATTACGAAAGACGTGCTGTTCCTGCAGCAGAAATCTGAGCGGGCTGACCTTAAGGACCTGCCTATCGCGGCGGATCTCGAGGACACGCTCAGGGCCAACCGCGACCGCTGCGTGGGAATGGCTGCAAATATGATAGGCCACAAGAAGAGGATCATCATCGTTGCGACGGGATTCGCAGACATCGTGATGATCAATCCTGTCATCACGGCAAAGAGCGAGCCTTACGAGGCCGAGGAGGGATGCCTTTCCCTTGCCGGCACCCGCAGGGCAACGAGATATAACAGGATAACCGTTGAGTATCAGGACAAGAAGATGGAGCACCACACTCAGGCATTCACAGGGCACATCGCTCAGATCATCCAGCACGAGTGCGACCACCTGGAGGGTATATTGATATGAAAGATCTTACGAAGAATACGTGCCGCATTGCGCTTGTGCAGGCTGAGCCTGTGATGTTCGACAAGGCGGCTTCACTGGATAAAGCTCTGCGCCTCATCAAAGAAGCGGCTGCTGAGAAGGCTGAGCTGATCGTTTTCCCGGAGCTCTTCATACCGGGCTATCCGGTCGGGATGAATTTCGGATTCAGTGTGGGCAAAAGGACTGAGGCCGGGCGCGAGGACTGGATGAAGTACTATGAGGCTTCTGTCGTTGCGGGCGCTGAGGAGTTCGAGGCCCTTGCACAGGCGGCTAAGGATGCCGGCGCGTACATCAGCATGGGATTCTCGGAGCGCGATGTTGTGCTCGGGACACTCTACAACAGCAATGTCATCTTCGAGCCGGACGGCACATACAAGGTGCACCGCAAGCTCAAGCCGACGGGATCAGAGCGCGTTGTGTGGGGAGATGCCAACAAGGACTACTTCCCGGTCACAGAGACACCGTGGGGCCCGATGGGCAGCCTCATCTGCTGGGAGAGTTACATGCCTCTTGCCAGAGTCGCCCTGTACAACAAGGGAATCACGATATACATCTCGCCTAACACCAACGACAACCCTGAGTGGCAGGCGACCATACAGCACATCGCCATCGAGGGCAAGTGCTACTTCATAAACGCGGACATGCTGATCCGCAAGTCTTCATATCCTGCCGGCCTGAACGGGCAGGACGAGATAGACAGGCTGCCTGACATGGTATGCAGAGGCGGCAGCTGCATCATCAACCCGTACGGGCACTTTGTGACTCAGCCTGTGTGGGATGAAGAGACGATCATCTATGCCGACCTTGACATGACCCTTCCTGCAGCATGCAAAATGGAGCACGATGCGGCCGGGCATTACGCGAGACCGGACGTGCTGGAACTGATCGTGCATGAGAAGTGACAATGAGAAGCGGCCACATTACGTATCGGAGTATCTGAATTGGAAACAGACAAGAAAAACTATGTATATATCCTGAGGTGCGCTGACGGCACGTTCTATACGGGCTGGACGACTGACCCTGAGCGCCGCGCGAAGGTGCACAATTCGGGCAAAGGCGCAAAATACACAAGAGCCCGCCGCCCTGTCGAGCTCATATATTATGAGGCGTTCGATGACAAGATCGAGGCGCAGAGGCGAGAGTGGGCGATCAAGCAGCTTACGAGAGCTGAGAAGGAAAAGCTGATAGCCTCAAAAGAACGCAGTTCTGACGGATACGCGGAAGCAGCGGCAGAAGATCATGAGCCTGAGAGAAAGGAAGACACAGCCATGAAAGAACTCAAACTGAAAAACGCGACATTGCTGACAGGTACCGGCGCGAAGGCTGCTCCGGGATCTGCTTTCGATCAGAAGGCTGCGGAGAATGCTCTTCGTTTTCACAGAACGCTGCCGGGATATGAGATGACTGAGCTCGTTCATCTGGATGGCATGGCTGAGAAGCTCGGCGTGAAGAAGGTGCTGGTCAAGGACGAGTCGCCGAGATTCGCTCTCAACGCTTTCAAGGGCCTCGGCGGCAGCTATGCGGTTTTCAGGATACTGTGTGACAGGTTCGGCCTGGACCCGTGCAAAGCAGGCTTCAGCGACTTTACGAGCGACGAGATGAAGGCCGCATGCAGCGGCATCACCTTCGTGACTGCGACCGACGGCAACCACGGCAAGGGCGTGGCCTGGGCGGCCAGACTCTTCGGCTGCAGTTCGCATGTATACATGCCGGTTGGCTCTGTTGAAGAGAGAAGGCAGGCTATCGAGGATGCGGGTGCCGAGAGCGTCATCATCACGGATCTCAACTACGACAAGGCAGTCGACCTCGCAGACCGTATGGCTCACGAGAACGGCTGGATCCTCGTGCAGGACACAGCATGGGAAGGCTACGAAGACATCCCGACCTGGATAGTCGAGGGCTACCTGACCATGGCTGCAGAGATATATGATCAGCTTGACGAACTGGTGCCTACGCATGTATTCCTCCAGGCCGGAGTCGGCGCTATGGCAGGCGGCGTGCTCGGATTTCTCTCGAATGTGTTCGCAGACAGCGAGCCGGTTTTCACCATAGTCGAGCCTTCGACAGTCAACTGCCTGTACATTTCAGCAGCAGCCGGCGACGGCAAAGCGCATTCGATAGAGGGCGATCCTGTAACAATAATGGCGGGCTTAAACTGCGGCACGCCGTGCGCGATCACCTGGCCTGTCATAAGGGACAGAGCAGAGTTCTACTGTGCCTGCGATGATGTGGTGACAGAGAATGCCATGAGAGCGCTGGCTCACCCTGCCGGAAATGACAGGGTAATAGTGGCAGGGGAGAGCGGGGCCGCAGGCTGCGGCGCGTTCCTCGAGATCATGAAAGACGAGGACGCGAAGGCAGCGCTTGGCATCGGTGCGGATTCAGTGGTACTCTGCATCAGCTCCGAAGGCGATACAGATAAAGAGAATTATCAGAGAATAATCCGGCAGGGGGTACATATAACAGGATGATAAGAGGACTCGGGACTCTGATCAACGCGGCTTCAATCATAGCAGCAGGCATCCTCGGAGTCACATGCAGAAGGTTCATTAAGGAAAGCTATCAGGATACCATGCTCAAAGCGACAGGTCTTGCTGTCATGTTCATGGGTGCGGCCGGTTCGCTTTCCAAGCTGATAATAATAGAAGAGGGCGGAAAGTCGCTCGGCACGACCGGGACGATCAACATAGTCATTTCGCTTGCCCTCGGCGGCCTGATCGGCGAGATAATAGACATCGACGGCCTGTTCGTCAGGTTCGGCGCGTGGCTGAGGCACAAGTCAGGAAGCGACGGAGACAACCAGTTCATCAACGGATTTGTCATCTCCTCCCTGACAGTCGGCATCGGAGCCATGGAGATCATGGGCTCGATCAATGACGGCATCTACGGCGACTATTCGATTCTTGCGGCCAAAGCGACCATAGACTTTGTCATCATTCTCGTAATGGCTTCTTCGATGGGCAAAGGCTGCGCTTTCTCATCGATCACCGTCCTTGTGACGCAGGGGTCGATCACGGCCTTGGCGGCGGCTTTCGGGGGCATGCTGACCGATGCGATGCTGACCAACATCGCTATGACAGGCGGGATACTCATATTCTGCATCGGCCTCAACCTGATATGGGAGAATACGGTGAAGGTGGCCAATCTGCTGCCTGCACTCGTAATAACGTGTATAATTGCTTTGATATAGCGGATGCAGTTACGGCTTAAAGGCCATCGCATCTAGAAACGGGGTATTCGGAACCTGGTATTTCCGGAGGCAAGAGATGAGTGAAAGATATGACATCGTCTGCATAGGCATGGCGATAATGGATTCCATAATAAAGGGTTTTGATCCCGAACCTGTCCTTTCAGGATACAGGGCGGAGTCGGGCACGCTCATGGCAGGCGGGGACGCGGTCAATGAGGCGGTTGCTGCGGCCAAGCTCGGCCTCGGAACGGGGATACTGTGCTCGCTGGGCACGGATGCGGCAGGTGATATGATAGAGGCCGTGCTGGCCGCTGCCGGCGTCGGCACTGACCTCATACAGCGCCCGGATGAGCATCCGACGCCGGTCACGACCATCTTTGTAAAAGAGGACGGCAACCGCCGCTCCATCACCAACCAGGCACATAGTTACAACTTCCATCCGGAACAATACATGGACCTGTTTGGCGCTAAGGCCGTCATACTCGGGTCTCTCTTCAGGGCACCATTCAACGACCCTGATGTCATAAGGGAAGTCCTTACAGTTGCAAAGTTACAGGGCATGCTCGTCTTCGCAGACACCAAGCTGCCTAATTTCAGGCGCCTCAGCCTGGACGACATAGAGGGCCTGCTTCCGATGATCGATTTCATAACACCTAATCTTGCAGAGGCAGAGCACTACACGGACAAGAGCCGCGTCCAGGACATGGCGGATGCTTTCCTCGAAAAGGGAGTAAAGAACGTGATCATCAAGATGGGAGATGAAGGATGCTTCTTCAAGGGAAGAGGCACAGGCCCTGCAGAGGAACAGACTGCAGCCGCATCCGCTGCCGGAACGGCAACCGGAACCTTCGAGTACCGCATCCCTGCATTCACCGTTGACACTGTCGACGCAACAGGCGCCGGCGACAACTTCATCGCCGGTTTTGCCTCAGAGATCCTCCGCGGATCGGACATAAAAAAAGCGCTGCAGTTCGCAAGCGCTTGCGGAGCCATCTGCACCACCGCAGTAGGTGCCGGCACCGCGCTTACCGGCCGCAGCCAGGTAGAAGCGTTCCTCGCAGAGCGACACATCTTCTGACACATGAGTGACGCACCATATGACGGACAAAAATCAACGGACCGCCCCAAGGGGCGGCCCGTTTATATTGCACACGGGCTTGCGAGGGGCTGCAAGTGATCCGCGCACAATATCAGAAGGGATTAGTATAGAGAAAACTCGTATACTACCGCAGTTATTATTCTTTAAATCAGACAAGTAGACAACTCATGGATTCCATTACACGAAATGTGCGTTCCGAATAGCGGAACTAATAGTGCTTTTCAGGGGCCTTTGTATTAAGGAAGATACAAGATTTTACTGTGTACAATTAAAAATCTTAATAGCACAGGGTTAGTAAAAACGTTAATTATTGATTGACAAGACGGATGTTTATGATAGTATGAGCGCATCAAAACCGAGACACAGTAGAGAGGAGCTGTTATGGCCGAAAACGTAAGAAGCGGAGAGCGTATATTCGATCTCCTTGAAGAACTCGCGCAGCAGCGCGGGCCGGTCGGCCTGACGGAGCTGGCGGCAAAAACATCGCTTAGCAAGACAACAGCTCACCGGCTGATGCAGACGCTTTGCTCGAGACAGTACGCCCTGAAGACACCGGATTCACGGTACCTGATAGGGCCTAAGGTGATTGAGCTTGCCAGTTACCACATAGAGCATCTTGAGCTGCACAGAGTAGCTAACCCGCTGCTCATCGAGCTGAGCGCAGCCTTCAAAATGCCGGTATACCTCGGCAAGGTCATATATGACAGGGTGGTATATATCAGCATACTGGATAAAGACATGCTCAGGGACAGCGTGCTGGATGAAGGCGTCGGTATCCCTGCGTATCCATCTGCGATCGGAAAGTGCGTATTCGCTTCCATGTCCGGAGATGAGTTCGATGAGATGCTGTACAAGCATCCTCTTGTTAAGTACACGGACAAAACAGTTACTGACCCTGTTGAGTACAAGAAGATGCTCAAAAAAGTCAGGGCTGACGGCTGGGCAATTGATGATGCGGAATTCCTTTCCGGAGACAGATGTATCGCCGCACCTGTATATGACTTCAGCGGAACGGTAATTGCAGCGATCGCCATGAGCGGCGATCCTGATCAGCTCTCTCGCGAGCGGTTTAATATGGCAGTTGAAGCCTTAAAGAAGACGGCAAGCGTTATCTCAAGAGGAATGGGATACCTTCCATAGAAGACAGGACTCACGGCGAACGCGGCCGGTGCACGGACGCAGCCTACAACAGAATCTTGCGAAACACACGGCAGATGCAGCAGCGTCTGCCTTTTTTTCTCTGACTTCTGCATTTGCCGCCATTCTTATTATTCACACTTCAGAATGTGGGTTAACCGCACCGCATAATGTGGGTTATAATCAGAGAGAAAAACAGATACGAGCGAACTATCAACAGACGAAGGGAGGCAGAGGCAATTCCTCCCCTACTTGCAGAAGATAGGGGTATCCTTGCTTAATAATTGATGAAAAAAGAGAAATTCAGAAATATATACGGCCGGAATGTATTTGTGACCGGGGCGTCCTCAGGGATCGGCGAGGCGTGCGCGAGACTCTTCGCTGAGAACGGCTGCAGCGTGACCGGTGTATCGCGAAACATTGAGGAGGGCTGCAGGGAATATCCCGGCGGAGGCAGCCTCACTGCCCGCAGGCTCGATGTGACAGATGAAGATGCTGTCAGGAAATTCGTGGAAGAGCTGCCTGCTGTGGATATCGCTGTCCTGTGCGCCGGCATGGGCGTCGCAGGCCCGGCCGAGACAACGTCCCAGGACATGACCCGCAGACAGATGGAGGTCAACTATTTCGGCACTATCAACGCCGCACAGCCGTGCCTGACAAGGATGCGCAGGCAGGGGCGCGGGCTGCTGATCGTTATCGGATCGATCGCCGGCAGGGTGTCCATTCCTATGCAGAGCCAGTACTCCGCAAGCAAGTATGCCCTCGAGGCTTTCACCGATGCCGTGCGAATGGAGATGAAGCCGTACGGCGTCAGAGCGACGATCATTGAGCCCGGCGATACGAAGACAGGCTTTACCGCAGCCCGCGAGACTCAGGATGAGGCGGCCGGCGGATACGGCAGCATCGTGAAGCGCAGTGTGGCCAGAATGGAATCTGACGAGCAGAACGGCAGGTCGCCTGAGAGTGTTGCCAGAGTTGCTCTGGCTCTCGCCGGCCGCAAAGAGCCGCCCGCAAGAGTGCCTGTCGGCCTCGAGTACAAAGCCCTGATGGTGCTCCTGCGGATAGTCCCGGACAGCACCAAAGAATTCATTTTGCGCAAAATGTATCTGCCGAAGAAATAAATACTGACTGATGATGCATGTATGGAAAGCAAGAAACAATAATGAAAATGCACTTAAGACCATATATAGAGAGTGATGCTGAAATAATATGCAGCTGGGTCCCGGATGAGGACTCGATGTACGAGTGGTCGGCTGACAGGATCGCAAAGTTCCCGTTCACCGGCGAGGATATCCATGCCCACCATACGAGGACGATGGCGGAGGAACGCTTTACACCGTATACCTTTGTAGATGAAGATGGCGTTCCTGTCGGACATATGGCTATCCGGTATCCTGACGTGAATGATGATACATATGTAAGATTTGGCTATGTCATCATTGACCCGGCGAGAAGGCGGCAGGGCCTCGGCAGCAGGATGCTTGAAGCCGCCTGCGACTTTGCCCGGAATGAGCTCCATGCAGACACGACATCACTCGCCGTGTTCACACGCAATGAGAAAGCAATGAGATGTTACGCTGCTTCCGGCTTCAGACCGGCCGGCGAGGCTGAGATGTTCTCACTGCCCGGCCGAGAATGGGAGTGTGTGGTGCTTGAGAAGCCATTGCATGATCAGGTTACTGAATAAACAGAAAACAACAAACATAAAAGAGGCAATAAACAATATAAGAAACGATGCAGAAAGTAATTGCTGAGAAAAGAATAATTGGCGGCCGTGATTGTCTCATCTATGACTGTGGCTCGCCGGATGTACTGTTGATCCAGCCGGTCGATGATCATGATATCGAGGTGCTGGACAGCGAAGTCAGCAGCATCTGCGAGCTTATGAATAATGGTTTCACGCTTGCAGCCTTCAGGGTGAATGACTGGAACACCGACCTATCTCCGTGGGATGCGGCGCCGGTATTCGGCGATGCAGCATTCGGCAGCGGAGCAGCAGATTCCCTGAAGTATATCCTTGAATCGCTAATACCTGAACTGACCGGGTATGGTACCAGCGCTGGGACGGAGGTTGATACACATGCGAAGACACAGGTCGAGACACAAACTGATGCGCAAGCTGGTTCGCAAGCTGATACGCAGAATGATAAACAAGGAAATAGAAAAGAAAAAGCAGGAGCAGAAACAGAAGAAAAAGTAAAAATATATCTCGGCGGCTACTCGCTCGCAGGCTTCTTCTCCCTGTGGACAGCGTATCAGACAGACCGCTTTGCGGGAATCGCCGCAGTATCGCCGTCAGTGTGGTTCTCGGGATGGATGGTTTTTGCCCGCGAACACAGCATAATGGCGCCGCGCGTATACCTCAGCCTCGGCGACAAGGAGGAGAGGACGCGGAACCCGGTGATGCGCACAGTCGGAGACAACATCCGCGCTCAGCTTGAACTGCTCGAGAGCGATGCCGGCTGCAACGCCTGCACCCTCGAGATGAATCAGGGCAACCACTTCAGGGAGCCAGACCTCAGGACCGCAAAGGGCTTTGCATGGCTGCTCAACGCGGGCACGCGATGACTCAATAAGAAGCAGAGAGTTTTGCATGACAGCATAGCGCAAGCACGCGATGACGCACTAATGCCGAGAGGGCACAGACGCACAATTATCAGCTGAATCGGGACCTGGAAAATGGCCGGTTCAGCAATTAGTTTGCTTTCGAAAAGGAGTTTTGCATGCTTGTCTACAAATATCATATTTTATGAAGGAAAATGTAGACGGAATAAACGCTGCGGTGCTTAAAAAGTGCTATTATTAGACTAAATGATCGTTTTGCACCTGGTGAAGCAGACTGCGACGTACCGGATCCGCTCTAAAGAGCGATGCGAAGTCGAAAAATGCGGGGCTGGCGAGAATTATGTCTACATATACGATAAAAAATCAGTAAAAATGTAGACAGGAACGCAAAACTCCTTTTCGGGCAGCAGGGAAAGTGTGGCAGATATGATGTACAGAGAGCAACTGGAGATTATTCTCTCCGAAATGAAGAAAAAATACAGGAGCCTTTCAGATGAAATTGGGGCGCTGCCGGACGGTTCGCTCCACATTCTCAAAAGAGGCGATAAAGAGTATTACAGTGAGAGATTCGCGAAGAAGGGGAATCGCAAGAAGGAGAGAAGATACGGTATAAGTGATGATAACGAGAAGATAAGGGCGCTCGTCAGGAAGAAGTATATAGAGAATGCGCTTAAATTGCTGGACGCTGACATAAAACTGCTTTCAGATGTGACCGGCAGATACAGGAATATCGACGAAGGGTCTGTTATGAAGGAATTTGCTGCAAATCACCCGGCTCTTGCGGACTATATTTACAAGGATGCGGGCGAGCTCGATGAGTGGGCAGCGAATTACGAGCGGCAGGAAGACTTCTATGAAGAGGGCAAAACGTCTGTGGCCGGTGACCGGACTGCGATGAGGTCGAGAGGTGAGATTCTGATCGCGGAGAAGCTGCGCCAGTACGGGATTCCGTTCAGATATGAGGCGGCGACCGGAATTCCGGATCTGCCGTACGTGCCTGATTTCACGATTAAGCGCCCGCGGGATGGAAAGATATTCTACTGGGAGCACTTCGGTGATGTGAACGATGAGAGGTATATGAAGCGCAACGGCAGAAAACTCGAGCGCTACGAAGAATACGGAATCGTTCCCTGGGACAACCTGATCATTACTTATGATTTCCGGGATGGAGGAGTAAATGTGCCGCTGATCGAGGGAATGATACACGCGTGGTTGAGATAGATGCAGTAAAAGTGTATGATACACGCGTGGTTAATATGAGCAATAAAACCAAAGGAATTATTTACATAATTGCGTCGGCTTTCTTCTTCTCGCTGATGTCGCTGTTCGTAAAAATGTCAGGCGACCTGCCGACGATGCAGAAGGCTTTTTTCAGGAATGCGATAGCAGCTGCGTTTGCTATCGTAATTCTTTCGCGTACGCCGGAGAAGTTCCACATCAGGAAGGGAAGCTGGCCCGACCTCATAAAGAGGTCTGTGTACGGCACTTTGGGCGTCATCCTCAACTTCTGGGCGATCGACCACATAGCGATTGCTGATGCGAGCGTGCTGAACAAAATGTCGCCTTTCTTTGCGATAATCATGTCTGTGATCATTCTCAAAGAGAGTGTGACAGGAAAAGACTGGATGATCGTAATCGTAGCGTTCCTCGGAGCTGTGCTTGTAATCAAGCCGACTGCAGGGATAGCGAGCATCCCGGCTTTCGCAGGGCTCCTGTCAGGATTCGGCGCCGGCGCGGCCTACACATACGTGCGCAAGCTCGGGCTCAGCGGAGAGCGCGGCCCGGTCATAATAATGGTGTTCTCGCTCTTCTCGTGCATCGTGTGCCTGCCTTTCATGATCTTCGACTACCACCCGATGACCGGGACCCAGCTCCTGATACTGCTGGGCGCAGGAATGGCAGCGATGGGAGGCCAGCTGACGATAACGGCCGCTTACACTTATGCTCCGGCCAAAGAGATATCCGTATACGACTATACGAACATCCTGTTCACAGCGGCGTGGGGATTCATCGCTTTCGGCGAGCTGCCGGATGCGCTGAGCATCTGCGGCTACATAATAATCATCGCCATGGCGATCCTGAAGTGGCGTCAGCAGTCATGACTTTACGTGGCAGCAGGCCATCCGTAAAGTTAACAATAGTAACAAAAAGGTTATATTAGACTAACGCATCTCAGGCTCTGTATATTGAAATCAGAAGAGCATATGGAACTCAATCTGATCAGGCCTAGAAGGAGCCGGGCCCCAAGCGGGCAGCGAGATGAGCGACAGCACACTTGCGGGACAGGAGATCCCCCGGTGTGCTTTTTCTGTATAACAAGTCAATTCCCCTTCAGCAGAAAGGAGAACTACGATGCAGAAACTCAGTAACGCAGATGCAGGCAGATACACGATCAAGTGGATCTTTGTGGAACCGGAGCTCAGAAAAGTGCTCTCAGGTATCTGCATAGACAAGGGCAAAGACGTAACAGTGGTGAAGAGGAATCCGCTCGGCGGCATTCTTCTCAGGTCAGAGGCGGGGTCGTTCTTCATCGACTCAGACATTCTCACGGGCATCACCGTGTGATCCATCCGGGAGCGATCCCGGTTTTTTTATTTGCCGGTCTGCCAGGCAAAACTGCAGGTTCCGTACGCCGCTGTCTTAGGGTAAAATAGTGGAAAGTGCCGCAAGATACAGCGGATCAGGGACGAATGCTCAATGGCACAGTGCCAGATGATATATGGGAGCAGCGACCCGCAAGGGAGTAGAGGTGGAACTTCATGATTAAAGCATATTGCGTAAACAAGTATCTTAGCGAGGCTGCTGTCAGGAAAGTCGCCGAAGCAGCTCTGGAGTACGGATACGACATGACTTTCTATAATAATGCCGAAGAGGCGGCGGGCAAAGTCTCCGACGGCGAGGTCATCTTCTGCACCAACCCGGGGCTGCTTTCAGAGATGCCGGCTCTTAAGTGGTGCCACACGGCGAGCGCCGGAGCAGACAGGTTCATAGCGACTGGGCTCTTCGGCACTCCGGAAGACAATGGGAGCGCGGTTCTCACCAACAGCTCCGGCGCGTACGGCAGAGCAATCTCGGAACACATAATCATGGTGAGCCTGATGCTGCTGAGACGCATCCCGGAATACGAGAAGATCATAGATAACCGCGAGTGGAGGCAGCATCTTCATGTCCGCTCGATAGCCGGCAGCAATATAGCGATAATCGGCACAGGGGACATAGGCAGCACAGCCGCGAAGAAGTTCAAGGCACTCGGCGCCGGCAAAGTGATAGGTTTCAGCCGCAGCGGCAGGCCTGCAGAGCCGTTCGATGAAGTATATACGCTTGACGATTTCACAGCAGTTATCGGGCCCGGGAGTTATGGCGGAAAGGCTCCTGGATCCGGCTGCGGCAGTGAAGAAGCCGAACGCAAGGAGGCGGCCTACATTTTGCCGCATTTCACTCCGGATATCGTCGTCATGTGCATCCCGCTGACGCCGGAAACAGACGGCATATTCGACGAAGAGAAGATTGCCGCTTTGCCCGAAACGGCATACTTCATTAATGTAGGCAGGGGCACGACAGTTGACCAGGACGCGCTTGTACGTGCTCTGGAAGAAGGCAGAATCGCAGGTGCGGCGCTCGATGTCGTGCGCACGGAGCCGCTGCCTGAGGACGATCCGCTGTGGACGGTGAGGAACCTGATTCTGACGCCGCACACTTCGGGCGATATGGGACTTGAATACACCAACGACGTGACAGCCGAGTTCTTCTGCGAGAATCTGAGAAGATATGCCGCGGGAGAGGAACTCATCAACGTCGTGGACCCGGCAGCGGGGTATTAGCGATAAGAAGCGATTTATCAGAGAAAGAATGCAGAGGGGCTTTGCAGACCGGAAACCGGGATATGTAAGGGGGACAGAATGTATACCAACACAGATTTTATAAACGAATGCCTCGGCATATTCAGGCAGACCGCAGGCAACATCGCAGACATACCGGACATCGGCGAGGTGCTGATGTACGAGGAGCCGCTCGTCGGTTTTGCCTCTGCGGGGGACAGCATCTTTGACACCTACCGCAGGAAAGAGGTCATCGGGAAGAACTTCGTGGAACCGGATGAATGGCTGCCGGGCGCGAAGACAGTAGTGTCTTTCTTCCTGCCGTTCACGGAGGACGTGCGCTACAGCAATAGAATCAAGGTTTCAGGCGGCAAATACGCCAAGGCAGATACAGATGACATTTCACGCACGGACCCTTCGACCGAGTGGCTTTACGCCAGGATCGAGGGCCAGGAGTTCATCGGCAGGTTCATGGCGGCGCTGAAGCAGCACTTCGAGGAGAAGGGCATGAAAGCCTGCGTGCCTGCACTCGATGAGAGATTCGGGGTCAAAATAGAGTTCACGGCAAAAGGCCTCAGACAGGACTTCCACGCGGACAGCAAGTGGTCCGAGAGACACGCAGCATACGCATGCGGCCTTGGCACTTTCGGCCTGTCACGCGGGCTCATCACCGAAAAAGGCATGGCGGGCAGATTTGCCAGCATCATAATCACGGAAGAACTCGAGCCGACCTTGCGCCCGTACACAGGCATCGACGATTACTGCATCAGGTGCGGCGCCTGCATCAGAAACTGCCCGGTGAACGCGATCTCGCTGAAGCACGGCAAGAACAACATCAAGTGCAACAGGCACGTCGAGACGATGAAGGAAAAATACGCTCCGCGTTACGGCTGCGGCAAGTGCCAGGTCGGAGTGCCGTGCGAGACAATGGCTCCGGGCCTGAGGGCAAGAGCCCGCTGACAAATTGCTGACCGGTATCCGCAAGCATGTATGTCTTTGATTTTGCCATACTCATCGGGCAGATGCTCTTCACGCCGAGGCAGACCTGCCTGTACGGCATCCTGCTCGTGCTGGTCTACACAATAACGCTCGACAAGCTGCTCGCAGTCGGCGCTTCGAGGACCAAGCTCGAAATCGTCAGCAGGGAGCATGAGGCCATAAGAAAAGCGATCCTTGAGGACCTCGACCGCAGCGTGACACTGCTGCACGGGCAGACAGGGTATTTTGGCCTTGAGACGGATGTGCTGTACTGTGTCATCGCACCGAGAGAGCTCTACAAGCTGGAGCGGATCGTGTACTCGATCGATCCCGACGCGTTCGTGGTCATGTCGAGGGCGACCAGCGTCCACGGGAAAGGGTTCAGCAAAGCGAAAGAATACCTCGTGCGGCAGTAATGAGGTGTAGGACTGATACTCTGAAAATAAACCTTTGCGAACCTCAATCTTCACACTGAAACGGTTGAAAAACAAGGCTTTACCCTGTATAATCAATCCACTTATATATACGCTAAGGACGGCAAATATGTCGTCCTTTTTCTGTTGCTTCGGGAAACCGGGGCTTTCTTTTTTATAAGGAGGAGAAAATGAACAGAAACATTGCTGTAGTACAAGACCCTGATGGAAACAATATTGTTATCATAAATGATATCCGGTTCAAGGGAAAAAGAGCGGTCGATTGGGATGAAGTGAAATCTTATCTTAAGGAGTATGTTGGGGAATTCTATACGATAGCCAGTACCGAAGAAGTCGTTTATATAGGGTCTGATTTTCCCGATGAGTTTACTGGGTCTAAATACACATACCGGCTAAAAGGTACGCGCGCAAAGGCAAAGGCTAATGCGGCACAGGGAATCCCGGAATTGCTGGAAATCTCAAAAGGTAAAACGTATAGAAAGAACTTGGATAAACGACATCTGAAGGATGCAAAATACGGATGGTACAAGTACGATTCAAGATTTGCATTACCAGTATATGGAGAAGATGATGACATCATAAGATACAATGTATTTCATGCGTCTATGCTTATTAGACATGCTCATAATGATAAGCTGTACCTATATGACATTCTTGACATAAAAAAAGAAACGAGCAACCCCCTCCACCTTTAAAAAGGTTTACCGGACAAAAAACCCGTTTCAGTATTCAGATAGTATACCAACCATTGCTAGTTGTCAAGCGATAATGAGCAGCGCTTGTTAGGCGCTGTTTTTGTATGGGAAGAATCCCTGCGCTGCTGCTGACTTCGTTAGACTGCCTTCGAGCACTGTAGCCTGCCTTCATAACTGCTAGCGCAGAGGAGTTTTCTCGCGTACTGATCTTTTTTCATAATTATGCAGGCAAAAAGATCACTGTATTCTCGGTGTTCATCCGCTGTTTTCTCTGCGATGAGCTTCTCTGGCTTCAGTAGATTAAATTTGTGCGCAAAATATGAACATTTTTCGCTGTGCTGCGGACTGCGCCGGGTTTTCTGCCCCTTGACAGTTGCCATAATCATCTTATCTTGAATTACACCTTCATGCTTTGCCTCATGATGATGTCAAGATGAGATTATAGTGAGCATTTAAGTCCGAAATTGGCAAAAAAGCTCACTCCAGTTCAAAACTCCTACTTCAATAGCTCAGCCACCCGCTGCCCGCGAGTACAGTATGTACAGTGCAAAAGTAATTGCAGCCGCCCGCGCTGCCCGTCGCTAAACTTCTGGTCGACTTCTGATTCGCTGTGCTAAAACCTGTGATGTTATTTACTCAAGATGTTGCGGACGCGCGAATCGCATAATACGAAAGAACAATGATCAGCGCCTGTTCGGCGCTGTTTTTCTGTGCGGAGATAATTCTCGCAGTGCTCTACGTCTGCTATAATTATTGAAGTAGATTATTGAATCATGCCGGCTGGCATGAAGGAAAATCTCTGAGAGGTGGAGTGATGAGTAAAGTAGTCAATGAGGCAAAAGTAAAGAATCCGCTTATAGTCGGCATCCGCGAGCAGCTCGAGCACAGAGCGCTGTGGATGTACCTGCTGCAGGACGAGGCAGCGAAGAAAGGCCTGGCTGCAGAGGAATATGTCCCGGCCGCCATCAAGCGCTGCGGATTGTATCAGGGATCGCTGCTGGTGAAGAAGGGCGGCAAGGGCACATCGCTCAAGGGCCTTAAGAAAGCACTGTTCGGCTTCTTCGCGCAGAAAGTCTTCGAGATGGACATCCTGAGATGCGATGACGACCACCTCGACATCGACTTCCACTACTGCCCGCTCGTCAAGGCATGGCAGAAGCAGGGCTGCAGCGACGAAGAGATCGCGGTACTCTGCGACTATGCGATGTGCGGCGACAGAGGCATCGGCGAATGCTTTGGCGTAGAGCTCGATCTTCCGGGCACCATCGCAAAGGGCGATGCGACCTGCCAGCTGAGGTATGTAAGGCGCGAGGGCAAAGCTTCAGGAGAGGATGTTAAGAGCAAAGCCGCAAAGGCTGCGGTATCTGCAGGAATAGGAGCTGCAGCAGCCGGGGCAGCCGGAGCAGTGGCACGTATAGTAAAAAAGACACGGCAGCATTAAGCAACAACATAAGAAAGAAGGAGGACCATCATGCTACACGAAATCAGTTTTGAGTCGTACAACAAGAGGGACACTGTTTACGGTTGGGTATATGTGCCGGCTGATGAGCCGGTGGGGATCATCCAGCTGATCCACGGATTCGGCGAGCACTCCCGCAGGTACCTGCACATGATCGTCAAGTTCATGGATGCTGGATTCATCGTTGCGGCGGACGATCACGTAGGCCACGGCAAGACGGCTCTGGAGAACAACTGCTGGGGCGACTGGGGCGACGCCGGCGTACATACCATGATGGAAGACGAGCACACTTTGACCACCATCGTCAAGGGAATGTATCCTGACCTGCCGTATTTCATGTTCGGCCACAGCATGGGCTCCTTCATCGCACGTGACTACATCACCAAGTACGGTGATGAGCTCGACGGCGTCACACTCTGCGGCACATCCGGCGTTTTCCCTGGACTCGAGCACAGCATGGAATACATCCAGAAGCTCCTCGACGACGGCAAGGGCCAGGAGTCCGACCCGGATGTAGGCTCGGTAATGATGGGCTGGATGTTCGCCCGCTGCGACGAGGGGGTCAAGCTCGGCAACGAGTGGATCTGCCACGATGAGTACGTGCAAAACGACCATGCAAATGACCCGTTCGACGCTTTCACCAAACCGACAAGCAACCGTTCGTTTATGGATTTCTGCAAAATGATCGAGGTCATCACTGGTCCTGAGTGGGCGGCCAAAGTCCCGAAGGATCTCCCGATATACAACATTGCAGGCGACCAGGATCCGGTCGGTCAGTACGGCGCGGGCGTCTATCAGGTCAGCAACTGGCTCACCGATGCGGGCTGCGACGTGGAGACCCTGCTGTACTCAGGCTACAGACACGAGATCCACAACTATGATGACCTTAAAGATGAAGTAGAGGCAGGTATCATCGATTTCTTCGGAAGATGCCTGTTCGATGTAGAGCTGGAGTTCTAAAAATGAAACTTTCGTTAAAAGGAATTGGATGGCTGATCGCCGGCGGAATCATCTGTGCATCAGCAACTGAAGCATACGGTGTCGCTGCAAAGATGAGCACGATCGCGCTCGGCCTTGTATTCGTTGCGGTCTACTTGATGAAGCAGATCTTCAAACCGGCAAGGATAGGCTGGTTTATCGCCGGCGGCATACTTGTGGCGTTTGTGGTGGAAGAAGGCCTGACAGAGGAAGGTTTATTCTCACTCGGGATAGCAGCTGTATGCCTGGGAATCTTTTATTTCAAGAACAGGGATGTCCTGCGTGAAATCATGGACGGCGGAACACTCGAATATTATCCTGATGAAGAGGAAACTGAAGCTGAAACTGTCGACCCGTACGAAGTGCCGGCATATGATCCGGAGGCAGGTCCGGGAGAAGACCCGTATGCCATGCCGGAATACCCGGCCGATGACAATCAGGAGCCTGAGTACCCGGACGATGGAGCTGAGCAGGCTGGCGGCGAGGAAGCAGGTGAAGGTTCTGCTGACGGAGAAGGCGCATCCCCAGACTCAGCAGCAGACGACACTGTCGACTTCGAGATCAACATGAAGGAGTAGGAGTTACCAGCGCGCTGTATTGAGCCGATTGCAGGCTCTCACCATATTGAACTGACTGAATTGGGGTTATATACTTTCCTGCGGGTAAGTATATAACCCCAATGTGCGTACTAAACATCATTGAGGATTTGTGTTATTAATAGAGAGTAAACAAAGGGATGACCCGTTGAATGTACACATGTATTCATACGACAGAAAGGAAATATCGATGGACAAAATCACACTACCTAAGGCACCTATGCTGACTTCACCGAATCCGGTAACACTTGTATGCACCTGCAAACCGGATGGGACAACAAATCTTGCAACAGTATCGTGGTGGACATATCTTTCATTCAACCCTGAGATGATCGCATACGCGATGGCAAAGACATCTTATAGCGGAGAGCTGGTTCGCAACAATAAAAAGGTGATTCTTACTATCCCTGGGGAGACTATCAAAGAGGCGGTTATGGGCTGCGGCATGTCCACGGGCAGGGATACCAATAAAATCGCTAAGTTGGGTATCGAGATGAAAAGCATCGAAGGGAGCAAGATCCAGATACCTGCTCACAGCTGTCTGGCGATCCAGTGCGCTCTCAAGGAATTTCATGAGGTTGGAGACCACTATCTTTATATATGTGAAGTTGAGCAGGTCTTTGAGGATGATAAAGAAACACCAGTGTTTGCATGGAACGGTTATACAAAGATCGCTGCGGCTCAAATGGGTGAATAACAGAAGGTAAGGAGAAAAGATAATGAAGAAGAATCTTGGAGTAGTTCAGGCTGTATATCCTATGCCTGTCCTGATGGTAGCTGCATATGATGAGAACGGCAAGGTAAATGCCATGAACGCGGCGTGGGGAATGATTTGCAACGAGGACCGCATCGCGCTGTTCATCGATGAAGATCACAAAACCACACAGAACCTGCTGAAGACAAAAGCTTTCACAGTAAGCATTGCAGACAAGGCTCATATGGAAGTTGCTGACTTCTTCGGGATAGCAACAGGCAACAAGATGGAAGACAAATTCGAGAGAACGGGCTACACAGCGCTGAAGAGTGAATTCGTCAATGCACCTGTTATCGATGAGTTTCCTGTAGTCATGGAGTGCGAACTGGCAGAGGTAGCAGAGACCGAAAGCTTCTATTGCATCGTAGGAAAGATCGTAAATACGGCAGCAGAAGAGCACGTGCTCGACGAGAAGGGCAAAGTTGATCCTATGAAGCTCGAGGCACTCATCTTCGACCAGTTCAAAAGCGGATATTATGTGACAGGCGAGAAGGTAGGCCAGGCATGGAATGCCGGAGCAGGCCTCATGAAGAAATAGGAGCAGCGCAATGGATTTTCTGGAACTTGCAGAAGAACGATACTCAGTCAGGTCATATTCAGACCGGCCTGTAGAGCAGGATAAAATCGACAGGATCCTTAAAGCAGCGCAGCTGGCGCCGACAGCAGTCAATTTCCAGCCGCAGATGATCTATGTACTGAAAAGTGATGAGGCAATGGCAAAGATCCGCGGCTTGTGTCGATGCATATATGATGCACCAATGGTCTTCATGATCTGCAGTGATGAGAGCAAGACCTGGAAAAGCCAGACTGAACGCGGATACAGCAGCGGAGAAATGGACTGCAGCATTGTATGTACGCATATGATGCTTGAAGCATGGGAGCAGGGAATAGGATCTGTCTGGGTGAGGCTTTTCGATGTGAAGAAAGTCGCGAAAGCATTTGAGCTGCCAAAACACATTAAACCGATCTGCCTGCTTCCTGTAGGATATCCGTCAGAACAGAGTGTCCCATATGCACCATGGCACGATGTGTATAGGAGCATCGAAGACTTTACTATAGAACTATAGACAGGAGAATAAGATTATATGAATATAGCAACTATAATAGCCTGTGTTATACTTGCTGTGATCTTTGCGCTTGTATTAGGCAGGATCGTTCATAATAAGAAAGCCGGCAAAATGCTCTGCGGAGCGGAAAAGCCGGAGGCACTGAATGTAACCAGGGAGACAAGCAATGAGTGAACGCGAACGCTGCATATCGCAGGAGAGCCTTGAGAATACCGGATTCAACTACACACTTTCGCTGATCAACGGGAAGTACAAGATGACCATACTGTATACGCTGATGGAATTCGGCACAGTCCGTTTCAACGAGATGAAGAAATACATCGGAGGCATTTCTTACAAGACTCTCAGCGTCAATCTCAAGGAACTCGAGGCAGATCAGCTCGTGCACAGGGAAGAGTATCCGCAGATCCCGCCCAAAGTCGAGTACTCACTGACAGAGAGGGGTAAAACACTGATTCCTATCCTGGACTCAATGTGTGACTGGGGAGACAAGAACAGACTGTAGCTGCGAAAGGGGACAGATGCAGATTGCGCAACCTGCACAGATGAAGATCAACGGCTGCCTCGGCTGCTGGGTAACACAGCCAGGCGACACCGAAGGCAAAGCCGAATTGGACAAAGCGTACGAACTCGGCAAGTCGATTCAGTAGTGCAAAACGCAAGTAATATACTCCGGCAGTGAAAGAAGCTGCCGGAGTTTTTTGCTGCATCGGGCTGTTGATGGACATATGCGGCGGATTTGCATATTATAGAAAAAGAGACGAGGAGCGCGCGGCATAATGCGCCATGTTTTGCCTGCGGATGGCTTTAGGGTGTATAATAACTGCTTGGAAAACAAGATTACTTCACAGGAGGATATATAAAATGGGACAGATTACAACACCGGCAACTGAGGCTCTGGACGCTGCAGGCGCAAAGTACGAATTTCTTGAGGCTCCGGGCGCTATCAGCGGCGAGGATTACTCGAGAATGGTCGGAGCAGACAGGGCAGCAAGGCTCTTCAAGACTCTGGTAATGAGAGGCGACACGACAGGCAGCATCTACGTATTTGTAGTTCCTGCTCTGGCAAAGCTCTCGCAGAGGCAGACCGCAAGGGCTCTCGGCGAGCACGCTCTTGAGATGATCAAGCCGGTCGAGCTCAAGCAGCTGACAGGCTACGTGCACGGGGGAACATCGCCGCTCGGAATGACCAATCAGTACAGAGTCATCTTCGACGAGTGCGCCGGTGAGATGGACAAAGTAGTTATCAACGGCGGTGGCGGCGGATACCTGGTCGAGCTCGCGCTCGACGAGTTCGCCAAGGTTCAGCCATATGAACTGATGCCGCTCAAGAAATAGGAAGGAGGAAGGCAACTGATCCTTTGGTGCAGGACCGTTGCCGGACAGTAACATGAAAAACAAGTCAAACGCTGCAGCCGTTGCTGCATATCTTACATGGATAGGATTCATCATCGCCCTCGTCATAGGCGACAGGACAGATGAGTTTACCAACCATCACCTCAACCAGGCGCTGGTGATCAACATCCTGAGCATCTTAGGCGGAGTACTCTCGGTAATGCCGCTGCTCGGCTCGATCGTTTCGGGCATCATCGACTTTGCCGTGCTGGCATTATGGGCAATCGGCGTTTTCCGCGCAATCACCTGGAGCATGGATCCGCTGCCGGTCATCGGCGACATCCACCTCATCGGTTAGTATAAGGAGACTCACATGAGTAACGTTTTTGCATACGGCTTCGGCGCAGTCCTCAGTGACTTTGAGTTCAGAAACAAAGCAGCGAGCAGGCTGTTCGATGTTTTCTCCGAGAAGCGTGCAAAGAACTTCGTCCGCGACTGGCGGAAGAACAACCCCGAGCTCGAGTGGGACAGGTACCTCACCATCGTGCTCCTGTCAGAAGGTCCCGAGAGGATGCTCGCGGACATCATCAACGAGAACGAGTTCGAGGGGCGCAAAGTCGTAGTCGGGGAGAAGGACGCTCTCTACGTGTCGCTTGACCTGCCTAAGAATGAGAAGGCCCACAGCCTGATCCCGACGGAGAAAGCGGCAAGAGACATACTCTACAAGTACATCATGATCTGCTACAAGGGCGTAAAGAAGCGCGACATAGATTACTATTTTTTCGAGGAAGACAATTAGAGGAGGAGCGCCGTGAAGAGATTTTTAACGGTTACAGCGGCCGTCCTGATCCTGGCTGCAGCGATGTGCGCGTGCAGTTTTGGCGGCGGCAGTTCGGACGGGGGTTCGGGCAAAGTTGACTCGATCCCTGAGTTCCATTCGTATGATCTTGCGGGCAATGAGGTCGACAGCTCGATCTTCGCCAATGCGGACATTACGGTAGTCAACATCTGGGGCACCTTCTGCGGCCCGTGCGTTGAGGAGATGCCTGAGCTGGCAGCCTGGGATGAAGAGCTGCCAGACAACGTTCAGATAGTCGGCATCGTAGGCGATGTGTTCTCGCAGGATGCAGCAGAGTACAAAGACGCACTGGACATCGTCTCGTCTACAGGCGTAAAGTACACGAACATAATCGCATCCGGAGAGCTCAAGGACTACATGAAGAATGTAAGCGCATATCCGACTACGCTTTTCGTGGATAAGGAAGGAAAGTTCGTCCACAATCCGTTCGTCGGAGCTGACGTAGGCGGCTACAAGGATGTCGTAAAGTCGCTCACAGAGTAGCCGTTCGTTTGACAAAGTGGTTAGAATCATCTAACATATTGACAGCAATATGGACAGATGGGAGTGATCACTGATGGGAATCGGCAAACTGTTTGCAGGTCTAAATAAGGACAGGAAATATATAGCTATGAGTTCAGCCGAGCTGAAGCAGCTCGGAAACGAAGAACTCAGAGATGCGGTATCTGCCCGCATGATGAAAGAGGCAGGTCAGCCGCCACATACATTCTGGATGCCCTGAAAGAGATCCACGCTACAAGGCATGCCGACCTTCTCAGGAAATTCACTTCTTCGAACGGCATCGACCTTAATGACCTCAGCGCACTTGCCATAGATAACTCGTGGGACTACGAAGAGCGGAAGAAGATGTATCCGTTCGAGGACTTCCTGAAGCAGTTTGAAAAACTCTACGACAAAGAGCCGCTCGAACTTAGGCTCATGCAGTACGCAAGAAACCACATAGAAGAATTCTGATGCCTAAAATACAAGGCAGGCCGGACCCGGAATTAGGCCGGCGCTGAGAACAGGATTCGCACAAAGATATAGCCGCTGCGGCCGTTGAAATATCAACGGTTGCAGCGGCTTTTACTACAGTATTGTGTTATATCTTCTTTCCGGCAGTCTTTTAGGTTACTCCAGAGTTGTGGTGATTTTAACTTCCTTGCCGTCTCGCTCGACTACAACAGTGACCTTATCGCCGGATTTGTGCTCTCTGACCTCAGAGATGAGCTCGTTGCTGTCATCAACATCATCACCGTCGATCGAGATGATCTTGTCGCCTTCCTTAAAGCCGGCTTTCTGAGCATTGGTGCCTGTGACCTGAGAGATGTACACGCCGTTGTTGTCGCTGATGACTATGCCGATGGACGGGCCTGCAGAGCTCTGGCTGCCATACTGATCGTTCTGATCATTCTGGCTGTTCTGGCCATTCTGCTGATCCTGCAGTCCGTTCTGCTGGCTGCCCCATGCTGAATCATCATTGTCGTCATCGCCATTGTTGTACCAGTCATCCCAGTCATCATCATAGCTGCCTCTGCCGAAATCATTGTTTCCGCCCCAGTCCGGTGGTGTCATTCCCATGCCCGGGCCGCCGTTTCCGAAATTGCCGCTCTGGCCTGACTGATCCTGAAGCTCCGAGATATCCGACTCGATACCCTTAACGGACTTCTTTACATCGATGATGTCATCCTCAAGGTCGTTTGCAAACAGAGCCATGATGCCTGCTGCAATCAGGCCGTTCAGTACGAGAGTCAGCCCCAGCGCAGCAGCGAGGAACTTTCTTGTAACAGGTTTGTCGAGAAGGCCTTTGAACTTGCTTTCCTTAGGAGCCTTGACCTTTACTGCTTTCTTAGCATTCGCTGCATCGTCGCCATATCCAGTAACAGGTACGACCGGTGTGATCGCAGTTGTTGCAGGAGGAACTTCAGCCCTTGCCGCAGCATACTCAGCCTCAAGCCTTGCTTCCTCAGGAGTAGGGTGAACAGTTCCAGCAGCTGCCGCAGCATTCATATCTGCAGCCGGGTCAGCGGCCTTACCCGCATCCTCGTTTACTGGATTCATTACGAGAGTAAAGTCAGTTACTTCAGATGCTTCAGCCGGAGCCTCAGATGCAACGTTTTCCGTGACCTCAGCCGGCGTTTCAATTGCCTCCTCTACGACCTCTGGTTCCTGCACTTCGATTACTGCATCAGCCTCAGGTGCTGCAACTTCAGTAACTTCAGCCGGTGACTCAGGTGCAGCATCTTCAGAACCTTCAGCTGCAGGCTCTTCTGCCACAGGAACCTCGACTGGTTCCGGAGCTGCGGCCTCAACGACCTCTGGCTCCTCAACTGCAGCCTCGACAACTTCTGCTGCTTCAGCCGCTTCCGGTTCCTGAACCTCAGCAGGCGCTTCAATTACTTCCGGAGTTTCAATTGCCTCAGGCTCTTTTGCCTCGGCCGCTTCGACCACCTCAGCTTCGGTTTCCTGTATCTTCTGCTCCTTGATTTTAGTGACCTTAGGAGCATTCTTTTTCTTCGAATTCTTCTTTGAATTTTTCTTGTTTGCCATAATACACAACCCTCCTTTCAACCGTTTCGTGTATTGCAACTGAATTATCACAATTACACCTTAAAACAACTTTAAAAAAGGGGGCCGGGCCGGTCCGCAAATGAAATAAAAAGCGCTGCTGAACGCGTGACAGCATTCAACAGCGCAGTTTAGCAAACGTCAGAAAAAGTACTACTGCTCCTTAGCTGCTTCGAGCTGGTCGAAGACCTCAAGAGCGAGTGCTGAGTAAGCCATTCCAGGGCCGCCGCAGATCAGCAGAGCTGCATTGAGTCCGGAAACGAGAGCTTCCCTTGTTCCGCCTGCTTCGATGTACGAAGCGACATGGGAATAGATGCAAGGCTCGCACTTTCTTGCAACAGATACTGCAACGATGAGCAGCTCAAGAGTAGCTGCGTCGAGCGGTGCACAGTTGTCAAAAGATGACTGTACGAGTCCGCCGAAAGCCTCCATTACTGCAGGGTCTGCCTCTGTCCATACGCCAAAACGATTCTGAAGCTGTTCGAGTTTTTCTACTGCGTTCATTAAAATTACCTCCGTAAATAATCTGTGTAAAACCTACGGAAGTTATCATGACATTATTCAGAGATATAATCCAATTTTTTCTATTGATATAAAGGACTCTGCTATTTGAAATAACAATCGTGCTATAATGGCGCTGGTAGAGAATATACGGACGGAGATTCTGAAAATGAAAGAGATGAAAAGATTAATATTCCTGCTGGTGACCATTCTGTGCCTGGCACTACCAGGGTGCGCAGGGCAGCAGAGCGGGCAGCCGGCAGATGAGCAGCAGCCTCAGGAGGCAGCCGAGCAGATCTCGTATGAAGATGCGAAGGTCAGTTACCTCGGACCGGTCGGCACCTACACCCACGAGGCCTGCCAGTATTTCTTCGATAAACAGGGCGAATACGTCCCGTACGAGACCGTGGACGCAGCAGTCAAGGCTCTCGTAGACGGGCAAAGCGACTACGCCGTCATCCCGCAGGAGAACACTATCGGCGGAGCGGTAATAGATTACGTCGACACGCTGATCGGCGAGACCAAAGTCGCAGTCGTCGGAGAAGTCGAGCTGACGATCAACCAGAACCTGCTCGTTTTGCCCGGGACCCAGCTCGGCGATATCAAGACCGTGTACTCACACAAGCAGGGCATAGCCCAGGGCAAAGACTGGCTTGCTAAGAATGTCCCTGATGCAGAGGTCATTGAAGTATCCAGCACGGCAGAAGGGGCGAAAATGGTAGCAGAGGGCAAAGACCCGTCGTGCGCCGCGATCGCTTCGGCCGGATGCTCTGAAGTGTACGGCCTCGATATCCTCGCGGAAAGCATCCAGAACAACGACAGCAACAAGACGCGCTTCTACGTGCTTACATGCGCAGAGCCTAGGACCGAGCAGGCAGAGCGCCTTGCTTTCATAGCGACCGGCTCAGCCGAAGGCCTGCCGGCACTCATGGAAGAACTCGACAACAACGAAGTCACCCTGGTGACCATCCACGACAGACCGCTCAAAACCGAGCTCGGCGAGTATCACTACCTCATCGAGTGCGAGAACTGCAGCTACGAGACCTTCAGCGCGCTGAAAGACAAGACCGAACTCAAACTCAGATACCTCGGGAGCTTTGACCTTAAGTAACAGCAGGCAGGACCCGCCCGCAACAGGGGAGGGACTATCAGAGAGGAGATAACCTATGCACGATATATGGAATCCATGGCATGGGTGCGTAAAATGCAGCGAGGGCTGCGAGAACTGCTACATGTACTATCTCGACAAATCGAGAGACAAAGACGGTTCGGAAATATACCTCACGGCTAACGCAAGATATCCGCTGTCCCGGGACAGAAAGGGCAGGTACAAAATACAGAGCGGCGAGCAAATCAGCGTCTGCATGACTTCGGATTTCTTCCTCGAAGAGGCCGACAAGTGGCGGCCTGATGCCTGGAACGTGATGCGCGAGAGAAGCGATGTCATTTTCTACCTTCTGACAAAGCGCCCGCAGCGGGTTGCCGAATGCCTGCCTCCTGACTGGGGTGACGGCTGGGACAACATATTCTTCAACGTCACCTGCGAGAACCAGAAGAGGGCGGACGAGAGGATGCCGATCCTTCTGGACCTGCCGTTCAAACACAAAGGCGTGCAGGTCGCACCTTTCATCGGGCCAGTCACCCTGGCAAAATACCTTGACAGCGGACAGATAGAGCAGGTCATATGCGGCGGCGAGAACTACGGCGGCCGCAGGCCCTGCCATTTTGACTGGGTCAGGTCCCTTCGCGAAGAGTGCGTGAGCCGCGACATAACATTCTGCTTTGTCGAGACCGGTACCGTTTTCATCAAAGACGGCAAGCAGTACGAACTCAAGGGCAAGCGCCTCCAGACCGTCCAGGCCTTCAAGTCAGGCATGAATTATCAGGGCAAAGCGATGCATTTCGACCTCGTCGACAGCTGGGGTCTTCCGGTCCCCGAAGAGAGACTATACAAAAAGCACTACCGGAGGCAGTGCGAAGAGTGCGCGATGCGCCTTGTGTGCAACGGCTGCAGCGACTGCGGCAGATGCGACTAGAAAAAGGGTAATCAAAGTTTTCCGGGGCAGAAAACACCTGAAAACAGAACAACGTAAGAACTATAGTGACTGGCTTATGCGCTGGTCACTTTTTCTGTGAAGCGGCTATCTTTCTTCTTTTTTTCAACAATCATTAACAATATTTTTTCCGGTCGCTCTCCCGTGAGCTCCCGGGGTCTGCTTAGCCGATCGCCCCGCCCTATAGCTGTCCGGGCGGGTTTTGTAGTTCCCGCCGGCCAGCGCAGGGGCTCTCGGAGCAGACCTGAACATTTTCATGAAGGTAATCGGCACTTATATCTGGAGCTGATTAGCGCTTGTACGTCTGGACAGCGCTGAGTCACAAAATGGAGGTACATTTTTAAAAGTTGGGAGGCCGGGATAAAGGCTTTTGTACGTCCGAATTGCAATCAAAAGCAAAGCGGAGGTACATATTGCGAAAACGTGGAGCCGGGAGAGAGGCCTTTGTACGTCCGGATTGCGCTCAAAAGCAAAGCGGAGGTACATATTGCGAAAACGTGGAGCCGGAAGAGAGGCATTTGTACGTCCGAATCGCGAGCAGACAAAAATCGGAAGTACATATTGTGAATACAGGGAACCGGGATGATGGTGTTTGTACATCCGGCTCACGCGCAGAAGCAAAACAGACGTACAAGGCACTCAGAAGGGCGACTGAATGTAGAGGCAATCCTGCCGCGTCTAATGTATAATTGATTTATGAATGAACACAGTAAATCTCCCCTGGAGGGCAAGACAATAATATTCCTCGGCAGCAGTGTGACATACGGGGCAGCGGCTGAAGGGCAGTCGTTTGTAGAGCTGTTCGAGGCTGAAGACGGGGTCGATGCGATCAAGGAAGCTAAGAGCGGTACGACTCTGGTGGACAGTGATTCCGTTTCCGGTCTTACCGCCGCTGACGGAGACAGTTATGTCAGCCGTCTCAGGAGGCTGGACACGGATATCAAGGCGGACTGCGTCGTCGTTCAGCTTTCTACCAACGATGCAACGCAGAAGAAGCCGCTCGGCGATATCAGCGAGGGCACCGAACTTTCAGACTTTGATACCGGTACAGTCACTGGTGCTATCGAATGGATCATCCGCTACAGCATGGACACCTGGAAATGCCCGGTCGTGTTCTACACTGGCTCATGGTATGACAGCGCAGAGTATGCAGCCATGGTCAAGCGCCTGACTGAACTTAAGGACAAGTGGGGCATAGGCATCATCGATCTCTATTCGGACAAAGCATTCAATGATGTTGATGCGGAGGCTTATGCTTCGTACATGGCCGACCCGATCCACCCGACCAGAGCCGGCTACACAGAGTGGTGGTTTCCGAAGATGCGGGCCGAGCTCATAAGCATACTGAATTCAAAATAAAAGGCGGAGAAGTGCTGGATTCGCGTAAAGGTAATCCGGCAACAATCCGCTTCAGGCACAGACAAGCAACCCGGATTCGGACTGCCGGGCAGGGGGGACGCATGGACAAGGATAAATTACGAGAATACCTTAATACCAGAAGGCAGGGCTGGCCGTACGAAGACCGGTACCACATAGACAGAATGGGCGAGCACCGCTTTGTCGCGAAGATAGACGACGAGCTCGCCGGCCTTTCTTATGCAGAGATCATCGATCCGGGCCGCGAAGCCAGGATGAAGATGAACCTCAAGCGCGATTATGCCGAGTACGGCATCGGCACTGAGCTCCTCGAGACCCTGATGGACGACCTGAAGGAATCAGGCTACGACACCATCAGATACGAGATCAGCAAGGAATACTACGCATTCCAGATATACAGGAACCTCGGCCTCGAAGTCGAGAGTCAGGACACCGAAGAGATAAGATTCGTGTGGAAAAGATACAGGTAGAGATATGAGAGACAGAACCAGAGAAATCAATATGCTGCAGGATACGATGCGCATCCTGAGGCAGGGATACTATGTCAGGAAGGGCAGGAAGGTGCACCTCAAGCTGTCGCGACGCGAGATGGAGGAGATCCATGTCTATCTGCCGGATCAGGTAAAGAAGTACAGCAGGATGGAGGACTTCGAGCCACCGTTCAGCACCGGGCGCTGCCGGTACAGCTGCGAGAACAAGGACTCCTATTCGCTCGCAAGAGAGCGGGCCGGGGAGCCGGATCTCTCAGGCATGGGCAAAACGAAGATCCTCGTTCTCAATCTTGCCAACCCGGTCAATCCGGGCGGCGGTGTGAGACGCGGCGCCAGAGCCCAGGAGGAAGACCTCTGCCGCAGCAGCTCGCTTCTTCTTTCGCTCGAGTGCGGCCATGCCAGAAAGTACTATGACTACAACAAGAGCCTCGATACATACATGGGCTCAGACGCCCTTATGATAACCCCGCAGGTCGAGATCATAAGAGATGAGACCGGCGAGCTCCTCGATGACACCGTCATTGTGTCCGTCATCACATGCGCTGCACCAATGGTGAGCTACGGCAAGGAAGGCATGACGGACGCAGAATACGAGCGGATGATGTATGACCGCATAACAGGCATGCTGAAGTGCGCAGCTTACCGCGGCTACCGCGATCTCGTGCTCGGGGCCTGGGGCTGCGGCGCTTTCGAAAACGATGCAGCAGTCATCTCGGATATTTTCTACCGGGCCCTTAAGGACCTTGACTACAACGGCCGCAGGGAGAAAGACCTGTTTCACAGGATAGACTTTGCAGTGCTCGACCGCACGAGAGAGCAGTACAACTTCAAGGAGTTTCATCGCAACTTCACACAGGATCACTTCTACAGAGACGAGAACCTGGCTGCTGCCGCGGAAGCAGAGCGGGCTGCCGCCGAAGCAGCTGAAAAGGCCGCCGAGCGCATCAGGGAATCCGAAAAATACCTGGATAAGATCCGCGGCTGCCTTGCAGGCGGCGCTGCAGGCGACGCACTCGGCTACGCCATCGAGTTCAGCGGCGAGCAGGAGATCTTCTCAAGATACGGAAAGTCCGGCATCACTGAATACGAGATAGACAGATTCGCGGGCAAAGCCGTGGTATCTGACGATACTCAGATGACTCTCTTCACAGCGAACGGCCTTCTTGTCGGCGACACGAGAGGATGCATGCGAGGCATCCAGGGCCCGCCGCGGGTATATGTCGAAGATGCTTACCACGACTGGCTCAGGACACAGACGATGTCCTATGAGGAGAGCATCAAAGAAGAGCGCAGGCATTTTGACGGGCCGGTCTCCTGGCTTCTTGATGTGCCTGAGCTGTACGAGAGAAGGGCACCGGGAAACACCTGCCTCTCCGCACTCGAATACGGAAAGCCTACGGGCACAGACTATATCGCTGAGCATATCAACAACAGCAAGGGCTGCGGCGGCGTCATGAGAGTGGCCCCGCTGGCGCTGAACTATTGCTGGCCGAACATCGGTAAACTCGACTATGAGGGCGCCCAGATAGCTGCGATCACGCACGGTCATTCACTCGGATACATGCCGGCCGCAGTGCTGGTGCATATCATTAACAGGATAGTCTTCCCTGAGAAAGAGATGACACTGAAAGAGATCGTGGAAGAGGCTAAGCAGACTGCCATGACTGTATTCAGGGGCGACAAGCACCTTAAAGAGCTCACGGATCTCATAGGCCTCGCAATCGAGCTCTCTGAGAATAATGACAGCGACCTTGACAACATCCACAGGCTCGGCGAGGGCTGGGTCGCAGAAGAGACCCTTGCGATCTCGATATACTGCGCGCTGAGGTATGAGGATGATTTCTCCGCAGGAATCATAGCAGCAGTCAACCATAAGGGCGACAGCGACTCCACCGGAGCCGTCACCGGCAACATCCTTGGGGCGCTCCTCGGCTACGAAGCCATAGATGAAAAGTGGAAGACGGACCTCGAGCTGCTCGATGTCATACTGGAGATGGCGGATGACCTCTGCCACGGCTGCCAGATGAGCGAGTACAGCAGCTACAATGACCCGGACTGGTTCAGAAAATACATCCGCATGCACTGGAAAGACGAGTAACAGACAAAGCAATTCAATAGAGGGTCGTAAGACCAACCGGAGGTGACAGCAATGATTGGAAGAGAAGTGATACCTACCAGCAGATCGTTTACACCTGAAGAACTTTATCAGTTTATGGAAGAACACTGGGACAAAGAGCAGTACAGTGACTTTGCCCTGGGAAGCCCGACAGACTTCACGATCGGGACCTATGTCCTGCTCCCGGCGACCCCGAGATTCCTGGTGATCGTATATTCCAGGGACAAAGGCTTTCTCAGCAAGGATAAAAAGGTCATCCTGTCCGTGGCAATGACCTCGGAAGGCGCGACCGAATCACTGGCAAGAAGCATCCCTACAGGAGGCCGCATCATTGCAGGCGCGGCAAAGATGGCAAGCCTGATGTCCCAGGAGGAAGAACGCAAAGGCCCGGCCCAGGATGCTCTCATCGCATATACCGGACACATGCGGGCCATCCTCGGGGAAGCAGGCTATCTGAAATAGGGCGGTCGGAGAATGGGAGAGCATACTGCTGGTGAAAGACCTGTAGACAATAGGCGCTCGCAAAAGGGCGCCTATTAAAGTGGAAAATACTGCGCTAATTGCAAACCTGCCCTCAAGCTCACCTTGAATAAACCCGTTGTAACTTCAATCCCTGCTCGCTACAATTATCTTGGAGATTCCTCTACCATTGACATGTAAGGAGGAAACAATTATGTCTATAGGAACCAACATCAAGAAATACAGAGAAGCGCGCAGCCTCACTCAGGAGCAGCTCGCCGAGATGCTCGGAGTCACATTCCAGGCGGTCTCATCCTGGGAGCGGGACGAGTACCGTCCCGAGCTCGGCACCTTCGTGAAGCTGACCGAGATCCTCGGCGTCCCGTCGACCGCCATCCTCGAAGACAGGAAAGCAGCGCTTAATACCACCGACGCCATCTACGACTGGGAGCATATGAAGACCTATGTCAAGACAACGGCCCGCAATCTCGGCCTCAGCGACACCCTCGCAGCCGTCAACTTCGCGGCCGCCGCCCACGAGGGCCAGAAGCGCAAGAAGTCAGACATCCCGTACATATATCACCCGCTTAATATGGCCTGCCACGCACTCTCCATGGGCATCAGAGAGGACGCAGTCCTCGCAGCCATTCTTCTCCACGACGTGGTAGAGGATTGCGGCAAAACGCCTGAGGAACTTCCGGTATGCGATGAGGCCCGCGAGCTCGTAAGGCTTCTGACTCACGCCGATACAAGTGACGAGAACCGCGATGAGATCATGCAGGAATACTACGCATCCATCCAAGCCAGTCCGAAAGCATCACTGATCAAATGCATCGACCGCTGCAACAACCTCACCACCATGGCCTGGGGTCTCAGCCGCGAGCGCATCTTACGCATGATAGACGAGACCGAGAGGTATTACCCGGATCTTCTTAAAGTCATCAAAGAGACGACAGAGTACAACAATGCAGCATGGCTCCTCCGGTACCAGATAGAGAGCATGCTCGATATATACAAGCGGCTGATGTGACCCGCATGCCCGAACCACACATTAATTCTCAAGCCTCCTCCGGGAGGCTTTTAGAATTCGCGAAAATTACAGCTCCTGTTGTAGGAACACATTCCTACGACGAGGTGCCGGCAAGAGAGGAGGCGAAAACAGGCGGTCAAAGTGTTCGAAATATGGCATTGACCTCGTCGTAACAACGAGATGTATAGTTGGAAAGAGAGGTATGCAATGTCACTGAATACTATCCGGGAAGTCACTGAAATCACAGGAATTACAGTGAATGCATTAAGATACTACGACAGCAAAGGGTTGCTGCATCCTACAGTCCGCAGCTCTGAGGGCAGAAAAGAGTGGCTGTACGACGACGATGCAGTAAGAAGGGCCAAGAGAATACTGCTGCTGAGGAGCATAGGGATTCCTGTTGAGAGCATAGCCTTAGTGCTGGAGAGAGTGGACAAAATGGATGAAGCTGTACTCAGGTCCCGCCTCGAAGAGCTGCGGGAGGAACGAAAAGAAATAGATGAGCAGATCTCAGTAGCAGGCATGCTGCTGCTCCTTGACGAGATCACCGCAGATGCGGAAGTCAAAGAGGAACTGCTCGACAGGATGTTCGAGAAAATCTGCCGTGAAGACTGAAACGGGCAAGACAAGCATAAGAATGGAGGTAATGCAAAATGAAGAAATTCGTATTGGGCATAGTCGTAGCCGTGGTTGTGATGATGCTGTTCGGATGCGGAGGCGGAAGCGATGACGCCGCACCTGCACCGGATGAATCTGGAACAGTTGAAACACAGGAAGTGCAAAACGAAGAATCCGAGCCATCAGACGCTGCCGAAGAAGCTTCTGATGCAGAGGCCTCAGATACTGCAGAAGAGTCTTCAGATTCAGACTCTGGAGCCATATCGCCTGAGTTCAAGAAAACAATGGACGACTACGAAGCTTGGTTCGACCACTACTGCGACGTTATGAAGAAATACCAGGAGAACCCGTCAGACCTCGAGCTCATGAGCGAGATGTCCGAACTGCTCGCAGAAGAGTCAACAATGCTCGAGCAGATGGAAAACATGAATGAAGACGATATGAATGCGGCAGAGCTGGCCTACTATCTGGAAGTAACAGCCAGAATCGAGAAGAACCTACTGGAAGTAGCCGATTACTAAGCCAGAAAAGCCCAGAATAAGCTAAAAACTACTCGGGAGCGCCTCCGACAAGAGGCGCTTCCTATTGCAATTGAATAATTGACAATACGTATTTTACGTAACATAATAATAAAGTAGGTATTTGGCTGAAGAGAATAAACAAACTAGAGGTGAAAGTTATGCTTAAGGTTTTTCCTGCGATTTTTCATGAAGAGGAGAAATATTGGGTTGAATTCCCGGATCTCGAGGGCTGCGTTTCAGAAGGAAACACTTTGGAAGAGGCCGTGGAAAATGCTCAGGAAGCAATGGGGCTGTATTTGGCAGCTCTCCTCGAGGAGAATCAGCCACTGCCACAGGCAACGGATATAAAGGATATTAAAACTACCGAGGTAGCATCGTTTATTTCCGCAGATGTCAGTAAATACCGTAGAAGCACTAGGGCTGTGAAGAAGACTCTGTCAATTCCTGAGTGGCTCGCAATAGAAGCAGAAAAGAATAACATTAGTCTTTCAAAAGTTCTTCAAGATGGACTGAAATCTAAACTGGGATATTAAGGTGATATTATATTCGGTTATATAGATTTAATAATAGGACAGAACGCGAGAGCGGAGAGTAGTATCATATAATATGGTTTGAGTTCTAAATGGTACATATTAAACCATTATCATTAACTAAGTGGGACCATAAGGAGACTAGCTATGACTGATAAATCACAAAAGACGCGTAAAATGCCTAGGCCGGTTCTTGATGATAAAGAACTGGCAGAATTGGAAGAACTGCATAAGAAATATGAACGTCTAATGAAAAAGTCGGTAATCTCCAAGGCGGGCAAAAAAGTTGGCGACAAGGCAAGAGAAATAGTACCGAAAGAAGATGCTGATGTAGCCGCTGATGCAGTGGAGCTGTTTAACGAGAAAGAACTGGTTAAGCAGGCGCTTAAATATGTTGCAGAAGGTTTTTCTACTTTAGAAGAATATTCAGCAAGAGCAACAGTAAATGAAAAGGCTGTATTAAAGAAAATAAACAAGTCTTTTGGTGAAGATGAAATAACAAGATTGGAAGAAGTCTGCTTTGCTCGGTCATACGATATCTCAAAAATTGTAGGAAATTATAAAAGATCCCATGTACTGACTGCGACGGTTGAAGGCGCAGCAACGGGTGCATTTGGGTTTGCAGGTATAGTTCCAAATTTAGTGCTAAGTCTATTTCTTTTTTTCAGAGCTGTTCAGTCGGTAGCGATGTTTTATGGATATGATGTAAAAGGAGATGCGGCTGAGTTGGAGATTGCTTCAGGCGTTTTAATGAGCGCTTTATCTCCACAAAATGATGTTACTAATAATGAGCTTACTGCAGCCGTAGGCAAATTTATGGTATTTTCAGAGACGACTGCTGTTAAACAGGCGGCAAATAAGACATGGGCAGAAATGATAGAACATGGTGGCTTAGGACTGATGATAGCGCAGATTCGTGCACTTGCGAATAAAGCCGCACAAAAGGCCCTTGATGCTGCGGGCAAGAAGGGATTGGAGAATTCAATATTCAGAAATATTTTGACACAATTAGGTAAGAAATTGAATTTGAAAAACACAGCACTTGCTATGCCTATTCTTGGCGGTGCTGTAGGAGCTCTGTTTGACACAACACAAATGAATCGAATAGTGACGTATGCTGATATTTTCTACAACAAAAGATTCATTGAAGAAAAAGGAGTTAGATTAAATTCTCTGGTAAATCCAGAGAAGGCAGATTCATTAGATGATTATATCGATGCTGATTTTGAAATAGAGAGTTATTAATACTCGAAATAGACATACAGGTTGCTTTTTCGGAGGATAATACTGTGGGACCTAGAATTAGATATCTTGCGCTGACTGTGCTTCTTATCTTTTCGATGCTGGTTGTTACGGCCTGCGGGGTGGATACTGCCGCGCTTGCGGGAAGTGCAACTATCGTCAATGAAGAGGAGCAGTCTGCGGAAACTGCGGATAAGGCTGACGCTGCGGGATCTGATGCGGCGAAGGCTGACGCGTCTCAGTCTGATGGTTCAGACCTCTTATATGATGCCTCGGAATTCCTTGCAAATGTTCCGGCGTGGGATGGACAGAGTCCGTATGTCGAGATCAATGACAACAAGCCGGACTTCTCGGCTGAAGAGATATGGACCCGTACGCAGGAGAAACTGGATGAGCTCGATTCTCTTGGCAGATGCGGAACAGCCAATTCCTGCATAGGAGTTGACGGGATGCCTGATCAGCCTCGCGGGAATATCAGCGAAGTCCATCCGACCGGGTGGCATACAGACAAATACGACTTTGTCGAAGGAGAAAACCTGTACAACAGGTGCCATCTCATAGCGCACAAGCTGTCCGGCGACGATGCTGTTCCGAGGAACCTGATCACCGGCACCAGCTACATGAACCGGCAGGGGATGCTTCCTTTCGAGGATCAGATTGAGCAGTATGTGGAGTCCACCCGTAACCACGTGATGTACCGCGTTACACCTTGCTTTGTCGGAGAAGAACTTGTAGCGCGCGGCGTCCATATGCAGGCGATATCCGTAGAGGATAAAGGCGAGGGCCTTTCGTTCAATGTGTTCTGCTACAATGTGGAGCCTGGGATCGAGATTGATTATCTGACGGGAGACAACAGACTCGCAAATAGCAATCAGGCAGAGAAGGCAGCCGATCAGCCGGTCAGCGAAACACAGGATCAGACCTCATCGGCAGTCAGCGAGGAGACCGGGAATACATCTGATGGCAATACCATTACCGTAGTTCTCAACACCAATAAAACCAGAAAAAGAATTCATATGGCTGATTCGAAGCGTTGTATAGAATCAATCAATCCGGAGAACTATAAGGAATGGACCGGCACGCCTGAAGAACTGAAAGAATTTGCTGAGAAGAATGGTTATGTACCATGCGGAACCTGTGAACCGGGTGAGCAACTTGGCATAGACCTGCCTAAGAGAAAATAATCGCAATGCAAAATCACCGTATCGCTCTTGATTGAGCAGGTACGGTGATTTACTATTTTTGATAGAAAAAGCGAGCGGATAGGATGTGGTTGGTGCTCTCAATAGCACAGAATGGTTGACCATCCGTATCCTGGCTCGCATGCATAGTATACCACAATTAAGGTGCTGAAAATGAACGAGTTACGCAAAACTGCCAACATAGATTATGATAAGCCTATCCCGCATATTGAATTCCCGTACGGCTTTCTCGCTGTCGAGGACCCGTCGGACGAGCCGCTTGTCTACCTCGATGATGAGTTCGAGTGCGACTCGGATTATTATCACTGGAAGGAGATAGGCGGAAGACCGCTCCCGGGAAGCAGCCCGAGCATCATGGCCAGGCAGACTGTCAGGGACATGCTGCGTGCGGCCGAGGACATGCTGCCTGAAGGTCATCACTTCCGCATACTCGACGCATACCGGCCGATCGCTGTCCAGCAGGCCCTGTGGGACCATTACCGCGCCCAGTTCAGAGCCGAGATGCCTGAACTCACCGAGGAGGAGCTCGACATGCACACAAGGACATGCGTATCCATGCCTTCGTATGATGTGCTGCACCCGTCGATCCACAACACGGGCGGCGCCGTGGACCTCACCATAATTGGACCTGACGGCGAGCCGATAGATATGGGCACTTCTTTTGATGCGTTCAGCGAAGCGACCTGGACCGATTACTTTGAGCCCGGCCGCGGCCGGGAGGCAGCGGGCAAAACGGCAGAGCCCGGATTGCTGCGTGACGCCCAGACCGCAGCCATAATAAAAAACCGCCGCATGCTCTATAATGTCATGACCGCAGCAGGCTTCACGAACCTGCCGTCGGAGTGGTGGCATTATGATTACGGCGATAATATGTGGGCCCAGCTCACAGGCGGAAGGCCTGTGTATGCAGGCATTCTTGACGCTGACGTCCGCAGCAAAGTATGACGCCGGTCATACAGCAGCGGCGCCGGCCCTGCTAAGCAGTTTCCAGCATATCAGTCGTGGAATCCGATTCCCTGGCAGTGTATTCCGGCAACAGGATCGGCCATAACTATCGATGCCACAGCTGCATTGCTGCCGTTGTCCTTTCCGCCTGCGACCTGAGACAGTTCAGCTTCTGAAAGCTCGCCCTTGGCACCTGAAAAAGAATCCGTATATTTCTGGAATTCCTCATAAGTTGCGGAGAGACCGTATTCCTTTCCGAGCGGTGCCAGCATGTTGTCAAATACAGCCTTCATGTCCTGCGGTCCGGTATAGGAATCAGCTGCTTGTCTGAATTTTTCCTGGAATCCTGGGTCGCTAATCAGAAGTTCCTTGAATTTTTGAAGATCTGAGTATGCCATTGTTTTTCCCTCCTTCGTCAGATGTTTCTGGCACCATTATACCACAGAATGTGTATAATTATTCTTGAACGGACAGGAGCCTTGGCCGCATGGCACAGCAGGAGTCTTTAAACTTATGGCACGAAGATACACAAGGCCTGACAAGGCTGACTTCAGATACAAGATCATAATGGGAGTATTCATAGCAGCGCTGCTGATGGGGATCGCAGGGGTCATATATTTCGGCATGCACTACAGCAGGGATGCGTGGCTCTTCTGGGCGTCCCTTGTCTGGACGGTATTCTATGCAGCGACGATATACTGCTGGACCGACGAAGACAGATATGCCCGGTATGAGTACTACATGATGCCGGTCATGTCCGGAGCGCTTTTCCTGCTGCTGATCGCATTCTGCATCGGGGGACTGGTAATCTATGTGCCCGAGATCGCAGCCGGCCGTGACGTGCTTATGAACATTCTCGTGCTCCTGATCGCAGAGGTATGCCTCGGCGCGTTCGCGTTTTTCACATACAAATTCTTTCTCAAAGAATATATCGACAAACTATTTCACAAGGGAGGACACTAATGAGTAAAGTAAATGATTTTCTTTCGGAAGCAGGCGTTTTCTATCTGGCAACAGTTGACGGCGACCAGCCTAAGGTAAGACCGCTCGGCGCACACATGGAGATGGACGGCAAAGTCCTGTTCGGCGTCGGCGACTTCAAGGACGTGTATAAGCAGCTTTGCGCTAATCCTAAGCTCGAGATCGCATGCGCCAAGCCGGACGGCCACTGGCTCCGTTACACGGGCAAAGCAGTCTTCGAGACTGACCCTAAGTATGCAGAGGCTTCGCTCGAGGCAATGCCGCAGCTCAGAAACATCTATAACGATGAGACAGGCCACAAGCTGATGATGTTCCACCTCGAGGATGCGACAGCAGTAGACATCCCGATGATGGGACCTGGAGAAGATCTGCTGTAGTAAAGAACTGAAAAAAGGCGCATTTTAGCGCATTTTGGCGCTTTTCAGGCGGCATCCAGGCGGTGCCGCCTTTTGTGTGGGCGTTTTTTAAGACTTACGATGCACATCACGGTTACTGTCCGTACCAAGGCCCAAAAATGGGACACCTGACGCTTTAGGATATAGACAACAGATACAGCACATAACCCGGAAGGGAAGGATAAACAGGAAAGGCGGTAACAGAGATGGAATTTGCAAACAAGGAATACCTCATGAACATTCTGAAGGAACTTACAACAGAAATGCCGCAGGACCTCATATACCGCGAGAACGGTGACACGATCGAACTGAGGAGCCTCAGCAGTCTGGCAGACAGCGCAGCATACGCAGCAGCGTAGTTCATCACTGGAGGAGGGTAGATACATGAGCACGAGAAGCATAGGAAAGCATATAGCCATTATCCTGGCACTGTTCACAGCAATAATAATTCTGGGAGGCTGCTGATCATCATGACCCTGATAGACAGTAAGCCGGCATCCGAACCAATATAGGCATCCCTTTAACCATGGGAGCCCGGGTAACTCATAAATTATTCCTCAGCCTGGGCTCCTGCTCTTTTTACACTATAGGGAAGGGCAAGCCTTCAGAATAGTGTATAATCAGTTCATAAAACGAAACTGGAAAGAGCCCGGTGAGAGGCAGCATATAGTAAAAGTTATGAATTACATAGTTATAGACCTTGAATGGAATCAGCCGCTGTCTCCGCAGCGCATGGTAAGAGAACCGTTCAATCTCGGCGGAGAGATCATACAAATCGGAGCGGTGAAGATAGATAGTCTGCAGGGACTGAATATAACAGACAGATACTCTGAGATAGTCAGGCCTGTGTTTTATACTAAGATGAACAAGCGGGTCACAGAAGTCACCGAACTTACTGATGATGACCTGGCACAGGGAAGACCGTTCACTGAGGTCTGCACAGAGTTTCTTGAGTGGTGCGGGGAAGATTATTCATTCATCACATGGGGAGATGCAGACATCTTTATGCTAGAGGACAACATGAGCATACATGAGATGGATATAGAAGTGCTTCCTGAGTGTTATGATGCACAGGTCGTATTCGATGATCAGATCACACAGGAAGACAGAAGTTTCGCTCTTTCTTATGCTATGTGGAAGTTCGACATCAAACCGGAGAGAAGTCATGATGCACTCAATGACGCGATCAATACAGTTGCGGTCATGAAGAAACTGGATCTTTCAGAAGGCCTTGAAGGATACGAAATATGAATTAGTTTGACGATACTCGTATCTGAGAGAAAAGCTGAGTTGGATTTCATGCGGCATCCTGGTGATGCCGCTTTTTTGTGTCCTCCGGAGCAAGGGCGTTTTTTTGTCCTCGCGAAAAGGGGGCGCCTTGCATCTGATGCGTGGGAGTTTTTTGGTACACATGCTTGAATAGACTGTAGACAACAGAAAACACACGAAGCATACAGAATAGGAGGATGCAAAATGGAAAAGATTTATTTCACAATCGCAGGAACAAATCACTACTTCGGTAATGACTTCATCAAGCCTGACATGAAGGTCAGGCTGACCAAGGAGCCAGACAATAATTATGACAAGGAAGCCATCAAGGTGGAACTTGAAGGACTCGGCATTATCGGATATGTCGGCAACAGCCCTTACACGGTAGTAGGCGAAAGCTACAGTGCCGGCAGACTCTATGACAAGATCGGTGACACTGCAGAAGGAACAGTAATGTACGTGCTCCACGGAGGAGTGTTCTGCTGCTTATCGTAAGACTTGCCGATAATAGAATACACTATAATTATTACAGACAAGGAGAATACAATGGAAGAGATGGATATTATGAATCGCGATGCAAGCGATAAGATGCTTGATCTGATACTTGAGCAGATTAAGTGCTACCTGGAAGTTCTTAAAGATGATGAGAACTGGAAAGACAAAGCAATCGCATATATGAATAATCTCCAGAAAATACTGGAATAACCAACTTAGCTCCGCTTTTAATACACGCTTTTGATCTCAAATGTGCTTCCTGGTTTTATGATTGAAACTACAGACTGTTTGGCCTGGTATTCTTCGATCGCTTTATCCAGTCTGGCAAGCATCCTGTCTCTGTCCTGAGGCAGGGTGCCCCATACATGGAATGCGATAAAGTCATGAAAACTTTCGTATTTCATACTGTGGCCTTCTTCAATAAGATTGCAGATATCCTCTATCAATATTTTGTCTTCGAGAAGATTTTCGTACTCTGAGGCCGGAGCAAACTGTCCGGTCTTCACATCTTGGTATAGCGGTACCGAATGATGTATGAACATGGAGAAATTAGTAGCGCTTGTTGCCTTGAGGTCAGTAAGCACCGCGGCTGTTGCAGCTGCATTTTCAGGTCCTCTTCCGCTACCTGCTGCACCGGTCATGATGTGAGCATCAAAACACATTCCGTATGCATGGAGTCTTTTTACGGATTCTCTTAGCTGCTCTACTGTATTGCCCTTGTTCATGAACAGCAGGACATCTTCAAGTCCGCTTTCAAGGCCGATGTACAGATGCCTGACTCCGTTGTCAGCGAGCATCCGTAGTTCGTCATCACTCTTGTCCATGATGCTCTTTACAGTAGCATTCATATTTATTTCAATTGAGCCCTGAAAATACTGATGTATCAGAGAGAGAATCTTCATCAGGTGCCCTGTAGGGAGCGCGAATGCGCTTCCGTCTCCGAGGAATATTTTTCGAGGATTGCCGCCTGCTTCATGCACACGCTGTATATCCGCTTCAACTTCCTCTAACGGAATCACTCTGAATTTCAGGTGCTTGAACAAGTCACAGAATTTGCACTGGTTGTAGCAGCAACCCACCATAACAGGCAGCTTGTATGCTGCACGTTCCATCGGCGCTCTGCATATCTGGCCCTCATATTCCATCGCGAATATCCTCCTTTAAGACTCTAATCAGATATTACAATCCCGCTACACAGTTTGCAAATGCTGTGTATGGATTATCCGGCATCTAAATAGTACAATCAACTCAGGAGTGAAGATCTATGAATACATTCGATGATACGCTCACATTGTTATTAGAGATGAAAAAGAACCATCTCAAGGGGACGTACGAAATAACTGCTGAAGACCGGATCGACTGGCGTATTCAGGATAATGTCCGCATTGAGATTCTCCTTCATGCATCTGATGTCGGTCTGCATGATGTGCTGGTGATCTATTATTATGATGACGAAGGAAAAGAACACCGTGCCCCATGGGGAGATGACTATCCGCATGATTCGATCATGGAAATGCTGCTCGAATATAATGAGCTGGAATTCACAGTTAAAAGGGGATTATTTGGACCGAAGCTGAAATATAAATCGATCAGTAAAGGAAAAGATATATGAGTGCGCTACTTATGAAGGCTGTCATAGCTATTACATTAGCACTGATATTCTATACAATAGGTGTATGGTCAGAGCACCGGGCTAAGGTGCTCAAACCAATGCACCTTGTATTCTTCTGGCTTGGTCTGTGCATGGACACAGCCGGCACGGCAATGATGTCAAGACTTGCAGACGGATCAGGCGGAGGCCTGATGAGTGCACATGGCATTACAGGTATGATTGCCATCATACTCATGATGATACATGCAGTGTGGGCCACTGTCGTGCTGGTTCGTAAGGATGAGAAGGCAATGCATACCTTCCACAGATTCAGCATTATAGTATGGGTCATCTGGCTCATACCGTTCGTGCTCGGAATGATGATGGGAATGAGATAGAAATGAGACTGTTCATTGCAATCAATCTGAATGATGAAATGAAAGAAGCACTCATGGATATTCAGGATACCATGAGGACTTATGGTGTGCGCGGAAGGGAGACGCCTGAAGAGAACATGCATCTGACACTCGCCTTCATTGGGGACTATGATGATCCGGACTATGTGAAGAGCATAGTAGACAGCATTGAAATCAGACCGTTCGACATCACTCTCAGAGGCATAGGAGCGTTCAGGGATCTGTGGTGGGCAGGCATCGAAGAAAGTGCGCCGCTTCAGGCTGTTGCAAGGAGACTGAGGAGAGCTCTTTCTGAGGCAGACATACCTTTCGACAGGAAGAAGTTCTCGCCGCATATCACACTCATGCGGCGGGCTGACGGCAGGCTCTCAGATGCAGCGAGAGAAGAGATGTCTGAGCTGTTCGGGGCAACAATGACAGTAGACCACATCTCACTGATGCGCTCAGACCGCGGAAAACATGGAATGATATATACGGAGTTGTAAGAATTAAACCTTACGTTACTTATCTATGAAAGAAAGAGAAGATTTTACTAACGGAAGAATTCTGGTGCCGCTGCTGAGATTTGCGGTACCTGTTATTTTTGCGCTCTTTCTGCAGGCAATGTACGGAGCTGTCGACCTACTTATAGTAGGCAGATTCGCTTCATCAGCAGATGTGTCTGCAGTTTCTACCGGATCCCAGATAATGCAGACATTTACCGGCCTGGTGAGCAGCTTTGCAGTAGGCATTACAGTATTCGTGGGCCAGAAGATAGGCGAGGGAAATGCAGCAGAAAGCAACAGGATAATCGGTGCCGGGATATATCTGTTTGCTGTCGTAGGCGTTGTGCTGTCTCTCATTGTCGGCGTACTGGCTGCCCCGATAGCACACATAATGCAGGCACCACAGGAGGCTTTCGATTACACGGTCAGCTACATACGGATATGCGGTGGCGGCTTGCTGGTAATAATTGCGTATAATCTGCTCGGCAGTATCTTCAGGGGATTCGGCGACGCCGATACTCCGTTCAGGACGGTGCTCATTGCCTGTGTGGCAAATATCTTAGGTGACCTGTTGCTTGTGGCGGTCTTTCATATGGGAACAGCCGGTGCGGCGATCGCAACTGTAGCTGCCCAGGCGATAAGCGTTGCAGCATCAGTCCTTATCATCAGGCGTAAGCATCTCTTAGCAGGCTTCAAACCCTCGATGATCAGATGGAACGGAATCTTCGCGCGCAAGATAGTATCGATAGGAACGCCTATAGCAATGCAGGATGTTCTTGTCGGCATATCCTTTCTGGTGATACTGGCTATAGTCAATTCTCTTGGTGTCATCGCTTCTGCCGGTGTAGGTATAGCGGAAAAACTGTGCACATTTCTCATGCTCGTACCGATTGCTTTCATGCAGTCTATGACCGCTTTTGTTGCACAGAACAGAGGTGCCGGCAAGCCTGACAGAGCTGTGAAAGCGCTTAAATACGCAGTTGCTGTTTCATGTGCTTTCGGATTTACGATGGGACTTATATCGTTCTTTAACGGCAGGATGCTTGCCGGTATTTTCGCAAGCGATACTGCGGTCATTGCCGCGGCGGCCGAGTACCTCAAGGCATACTCGATTGACTGCCTGCTGACATGCTTCCTATTCTGCTTCATTGGATTCTTCAATGGAATGGAGATGACGAGATTCGTAATGATACAGGGAGTTGCTGGAGCCTTCCTCGTGAGAGTCCCGGTCTCATACATAATGAGCAAAGTCTTCGCGGGTTCACTGTTTGCAATCGGGCTTGCAACACCGTGCTCGAGCGTGCTGCAGATATTGCTGTGTTTGATCTGCTACTTCAGAAATAAGAAGAAATGGTATGGGTCTGCACATGTCCTGTATAATAATTAATATGAACTAAACCATTAACATAAAAAAGGAAGTGGCATATGGGAAGTCCTATAGTAAACATTGATCTCCACGGCATGTTCAGGGAAGATGCTATCAAGGTAATCGACCGCGCCCTGAAGAATGCTGATGACAGCACATACCAGATCAAGCTGATCCACGGCTACAACCGAGGCACCAGTCTCAAAAACATGATAATAGATGAATACAAGTACCATCCTAAGGTGCTGAGGATACAGCCGGGCGATAACCTAGGGATAACTGTACTTGTATTGCGTGAATTATAGAGAGCAGGGGGACAAACACATGAAAAAGATAGACATTAAAGATTATGCAGGAGATATCCTTAAGGCACTTCCGGGAGGACTGCTTCTGACAACCAAGGCAGATGACAAGGTGAACAGCATGGTGATCGGATGGGGAACATTCGGCATCAACTGGAGCCGCCCTGTATTTGCTGTATATGTACGTGAGGGCAGGTTCACAAGAGAGCAGCTGGACAAGAATCCTGAATTCACAATAAGTGTACCTGTAGGTGACTATGACAAGACCATTATCGCAGTCTGTGGCGGCAGGAGCGGTAGGGACATAGACAAGGTCGCTGAGGCCGGACTTACACTGGTCGATCCAGAGGTAATATCCGTACCTGCAGTGAAGGAATTTCCACTGACACTCGAGTGCAAGGTGATATACAGGCAGCCGCAGGAACTCAGTCTGCTGCCTGAAGACATCCAGACAAGAATGTACCCGCAGGATGTACCGGGCACATATCCAATGGCAAACAGAGATCCTCATGTCACATACTATGGGGAAATCGTTGCAGCATATATAGCTGAATAATGCAATCACTCTGGATGAGTATGTATTGGTCAGATAATGGAGTCTGGCTGATATAAGAAGAACCGAAAAAATCTTTCTGAGAACAATAGGGGTGAATCAGATGAATACTGTTCATAAGGGGTTGAAAGAATACGTTCTTAGCAATTGTTCAAATGAGACAGAACAGCGCCAGACATATAACAACTATGCGGTTGATTATCTGTCAGAGCGAATAGAATCAATAATAATCAATTTAAAAGACATGGATGATGCAGTTGAATTCGTCAGACAGGTAGAAAAATGCCTCGACGAATTTCAAGGGGTCTACTGATAATATGAGTACTATTGAAATTAAGAAAAAAGGAATAACGGATCTTAACACCGATTGTATAGTCAACGCTGCTAATAGCGGCCTGGCGATGGGTAGCGGTGTATGTGGCGCCATCTTCCGTGCAGCAGGTCCTCGGGAACTACAGGCTGCATGCGATGAAATTGGTAGTTGTCCGACCGGAGGAGCGGTTATTACGCCGGGCTTTGCACTCAAGGCAAAATATGTCATTCACACAGTCGGCCCTATATGGCATGATGGTAATCATCATGAGCCACAGGACTTGTATAGCTGCTACAGGGAATCACTTGAACGTGCTAGAGAGAAAGAGTGCCATTCAATAGGATTTCCGCTTATATCTGCAGGAATATTTGGATATCCGAAGGAAAAGGCTTGGTGCAAAGCGTTGCAGTCATGCAGCGACTGGATCAGGAAGAATCCCGACTATGACATGCAGATTGTCTTTGCGGTACTGGATGACAGAATTCTGAAACTGGGGCAGAGAACAATGGAGGAACTTGGCATCACATTTGATGAAGATGATGGAAAGTTTGTATTCTTTTGGAAGTTGAATCATAAGAATGAGGAGTTCAGCAACTGGTACCCAAGAGAATTTGTGATTGAAGGAATCAAGTACAACTGTGTTGAGCAGTATATGATGGCAAAGAAAGCCCTTCTGTTTGGCGACCTGAGTATTTATCAGAGGATAATGGCTTCTGATGATCCTGGAGAGTGCAAGGATCTCGGTAAACTTGTCAGTAACTTCAATCATGTGATATGGGATGGTTGTAAGAGGGAAATAGTGTACAACGGAAACTATGCCAAGTACACACAGAATGCAGATCTGATGGCAAAACTGAAGGCAACCGGAGACGCAATAATGGCGGAAGCAAGTCCCGGGGATAAAATATGGGGTATCGGAATGACAGCAGAAGATCCCGCTGCAAAAGATCCAAAATGTTGGAATGGACAGAATATCCTTGGAGATATTCTGATGGAAATCAGGGGCAGTGCTGAAGATACAATTAAGTACTATTCCAGATCGAAAAATGACGACATGCATTTATATAAATATGACACTATAAGCGGTAAGTTCTATTACTGTAGCTGACCTGTCAGTTTGACCGTAAATTTATTTCATTGCGTGACGCGCGATTGCCATATAGAATGTCAAATCAAGACAAAAAGAAAGGGGATCCTGGAGAACCTCTTCCTTGGCACGGCAGTCGTATCTCCAGAATCC
>JAWRIG010000063.1:0-11323 GCA_040308005.1 Anaerovoracaceae bacterium | reverse complement strand
GATGATCCAGCTAAGATTAAGTCTATAAAGATGTCTAAGTTCCCTATAGCTTTTGTTTGGTTTGAAGAGTTAGCAGAGTTTAAAACAGAAGATGAAGTTACAACGATAGTTAACTCGGTGCTAAGAGCTGAGCTTCCTCCTGGATTAAGTTATAAGGTTATATATTCATACAATCCACCTAAGAGAAAGCAATCTTGGGTTAATAAAAAGTTTGAAACTCAATTTATTCAAGGTAATACCTATGTTCATCATAGTACTTACTTAGATAATCCTCATATATCTAAAGCTTTTATAGAAGAAGCTGAGGAAGTTAAAAAGAAGAATAATTTTAAATATAGATGGGAGTACTTAGGAGAGCCTATAGGTTCTGGAGTAGTTCCTTTTTCTAATTTAGAATTTAGGACTATAACTGATGAAGAAATAAAAAGCTTTGATAATATAAGGCAAGGTAATGACTTTGGATATGCAACAGATCCTATGGCTTTTGTTAGACTTCATTATGATAAGAAGAGAAGAATTATATACTTCATTGATGAAATCTATGGAGTAAAGATGTCTATAAGAGAATTAGCAGAAAAGATAATAGCTAAAAAATATAATGATACTCATGTTACTTGTGATAGCGCAGAGCCTAGAAGTATTGCGGAACTTAGAGAAAAAGGAATAAAGGCATTAAAAGCTAAGAAGGGTCCTGGATCTATTGAGTTTGGTGAAAACTGGCTTGATGATTTAGAAGCTATTGTTATTGATAATAAAAGAACTCCTAATATAGCTAAGGAATTTGAAAACATCGATTATCAAACAGACAAAGACGGCAATATTATGCCTAAGCTGGAGGATAAAGACAATCACTCTATTGATGCAACTAGATATGCGCTTGAATTAGATATGAAAACACATGGTAGAGAAAGAAAGTTTAATAGTAGATAGGAGGTGAGATTGTGATAAACATAATAAAATCTGAGCTTGAAGGACTTTACGGAAGTGAGGTAATAAAAGAGCATAGTGATATTATAAACCTTTATGATATTTATGAGGGTCCAGGTCAAGACTGGGTAGTTGATGAAGAGGATTATGTTCCGACTAAAAAGAAAGTCAACTATATAAAGAAGCTTATCAAAGAAGAAGCTAGATTCTTATTTGGCAAAGCTCCAACATTCTCGATAGCAGTTGATGATGATACATTAAAGGATCAAGCGGAAGAAATAAACAAATACATTAGGAAGCTTCTAAAAAAGAACTTATTTGAAGATAAACTTATTAAAGCAGCTAGAGATTGTTTTATAGGAAAAAGAGTTGCTATTAAGCTTCATGCAGATACAAAAACTAAGACAATAAGGATAATGTTTGTGCCTAGCTTAGAGTTTGTGTATGAGCCCTTTGATGATAGAGTAGATGAACTAAGAAAGATTATATTCTTCTATCAACTTAACCAAGCAGAAACTAAGAATGAACAGAGGATATGGAAACAGAAGTATGAAATGGTTGAGACTAGAAATGCAAAAGGTGAAGTAATTAATTCTAAGTGTATCCTTAATGAAGGTATATATGATGGATATGGAACTCCTATTAAAATTATTTCAGAAGATGTTGACTTAAAGCTTACAGGAATACCTGCATATGTAATATTAAATGATGGACTTTCTGGGGACTTAAAAGGAGAAAGTGATGTTGAAGAATTACACGACAATGCAGTTGCTTATAATAAGTTATCTAGTGAGGATATAGACGCTCTTAGAAAAGGAATGAATAGGATTATATATGGTACAGATGTAGATCCCGATGCATCTAAACATTTTAAGTTAAAGCCAGGAGCATTTTGGGATGTTGCTACAGACCAAACAGCAAGTGAAGGAAAGCAAGCACAAATAGGAACTGTAGAAACTGATTTTAATTACAATGAGCGTATGGAAAATACACTTAATAGAATTAAATCTGATATGCACGAGGTTTTAAATATACCTTTAATCAATAACCAAGATTTAAAAGGTATGATGACAAGTGGTAAGTCTATGAAAGCTTTATACTGGCAACTTATTACTAGATGCGAGGAGAAAATGAAAGCTTGGAGACCTGCTCTTGAGTGGATGATAAAAGCAACTCTTGAAATGATTGAGGTTTATAACATAACAAAGTTACCTATCTTAGAAGAATACGAGGTAGTTGTGGAAAATCAATATCCATTACAAGAGGATGAAGATACTGAAAAAACTATTGATATGCAACAAGTTAATACTCAGACAATGAGTAGGAAAACTTATATTAAGAAGTGGGCAAATGCTACTGATGAAATAGCAGATGAAGAACTTAAGCAAATACAATTAGAAAAGACTATGTTAGAAGATAGCATAGGAATGATTGAGGAGGTAGTTGAGTAATGAATAATAATCACGATTTAACAGTTACGGTTAACGTTGAAATGAATATGATATTTGATTTTGGAGTTGCATTAAAATATCTAGAAAATGGTCATAAATTAACTAGAGAGGGGTGGAATGGTAAGGGCTTATATGTTGAATTAGAAAAAGGTGGAGATTATAAGTTCTCTGAAATATTACCTTATTTCGTAATAAAAAATGCTAAGAATTCATTTAATACATGGGTACCGAGTGTTAGTGATTTATTGGCTAAGGACTGGCAATTAGTTAAAGAAAACAAATAAAGGAGGTCATTGAGTAATGGAACTTAAAACCGCAAAAGCTAAATTCACAATAGAAGCTGGAAAAGAGTTGCAATCTGAAATTACTATAGATGAATCAGATGATAAAACAGAAAAAGATTTTTTTAAAACAGAAAATGAAACATTGAAGTGTGAGCTAGATAGAATGAAATATGAGTTAGTAAAATTAAAACAAAACAAAGATTCTGAATATCTAATATATTTAAAAGATGATTCTACAATTACAGCTAAAGTCGAAGAAGGAGATACTGCAGGATGTACTTGGGATGGATTGATAGCATATGGAAAAGTAGTTGTAAACATAGATGAATTTAGATGTGCGGTCCCAATAAAATACGATAATGAATAAATCAGAGTATGAGAAACTATGCCTAGAAGCTAATAAGAAAAAGATACACCTAACAAGGAAGCTTCAAAGAGAAATAAAAGATATATATAAGCAAATGTACTTAAATACATCTAAGAAGCTTTCAAAAGTATCAAAGGATAGTTTATCCGAAAGATATGTAAAAAGTGTATTAAAATCCTTACAAGCGGATATTTCAGCTTTCTCTAATTCTATTGATAAGCGTCTAAGTAAAGATTTAATAGAAATTTCTAATTTAGCCAACGAAACTCAATTAAATATGCTTTTAGATATAAATAAATCATTTAGTTTGGGATTAGCTGATACCTTTACTGATATGTTTGCTAAAGTTCCTCAAGCTGCGGTTAATGAAATCATGGCTGGGAAGCTTTACAAAGATAGACTAGGTTTAAGCAAAAGAATATGGGCTTGCACTAAGAAGTTTGAAAAGGATATTGATTATATTCTAGCTCAAGGAATAGCAGAGAAGAAGCCTATACATGAAATAGCTAAGGACTTGGAAGTGTATTTAAATCCTAGTGCTAAAAAATCATGGGCATGGAGAAATGTATATCCTAAAGCTTCTATACAAGTTGACTATAACACTCAAAGACTTGCCCGTACTGCAATAAATCATACTTTCCAACAAGCACAGAAAAGAAGTTGTCAAAGAAATCCATTTGTTAGTGGAATTAAGTGGCTTACTTCAAATAGTCATAGGACTTGTGAATTGTGCATGAGTAGAAACGGAGTTGTTTATTCAGTTAACGATTTACCTTTAGATCATCCTAACGGTAAATGTACTACTATACCAGTGATTGAAAAAGAACTCGACCAAATAGGCGAGGAACTTAGAAATTGGATAGATGGTGAAAGTAATACAAAACTAGATAAATGGTTTAAAGAATACGGTAAGGACTTTTTATAAATTTAAAGAAAATATATTCCGATAATTAGCTAATTATGTATAATATTACATATTGATTAATATATTGGAGGAACTTGAAAATGAACAATTTCTTTATCGAAGTAAGTAATAAAACATTAGAAATTATAAATAAACAATTAAGTGAAAAGGCTGTTGCATTTGATCGAAACTGTATGCCTGAGAAAAGAGGAGTATATTTTATATATGAAATACAATCTAAGGAATTAGTTTATATAGGTTGTGCACATGCTAAGAATAGAAATATAAAAGTTCGATGTAGTCAATACTTAGGAACTTCTAAAAAAGGCGCTACATTTAGAAATAAGATTATAAAGGATAAATTAGGACTAAATCCTATATTAAAAAATAAAGAAAAGAACGAAGCTGCAATAATGGCTGGAATAAAGTATATAAAAGCTAATTATGAATTAAAATTTATAACTGTAGAAGAAGAAATTAGTTCTTCGCAAATTCTATTATTGGAGAGATCATGTATAACTAAATTTAATCCAAAGTATAATGACTAAAAATTAAAAGAGCCTTTAAGGTTCTTTTTTTATGCGCCTTTTTAGCTTCTATTGCAGGCGTAAAAGAACAAATCAAGCTTAATCTATGTTGTCGTTACAACTAAAAAACGTATGGAGGATATATGAAAGATAAGAATGTTATAGAAATTTATGCAAGCACCGAAAACAATGAAGATCCAGTTTGTAGCATTGAGGTTGATGAGGATGGAAATACAACAATTAAAGCAAGAAAGCTTTCAACAGGAGGTGCTAAGTAATGGATTTAAAACAATTATTAGGTGAAGAACTTTATAACCAAGTTGTAGAAAAGCTTGGAGATAAAAAGATAATGGTTGATGATGGAAACTTTATACCTAAAGCTAGATTCGATAAAGTTAATGATCAGAAAAAAGAATTAGAAACTCAATTGAAAACATCTAGCGAAACAATAGAAAACTTAAAAAAGAATAACTCTGATAATCAAACTCTTCAAAGTACTATTAGTGAACATGAAAAGACTATAGAAAATCTTAAGAAAGAAGCAGAGAATAAGGACTTTAATTATTCATTAAGAGATGCATTAAAAGAAGCTGGATGTATAGATAGTAAGGCTTTAGAAGTGTATTTAACAAAAGAAAACTTAAAGCTAGAAGATGGAAAAATAGTAGGTTTAGAAGAACAAATAAGTTCTCTAAAAGAAAGTAAAAAATACTTATTTGAAGAAAGCTCTCCACAAGATACAGGAGGGGTAGGATATTTTGCTAGAAATAATAATGCAAAATCAGATGGCAATGATAGTCAATCAACTTTCATGGATGCTATCAGGAATAACTCATTAAGAAAATAATTTAAAAGGATGGTGCTTAAATATGGCGGATACTAATTACTTAAAAGATAACTTGAAAGGTTTTGTTCCAGTTGAGGTTGCTCCTGGAATAATGGATGAAATTGCAAGGGGGTCATCAATATTACAGTTGTCAGATGTAAAGCCTATGAAGTCTGATACTATGAAGTTTCAAGTTTGGGCAGATAAGCCAGGAGCATACTGGGTTGGAGAATCTGAAAGAATAAACACTTCAAAAGCTTCTTGGATATTCCCAGAGATGCAAGCTAAAAAAATAGCTGTAATAATACCTGTTACTAGAGAAAAATTAAATGATACTACTATAGATGTATTCTCAGAATTAAAACCTCAAATAGCAGAAGCTTTCTATACAACAATAGATAAAGCTTGTTTATTTGGAGTTGATTCTCCATTCACAGGAAACGTATTAAAATCAGCTACAGATTCAGAAAACGTAATAACAAGAAATACTCAATCTTTAGATTTAGATGTATCTGACGTTATGGCTGAAATAGAAGATAAAAACTTAGATCCAAACGGATTTGCTGGACATTACGGACTAAAGCGAGAATTAAGAAATTTAAGAGATGCAAATGGAAACCAATTAGCTGTTATGGGTATGAAAGAAAATTCTTTATATGATTTACCTTTAACTTTTGTTAGAAATGGTGCATTTGATAAAACTAAAGCGGAGTTATTATGTGGTGACTGGTCAAAATCTATAGTTGGAATAAGAGAAGGAATAGAGTTTGAAATATTAAAAGAAGCTACATTACAATCGGTAACTATGGCAGATGGAAAGCCATTATCATTAGCTGAAAATGACATGATAGCTATAAAGGCAACTATGAGATTAGCTTACTTACCTATAAAAGATGAAGCTTTTGCAGTGTTAAAACCAAAAGTTGCTTTAAAAGCTCAAATGAATATTTCAAAAGAAGATGAAGAAGAAATAGTTACACCCTAATGATTCTCTAGACATAGATCTAGAGAGTTTAACTGTTAAGGACTTAAAAGCTATAGCTAAAGAAAAAGGACTAGAGGGATACTCTTCATTAACTAAAACAGAATTAATAAAACTTATCGAAGGATAGGTGATAATATGGGAGAATTAGAACAGCTTAAACTAAGATTAAGGGAGGAAAGTTCTCCCTTTTTTACTGATAAAGAACTTGAATATTATTTAGATTTATATAATAAAGACTTAGATCTAACAACTTATAAATTGTTAATTATGAAAGCAGAGGATGATAGTATAAGTTTGCCAGGCGGATTAAGCTTACCTAATAATCGTAAATACTGGCTTAACTTAGCTTCTAACTATAAACCAAATGGAAGTAGATGTTTATGATGATTGAAAATAAAGTTAAACCTAAAATTCAAAAGGCAATAAATAAAATGCCTACTAAAGTTACTGTACTTAGAAATACCACAAATGAATTTGGCGAACCTTCTGTCGCTCATGTTGTGTGTGAGATAACTGGTTTGTGGCATGATGGGAATAACATTATAAACCAAATCGTCACTAATAGTGGTGAAGTTAAAAGACAAAAGCAAAACTTTTTAATGGTTGTATATGATCAAGTAAGTTTTTTAATAGAAGAGGGCGATTATTTCACTCTGAAAGGCTCTAAATACGAAATAGTTGACAAAGGTAATATCAATAACATGGATATATACTTTGATATGTTAGTTAGGAAGTGTAATAATGAGTAGTTTTAAACTAGATATGAGTAATATAGCTAAAAATATGTTAGAAAAACAAGCTAAAACTATTGCTGCTTTGGCATTGTATGGTGATAGTGTGGCTAAAGATATGGAAGCTTATGCGAAAACTAATAGACCTTGGACTGATAGGAGTTCTAGTGCTAGAGATAGGCTTAAGGGTGATAGTCAAACCATGGGTACTATGGTTAGATGCAGTATAAGCCATGGTGTTGACTATGGAATATATCTTGAAATGTGTAATGAGGGAAGATACAGAGTTCTTAAGCCAACTATTGATGCAATAGCTCCTAAAGCCATAAAAGGATTAGATAGAATATTTAAGTAGGTGTTAATATGTTTAAATCAATCTACAAACATTTAAAAGCAAATAAGTTTGATTGCTATAGTATAGGGCAACATAAAGGAATTTGTGAAAAACCATATATAGTTATTAAGAATAATACTCCGCGTGCTTTAAGTAAAATAATGCTTGAAGAAGAAGTGGAGTTATTTTTATATTATCCTTTAGGCAAATACACTGAGTTCATTGATTATATAGACAATGTTAGAACATCGATGAATGGATTGAGCTTAAAAGATAATCTTGTTCCATATCCAATAATAGTTGAGGATGATAAACAAGCTTATATGACTATATTAAGTTACCAAAATAATAGAGAGAGGGTGTTATAATGGATAAACCATTTTTACCAACAAAAGATATTGCAATGGTTACGTTGGATGGATACCAAATAACTACTGCCGATGAATACGAAGCAGATCCGGAAGTAGTAGAAGGAGAAAAAGCAGAGCTTATAGTTAATGGAGAATTAATTGCAGGTGATGAATCTCCGACTATAGTTAAGGGATATAACTTGAAATTCAAAGATAATGCTATAAGACCAGAAGCTATGAAAAAGCTTCAAGGTGGAGTTTTAACTCCTGGAACTGAATCTAAAGGATTTAATTACAAAGGTCCAAATGTAGGAGCTTTGAAGCCTGCTACAATAGATGAAATATGTGTTTATACTAAAGTTTATGCAGAAAATGGACATACTGGTGAGTACATAAAAACTACTTATACAAATTGTGTTGGTGATTTAGTTAAGTTTGCATACAAAGGCAATGAGTTCTCGGCTTCTGAATTTACAGTTAAGTCAAGACCTGCTGGAGGGACTCAAACCTACACTTTAGATTTAGTAACAGAATTACCGCAAGCTACGCTTTAAGAATCTAAATAACAAAGGCTAGAGTTTATTCTCTAGTCTATTTTTTTATAAAGAAAGTGAGGAATATATATGCAAGTTACAAGTTTAGATACATTAAGACAAATGAAAAGAACAGAAATAATTGAGTTACCAAATTTTAACGATGGAACTCCATGTGTAGTTGAGGTTAAAAGACCGAATTTAATGAATTTAATAACTACCAATAAGATACCTAATACACTTTTAAGTGCAGCTATGTCAATGTTTAAAGGTGGCGTAGGTGGTGCGGCTAATGAAGCTATGGAAAATGCTAAAAGTTTAAAAGATTTAGCTTCTTTAATGCAAACTATTGCAGAAAATACTTTAGTTACTCCTACTTATTCGTGGCTTAAAGAAAATGATATAGAGTTAACAGAAGATCAGCTTGTTGAAATATTAAATTACATGCAAGGTGGTGCTCAAGCATTAAAATCTTTTCGTGACAAGCAGAAATGTGCTGAGAGTAATAAATCAAAGTAAAAAATTTAATAGACTTCCTTCTGAAATTATAGGTTTAGACGATGATTATGTAGCCTTTTGTTTTGATGAAGCTTGTATGTATATTTTAAACGAATATGAACAAGGGAATGAAGCTGAATTTAATGAAGATGCAATGACTGTTGAAGAGTGTAGAAGTCAAGCATTTAATTTAGCTGAACAACTTAAAATGAAAGGCTGTGATAATCAATGAGTATGAATCTAGGTACAGCCATAGCTTACATAGATATTGATGCCAATAAATTTACTAGGGGAATGTCTGAAATTCAAAGTGGTTTAAGAACCTTTAATGATAAGACTTTAGACACCTCTACTAGATTTAAAGCACTGGGTAGTACTATGCAAAGCACTGGTCGTAAAATGACGTTGGGAGTTACTTTGCCACTTGCTGGTATGGCGGGTGCTGCAGCTAAAAGTGCAATTGACTTTGAAAGTGCTTTCGCTGGTGTTAGAAAGACTGTAGATGCTTCTGAATCTGATATGAGAAAGCTTGAAAGTGGCATAAGGGATATGGCAAAGGAAATGCCTACCGCCGCTACTGAAATAGCTGGAGTTGCAGAAGCCGCTGGACAGCTAGGTATTAAAACTCCTAATATACTTGATTTTACTAAAACTATGGTTATGCTTGGTGATAGTACTAATATGAGTGCAGAGGAAGCTGCTACAAGTTTAGCAAGATTAGCCAATATTACTGGCATGAGTCAGAATGATTTCGATAGACTTGGAAGTACAATAGTTGCGCTTGGAAACAACATGGCCACTACTGAAAGTGAAATTACTGCTATGGGATTAAGATTAGCTGGAGCTGGTAACCAAGTTGGATTAACAGAACCTCAAATAATGTCTTTTGCAGCTGCTTTATCAAGTGTTGGTATTGAAGCGGAAGCTGGTGGTACTGCATTTTCTAAGGTTATGACAGAAATGCAAAGAGCTACTACTAAAGGGGGAGAAAGTCTTAACCAATTTGCTGAAATAGCTGGAATGAGCGCTAGCGATTTTAAAGAAGCATTCGAGAAAGATGCTGCTGGAGCTATATTGAAATTTATAGAAGGACTAGGGAAAGCAGAAGAAAAAGGAACTACCGCAAATGCAATGCTTGATGAATTAGGAATAACAGAATCTCGAATGAGAGATGCCTTACTTCGTGCTTCTGATGCTAGTGGAGTGTTTAGCGAAGCGCTAGGAATTGGAACACAAGCTTGGGGTGAAAATAATGCCCTTACTAAAGAAGCTGAACAAAGATATGAAACTACTGCTTCTAAACTACTTATACTTAAAAATAATTTAATTGAAGTTGGTATACAAATAGGAGGAATATTAATACCTTATATTCAAGATTTTGTTAGTTGGCTTCAAGGTTTAATAGAGAAGTTCCAAGGATTAGAACCTTCTACGCAAGACTTTATTGTAAAAGCTGGATTAATGGCTGCTGTTATAGGACCATTGCTTATGATATTTGGTAGCTTGATAAGTGCGGTAACGACTATTGGTGGAGCTTTAAGTGGATTGGCTGGCATGTTTGGATTAGCTGGCGGAGCTGCTGCTGGGACAAGTGGTGCTTTAGCTGGAGCAACTGGAGCAGCCACTGGAACAACCAGTGCTTTAGGAGGACTTTTAGGAGCTGGAGGACTTTTATCTAGCTTTTTAACAGGAGGACTTATATTTGCCTTATTTGGATTAATAGCTAAACTTGGTGAAAGTAGAGAAGCTTTAGGATGGCTACAAGATAAATTTGGAAGCTTAGGTACTGTTATAGGTGGTGTTTGTGAGTTTATCGCTGGTATATGGAACCTAACAATAGATAACATGATAAATGTTGGGAAGCTTGGATTTGATGTATTAGCTGCAATGATAGATGGTCCTGGTGGAGCTACTGTTAAAGATGCTTTTAGTAGATACAATAAAGGTGTAGAGGAAATAAACAAAAACGCTTGGGATAATATAACTATGAAAACAACTAGAGAATTATCTCAGCAGAAAAATAGTGTTGACACTGAAACTAAGCAAGCTTCTGATAAAGCCAAAACTAATACTGATAAAATGGCTAAGGATATGACTGACAATGCTAAAAAGGGTGCTGATGGAGTAGGTAAGGAAATGAAAAATACTTCTAAAGTCGTAATGGATGAAAGTGGTAAAATTCCTAAAGATGTTCAATCTAATATGCAAAAGTCAGTACAAGCAATGAAACAAGCTGGTTCAGACATCTATAATGGAATGAATACAAGTTTTGCTAAGACTGCAAGTCAAGGCAAGCAACATTTTAGTGATTTATTTAATGGCACAACTAAATCTAGTAACAAAATGAAAGACAAAGTAATAGGTGACTGGAAAAGTATTAGAGATGCACTAAGTAAGAGCATAACTGGTACGGTTGAGATTAAAGTTAGTGGGTATCAATCAGCATTAAATAAAATAAAATCAGTTAAAGATGCCGCTTCTACTGTTAGACTTAAAAACGTTAGTCAACCTCCTATGCCTTTTATGAATCTTATGGCTATGCCACAAAACTTCGCTATGCCTATTGACACCAATATGTATGCCCAAGCTTACGATATGGTTAGAAG
>JAWRIG010000062.1:0-10902 GCA_040308005.1 Anaerovoracaceae bacterium | reverse complement strand
CTGAGCTAAGTATGAAAATCCAGAATTATGTAACTGAACATTATGGATTAAAGGTTGTTAGATGCTGTGTAGGTGGCTATAAAGTAAAAGAGTTTGAAGACAAGATAGACGCTGAGTCACCTCAGGACAGATGGCGACAACTTCCTCAATCTGCAGATTTTACTGCAGGAGACCGTGTATATTCACTATGCCATAATTGCAATAATATAATTGAGGAAATGCATCCTGATGTTGAGGTGCATTCAATCTGGGAACGTATTGCTGAAGATAGTGAGTTTAGATATCCGGATTCCCATGGGATGAAGGCCACTGTTCAGGACTGCTGGCGTGCCCGTGATCGCAAGGACGAGCAAAATGCTGTCAGGACAATACTTGGTAAAATGAATATAGAGTATGTTGAGGCTCCATCTAATCATGAGCAAACAGACTTTTGCGGTGTGTCTCTATACAGGCCTCAGCCGCCCAGAAACCCGGCTCTTGCTCCAAAACACTATGTCGATCAGGCAAAGGGCTTGTTCGGAAAACACAGTATGGATGAACAGAAACAGAAAATGACTGAGCACTGCAGCAGATACCTGACTGAAGTGGTAATATGCTACTGTCACTATTGTCTTGAGGGCCTACTGCTCGGGGGAGTAGAGGGGTATCATCTTGCACAGCTCTTGTTCGATGATTATCATTAATATAGGAACAAGGAGACTTACAGTACGATGAAATATGAATCAGTTATTAAGGAATTTCATGTAATGTGGGATGGGTTTCCGGGACTTGCACGGCTGATACGGAGCGATCATGTGATTCTGGCATCGAACGAAATTGCTAAGGAGAATGGATTTGTTGAAGGTGAATGCTGCGCAAGAATCGGTTCTCCCGAAACGCATAGGAATTGCCTTTTGAATAAAATGCTGCAGACTGGAGAATCCCAGACACAGCGGTTTGGTGAAAAGAAAATCAAAGGCTGGAGTACAGTAAGCGGATACCCTGAGCTTTGTGTCCACTTTACTATTGTGATACCTTAAATCAACACCTATGAGGTTTGTTTTGATAACATGTAGAAACAAATTGTTCAATGATAAGCTTTGTGGACAAAAAGGACTGATTTTGATTACACTTAAGGAGCGACGTACTTATCGTAAGGATTGCCTGAAAGGAGGATTCCTTACGATGGGCTGAACCTCCCTTCTTTCAAGGCCCTCAGGGTTCATCTCCTAGTTCGAATCCAGAAACGACTGTTGAAATATACAGTCGTTTTCTATTGTTACAAAGGCATCCGGCTATTTTGTGATAAGATAAATATAATAACAAATTCGGATTTATATTGGAGTATACCTATGAAACATGAATGCAAAATCACAGTAATAGATACAAAATGCTTTGAAGACTATCAGGAAAAATATCTTGCTGATCCTAAGTCCGGTCCGTGTCCGTTTTTTAAGAAAGGCGATACGTTCCTGCTCAAAAGAACACCGCAACAGGACGATTTTTATCATCTGATGAATGGCAAGTTCTGTGGTGAGGCCTGGGATGCTGTCAGCAGATATGTGTATACGGCTCTTCAGGGCGGCTCTATAATGCAGGGATGGACCAACGATGATCGTATGATGATCGCATGCTGTAACGACGGAACAAGACCTGTCATATTTAAAATTGAGCGTATTGACATTCCGGAGAACGATGAGGAGAGGGCATGGCTGGATAAACAGAATTTCCACAATACTGCAGATGATGCATATACAGGTTAAGGGATATTTACAGATAATTGGGTACAATCCCGGGTACAAGCGTGGACTACCTGTAAGGGGTACCGCTTGCGGTGGATTCCTTACATGGACGGCGTGTATTGCAACAAGGAGGGACCCACGTAGTGGGAGGATTCCTTATTGCATTTTTCTCCTTTGAAAAGGCACAATATACACATTTAAGATGACAGGCTGGGGAAAAGGTATAGGCACGGATTGTATCAGTGCGTTATTAGGCTTTATACGAAAGGTTCATTATAGAGGGAATGCAGTGGCTTCGTTATACAGGCTCTGCAGTATTTTTACAAAATCAGCGATGCTCTCGCGGGCATCGTTTTTGTGTGTGCATAGTACACATGAGAATGTCTCGCTACAGTCAAAAGGGATCCAGGCATACTGCCCGCTGTGATCATTGAGGAAACCCGGAGCAAGGCATACTCCTCTGCCTGCTGCCACATTTGTAAGGGTGGTGTCATGATCCGGGCTGTTGAAATAATCGATCTTTCCTGTAGCTATCAGGCGCTGCTGGACAGCTCTGAGCGCGGCAGGAGAACCGCCGCCAACCATGAGAGTACGGCCATACAGCTCTTCTTCTGTAATCAGATTCCTGTCCGCGAGAGGATCATCCCGGCGGGCTATCAGATAAATGCGGCTGGTGAAAAGCCTGCTGACTTTTATAGATGGGATCTGACGTGTCAATTCCTCAAGTGTGAAATGTATATCTGATTCATTTTTCAGGAAAGCTTCAAGCCCGCCGTTATACAGGAACTGCGGCTCTATCTGCACATCCGGATGGGTATCTGCCATGAGGCGCATTGCTTCAGGCAGGAAGTATATGGAACTGCGCGTCATCAGGTTGATGGATATGCTGTCCTTATATTTCGCGCTGAAATTCTGTCCCTGCTCTATCGCACGCTTCAACTGTTCACGCAGTGAAGTGATAGTCAGAACAAACTGCTCTCCTGCCGGTGTCAGAGCCGCTCCCTTGCCGCTTCTTTCGAAGACAGTAAAGCCTATTTCTTCCTCAAGAAGCTTTATCTGGTACGAAAATGTCGGCTGGCTGACGAACTGATTTTCAGCAGCCCGGGTGAAATTGAGAGTGCGTGCCAACTCGATACAGTAGTCGATCTGTTTGGAATTCATGCGTGAACCTCCGGATAAATAGAATAGGTTTCACAAAACTAATTTAATAATTAAATTAATGATACACTATCAGGATTGGATACTTCAATTATACTGTGCGGCAATTCAGCCTGTGGCACAGCGAACTATAAGCTCGGAGACCGCCGGCCTGCTGACGGCAGACTGTTGAAACATACAGTCGTTTTTAATTTGTTAAAAAATTTTAATTAAAAATATTGAAATAAATTTCCGGATGGATTATACTCCCTCATTGTATGGTTCAGTATTGAATAAAGGAGAGAGTATAATGCGTGAAAATATACAGGTAAAACAGCTGAAACCGGTATATCCGTCGGAGGAACACGAGAATATACGTGCGCTGCTTGATTACGCAGCCGATATGTACGGAGACGATTCAGCCTTCATATTGAAAGAAAAGGGCGCCGGACGCAAAGCAGAGCCGGTTTACAGACATATATCATACAGAGATCTACTGGAAGATGTCAGAAGCCTCGGCACAGGAATGATGTCGCTTGGCATAAACCACGCCAGGATAGCCATAATAGGGGAAAACTCCTATCAGTGGCAGCTTGCATATCTGTCAGCAATGTGCGGACTCGGTATCTGCGTGCCGCTTGACAAAGGCCTTCCGTTCATCGAACTCAAGACCTCTATTCAGAAGAGCGGCAGCAATGTCCTCATCTTCGACAAGAAGCACGCTTTTCTGGCAGAGCAGCTTAAGAAAGAGGCCTCAGACCCTATATCCGCACCGACGGCAGTTTCGACGTATATCTGCATGAATGACGGAGGAGAGTATTTATGCTTTGATGAACTTATTGAAAAAGGCAGGAAGCTGATCGCTGAAGGCAGCAAAGTGTTCGATTCACTTAATGTCAACAGGGAGGCGCTTTCCAATCTCATTTTCACATCAGGCACCACAAGTGCAGCCAAAGCGGTCATGCTCAATCAGAGAAACATACTGTTCAACGTATACAGCCTCAAGATGGTAGAAGACATAAGACACGGGGATGTGAACATAGCGCTCCTGCCGTTTCATCACACCTTCGGAGCAACCGGACAGCTTCTCATGTATGCCTGCGGAGTAACGACCGTCTTCTGCGACGGTCTCAAGTACCTGCAGAAGAACTTTGTGGAATACCATGTCTCGGTATTTATCGGAGTACCGCTTCTGATGGAAGCTATGTATAAGAAGATAATGGCGGGCATACGCAAGAAAGGCAAAGAGAAGACCTTCGAAAGAGGCGTACAGATTTCCCGCATGCTCAGAAAAGTAAAGATAGATGTCAGGCGGAAACTTTTCAAAGAAGTGCTCAGCGAGCTCGGCGGCAGCCTGAGGATGGTAGTCAGCGGTGCTTCTGCGCTGGACAGTGCTGTTATCCGCGGTTATGAAGACCTGGGTATCGAAGTCGTTCAGGGGTACGGAATGACTGAATCCGCACCGGTCATCTCAGCTGAGAATCTGTTCAACAGGGCGCCGGGGTCGATCGGACTTGGAATTCCGGGAGTGGAAGTGCAGATAGATAAGCCGAATGAAGAGGGCATCGGAGAGATAATCGTGCGCTCGCCGAGTGTTATGATGGGATACTATCAGGACAAAGAGGAGACAGACAAGGTGCTGATAGACGGCTGGCTTCATACCGGAGACCTGGCATATCTTGACGATAACGGATACATTCATATCACCGGAAGATCCAAGAATGTCATCGTCCTCAAGAACGGAAAGAATGTCTATCCTGAAGAAATCGAGACGATAATTGACGAGCTTCCTTATGTCAAAGAGAATATCGTATTCGGCGAAGTCAGAAGAGAAGGCGCGGATGACAAAGACGAGGTCCTGGTTGCCAAGATCGTTTATGACGAAGACATAATGAAGGACAAATACGGTGCAGTTACCGGTGAAGAGATCCGCGAGGCAGTTGAGCGGGATATTGACCGTATCAACGACAATATGCCAAAATATAAGCAGGTACACAGACTGATCCTGCAGACCGAAGAGATGGTCAAAACGACGACAGGAAAGGTCAAGAGGTACGAAGAGAAAGAAAAATCCAATTAGAAGAAATAACGGTAGAACAGGAGAGCAAAATGAGCGATCTCGAGCGGCATTTCAGTACAATGTATGATAAATTCAAGCTGATGCTGTATGACCGGGCACTGAAAGAGCGCGGAAGAAGCATGCCGGGCGATCTCAGCCTTCAGGAAGTCATATACATGGAAATCATAATTGCCCTTGGCACTCCCTCTGTTGCAGAGTTTTCAAGATATGCAAAGCTGTCAGCGCCTAATACAGCATACCGTCTTAACAAGCTCGAGGAGAAAGGCTACATAAGGCGGACGAGAAATGACCGGGACAAGCGGGAGTTCATGGTAGAAGCAACCAACCGGTACAGGGACGAATACGGTGTCATTTTCGACTACATCCATCTCGTGTGTGACAGGATCGAGGAACGCTTTGCCCCTGAAGATGTTGATAAATTCAGGGAAATGCTGGGCATCATCAGTGATGAGCTGATGCCGGAGGCCGGCAGCCAGCTTATAGAAAGAAAGGAATAGGAAGAGGCCGCAAAGACTGATACAATTAAAATATGAATGAACATGGAATCAGATTGCTGGCCTCAGAGCTGGAAGAAAGAATACGCAGTAAGACTATTGACAGTCTGACTGACAAAATGCATGTACACATAAAGGGCGTGCCGAGAAAACAGGAAATCGAAGAACTGCAGAAATCAGAGCAGTTCCGTGAGGCACTGTCAAGGGCACTGTCGGAAGATAAACTGTATCAGGACTGCATCACTGTGAATATGCAGCCTGGCAGTTTTCTTATTGCCAGATATTTGGAGGATGAAGAAGCTTTTGATGCGGTTTCGGATAACTGCACCAGGAGGATCATCTCTGCCGCACGCAAATATACAGCGAAGAAAGAAAAGAGGTTCCTGAAGACATATGATATCAACGAGCTCATATCTGAAGTAAAGGGAACTGTCCGGGCGGAGATCATCAGAAATCTAAAGTACCATCTCCTCAACAGCAGACTCAGGATCGGCTATGAGGCCGTCACCCCTGATAACTACGAGGATTTTGAATACTGGATAGCAGATATGGATGAATACGAATTCCTCGATTTTGCAGGATTTGACGAAGCCGATACAGGTTCGCTGCTTGCAGCTGCTATTCTGGATAAGCATAGTGAAATAGCTGCTCTTAAGGTAGCTCATCCGTCAGATGTCTGGAGTGAGGAACTGTATTACAGCGGTGAAATGCTTTTCATGGAGATCAGGAAGCAGTTCACAGGTCAGAGACTCTTTGGCCTCGTCAGCCGCAACAGGCATCTTAAGAAAAGCTTTGAAGCGCGAAGAATGCTCAGGGCAGAGGTGCTCGACCACGTTCCGGAGAGAATGCCGGATCTTTTCCCTGAAGCAAGGAGCATGGAGCGGAGATTCATCATCCATATCGGTCCTACCAATTCGGGTAAGACCTATGCCTCAGTCGAGAGGCTTAAGACAGCAGAACACGGAATATACCTGGGGCCGCTTCGCCTGCTTGCATTCGAACAGTACCAGAAACTTAATGAGCAGGGATATCCATGCTCGCTTTACACGGGTGAAGAGCATCAGCTGGTGCCCGGTGCGCGCATTCAGGCATCCACCATCGAGATGGCGGATGAATTCGACAGATATGATATAGCTGTGATCGACGAAGCGCAGATGGTGACTGACAAAGAGCGCGGCTGGGCGTGGACAACAGCGATTCTCGGCCTCAGAGCCGATGAGATACATGTGTGCATCGCACCGTATGCAGAGAAGATCATCACTGACCTGATTGAAGAATGCGGTGATTCCTGCGAGATCATCCGCCACGAGAGGCAGACCCCTCTTGTGATGGATGAGCCGAAGTTCAAGCTGTTCAAAGAGCATATACATAAGCATGATGCGTTCATAGTATTCTCAAGGAGGAACGTGCATGCTGTTGCTGGCGAGCTCAGAACGATGGGCATCAGGTGCAGCGTGATATACGGAAATCTGCCGTACGACGTCCGGCAGGAGGAAGCAAGGCGGTTCAGAGACGGAGAGACAGATGTCGTTGTCGCGACGGATGCCATCGGAATGGGGATGAATCTGCCGATAGAGAGGCTTGTATTTCTGGAGATAAGCAAATTCGACGGGACGGATACAAGACTTCTCAAGCCCGCTGAGATCCAGCAGATCGCCGGAAGGGCAGGAAGGCGCGGCCTGTTTGAAAAAGGCCTCTGGAATGCTCTTGAAGGCAAGGATATCATAGCTGCCGCGGTCGACATCGAGATCCCGCAGATCGAAGCGGTGTATGCGGGTTTCCCTGAGTCACTTATCACCATAGAGGGCAAGCTCTCGAGGATAATAACCGAATGGAGAAATGTAGAGCCGCCTGAGGGCTACATAATCTCAGCTCTCGAACATGAGTATAAGCTGTGCGTCTATCTTGAAGAGAGAACAGATGACAAAAGGCTTATATACAGGCTGATAACGATTCCGTTCGATGAAGAGGATAAGGAACTGAGACTGCTCTGGAACCGAATGGCAGCGACTGTCGTGTCCGGATATCAGGTGAGGCTTGCCGGAATGAAGCTGGAATTTCCGCACAAATCCATGACACTGACAGAAGCGGAAGAGCTTTACAAGAAGTACGATCTTGCGTATGCATTTATAGAAAAGTTCGGCGATAAATCAGAGTCAGAGACTGTCCTGCAATATAAAAAGGAACTGTCCGAAATCATAGCGGAGATACTGAAGACATCAAAGCTGCCGTTCAAAACCTGCAAGTACTGCGGGAGAAAACTGAGGTGGAATTATCCGTTCGGGATCTGCGCTGAATGCTACAACGGAATGCGCGGAAGGCGCAAACATCACTGGGACGAATTCTATTGACGGGAAAGGCAAGCTCCTTGCACGGATTGTTTTTTCCGGATAAAGTGGTAATATGAAGTCAAGGAAAAACAGACCATAGTGTCAGGAAAGGAGATATTTATAAGATGAAAAAGTATTATACTCTGTTATTAGTTGCTGTATTTGCTATGGCCATGTTCATGACTTCATGCCAGTCATCCGAGTTCGCTCTTACTGCAAATGATGACAACTCAATGTCCATCACTGCAGAGAATGCAGGAGATGATATGAGCTCAACTGCTGGCACTCTGACGATTGCTGATACGGATGAGATCGTTGTTACACCTGCTCTGGAAAAGGGTGAGGTAACTCTCGAGTTCTTTGACTCATCCGGCTTTACTGATCCGGAAGAGGTACCTGATCTTGATGACGCTGAGGCTCAGGCAACAGTCACAGTATCCGGAAGCGAGGAGACTGTCGTAGGTGTTGCACCGGGAGAGTACCTGGTCAAGGCTACCGGCGGCGAGAAGGCGACCGGAACTGTTGAGATCACAGTACGCACTACAGGACTGAGAGAAGGCTGGAGCAAGGCTGAGTCAACAGACGAAGCAGGCGAGAAGGCCGGTGTAGGACTCTTCCTCGTTGATCCGCAGGGAACAAGCCTCGGACCTGTCACCAATGCAGATTACAGCTATACAGAGGGCGCTGCAGAAGCACACTACGGTGTAGCTGCTGTGGACCTGTATGTACACAAGGGACTTAACAGCACATATAAGGGAGACGTTTCACTTGATGACACCAAGTATGCCAACGAGTGGACACAGACCGTTGCAGGCAAGGAAGTAAAGTGCTTCGGCAACCGTGAAGGCGAAGCTACCAAAACTATCTGGACTGACGGTGACTACGACTATGCTGTTCTCGCATACGGCGCAGGCGGGGATACTGATTACGGCCTGAATGCCGAGGATCTCGCAACAGTACTTGCAGATATCCAGTAAACAGGCAGCGCTGAATATCCGTGACATAAGTCAGCAAGCCCCGGAATCATTGAATTTCGGGGCTTTCTCTTGCCCGGCCTCAGGAGTTACAGGCGGTGCTGTTTTATGGTAATATAGAAGCAGACTTATAAAAGAGAGGGGCGAGCCTATGGATAATGAAGAAAGAATCGTAAGTCTGGCAAAGCCGGTGAAGAAGGGACTTCTGAGACTCATCTTCAGCAGGTTTTTCCTGTTTGCGATACTGCTTGTGCTGCAGGTCGCGATCGTGGTAATGGCATATCTGCAGTTCCGCGAAAAGCTTCCTGTTCTGATGAATGTCCAGTGGGCGTTCGCATTTCTCATGATAATCCTGCTGTTCAACAGCAACATGGATTCATCCGCCAAGCTGACATGGATGCTTGTCATAGCGATGATACCGATCGCGGGAGCGGTTATGCTGTGGTGGACACAGTCGAATATCGGCCACAGGATGGAGAGAGCTTATGTCAAAAAGGAAATAGATGATACCCGGAATATGCTGATCCAGCCTGAGAACGTCATACAGGAAATCGAACACGACGGCTCGGGAACGGACGACATAAGCAAATATCTCAACAAAACCGGGTGCTTCCCGGTATATGACAAGACCCGCGTGACTTACTATCCTCTCGGGGAGATGAAATTCGAGGCTATGCTCGATGAACTCGAGAAGGCTGAGAAATATATTTTCATGGAGTATTTCATAGTCGAAGAAGGGTACATGTGGGGCCGCATACTCGACGTTCTCACGCGCAAAGCAAAAGCAGGCGTTGAGGTCCGCGTGATGTACGACGGCATGTGCGAGATGTCGACACTTCCGCCGAACTACTGGAAGCTCCTTGAGGCGGAGGGGATCCACGCCAAGGCCTTTTCACCGATCAAGCCTATCGTGTCTTCGCACTACAATTACCGTGATCACCGCAAGATACTCGTTATAGACGGGAATGTGGCTTTCAACGGCGGCGTCAATCTCGCTGATGAGTACATCAACCGCATAGAGAGATTCGGCCACTGGAAGGACACCGCCATAATGATGAAGGGCCCTGCTGCAAGGAGCTTTGCCCTTATGTTCCTTCAGATGTGGAACATCGGAAACGATAATCCGGATTACGATAAATGGCTGTCAATCCCTGCCGTAGAAGAGGATGCAAAGGGATATGTCATGCCTTACTGCGACAGCCCTCTTGACAACTTCAAGGCAGGCGAGGCGGTGTACATGGATATACTGAACCGTGCAACGGACTATGTACATATAATGTCACCTTATCTTATTCTTGACGGAGAACTTGAGACTGCTCTGTGCTATGCTGCTCAGCGCGGTGTTGACGTTAAGCTGATACTGCCGGGGATTCCGGACAAGAAGCTCGCTTACTCGCTCGCCAAGACTCACTACAAACTGCTCAATGAAGCAGGCGTCAGAATATATGAGTACACACCGGGCTTTATTCACGCCAAAATGTTTATAAGTGATGATATCAAGGCTGTTGTGGGCACGATCAATCTTGATTACAGGAGCCTGTACCACCACTTCGAGTGCGCTACATACATGTACAGAACAGACTGCATTGCAGATATAGAGAAGGATTTTCAGGACACTCTTGCAAAATGCAGAGAGGTCAACGCTGAAAGCATCAGGAAAGAAAAGATGTCGTATAAGATCGTGGGCGGGGTGGCTAAGATGATATCCCCGCTGATGTAAGACCATGCTGAAAGGCAGCTGAGAACGTGTTATATGGAGAACCTTATCGGTCTTACGCCGGGCGAGGCTTCCGTGATGGGGATCCTCAATGATCCTGAGGGAAAGGTCCAGGTCGTAATAGACAAGGCAGTAGCAGATGCGGAGTGGTTCGCATGCAACCCGGGAGCCAACACGACACACATAAGATTCAAAACAAAGCAGCTTATAAACAACTTCCTGCCTGCAGAAGGACACAAGCCTGAAATAATAATGCTGTGATCAGCGGATCAAAAGTGAATAAGAGGGGGCTGTCGCACAATAAAAAGTGTGGCAGCCTCTTAACTTAAACAGCAGACAGCTTCAGACAGAGAGCAAGCTCTCAGTCATCAGCAGTCTGCTGTTTTTACTTTTTGCGCACAATAACACTACGCTTTTATTCTTCTATCTTTTACGCATTCACTTCGTAA
>JAWRIG010000061.1:0-58181 GCA_040308005.1 Anaerovoracaceae bacterium | reverse complement strand
TTTTTTTGTTTTGACGTGTATGTTTTGTCCTTTATTTCTGAAATTGTTGTTGTTATAATAATAAACGGAGATATGTCGAAATTTTTAGATTAAGGCACATTAACTAACAGGCAGAATATTCCGTAAGCCAGTGATATCAAGGAGTACAGCCGTATCAGATGAAGGCCGTCAGGGGAAAGCATGTTAACAGAAAAAGCGCAGAGGCAGATATCAAAAGAATGCCGGATGAAGTGAGCTGCAGGAGTGCTGCGTCTCTTCGTTTTGCCGTTTTTCTTCTTGTCATGCTTATGACGTTCTGCATGACTGCATGCGGAGGCGGCGGCTCGGGCAGTGCGGCGGCAGCCGGAAGCGGTGATGCTGCACCTGCACAGGAAGGCGGATATGAGGCTCCCGAGATGAAGACCGCTGTGTTCGATGAAGAGAGCGCAGAGGGAAGCGGCGGAGCGCTGGTTGACCTTTCCAGTGCATCGGACGGATATTTTGCAGTCAAGGTCAGCTCAGATACGAGGATCAAGCTGATAGTCGAAAAGGACGGCGAAAAATACATATATGACGTGGTCCTCGACAAGGTCCAGATATTCCCGCTTCAGCTCGGAAGCGGCACATACAAGATAAGCGTCATGAAGAACATCGTGGACAGCAAATACAGCGAGCTGTACACGACAACAGCCGATGTGAGCATCGAGGATGAATTCGGACCTTTCTTAAGGCCGAGCCAGTATGCTGATTACAGCGCGGACTCAAAATGCGTTAAGAAGGCGTCTGAGCTCGCATCAAAGGCAGCTGATTCCAACGGTGTTGTGACCAACATATATGATTTTGTCTGCAGCACAGTTACTTACGACAGGGAGAAGGCTGCGACAGTACAGTCAGGATACCTTCCGGTACCTGATGAGACCATGGAAACAGGCAAGGGAATATGTTTTGACTACGCATCTCTTGCAGCTGCTATGCTGAGAAGCCAGGGCATACCGACCAAGATCATATTCGGATATGTCGGCGACGGAGAGGATCTCTATCACGCATGGAACATGTATTATACAGAGGAATCCGGCTGGGTAGCCGTTGAATTCGAGGTAAGTGCGGACGAGTGGAACAGGCTCGACCTGACATTTTCCGCAAACGGCGAAGACAGCCAGTTTATAGGCGACGGATCAAACTATCTGGATGTGTATCAGTTCTGACCAAAAGGAGACAGAATAATGAGTTCTAATAATGAAGCCAGAAAATTAAGCTATACCGAGCTTGCGTCATTCTTTGAGAATATGGGAATGATGGTCAAGTCAGGAATATCGGTGAGCGAGGCTGTTTCACTTCTTAGTGAGGAGACACCTGCATCGGATGCGGCATTGTCGGCTGCTCTGAACACGATGTCCGAAAGACTGCATGAGGGATGGCCTTTTGAGGATGCCATGAAGGAGTCAGGCGCATTCCCGAGTTATGCTGTTGACATGGTGGGAACATCAGAATACACAGGAAAGCTCGAGGCAACGCTCTTCCATCTTTCTGACTATTACAGAAAAGAAAACAGCATGAAGAACACCCTTGTATCCGCGGTCAGATACCCAGTGATACTGCTCTTCATGGTAATTGCCGTGCTCATAGCTATGCTGGCCCTGGTATTCCCGGCATTCTACGGAGTGTACAACAATCTGACAGGAAGCCTGTCATCGAGCTCATACAGCTATATAAACGCTTCCTTCACGCTCTGCAAGATAATGCTCGGAGTCATGATAGTGCTTGTCATCGCTATCCTCTGCGGAGTGTCCATGTGGAAGAACGGAAAGAAAGAAGGCGTCAGAAAATTCCTTTCAAAATCCGCAGCATTCAGAGAACTGTTTGAAGGACTCGATCTGTACAGATTCACTTCGTGCTTTGACATGTTCCTTTCAAGCGGCGAGCATCAGGATGAGGCGCTCAAAAAGAGCATGGCTGTAGTCGAAGGAGACGGGCTCAGAGCAAAGCTCCAGAGATGTGCGGACAAAATGGACACCGGACTCAGCTTCTCGCAGACAGCTTATGAAGAGAAGCTGTACGACCCGACCAACAACAGGATGCTGATCCCGGCTGAGCGAAGCGGCATGCTCGATACGATAATGCAGAAGATACTCGGAAATCTCGGAGACAGCATCGAAAAGCACATAAGCACGATAGCAAATACTGTAGAGCCGCTGCTCACAGGTCTCCTCATGATATTCATAGGAATAATGCTTATAAGCCTCATGGTACCGCTGATCGGCATCATGAACTCGATCGGATAGTGAAATAAGGACCGCAATGGAAAGAAGTCACGGATGGCGCAGGTTAATAATATGCATAGTTGCAGTGCTGATCATAGTATTGGCCGGCGTTTTCGTGTGGGCAGACAGAGCGGCTAAGGAGAGCATGGCAGAGCAGACTGAGTCCATCAGGGACACCATATACGAAAGAGCCCTGCAGTGCTACGTAATAGAAGGAGCCTATCCGGAAAGCCTTGACTACCTTGTTGAGAATTACGGACTTGCCGTGAATACGGAGGACTACCGCATCCTGTACAAGCCGTATGCAGAGAATATGCCGCCTGATGTACGCGTTATATACAGGGGCGATACAGAGAAGAAATAACAGTTGACGGATATACAGCCGGAGTAAACCAATGCCTGAACGAAGAAAAACACTGGGAGACTACATTTCGGTAATAACGGTGACAGTGCTCTTTATAGTAATACTGAGCCTGGTCGTATTTGCTGCGCGCGGATACCAGTTCGCACAGGAGACTCAGGATGCGAACGGCAACACAAGAGCGGTGCTTTCCTATGTTATCAACGCGGTCAGGGACAATGATTCTTCCGCGATAACGGTAGAAGACAGAGGCGGCACAGAATGCCTCGTGCTCGCCGGAGACGGATATGAGCAGAGGATATATTTTACGGACGGAACGGTATACGAAGAATACTGCGATCCTGCGATGGATATCAATCCGGACAACGCGCTTGAGATAGGGCATGCGGAGGCTCTTAAGTTTACACTAGGCGGTAACGGCCTTCTTGAGATAAGTAGCAACCTCGGAACCTCGCATGTCAACACACTGAGACACTGATAAATTACACACACGAACGATGAAGAAAAGAAATCTTGCTTTCACAGTCGAGCTGCTCGGGCTCTTCATACTGCTTCTGCTGGTGATCACCGTGATCACGCAGGTGTTTGTGATGAGCAGATCTCACAGTCTTCAGGCAAAACGGCTGACAGAGGCCGTCATAATCGCGGAGAGCACAGCTGAGATAAGCTCGGCTGAAAAGGATATAGACAGGCTTGCAGGCATCTTCACCGGCCTCAGAGAGACAGATGAAGAAGCCGCATACAAGGTGAATAATAACGGCGGAGTGATAATGTTCACGCGGGGCCTCAGTGAGGACGGCAGATACAAGTATGTCGTCAGGCTCGAGCGAAGCAGTCAGAACATGGGCGCAGGCGATTACTGCGAGGATGAGATATGCATATACAGCGCTTCTGAGGTCGCAGATGCGACGAAGAGGGTCGATGCTGCAGGCGGCGAGCGGGAAGACCCTATGGGGCTCATCAGCACCGATACTCTGCCTGAGCCGCTGTATACGCTGAAAACAGGAAAGTATTTCCGGGAGGACAGATAATGGAACATAAGACAAGACTCGGACCTGTCGCTGTCTTCCTTACGATAGTGGCGATGGTCATCACGACTCTGGCGCTTCTTACGGTCGCGACATCCAATGCCGACAGGGTCATGGCCGGGCGTTTTGCCAACATAACACAGACAAGATACGAGCTCGAGGCTGAAGGCGAGAAGTTCATAGCCTCGGTAGCTGCGGGGCAGGCTGCGGGAATGGAAGGCGCAGCGGCCTCTGATGACGGATACAGCTTCACGGCGGAAAAGGACGGATACAGGCTCGAGGTGGAGGCGGCCGCTCCTGATGCCGGAGGAAATGTTGAAATAAAGAAATGGAAGCTCAGCAGGATATGGAATTCAAGCGATCCGCTCAATGACATATGGCAGGGATTCTGAAAAGGGGAACAGTATGAATCTATTGGAAATACTACATGATGCGACACTCAAAGGCGCATCCGACATATTCATAATCGCCGGCATCCCGGTCACATACAAGGTGAAGGGTGCACAGGACAGGTCGGGCTCAGAGATAATGAAGCCTGATGCCATAAATGCCATAGTAGCTGAGATATATGATACGGCAAGGCGCAGCACAGTGCAGCTCGACAGCCACAATGACGATGACTTCTCCTTCTCGATAAGAGACCTGGGAAGATTCAGAGTCAATGTGTTCAGGCAGAGGGGCACTCTGGCTGCCGTAATAAGAGTCATCAAGTTCGGCGTTCCTGATCCTGCAGCGCTCGGCATACCTGAGAACGTTCTGTCTCTGGCAGACAACAAGACAGGTCTTGTTCTTGTCACAGGTGCTGCGGGCTCGGGCAAGTCAACGACACTTGCGTGCATGATCGACAGGATCAACCGCACGAGAGAGTCTCACATCATTACGATGGAGGACCCGCTCGAATATCTTCACTCGCATAATAGGAGCATCGTCAGCCAGAGGGAGATCTTCATTGATACGCCAGGCTATCTTGACTCTCTCAGATCCGCTCTGAGAGAGAGCCCTGATGTTATCCTGCTGGGCGAGATGAGAGATTTTGATACCATATCGGCAGCTATAACCGCCGCAGAGACAGGAGTTCTGCTCTTCAGCACTCTGCACACATCGAGTGCGGCCAATACTATCAACAGGATAGTGGATGTTTTCCCGGCCAACCAGCAGGTGCAGGTCAGAGGACAGCTGGCTCAGCTGATCAAGGGGGTTGTATGTCAGCAGCTGGTGACATCGACGACAGGACATCTCATACCCGTGTTCGAGGTGATGAAGTCGACACCGGCAATACACAACATGATAAGGGAGGGCAAGCTGCACCAGCTTGAATCTGCAATGCAGGCTGCGTCCTCAGATGGAATGATAACGATGGATACAAGCCTTCTGGAACTGTACCGGAAGGGCGAAATCACAAAAGACACACTCCTTACTTCCTGTAACAATTACGAATTCATGGTCAAGAAAGTAGGAGCATAGACCTCGGAAGGAGATCAGAGAGGAGAGGAAATGAGTGATACGTTAGTGCAGATCGCAAATGAGATGCCTGCCAATGTTATTAAGGTAAGGACCTTCGGAGGGTTTTCCATTACCTATAACGGGAATGAGATTTCCTTCGGGCAGCAGAACGAGTCTCAGATCGTGCACCTTCTGCAGCTGCTGCTCCACTTCCGCGAGAAGGGGGTATCAAGAGATCTTGCCAAGGCAGAACTCTTCGGCGACAGAGATGTTGAGGACGTTTCGCATTCCATAAGGAACATCATTTACAATCTGAGAAAAAAACTTAAAGAATTTGACTTTCCTGAAAGCCAGTTTGTTGTGAAGAGGAGTGGCATTTACTATTGGGCGGATGACATCCCGGTGGATGAGGATGCTTCAAGATTTGAAAAGACCTATAATGATGCAGTGGCTGCATCAAAACCGAGTGAGAAGCTTGAGCTTCTGACCCAGACCATATACCAGTATGCGGGAAGATTCCTTGCGGGCAATGAATCGAGCATCTGGACGGTGCATGAGGCAGAGCGCTACAGGGAGTTGTTCGCTTCAGCGATGAATGAGGCGGCAGAGATCCTGAGGGAGAACCACAAGTTCAAGCTGATGTATGATCTAGGTGTATACGCAGCTAAGGTCGATCCTTTCTCTGAATGGGAGATACTGACACTTGAGGCTCTGTCGGGACTTGGAAGATTTGACAAAACAGAGAAGTTCTACAGAGACACCGTTGATGCCTATACCGCAGAGTACGGCGGCAGGACGAACAGTTATGTGAGAGAATTCGTCAACCGCATAGGCCTCAAGCTGGTGATAGGACATGAGTCTCTCGAAGAGATACAGACCAAGATGAGAGGCGCTGCCGATCATGACAGGAGAGGCTACTACTGCTCGCTCCCGGTATTCCAGGAGATATACAGGATCACCGAGAGAATGCTCGAGCGTGCCGGCGACAGGATATTCCTGATGCTCTGCACAATAATGGACAGCAAGGGCAACCCGATGCTGAGCGGAGCAAGGCTTGAAGACCTCTCTGAGAGACTTAAGGAAGCCATTGTCACCTCGGTAAGATATACCGATACGGTCACAAGATACGGCAAGGGACAGTACCTCGTCCTGCTCATCAATACGACATATGATGACTGCTCGATAGTCGCAAGACGTATCAACTCGCACTTCATGAGAGCGGGCCAGAGGACGAGCGTGAACTATTCTGTAAGCAATATCATCATTTCTGCTTTCAATGAAGCGGAAGCTGAACTGAAATTATAATGTGTAAGGAGACTGGATAAATGATTACGATCGAAGCACTCAAAGAGCTCGGCGCTAATACTGAAGAAGGCCTTGCAAGATGCATGAACAACGAAGCGTTCTACCTCAGAATGGTTGGCATGGCCATTTCCGATGACGGATATGAAAGACTCGGTGAAGCTGTGAGAAGAGGGGACCTCGATGAAGGTTTCGAAAGAGCGCATGCTCTCAAAGGAATACTGTCCAACGTTTCTCTTACATCGCTCGCTGAGCCGGTGATCGAGATAACCGAAGACTTAAGAGAAAGAAAACAAAAGGACTACAGCGATGTTCTCGCCAGGATAGCTGATGAGATCGCTAAATACAGAGCTCTGGCAGAGTAGGATCATTCTGCCTTAAGCTTCACTCCCTGGAACGTATCACGCTCCGAAAGCTCTCTGTTGATCATATTGAGGATAGTGCGCTTGCGGTAGCTCCATTCGGGAGAGATAAGAAGCTTTCTCGGGACATCGCCTGTCAGACGGTGGATGGTGATCTCAGGAGGGATGATCTCAAGGCACCTTATGACAAGGTCCGCATATTCTTCAATACTGCTGAATGGAACATAGTCAGGCATCATCTCGCCGAGGCGGGAGGTCCTGACTATATTCATTAGATGGAGTTTGATGCCGAAAAGAGGCTGCGTGCATACGCGCCTTACGGATTCAAGCATCATATCCTCTGTCTCGCCCGGAAGCCCGAGGATAAGGTGGGTTACGACCCTGATGCCGCGAGAGATAAGCTCGCTGACGGCCTTTTCATACACATTATAGGTGTAGCCTATTCCCATGCTGCGGGATGTTTCATCGTGGACGGTCTGAAGACCGAGCTCTACCCACATGTAGTGACTGCGGTTTATCTCTTCAAGCAGGTCGAGGACGTCAGGAGGAAGGCAGTCGGGACGGGTCGCTATCACTATTCCTTCGATGCGCGGATCGGAAAGTGCGGCGTCATAAAGAGGCCTCAGTACACTGACTGGCGCGTAGGTGTTGGTATGAGACTGAAAGTATGCAAGGTAGGCGGCGTCAGGCCACTTGGCAGACATGACAGCTATCTGCTCGTCGATGGAGCGGGATATGTGAGCTGCCATCGCAGCAGCGTGATCTGCATCCGCGAACGCGTCCATATGAGCAGCAAGCTCTCCCGAGCCGCCGCCTGAACAGAATGCGCATCCGCCGTATCCGCATGTGCCGTCCCTGTTAGGGCACGTAAAACCGGCATCGATTCCGAGCTTGATTGTTTTACGCCCGAAATGACGCTTTAATTCGTCACTTATTGAGTTGAATCTTGTTCCACCCTGCATATTATCTGTGCTATAATTACGAGTGTATTTTTTGAAAGCGAGGCCGCAGTATGAAGGATGAACTAAGCCCTTTACTGAATACCGGATGCATTACCGGAAAGGAAACCGGAGATGCTGAGATGTTCGGGCTTGCCCTTGAGCAGAGAAAGCCTTCGATACTGCTGCATGCATGCTGCGGGCCATGCTCCACGGCCTGCGTGGAGAGACTCGCTCCTGATTATTCGATAACCGTGTACTATTATAATCCAAATATAACAGACAGGGAAGAATACTATCTGAGGCGCGATACTCTTCTGCAGTTCATAAAGGCATTCAACGAGGAGCATAAGGACACCTATTTTGTCAGCTATATAGAGGGTGAGTACGATCCCGAACGGTACATCGCAAAATGCGGTCCTCTCGCTGATGAACCTGAAGGCGGCGCAAGATGTGACTTATGCTTTGCCATGAGACTTGCGGAAACAGCAAGGAAGGCCGGCGAACTCGGGCTCGATTATTTCACCACGACGATGTCGGTCAGCCCTCACAAGAACTACGACAAGATAAAGACGCTTGGCATGTCGCTCGAAGAGCAGACAAGCTCGAGATTTCTGGATGTGGACTTCAAGAAGAAGAACGGATTCGGAAGGAGCGTTGAACTAAGCAGGCATTACGGCCTGTACAGACAGAATTTCTGCGGCTGTGAATATGCCAGAGCCGCCATGAAGAACAGGTAAGACCGAAAAGGGTATAAACCAACAGGACAGAGACGTAAAGGAGACCAAAAAAATGAGCAAGTTATTCGTTCCAGATGACTACAAGCCTATACTTGATCCGACTGAGACGCAGAGGGCGATAGTCAGGATCAAGACTCACTTCCAGAGAGAACTCGCATATTCACTGAATCTCGGCAGAGTCAGCGCACCTCTTTTCGTTTTCCCGGAAACAGGTCTTAATGACAACCTGAACGGAGTTGAGAGAAGAGTAGACTTTACCATTAAGGATCTCGATGAGCGTCATGTTGAAGTCGTTCAGTCTCTTGCTAAATGGAAGAGAAATGCACTCGGAAGATACGGAGTGCAGCCGGGCAGGGGCATTTACACCGACATGAATGCGATCAGAAGGGATGAGGAACTTGACAACATCCATTCAATATATGTTGACCAGTGGGACTGGGAGAAGGTTATCACCGCGGATCAGAGGAACAACGAGTACCTTGAGCAGCAGGTCAGGATCATTTACAGATGCCTTCTTGAGCTGGCAGGATACATCAACGACCAGTATCCTGAACTCAGAGTTGAACTGCCTGAAAGGATCAAATTCATAGATTCACAGGAGCTGGAAAACTGGTATCCTGACAATACTTCCAAGGAAAGAGAGAGATTCGCTGCTGAGGAATTCGGAGCTATCTTCGTAAAGAGAATAGGAGGAGCTCTTTTATCCGGCAAGCCTCATGACGGACGTTCGCCTGACTATGATGACTGGGAACTGAACGGGGATATCATCCTGTGGAATCCGGTACTGGAGGATGCTTTCGAGATCAGCTCGATGGGCATAAGAGTCAACAGCGAATCCATGCTCAGACAGCTCGAAATCGACGGAAAGATGGACAGAAAGGACATGCCTTACCATCAGGGCGTCATCAACGGAACACTTCCGCTGACTATTGGCGGCGGTATAGGGCAGAGCAGACTGTGCATGTTCTTCCTCCGGAAGGCTCACATAGGCGAAGTCCAGGTATCCGTATGGCCTGAAGACATGGTCGAAGAGTGCGCTGAGCACAACATTTTCCTGCTGTAGCAGATGACCTGCCGGGCCGGGTACTGATAAATAATATAGCCGGGGCTTGCTGCAGCATGCAGGCCCCGGTTTCTGATAACAGATGAAATATATAGACGCAGTCATCGACAACAAGAGCAATAACACGGACACGTTCTTCACATATGCGGCGCCTGACGAGGTAGAGGCGGGCGCAAGACTTACTGTGCCTTTTGCAAGGCGCAAAAAGCCTGTTGACGCATACTGCATAAGAGAGAATCCGGCTCCGTCGTATGATGCTTCGAAAATCAAAGAGATAAGCTCGTATGACCCTGACAGGTCTCTCACCGCAGAGATGACGGATACAGCAGTATGGATGCGGAGAAGATACGGGGTCAGATACATCGATGCCGTCAAGATGTTCACAGTCGGGGGCAAAAGGATCCCCGAAAAGGCTCAGAAGGAGGCAGAAGAGGCCCGCGAAAGGGGCAGCGCAGTGAAAGTGCCTGTAAATGACCCGGGATACACACTTTCTTCAGAACAGGAGGCTGCAGCCGGAAGGATCTGCAGATACGTTGACGAGAGAAAGTTCAGACCGTTCCTGATAAAGGGTGTCACCAACAGCGGCAAGACGGAAGTGTACATGAGAGTCGCCGAGAAGGTGCTGAACCAGGGGCGCACGGTCATAGTGCTGTTGCCTGAGATAGCTCTGGCTGCCCAGGTTGAGAAGAGATTCAAAGACCGCTTCGGAAGCAGCATGGTGGCGACGCTTCACAGCAGGCTCACGACCAGCGCAAAGCTCGGCGAATGGATACGCATAAGAAGCGGGGCAGCGAGGATAGTCGTCGGCGCGAGGACGTCGGTTTTTGCTCCGCTTGAAAACATCGGGGCGATAATAATAGACGAGGAGCATGAATCCACCTACAAGTCTGACCACAACCCGAAGTATGAGACCGTGGACATTGCGTACAAAAGAGCAGAAGCGCATAATGCGGTGCTGGTCATGGGAAGCGCGACCCCTTCAGTCACCTCATACAGCAGGGCAAAGTCGGGACTATATGAGCTCCTTGAGATGAACGAGAGGATCGGGGACAGCACGATGCCCGTGCTTGAGACGGTCGACATGAGAAAGGAACTCAAAGCCGGGAATGCAGGCCTCATATCAAGAAGGCTTGCAGAAGAGACAGACCGGGCTCTTAAGCGCGGCGAGCAGGTGATACTTTTCCTCAACAGGAGAGGGTTCTCGACTCAGATACTCTGCCCTGACTGCGGCTACAGGATGACATGCCCTGACTGCGGCATTGCTCTTACTTATCACAAATCAGTGAACGGGGCTGTCTGCCATTACTGCGGCAGGAAGTTCCCGCTTCCGGAAAGGTGCCCTGACTGCGGCAACCGGTTCATGCGGTATACGGGAGCAGGCACGGAAAAGGTGGAAGAAGCGGTGAGGACTCTGTGGCCTGATGCAAGGGCGGCAAGGTTCGACCTCGATACAGCATCCAGTAATGAGAATGCCGGGAAGGTCATTGAGGATTTTCAGAAAGGGCGCACCGACATACTCATAGGAACACAGATACTGGCCAAGGGACTTGACTTCAGGAATGTCGGCCTTGTCGGTATAATCAATGCTGATGTCAGCCTGAATATCCCGGACTACCGCTCATCGGAAAGGACCTATCAGCTCATAACGCAGGTAGCCGGAAGAGCCGGAAGGGCCGGCGGTGAGAGCCGCGTTATAATACAGACCTATGATCCTGAAAGCGATGTTATACGCGAGGCGGCAGAGGGAAATTACGAATCATTCTATGAGGGCGAGCTCCTTCACAGAAATATTATGAATTATCCGCCTTTCTCTGATATAATAGCTGTCGGCTTTACAGCTGATACAGAGGAGAAAGCGGCCGCTTATGCAGAGGCTTTCAGAAAGAGACTGCTCGGACTTAAGTCGGTTCCTGATGATGCAGCGATACTTAAGGTCAGAACCGATGAGAGGAAGACCGACGGAAGATACAGAGCCGAATTCATCATCAAGGCTCCGCCTGGAAGCCGCGCGGGATTCGTGCGTGAGTACATGGAATACCGCGAGAGGATGACGGAGTCTGATGCGGACTGCTTTATAGAGATAGATATCAATCCGTACTAGCGGATGCAAGGAGAAATCAATGGCACTCAGAAATATCACAGTCAGAGGAGATGAGATCCTCGCAAAGAAATGCAAGCCGATCACCAAGATCACCCCGAGGATAAAGATCCTCGCGGAGGACATGGTAGAGACCATGCTCGCAGCAGACGGCGTGGGAATAGCCGCACCTCAGGTCGGAGTCATGAAGAGATTCTTCGTGGCTATGCCTCATGTTGATGCAGAGGATGAATCCATAAGAGACAAGATCTACTATATGATCAATCCTGAGATCACATACAGAGAGGGCACACAGGAATCAAGCGAAGGCTGCCTGTCCGTTCCGGGATATATGGGACTTGTCGACAGACCTGAGAAGATAAGGATCAAAGCGACTGACCTTGACGGCAATGAGCAGGAATATGAATTTGAGGGCTTCGCTGCCACGGTATTCTGCCATGAATATGACCACCTTGACGGCATCCTGTATTCAGACATCGCCAAGGAGATGATGACCGTTGAGGAATATTCCGAGAGACTTGAAGCTCTCAAGGAAGAGCATGCTGAAGACGGCCCTGAACAGGCATAGACGTCATTATTCAGTTTCGGTTAAGTAAAGGGAGTTATATTTTGTTTAAGATCGTTTTCATGGGCACGCCTGAATTCGCGGCATGCTCTTTAAAGGCACTTATAGATGCAGGCTATGATATTCCTCTCGTAGTGACTCAGCCTGACAGAAGAGGCAACAGGAACAAGATGATCCTGTCGCCTGTAAAGCAGCTTGCCTGCGAATACGGTATCGAGACAGCTCAGCCGGTAAGACTGAGAAAAGACGAAGAGCTTATAGCGAGGCTCAGGGAGATGGCGCCTGACATGATAGTGGTTGCCGCCTTCGGCCAGATACTGCCGCTTTCCGTGCTCGAAATCCCGAGGCTAGGCTGCATCAATGTTCATGGCTCGCTTCTGCCTGACCTGAGAGGCGCAGCGCCGATGCAGGCAGCTATCCTCAGGGGACTCGATGAGTCGGGAGTCACGATCATGCGTATGGAGGAAGGTCTCGACACAGGAGATATGATCAGCAAGGTCGCATGCGATATCCGCGGCAGGGATATAACAGAGGTATCTGATATTCTCGCGCACGCCGGTGCTAAGCTGCTGGTTGAGACCATCCCGCACATTGCTGACGGGACAGCAGTATATGAAAAACAGGACGACAGCCTGTCCAGTTATGCTACAATGATAAATAAGGCAGACGGCATGACCGACTTTGCGGAGCCGGCTGTCATGATAGAGAGAAAAATAAGGGCCTACAAGGAGTGGCCTGCATGCTACAGCTATCTCGACGGACTTCAGGTGAAATTCTACAGGGCGGAAGCTCTGGATGAAGAGCCTGACGGGGAGCCGGGAACTGTCAGCGAAACCGGGAAGGACTTCTACACGATAAACTGTGCGGAAGGAAAACTCAGGATATATGAGCAGCAGCTGCAGGGGAAGAAGAGAATGAGCGCAGGAGACTTCATGAGAGGTCACAAGCTCAGCACCGGAGACAGATTCTGCAGTATTTAAGGAGGTATGGGCATGTATTATTACTATGATTATTCGTGGTTTGTCCTGATCCCTGCGATGATATTCACATTCATCACTCAGGCAAGGATCACCAGTGCATACAGGACATATTCGCAGATAGCGAACAGCCGCAGGATAACAGGAGGGGATGCCGCAAGAAGGATGCTGGACGCCAACGGTCTTAAGGGCGCAAAAATAAATATCTTAAACGCCAATGCGATGACCAACTTCTATGATCCGAAGACAAAAACCCTCAACCTTTCAAGAGAGGTATACGCAACGCCGTCTATCGCTGCGATGTGTATAGCCTGCCACGAAGTGGGACACGCGATACAGGATGCGGAGCACTATGCACCTCTTGCATTCCGTAACGGCATCGTTCCTCTTGTCAACCTGACACAGATGGCATCATGGCCTCTCATATTCTTCGGACTGGTCATGTCGTCCGTATCGCCTTACGGAAGCATGATGTTCCTCATCGGAGTAGGATGCTTCATGTTCGTAATCCTGTTCCATCTGGTAACACTTCCGGTGGAATTCAACGCATCCAACAGAGCCCTCGAGCAGATGAGGGTGCTGAACATGGTAAATGAAGACGATTATGTAGGTTCGAGAACTGTTCTCAGAGCTGCGGCAATGACATATGTTGCGGCGCTTGCAACTGCAGTTTCCAGCCTTCTCAGAATACTTATACTTGCAGGATCAGGAAGCAGGAGAGACTAGAATTGGACTATTCTGCAGACTGGCTTGCTGCTTTTGACGCACTGAAAAGCGTCTGTTCTGACGGCGCATATTCGAATATGGCACTTAACGAAGCTATCCCGCGGCACAAGGGCTGCCGGGATAGTTTTGTTCGCAATATGGTCAAGGGGACTATCAGGCAGACTGTAACTCTCGACTGCATCATCGGCATGCTTGCGGACAAGGGCCTCAGGGGTCTTAAGACGAGAACCCTCATCATTCTGAGGCTGGGGCTCTTCGCGATACGTGAGATGGATGCCGTTCCCGACCACGCTGCAGTGAACGAGGCTGTAAGGCTGGCGAGAAAGACTGCAAAGGGCACGGACAGGTTCATCAATGCGATCCTGAGATCATATCTCAGGCGAAGGGATGAGTTTGAATGCCCGGCAGGCTCAGCGGACGGGGGCTCTGAACCTATAGACCCTCCGTTTATAAGCGGGATACGTGACCGGAATAAAAGGCTTTCTGTAAAGTATTCCATGCCGGAGCCTCTTGTAAGGCTCATATCTGAGCAGTACGGAGATGAGGCTGAGAGTATCCTCGCAGGGCTCAACGACCCGCCTGATGTGGTGCTGAGAGTAAACACTCTCAAGACTACAAGGGACGAACTCATGCAGTCTCTGAGGAATCTCGGAATAGAGTGCACTCCTGCTGAAGAGTCTGAAAGGGCGGTAATCGCGCGCGGAAGCGGCATTATAGGATCAGACCTCTATAGAAACGGATTGTTCTCTGTGCAGAGCCTCTCATCAATAACAGCGGTAGAGGCGCTTTCGCCTGCACCGGGGTCTGATGTGCTCGACATGTGCGCTGCTCCCGGAGGAAAGTCTGTGATGATGGCTGAGATGATGGAAAACCGCGGGCATATCATCTCGTGCGATATCCATGAGCACAGGCTTGATATAATACGCGCGGCAGCTGCCAGGACAGGAGCTGAAATAATATCGGTGAAGGCTTCTGACGGTACCGTTCACGATCCTTCAATGGAGAATGCATTTGACTATGTGCTTGCGGACGTTCCGTGCTCGGGGCTCGGAGTCATAGGCACCAAGCCTGAGATACGCCTCAGGACCGATGTCAGCGAATATGAAGGCCTGACTGACATACAGCTCGCCATCCTTAAGAACGCGTTCAGCTATGTGAAGCCGGGCGGGAGGGTCTGCTACTCGACCTGCACGATAAACAGGAGCGAAAACGGCGGGGTAATTGACAGATTCATGCAAGGTGCCGGCGGGGACACGAGCGGGGAAAAGCCTTCCGTACAGGGATTTGCCCGTATTGTTGAAATGAATACGATTTTGCCCTATAATAACTTGATAGGTTTTTATTACTGTATAATAGAGAAGAATGTTTAAAAATCAGCCTGTGCTGATTCACACTATAATAAACAACGGAGAAGGGATCATATGAGAATTGGTTATATGACTGACGGCGGCAGAAGACGGCCAACCAATGAGGACGCAGTCAAGGTTTTGGAGGATGTCAGTTTCTACATGCTCGCTGACGGAGTCGGCGGCAACCGTTCCGGAGAGATAGCCAGCCAGTCAGCGCTGGATGCTCTTGAAAAATTCATCAGACACAATCCTCCTGAATGGCTGGACGGCCGTGACGAGATATTCAGATATCTCAGAGCTGCAGTCAGATACGTCAATCAGTTCATCATCAGGCTGTCGGAGTCCAAGCCGCAGTACAGCGGAATGGCAACAACGCTTGTATTTGCGTATATAAGAGACGGTGAGATGTATGTGGCTAATATTGGCGACAGCAGAGTTTACCTGATTCATGACGGACTCATTCAGCAGATCACTGATGATCACACATATGTAAATGACCTGGTAAAGATGGGGGCTATTTCCAGGGAAGAAGCTCATCACCATGCCAGAAAGAATGTCATCACCAGAGCTATCGGAGCCAATGCCAACAACGAACCTGACTGCTTCAGTGTTCCTGTGACAGACGGCGACAGGATACTACTGTGCAGCGACGGATTATATGATGAAGTTGATGATGAGACTATTCTGTATACCGTCGGAAGATTTGACGATATGATGATATGCGCAGAGGATCTGGTCTCTCTGGCTAATGACAACGGAGGTAATGACAACATCTCTGTAATATGCATTAATTTGGCGGAGGATTGATCGTATGAGCAGCAGATTACTTTCAGGCCGGTACGAACTTCTTGAGAAGATCGGTGACGGAGGAATGGCTGTCGTATACAAGGGGAAGGACAGACTCCTCAACAGATTCATCGCAATCAAGATATTAAGACCGGAATTCACCAAGGACGCAACGTTCGTCGAGAACTTCAAGAGAGAGTCTCAGGCGGCTGCGGGCCTTACACATCCGAATATAGTAGGCGTATACGATGTAGGAAGAGAAGGCAACATCAACTACATTGTCATGGAGCTCATCGAGGGGCGCACCCTCAATGACATAATCGAGGATGAAGCTCCGATGGATTACAAAAAGGTGATCGACATCAGCAAGCAGGTCGCATCTGCTCTCAAGGTCGCTCACAAGAACAAGATAATCCACAGAGACGTCAAGCCGCACAACATAATGATCACCAATGACGGTATCGTCAAGCTTGCAGACTTCGGTATCGCCAGAGCCGTGAACGATGCAACTCTCTCGACCGGCAGCAAGATAGTCGGTTCCGTGCACTACTTCTCACCTGAACAGGCAAGAGGTAACTATGTAGATGAGAGATCAGACATCTATTCCCTCGGTATCGTTATGTACGAGATGCTGACAGGCAAGGTGCCGTTCGACGGAGACAATCCTGTTACTGTAGCTCTCAAGCACATCAACGAAGAGATCGTGCCTCCTAGCGAGCTGGTGGAGGGCATTCCGCCTGCACTCGAAAGAGCCGTCATGAAGGCTACGAGCAAGTATCAGACCAACAGATACTCAAGCGCCGAGGAACTCATCGAAGAGCTTGACAACATCTCCTTCGTCACTGACGTAGCAGGCACTGCAGTGTTTGCTTCTTCAGATGTCATCGAGAAGAGCAGAAAGCGCAAGGCTGCCGAGGCTGAAGAAGAAGAGGAAAGCAGCCGCAAGAAGAACAAAAAGAAGAAAAAAGGCAAAACCACTGCGATCATCGTCATTGCAGTTCTGCTTGTCGCAGCTGCAGTCGGCTGGTTCGCAGCATGGAAAATGGGCGTATTCTCATCGACCAAGCCTGCACCTGATCTTCGCGGAAAGACTATAGAGGAGGCCCAGCAGCTCGCAGCTGAAGAGGGATTCAGCATCAAGCAGGGCAAGGACATATACTCCAACGACTATCCTGAGGGCAAGGTCTGCACACAGGACCCTGAACCGGGACAGGAGACGCCTAAGGAAGGAACCATCACAGTCCACGTTTCCAAGGGAAGCAAGGAAGGTGTCGTGCCTCGTATCGTAGGCATGAAGAAGGACGATGTTGAGGAGTATCTTGCAGGATACGGATATATACTCGGCAATGTCAAGACAGTGACTGACCCGGCCGAGGAGGGCACTGTCCTTTCGCAGGATCCTATCGAGGGAACTCCGCTTGATAAGGACAGCAAGATCAACATCGAGGTATCCGACGGCAAGGGCAAGGAGATGGGTACTGTGCCGTCCGTAACAGGACTGACTCTTGATGAAGCAAAGAAGCTCATCAGGAAGGCCGGATTTGAGGTCGGCAGCATCGACTATCAGTACTCTGATACTACTGACAAGGGATATGTATTCTATCAGCAGTATCTGGCCAACACTGAGCTCGAAAAGGGCACCAAGATCCAGATCGGCGTCAGCCAGGGACCTGAGCCTGTACCTGAACCTGAACCGGAGCCTGAAACCGAAACTGAAACCGAAACCGAAACTGAAACCGAAGCTGCACCTGCACCTGCAGCGGAGCAGCCTGCTGCTGAGCAGACAACAGAACAGGCCGCACCTGCAGCAGAAGGCTAGGGAAAAGCGCATGATCGGAAGAGTTGTTAAGGGAATCGGAGGTTTCTACTTTGTCCATGACGGTGAAAAGGCCGTCATGGGCAAAGCCAGAGGAAATCTCAAGAGAAACAAGGAACTAATATACGTCGGGGACATAGTCGATTATGACATCGATGCGAATGATTCCGACAATGAATGCGTCATCAACAGGGTCGTGGAAAGACGCAACTTTATGACCAGACCACCCGTATCGAATCTCGATATGCTGGTGGTCGTATTTTCAGTCAGAGATCCTGATGTCAACTATCCTGTTGTTGACAAGCTGCTTGCAGGCTGTGAGCAGAAGGGAATCACGCCGGCGGTATGCATTACCAAGAAGGATCTTGTAACTGAAGAAGAGCTGGCAGCCGCGGTCGGCATTTACAGCGGCATATATCCGGTCGCTGCCGTTAACGGCAATACCGGGGAGGGCCTTGATGAGCTAAGGAGCATCATCAGGGGAAGGTCTGTCGCTCTTGCCGGGCCGTCAGGCGTCGGAAAGTCGACGATCACCAATCTCCTGCACGGAGATGATGCCGGCGAAGATAAAGGCACTGACGTTTTGCCCGCACCTGCCGAGACAGGCAGCATCAGCGGAAAGACGGGACGCGGACGCCACACAACAAGACACGTCGAGATATTTTCCCTCGGAGACGGGACATATCTTTACGATACACCGGGATTCACATCGCTTGACACTCCGGAGTCAGATGTTACCGGAGTCCGGGACCTGTTCCCGGAGATGAGGGGACCCGGGCAGGAATGCAGGTACAGGGACTGCCTGCATATCAATGAGCCTGACTGTGCTGTCAAAGAGGCACTGCAGGAGGGCAGGATACACAGATCAAGATATGATTCATATCTGATGATGACAGAGGAGGTCAGAAAATGGAAAAAGCTCTGATATCGCCATCTATTCTTGCGGCGGATTTCGCAAGGCTCGGCGCTGATGTCGAGGATGTGCAGGAGCGAGGCATCGATTATCTGCATGTTGATGTTATGGATGGGGCGTTTGTACCTAACATCAGCTTCGGACCTGATGTGATGAAGAGCCTGAACGGGATAATGAAGGTCCCGTATGACGTTCATCTCATGATCGAAGATCCGGACAGGTATATCGAGAAGTTTGTTACAGACAATACTGAGTTCATCACTGTGCACTATGAGGCATGCAGCGACCTTGCTGCTACTTTAGAGCACATTCACTGCCTCGGTGTAAAGGCCGGAGTATCGATCAAGCCGGCAACCGCACCTGAAGTGCTTGATGATTATCTGAAGGATATTGACCTTGTACTCGTAATGTCTGTTGAGCCTGGATTCGGCGGCCAGAAATTCATGGACAGTTCACTTCCTAAGATCAGCTATTACAGCAGAAAGAAGGCTGAAAACGGCTATTCATACCTGATAGAGGTAGACGGCGGTGTAGGTGCCGGAAATGCTCATCTTGTCAGGGATGCAGGCGTTGAAGTCATCGTTGCGGGCTCCGCAGTATTCAAGGCAGCGGACCGCACCGAAGCAATAAGAGCCATTAAGGGCTAGCTTCTCACGCATAGCAAGATCGCATCGGAAATCAAGTTCCGGTACCTCAGAAGGGTACCGGGCTTGTTGTTTTCGGAAATATAATGTTATTCTGCGAAAATTAACCGTTAAAAAACAGAAACATGATAACTGAATCGGTATGAACGAAACGGCCTGTTTGATTATAAAATCGCTGCAGGAGATAACTGCCGTGATCAGACGAAAGCTGTTTGCGTATACCGCGATGTTTACAGCCGGCATATCCGCCGGTTTTTTTATTTTCGAGAAGGCAAGACTGGCCGGAGGCATGCTGCTGATGGTGACAGCAGCCGTCTCTGTATTTGCGTTCCCTGAATCAGGGTGCTGCCTGATCGCACCCGGTCATAAAGAAGATGTGGCTATGAAGCAGGCTGCAAAGACAGTGGGAAACCGGCATACCGCGGAACCGGCTCTTAAGCTGATCGCAGCCCTGGCCGCAGGATTTCTCATCTTCACTCTGAGGTTCATAAGCTACGGAACGGCCATGCCTGACAGCGGCCGGGATGCTGACGGCAGCGGGGAAGAACGTACGGGTATAGAAGGCATGGTTCAGTCTGTAACAGTTAAGGACGGCGGCCTCAGGATAGTCCTGTGCGATACCGACGCCGTAAGAGAAGGCATCAGAGTCATGGTGATACTGAGAGAACCGGGAGATACCGACCCCGGCGATGTCATCGGAAGGCGCATATCCGCCTACGGAACTCTCAGGAGCCCTCAGGGAGCGGATAATCCCGGGTGTTTTGACTACAGGACTTACCTCAGAAGCAGGGGCATTGGATGCTACTTCAGCGCGAAGGCTGTTGATGTGCTGAATGAAGAAGATGAGCAGAGCGGAGCAGGCGGGGCGGCCCGAAGACTGTATTACAGATATCTGAGGCGCCTGTACTTTGAGAGAGAGGCATTTCTTGACAGGTTCACAGATGAAGAAGTCAGGGCGTTCGTCAAGGGGACCGTGTTCGGAGACAAGTCAGACATCGATGAGGAGGTGAGAGATGACTTCACTGAGAACGGCACGGGCCACATACTGGCTGTAAGCGGCCTTCATACGGGATTTCTGTATGCTCTTCTGAAACTGCTGACCGGCAGGCGGAAGAGCATAGTATCAGCTGCAGCGGTCATCGCTGTACTCATCATGTACGGCGACATGACTATGTGGAGCCCGGCAACGGTAAGAGCTGTAACAGTCCTTTCGGTCAGCATTATATCGCTCTATGCGAGGAGACCGTTCGACCTTCTGACATCTGTCAGCGCAGCTGCTTTGCTCATACTTATAAGGGAGCCGTATCAGCTCTTCAGCGCAGGCTTTCAGATGTCATTTCTCGCTCTTCTCGGGATCGCTTTCCTGGCAGGGCCGGTAAGCCATTTCACCGGGGATGCCATGGCTGTGATGCTGTCTGTGCAGGCGGGCATCCTGCCGCTCAGTACTTACATATTTCACAGGTTAAACTTCCTCTCGATATTCATAAATATCCCCGTTATATTCCTCGCTTCGATCCTCGTCCCGGCATGCATGCTGATGCTGTTTATATCATTCGCTGCGGGGACTGTGCCCGGCATAATGGTAACCGCGGCTGAGGGGCTTGCCTGGATAGTTGTAAAGCTCAACGCAGCTCTGTCTGCGGATGGGTATTTCTCCGGGCTCATCACATCTGCGGGGGCGGGGATACTTGTGCTGCTCTACCTTACAGTATTCGCCGGCGCCTCCGAATGGTGCAGGGTGATGATACTAAGGCGCGAATACGTGCGCATCGCGGCAGCGGGCATATGCATCCTTGCAGTATCCCTTTCCGCAGAGCTGGCAACATATAATCAGTTCGCAGATGATGAGATAGTGTTCGTGTCTGTCGGCCAGGGGGACTGCACCCATATAAGGGCGGGAGGCAAGGATGTCCTGATAGACGGAGGAGGGAGCACAGAGCGCAATACGGGCAAAGATGTTCTGATGCCTTATCTTCTTGCTAACGGGGCTGAGAGGACGGAATTTGCCCTTGTGACGCATCTTCATACTGACCACTTCCTCGGCATAACGGAGCTGTCTCAGATATATCCTGTCGGTGCGGTCGGGATACCGTCAGATTACATGAAGTCGGTAGAGAAAAGCCGGGGCGTGCTGAGCCATCTTCCGGAAGGAATAGAATACATATATCCTGAATCGACCGTAAAGATAACGGACAGCGTCTATGCCGAGACACTGTGGCCACTCAGAGGAGCATCAGGCGACATAGATATGGATGATCCCAATGAGCATAACATGGTCTACATGATACACTATGGCACGGGGCATGGAGAGATCCGGGTCATGGTCACAGGAGACCTTCTCGAGGAGGATGAACTTAAGATGGTCGAAACATACAGGGGGACTGATGCGCTGAAGTGCGACATCCTTAAAGTGGCGCACCACGGAAGCAGGTCAAGCTCGTCTGAGGAATTCCTTGATGCTGCAGATCCGTCTGCTGCGGTGATACAGGTCGGAAAGAACAACTTCTACGGCCACCCGCATCAGCAGACACTTGACCGCCTTACAGAGCGCGGCATCAGAGTATACCGGACAGACATAAACGGTGCTGTCGGGATAGACATACGCTGCAGCGGACTGAAAATCGATGTGATGGATCAGCAGGAAAGATAGCAAGTGAAAAGGTGCATGCTATGTGTTAGAATTGACCCATGGCGTATAAGGATTTTGCAAACGATTTCAAAAAAGGAATAACAGGTGATGTGCTCTTCTTCTACGGAGCCGAGGATTACCTGATGGAATGGGCTGTCAGGGAGATCACCGCCCGCTATGTGGATGAGGAGTGGAAGAACCTTGATGTGAGGCAGCTCGACGGAGCCCAGGTCAATGCGTTCGAAATAATGAGCGAGGCGAGGGCGTATTCGATGTTCTCTGAAAAGAGAGTGGTCATCGTCCGCAACTGGCCGCCGCTGTACAGAAAGACTGCCGATGCCGGCGCTGACGAGATGCTTGAATTCGCTTCGCATAAGCAGGAGTCTTCAGTGCTTATCTTCGTGCTTGAAAGCAGGTATTCGGGAGAGCTTACTTCGTATGCGCGCAAAATGATCAAGGCTGCAGGCGCATATGACTTCTCAAGGCTGGAAAAGGCTGACCTCAAGTCCTTCGTAAACAAGAGGGTCCATGCCGGCGGTAAGATGATCGCGCGAAGAGAGCTCGAGTTCCTCATAGATATATCCGGATACTATAACAGGGACAGCACGTACACTCTGACTCAGATGGATGCCGATGTGGCCAAAATCGTAAAGGCAACACAGGGCGATCAGATAACAGCTGATGTGATAGAGGAGCTTCTGACAGGTGACAGCGACAGGTTCGTGTTCAACCTTGTCGATGCTGTCGTAAGCGGCAACAGGGCAAGAGCCATCGCGATAGCCGAGACCATCATAAACGAGGAAGACGGTGCGATACCGGTGACAGCGCTTCTGACCAAGCAGTTTGAGATCATGTATGATGCGCTTGAGCTGTCGCAGCAGGGAATGAGCATAGCGCAGATGGCCAAGAAGACCGGCATCAATGAGTTTAGGTTCAAGAGGGCGTGGCAGGCTGCGAACTCGTACAGCCCGAGCAGAATAAAAAAGCTCCTTACGGAGCTCTATAATATCGACAGGGATATAAAGCGCGGGGATATAGATAAAGACACTGCGCTCGAACTGTTCGTTATATCAGCTGCGCCCGGAAGATAACAGGCGTTTCCGCCGTCAGTGACATCCTTGAGTATACAGGCACCTGCTATGAGAGGCGGGTGCCTTTTATTAATTCTCTTGCAGCCTCGAGTGCGCTCTCGCTTTCCCCTGAACCGCTGAAGAGGGTAGCAACCATACGCACCTTGCCCTCTGCATCGAGGTGCTCGATGCCCGTGTGGGACTTCTCGTCGATGACTGACTTTGTTATAAGGTAGTTGTCATCACCGTATGCCGCTATCTGAGGCAGGTGAGTGATGGCTATCAGCTGGTGGTGCTCTGCGATCTCACTCATCTTGCGGCCGACAACAAGAGCTGTCCTGCCGCTTATACCGGTATCTATCTCGTCGAATATCATGGTGCCGACCATGTCGCTGTCGCCGATTATATGCTTGAAGGCGAGCATTATTCTGGATATCTCGCCGCCTGAGGCAATCCTTGTGAGCGGCATCAGAGGCTCGCCAGGGTTGGTCGAGATGAGAAATTCCACTTTGTCATAGCCGAGAGGGCCGATCTCATCGGCGCGCTCTATGCTGATCCTGAATTCCGAATTGGAGAACTCGAGATCCTTAAGCTCCTTTTCCATGGCGGACTCGAGCCTTGAAGCGATGATATGCCTCAGCTCGCTTACATGAGATGCCTGGTCTTCGAGCAGAACGTATTTCCTGTGTGCAGCCTCCGAGAGGCGCTTTTTTTCTGCGTCAAAATTCTCTATGACCGAGAGCTTGCTTCCGAGCTCTTCTCCGTACTGTATGATCTCATCCACGCTGCGGTGATACTTCCTTACGGCATCTTCTATCTCCGCAAGGCGCCCGGATATCCTGTCGAGGTCTTCATCAGAGTAACTGAAAGAATCAGTCAGCTCTCTCAGACCTGACGACACATCTTCAAGATCGTAATATGCTGCCTGTGCACGCTCTGAAAGAGCGGATATTTTGTCGCTGTAGGATGAGACAGAGTTAAGCTCATCGCTTATCCTGCTGAGAGATGAGAGAACAGACATGTCTGACTCGTGCAGCAGCTCATATGCGGTATGGACTGCACCTGAGATGCGCGCGCTGTTTCTTGCTATGGAAAGCTGCTCTTTCAGCTCATCATCTTCTCCTGAGCGAAGCTTGAGGCTGCTGATATGATCATACTCGAATCTGTAGAAGTCCTGCTGGCGGAGAGACTCTGCCTCTGTTCTCAGAAGTTCGTCATATTCCTTCTGAGCAGCCCTGTAGTCTTCGTACAGGACCGAAAGCTTGTCAAGCTCAGGCAGAAGGGCGTCGCCGTGGAACCTGTCTGTAATGAGTATATGATTGTCCGGGTCAAGTATCTGCTGATTGTCATACTGCCCGTGTATGTCCACCCAGTCAGAGCAGAAATTCCTTATCTGGCCGAGTGTTACCATCTCGCCGTTGAGCTTGGATACGGACTTACCCGAGGCGAGTATCTCTCTTGTGATGATGACTTCCTCGCCGTTCTTGTCGCCGGCTATCTGTATCATGGCGCGGTCTGTTCCTGTCCTGACCATGGAGGTGTCCGCACGGCCTCCGAGCACAGTGCTGACAGCAGTAACAAGCACGGATTTACCCGCGCCTGTTTCACCGGTTATAATATTGAGTCCGCCGCCGAGCTCGAAGGAAACGTGCTCTATGGTGGCAAAATTGTCTATTATTATGCGGTCGATCATTAGTTGTTGTCGTTTATTATCTTGTCGAACTCATCTGTAACTTTTTTTACGTTGTTCTCGTGGTCCACGATGACGAGAAGTGTGTTGTCGCCGGAGATGGAACCGACGATGTGATCAAGGCTCAGGCAGTCTATCGCCTCGCCGGCTGCACCGGAGCAGCCTGAAAGCGTTTTGACCACGATCAGATTCTGAGCACACTGATAGGACACCACTGACTCTCTGAATATCCGGATAAAGCGGTCAGAGATAGGGCGGTTGTCATAATTGCCCGAGATGTATTTGTAGCGTCCGTCTCTCGTCTGGCCCTTGACGAGCTGCAGCTCGCGGATGTCACGCGATACAGTCGCCTGAGTCACGGAATAGCCAGCCTGCCTCAGCAGTGTCAGGAGCTGGTCCTGAGTTTCCACTTCATTGGTCTTGATGATCTCAAGGATCTTGTTTTGTCTTGAAAGTCTCATGTGATTCCCCTTGTCTGTGCGCCGCAGGGGCGCGCCTGTATGCCGCACGCCGGTAGCCCGGCTGCAGTCTGATAATAGAAAGTATAGCATAAAAATACGACAGCATGAATAAAAATGTAATTATAGTTAACACCGTGCACGATAGCATGCAGAAAGTGCGTGAAAAAGGGAAGCGGCATGCCTTGACAGCAAAAAAGAACAAAAAACGAACATGGACATATATGTGCTAAAATGGTAGAATTGCATTCGTAATAATATGCCTGAAAGGGAGAAAAATGAGGATTCTTGGTATAGATCCGGGATATGCCATCATGGGTTACGGCATACTGGATTACAGAGGAAATAAATTCACGCCGGTAGCATACGGCGCCATCACCACCGAAGCGCATACTCCTAATGAGGAGAGGCTGATGAGGCTTTATGATGAGCTTACTGAGATAATCAGGGAATACCAGCCTGAAGAGGCATCAATCGAGGAGCTCTTCTATAATACCAACGCAACTACTGCTATAATGGTAGGAGAGGCGCGCGGAATGGCACTGCTTGCATGCGCCAAGGCGGGCATCAGGATAAACGAGTACACGCCGCTTCAGATAAAGTCGTCGCTTACCGGGTACGGCAGAGCGGACAAGAAGCAGGTGCAGACGATGGTCAAGATGATACTCGGACTGTCTGAGGTGCCGAAGCCTGATGACACGGCCGATGCTATCGCTGCTGCCATATGCCATGCGCATCATGCCGGCAGCAGAATACCGAGACAACCCTAAGCAGGGGCCCATATATCAGAATGACTGATGGGAAAATCTCTTAGGGTATTGCAGAGTTACACATAAGGAATACGCAGATGATCAGATTTATAAGAGGAGAATACCTCTATTATGAAGCAGGGGCCATCGTCATCGAGACTAAGGCCGGCATAGGCTTCAGAGTATATGTATCGGATACAAGCAGCCTGCTCACAGCACGCGAGGGCGATGAGATCGCTGCATATACATATATGCAGGTCAAGGAAGACGGCATGGCTCTTTACGGCTTTGCCGACAACGAGGGGCTGGCTCTCTTCGAGCAGCTCATCACGGTAAAGGGCGTAGGCCCTAAGGCGGGCCTTGCTATCATGTCGCTCGGCACGCCTAATCAGATCAAGGGCGTCATAGCTGCAGGCGATGCTTCATCCATTGCGATGGCGCAGGGCGTAGGCAAGAAGACTGCTGAGCGCGTCATACTTGAGCTCAAGGACAAGGTATCGGCTCTGCCGTTTGAGGGCATCGAGCCTGACGGTATCGCGCCTGCCGCGGTGCCGGGCACGGGAGAGAGAGGCGAGGCTGTCGTTGCACTCACGACTCTCGGCTATACGAAGAAGGAAGCCGAGGCAGCCGTCGGATCAGTGCCTGATGAGGGCCTGAGCGCCGAAGAATACGTTAAGAAGTCACTTAAATTCCTGCTGTAGGAGATATTGATGGAAAGAGTAACACAGACTAAGGCAACTCCGGGAGAATTGAGCGGTGAGCTGACACTGAGGCCGCAGTACTTAAGCGAATACTGCGGGCAGTCGGCAGCCAAGGACAATCTCTCAATATACATAGAAGCCGCCAAGATGAGGGGAGAAGCACTCGACCACGTGCTGTTCTACGGCCCTCCGGGGCTCGGCAAGACTACTCTTGCAGGCATTATAGCCAATGAGCTCGGCGTGGATATCAAGGTCACATCAGGCCCTGCAATTGGGCGCGCGGGTGACCTCGCAGCCATTCTCACCAACTTAAATGACAACGATGTACTCTTCATAGACGAGATACACAGGCTTAACAGGTCTGTCGAGGAAGTCCTGTATTCCGCAATGGAGGATTACGCTCTCGACATCATCATCGGCAAAGGCCCTGCGGCAAGGTCTCTCAGAATTGACATCGCAAAATTCACTCTCATCGGAGCGACAACGAGAGCCGGAAGCCTCTCGGGCCCGCTGAGAGACCGTTTTGGCATCGTCGAGAAGTTCGAGTTCTATACTCCTGAAGAGATCAGGGAGATACTCAGGAGAACAGCGAACGTCCTCGGTACCGAGATAGATGATCAGTCGCTTGACGAGCTTGCAAGGAGGTCAAGAGGCACTCCGCGTATAGGAAACAGGCTCATCAAGAGAGTCAGGGACTTCTCTGAGGTCATCGCAGACGGCACCATCAATATAGACATAACCCGCAAAGCGCTCGATGCGCTCGGTGTCGATGATCTCGGGCTTGAGAAGCTTGACAGGGATATCCTCTCGACTATAATAAAGAGCTTCAACGGCGGCCCTGTAGGCATCGAGACCATCGCTTCAGCTATAGGAGAAGAGAGGGTCACGATAGAGGATGCCAACGAGCCTTATCTCATCCAGGCAGGACTTCTGTACAGGACGCAGAAGGGCAGAATGGCGTCGAAGGCTGCATATGAACATATGGGCCTTATGGGCTTTTACAATGAGCCTGAAAATACGGGAAAGAGCAGCGGGCAGATGACACTCGATGACATCTGACCCTGACCCCGTCAGAATATACAATAAGGAAAACAGAATTAATGAAGATAACAGATTTTGATTACAATCTGCCTGAAGAGCTCATCGCGCAGACTCCGATGGAGCAGCGTGACGGCTGCAGGCTGATGGTACTGGACAGAAGTAAAAAGACGGTCGAACACCGTCATTTTTACGATATACTGGATTATGTCAACCCGGGAGACTGCCTCGTTCTTAACGACTCAAGGGTCATCCCGGCAAGAATGTACGGGCTCAAGGAGGGCACCGGAGCTCATATCGAGCTGCTTTTAATCAAGCGCATCGAGGGAGACAGGTGGGAATGCCTTGTAAGACCGGGCAAGAGACTCCACGAAGGCGACACGGTCATCCTCGCGGGAAAGACGGATACCGTACCTGCAGGCTCAGAGCCGCCTGCTGAAGGATACACACTCGTCAATGGTATAGAGCAGCCGTTTCTTGCGCACATACACGGCATCCATGATGAGGACAATGCTACAAGGGTAGTCGAATTCGAGTATGACGGCATATTCATGGAGCGGCTTGAAGAGATAGGCTCGATGCCTCTTCCGCCGTATATCTCAAGACCTGCCGAAGAAAGCGATAAGGAGATGTACCAGACTGTCTACAGCCGCATTGACGGCTCAGTGGCAGCACCGACCGCAGGACTTCACTTCACGAAAGAGCTGCTGCAGAAGGCTGAAGAGAAAGGCGTCAGGATAGCCTACGTCACTTTGCATGTCGGAATAGGCACATTCAGACCTGTGAAGGTGGATACTGTAGAAGAGCATAAGATGCATTTTGAGGAATGCTCTATTGATGAAGCCAATGCCGAGATAATAAACCGCACTATAGAAGAAGGCGGCAGGATAATCTCCGTCGGCACGACATCCACAAGGACGCTCGAAAGCATGGCAGGCATGCCGATGCAGCCGTTCACTAAAATGAGCAGCGGAAATGCGGAAAATAAGGGATCTGCAAGTAAGTTCTTCAGGGTGCGCTCAGGGCATACATCGACAGGGATATTCATATACCCCGGATACGAATTCAAGATAGTCGATGCTCTCATCACTAACTTCCATCTGCCTAAGTCGACACTTCTGATGCTTGTATCGGCTCTGTACGACAGAGAAGAGATACTTAAGGCATACAACATCGCAGTGGAGGAGAAGTACAGATTCTTCAGCTACGGCGATGCAATGCTGATCAAATAAACTCAGAAGGAAGAATTAATGGAATACGCAGTTAAATACGAATTATTACATACAGATAAGAAGACAGGGGCCAGAAGAGGCAGGATAACTACTCCTCACGGTACCATTGAGACGCCTGTATTCATGCCGGTCGGCACACAGGCGACGGTCAAGGCCATGAAGCCTGAATCGGTAAAGGATACAGGAGCACAGATAATCCTCGCCAACACTTACCATCTCTTCCTGAGACCGGGAAGCGATATAGTAAGAGAGGCAGGCGGCCTTCACCGTTTCATGAACTGGGACAGACCTATACTCACTGACAGTGGCGGGTATCAGGTGTTCAGCCTGGGCGCAATGCGCAAGATCACTGAAGAAGGCGTCATGTTCTCATCGCACATTGACGGCAGCAGGCACATGCTGAGCCCTGAGAAGTCGATTGAGGTACAGAATGACCTCGGATCAGACATAATCATGGCCTTTGATGAGTGCGCGCCTAAGGATGCCTCGAGGAAGTACATAGAAAAGTCCCAGGCACTCACTACGCGCTGGCTTGAAAGGTGCGTAAAGGCACATAAGAATACTGAAAAACAGGCGCTTTTCGGCATAATGCAGGGCGGTTTTTACAGAGACCTGAGAGAGAAGAGCGCTAAGGAGATAGTGGACCTTGACCTTCCGGGATATGCCATAGGCGGTATATCGGTAGGAGAGAGCAAGGAGGACTACATAGGAGTCCTTGACTATGCGCCACATCTTCTTCCGGAAAACAAGCCGCGCTATGTCATGGGCATAGGGACTCCGGACTACATATTCGAAGCAGTGGAGCGCGGAGTGGACATGTTCGACTGCGTAGAGCCGACAAGGATCGCAAGACACGGGATGGCCATGACAAGCCATGGAAGGATCAGCATCAAGAATGCAAAATTCGAAAGAGACTTCACACCGCTCGATCCTGAGTGTGACTGCTACACATGCAGGAACTACACAAGAGCATATTTAAGGCACCTCTTCAAAGCGGGCGAGACTATGTCTCACATGCTGCTCTCTGAGCACAACCTCAGATTCCTGTCACGGCTCTCAGAGGATATCCGAAGGTCAATTGAAGAGGACAGATTCAGCGAGTTCAAGGAAGAGTTCTACAGCAGATATTACGAAGGCAAATAATCCGGGGGCAGGCTTGAGATTACCTGCGATGACAGCTGGAAGCTTATTTTCGGAGAGGAATGATAACAAGGGGTACTGGAGATGGATATACACAGCAGGTTCAAATACGTACGTATACAGGGCAAAACCCTGGCGAGCAACACCCTGCAGGGCAAAGGCATATTCAGCATGTGCTGGCAGCTCGTGCAGAACAAAGCCATGGAACAGGAGGATGCAGATCTCTTTGTTGAGATCGACTCATGGTTTGCTGAACATCTGCCATGGCCTCCTCAGTGCAAAAGGCAGGAGCCTGTAGTGTGCTGGTTCAAGACTGAGAACTCTGAAGAGATGATGAAGATGATCGTGCCGGCGCTGTGGCTTCTTGACAGATACGAAGTGCCGTATTATCTTGTGTATTCCAACACACCGGGCGAGATAGTATATGAGGACCAGTATCAGGTTGCCGCACTGGCAGGCGAGGCGCTTCAGATCGAGGATCTGCAGCCGTCATGGTCGCCCAATAACTGATACCCTGAAAGGAACAATGACTGAATAATGGATATAAAAGATACCATAGTACTTAATAAGGACATCCTGTGTCCGGCTTCGGAGCATTGCGGCGGATGCATATACCAGGGCGTTCCGTACGAAGAGCAGTACAGGCAGAAGGACAAGGCGGTAAGAAGGCTGCTAGAGAAGCACAAAATCGATGAATCAGTGTATCTCGGCATGGAGCCGGCGATCTGCACAGGCGAATACAGGAACAAGATGGAGTATACCTTCGGCGACCTTGAGAAGGGCGGCGAGCTCGAGCTCGGCATGCATTTCAAGGGCCGCTTCATGTCCATAATAACGACAGACGAGTGCCAGCTGGTGCCGCCTGCCTTTAATATGATACTCCGCGCCGTGCTGAGATTCTGCCGCAGCGAAGGCTACATTCCGTACCACCGCAAGACTCACCTCGGGCTGCTTCGCAATCTGGTTGTCAGATGCGGAGTCAGGACAGGGGAGATCCTTGTCAACATAGTCACCTCAAGCGAGCCGGGATTTGATGAAGAGCGCTTCCGCGAGCTGCTGCTTGCACTCGACCTCAGGACAGAGAGCGAAAAGGCTGACGGTGCTGAGGGCATGAAGATAGTGGGCATCATGAGGACCTTCAACGACAGCGTCGCAGATGCAGTCATTGATGAGAGCCACAAAGTACTCTGGGGCAGAGACTACTACAACGAGGAGATCCTAGGCCTGAAGTTCAGGGTCAAGGCTTTCTCCTTCTTCCAGACTAATATAGATGCGGTAGAGAGACTTTACAGCGATGTTCTCAAGGTCGTACCTGACGTTTCGGGCAAAACGGTATACGACCTTTACTGCGGAACCGGCACCATATCCCAGCTGATGGCGTCAGCTGCGAAGGATGTGTACGGTATAGACATAGTGGAAGACTCCATAATCGCTGCAAGAGAGAATACCGAGCTTAACGGAATCACCAACTGCCATTACATAGCAGGAGATGTTAAGGAAAAGCTCGACGAGATACCGGAAAAGCCGGATGTTATCGTAGTGGACCCGCCGAGAGTCGGCATACACGACAAGGCCGTAGGGATGCTCTCAAGATACGGCATAGACGAGATCGTGTACGTATCCTGCAACCCTAAGACACTTTGCATCAATCTCGACAGCTTCCGGGTCAACGGGTATGACATAGTGTCCATAAGGGCGTATGACAATTTCCCGATGACCAAGCATACGGAATGTGTGTGTCTCCTACGCAAAAGAGCGAAAACAATTACATTCGAGTGATATGAATGACACCAGACTGATGGAAGAAGTGAATCCGGTCTTTTCAACGGCCGGAAAACGGAAGTGTAACGATATATAATCTAAAGCCGGAAGTTAGGTCCATCATCACAACTTCAGGGTTTGATAACATGCTGCGAATTCGCTGATTCAGAAGAAAAACATCTGCCGGTACTGACAAATCATTGGCAGATGTTTATAATGATATAGTTACAAAAAGAGTTCGAAAGGAAACACTAAAAAATGTTCAGGAACAGGAAAAAGTACTGACAGCACTCATGCTCTGCATCACAATGATCATCACGATGATTCCTGCAGCAGCATTCGCCGAGGATGAGGTAGTGAAGTACCAGCTCTATATTGGCGGAAAGCAGACTATGTGAAGATCCGTCCGTATAAGACGAGCGGAGGCAATACATATATGGGTATTCTTTCGAGCCCTAAGAAAGTCAGAGTAAAATAATATGTGCGTCGTCGCTGACGCCTGAAAGGATGTTCATCAGATATGAAAAGAAACTCTTTAACTGCAGCTGTTACCGGACTCCTGTTCATCGGTCTTATTTACATGCTGAAGAACTATGATGTCGCAGCGATAGGACCTGCAGGGACATCTATAGGCTTTTCGACAGTAAACCAGAAGATACATGAGTTCACCGGTGTCCACATGAACTGGTATGAGCTTACCGATCTGCTTGGCTACCTTGCGATAGGAGTATGCGCTCTGTTCGGAATAACAGGCCTGGCACAGCTTATTAAGCGTAAGAGCTTTGCAGAGGTCGACAGGGGCATATATGCCCTTGGAGGCCTTTATGTGGTCGTTATAGCATTCTATGTATTCTTCGAGAAGTGCATCATCAACTACAGGCCGATAATAATGCCGGGAGCATCGGCACCTGAGGCATCATTTCCGTCCTCGCACACGATGCTTATAGTCACCGTCATGGCATCCACGGCTATGTTCGCTTCAAAGTATATAAAAAACGGCCTTGCAACGACGGTGATCAGTCTGCTGTGTGCAGTCGTAATGATCGTCACCGTGTTCGGCCGCCTTTACTGCGGAGTTCACTGGTTTACGGATATTATCGGCGGAATACTCTTGAGCGTGACACTTATAGAGATATTCTCATCAGTACTGTATTCAGCGCGCAAAGCCGATGTAGCGGCCCACAGGCGCAGAACTGAAAAACCTAAACATCAGGCGTCAAAGTGATCAGCTTATGGTCACTTTGACCTTGCTTCCTTGACAGCGTGCATCTGACATGCGATGTCGATAATGCGCTGCGCGGTATCGAACTTAGACAGCTTACCGAGCTCGGTAATGCTGTCTTTTGTTATGACTGTTACAACATTGGTGTCGCCCTTGAATCCCGCGCCTTCAGTCCTCAGACTGTTGGCACATATCATATCAAGGGACTTGCGCTCGAGCTTGGACCTTGAATTCTCGATGAGATGTTCTGTCTCCATTGAAAAGCCGCATACGACCTGACTGTCCATTCTGATCTTTGCGATGTCTCCGAGTATGTCGGCAGTGCGCCTTAGCTCGATAGACATGCCGCCGTCCTTTTTCTTGATCTTCTGATCTGCGACCGTGAGCGGGGTATAGTCTGCAACTGCTGCAGCCTTGAATATCATGTCTGAAGATGATGCGTGCTCCATGACAGCATCATGCATTTCCTGCGAGCTTCTGACATTGACGACCGTAACACCTGCAGGGGCGTCAAGAGCAGTCCTGCCGCTGACAAGCACGACTTCGGCTCCTCTCATGCGTGCAGCTCTGGCGATAGCATATCCCATCTTGCCGCTCGAATGATTGGTTATATACCTTACAGGGTCGATATCTTCCTGTGTCGGGCCGGCTGTAACGAGCACCTTGAGCCCTGCGAGATCCTTGACGCACGCTGCCTCAAGGAGGATGTGCTCAAGCAGATCCTCAGGCTCAGGCATTTTGCCCTTGCCCTCATCACCGCATGCAAGCATGCCGGATGCAGGCTCTATTATCTGTATACCGTATCCGGATAGTCTCTCGAGGTTGGCCTGGGTGGCCGGGTTCTCATACATTGCCGTATTCATTGCAGGCACGACGAGCTTAGGGCACTTTGCCGCAAGGAAGACAGTAGTCAGCATGTCATCTGCTATGCCATTGGCCGCTTTGGCAATGAAGTTGGCTGTAGCCGGTGCTACCATGATGAGATCTGCAGCCTTGGCAAGGGAAATGTGTTTGACGTCATATTCAAAATTCCTGTCGAACATCTCCACAGTGCATCTGTTGTTGGTAAGCGTCTCAAAGGTGAGGGGAGATATGAATTCCGTTGCATGCTTAGTCATGACCACATGGACATCAGCGTGCTGCTTCTTAAGAGCACTTGCGAGATATGCAGACTTGTATGCAGCGATTCCTCCTGTGACACCGAGTACTATTGTTTTGTCCCTGAGCATTCTGAGACCTCCGTATTAGTTCGTTTATTCAAGCTGAGCGGCACACCGGGGAACTCTCGGGGTCAGTACCGCTGTATATCAGGTTAATTTTACCTGTGACAGCAGAATAAGTCAAAATAATATAACAACGCAGGCAGACATGTAAGAGGGCTGAAAGGGGAGAAAAAGGGCAGAAAAAACCGGCAGCACTGCAGCTGCCGGTCTTGTGGTTATAAACCTTTTTTTGTTCCGCAATCAGCTCGAAGATTACTTTGTGAGGCTGATTACGCTCTGGATCTGTCCCCATACGATCAGAATCATGAAGATAGGTCCGATCCACTTGATGCAGAAGTTGAAGAAGCCCTTTGACTTGAATGGTGAGCTCAACTCAACCTCGTCATCGATGTAGTGAGGAACGATCCAGCCGATGAGGATAGCCATGATGAGACCTGTTACAGGCATCAGGATACCTTCAGCTACAGCATCCCATACATCGAGTACATCAGGAATTCCGAAGAGGTGGAACCACTGCATTGTTGTTCTCTCGCCAAGTCCGTCGAGAGTAGTCATCATGTTACCGATGAGTGCCCATGCAGCCATTACCATTGTAACTCCGAATCTGTTTGCTGACTTACCTGCCTTGATGCGGCTGTCGAGGATAGCGGAGATACCGCCCTCCATCATACCGATCGAAGATGAGAGGCAAGCGAAGAATACAAGCAGCCAGAAGAGGAATGCGAAGATTGCTCCGCCCTTCATGTCGTTGAATACTGTAGGCATGGATACGAAGAGCAGTCCAGGACCGGCACCGAAGTCAATGCCGTAAGCTGCGCATGCAGGCATGATAGCCATACCGGCAAGCAGAGCAGCGCATGTATCTCCGACAGCGATGATAACAGAGTCTTTCTCTAGGTTCTCTTTCTTATCCAGATATGAACCGTAAGCGATCAGACATCCGGATGCAAGTGAGAGTGAGAAGAACATCTGTGATCCTGCGAGCTTCAGAGTTTCCAGTACTGCTGAGACGCTTGAAAGACCTTCGAAGTGAGGCTTGAACAGGAACGCAAGACCTTCACCGGCGCCAGGCAGTGTGCAGGATCTGATAACTATGATAACGAGCATTACGAAGAGTGCCGGCATAGCTACCTTGCAGAACTTCTCAATACCGCCGGAAACTCCGCCGAGTACGATCAGAACTGTGAGTGCGAGGAATATAAGTACCCAGATAACGGATGAAGTGTTTACAAGAGTTTCACCGAATGTAGCACCTGGATCAAACTTATTGCCTGCAAACATTCCGAGCGACTTGAAGAAATACTTCATTACATATCCGCCGAATGTGCAGTAGAACGCAATCAGGAAGAACGGTACAGCTGTCTGGAGAACACCGTTGAATGTGAATGCAGGGTGAATCTCCTTGTATGCCTCGATGGCAGCCTTCTGTGACTTACGACCGATAGCGATCTCAGAAAGGATCAGAGGATAACCTACGAATACAAGAAGGATCAGATAGAGAAGCAGGAATGCAAATCCACCGCCAAGACCCATCTTGTACGGGAATCCCCAGAGGTTACCAAGACCTACTGCGGATCCAAGTGCGGCCATAAGGAATCCAAAATTGGAATTAAATTGACCTTTACTTTGTTCCATAATAAATACCTCCTATAAAATTGACGCATTGCGCCTAACTACCATTAAATTTTACTCTGCGCAAAATGTGATGTCAACTTGAATAAGTTCTTCACAATGTCTTCACAAACGAAAAATACAAAAAAATCCACAATTCATGTGACGGAAAATGTGACACATAAAAACCGGCTGCGATTATGCATCACAGCCGGTAATCATTAAATTATACCGCGCGTAGGGAAGTATTATTCGCCGCCTTCAGTGGTGCCGCTATCATCTGTTGACGGAGGTGGATCCGGTTGGGCCGGCTCACTAGGTTGCTGCTGTTCCTGCTGCTTTTGTTTCTCCGCTTCTGCAGCCTGTCTTGCAGCTTCTTCTTCAGCAGCTTTCTTTGCAGCAGCATCTTCAGCGGCCTTCTTTGCAGCGGCATCTTCAGCAGCCTTCTTTGCAGCAGCATCTTGTGCAGCCTTCTGATCAGCTGCAGCTTTCTGCTGAGCTGCCTGCTCAGCGGCTACTCTGTCTGCTTCTTCCTGTGCAAGACGTGCAGCTTCTTCTTCAGCCTTACGCTTTTCTTCTTCTTCCTTCTTGCGCTTTGCTTCCTTTTCTTTCTTGATGTCTTCCGGACTCTTGTATGTGGTCAGACCTGTCTCTGTACCGGAGGTGTAGTATTCACCGCCTCTGCTTACTACATTGGCAGGCTGAGCAGGGTACTGTCCCTGGCAAGCCTTAGGAATCTGGCCCATGATCTTGCCCCAGAGTCCGGCTGCTATATAGGACATTCCTGACATCTCCACGTTCTGGTCTGTTCCGATCCAGAGAGCAGCTGCATAGCTAGGAGTGAATCCGTCGAACCAGATATCGTACTTGTCGTTGGTCGTTCCGGTCTTTCCGCCGGTCTTGACTTCATTGATCGCGTATCCGTTAGCCTTTACTACAGACTGAAGAACATCGGTCATGATGAATGCCACGCCTTCATTCAGAGCCTCAGACTGTTCAGACTTTCCTTCGAGGAGGACTTCGCCGTGTCTGTCGAGGACCTTGGTGTAGCAGATAGGTGTGTTGACCTTGCCGCCGCCAGGGAAGGAGGCATATGCAAGTGCCATCTCAAGAGGCTGCACACCCTGAACCATGGCTCCGAGTCCGAGAGCAGCAGGGTTCATATCATTAGCGTACTGGCTCTCATCATCGATCGCCGTAGTGATGCCGAATCTCTTGAGCTGCTCCATTGAGTAGTCGGCTCCGACCTGCAGCTGCAGCTTGACAGCGCAGGTGTTGATGGACTTCTGGATAGCTGTCTTGAAAGTATTCTTACCGGAGTATGACCTTGTAACGTTCTCAGGCCATTCTCTGTTCTCGATCTTGCATCTCTCGTCCTGGATGGAGGAGTGTACTGTTACGTAGTCACCCCAGCCCTTGGCTCCCTGATTATCGATGTCGAAATCGATGAAGGTCCATTTCCTGCCCTTGGCAGCGAGGTCGTAGCTCTTCTGAAGAGCTGCGCCGTAAACAGCAAGAGGCTTGATAGACGATCCAGGCTGACGTGAATTGAGTGCACGGTTAAGGAGCTTCTGTCCTCTGAAGGATCTGCCGCCGACCATTGCCTTGACTTCACCGGTGCCGACACCGACGATGACCATAGCGCCCTGAGGCTGCAGTGTCTTTGATGACAGTGAGTAAGCATCATCTGTGATGATCAGGCTGTCTCCGTCTTTCTTCATGTCGCCTTCATAATCTTTGAAGTAGTCGGCAGAGATGACAAGGTTGCCCGATGAATCGAGTGACTTATATGTAGCAGGGACGTTGATATATCCGCCCTGGATCGAGTACAGCTGGTCGTTGTCAACTACATAGTAGTTCTTGAACTCAAGGCTGTAGTCGGTTCCGTCCGCTACCTGCGTCTCATATATGTTGAGGTTCTTGTTCTTGATGATGGTAACAGAACCGTCGCTGTTGATTTTCACCTGATCGGAATCAAGTGTAAAGTTGCCGTTCTCGTCGAAGAAGTGCTCATAGTTGTACAGAGCGATATCTCCGTCGTTGTTGAGCATATTGCCGTCCGCGTCAGTGTTGTATATAGCCGAAACGGAAGGGAAGTTGGATGCATCCTTGAACTCTTCTGCAACAACGTTCTGTGCAGTACTGTCCATCGTCGAGTATATCTTCAGACCCTTGGTGTATACCATACGCTCTGCGTCGGCATATTCCATACCGTACTGCTCCATGAGATCGTTGATGACCGTATCAACGAGATATTCATGGTAGTATGAATAGTTGCCATTGCCTGATGAGATCGTCGGATTGATGAAGGAGTTGAGCGATGTATCTGCAGCGCTCGCGTACTGCTCTTCATTGATGAATCCCTGCTCTTTCATGAGCCTGAGCGTGAGGTCACGTCTTGCTCTTGCAGTATCGTTGGTTACGATGGTATCAGGGTCCTTCTGGACGATCTTGGCGCCGTCTGCAGCCTGATAGTTCTCGTCGACCATCTTCAGAAGAGCGTAGTCTTCAGGTGCCTGAGGCAGTGCAGCAAGAGCAGCACATTCTACGAGGTCAAGATCCTTTACTTCCTTGGAGAAGTAAGTCCTGGCTGCAGCATCTACACCGTAGCATCCGTATCCGAGGTAGATGGAGTTGAGGTAAGCCTCAATGATCTCTTCCTTGGAAAGCGCACGCTCTATCTTGCTGGCGTAGTGCATCTCTATTATCTTACGCCGTATGCTTCGCTGGCTCTTGATATCCGAAAGATATACGTTACGCGCCAGCTGCTGGGTGATCGTACTCGTACCGCTGATACGGCCTTCGCCTCTGAAGGAGGAGAGGATGGCACCGATCATACGGGTCCAGTTGAATCCGTGGTGCTTCCAGAAGGTCTTATCCTCGATAGCTATGAATGAATTGATGAGGTTTTCAGGCATGTCCTTATACTTGACGACCTGCCTGTTCTGCGTATAGAAGACGTGGTCAACTTCCTTGCCCTCATCGTCATAGATCATGGAGGAGGTATCCACTGCAGCGTAGATATCCTTAGGATCGATATGAGGGGCAAAGGTGATGCAGCCGAGTGCATACAGCATGAAGCAGAGCACCATTGCGACGCCGAGAAGAACGAAGTCGCGGAAAAGCTTGCCGATGCTGAACAGATAAGGCTTGTTTTTGACCTTCTTGCCTTTATACTTTACGAACTCTGAATCGGAATCAGCATTATATGCCTTGTTCTTCTTATAGAAGAGGGCATGCTTGAGTTCGGTCTTGTCGATGTTCTTGACCTTTGCAGCTCCTGCGGAGACTGCAGCTTCAGCCTTAGCAAGATCCTTCTTAAGAACAGAAGATTTTTTCTTCTTTTTCTTTTTCTTCTTTTTCTTCTTGGCTGCGGATGATGCTGCCGGCTTGGTCTCTGCCTTTGCTGCTTCTTCTGCTTTTACTTCAGGTGCAGCAGGAGTCACAGCGGCTGCAGCTACAGGCGCGATGACTTCGGCAGGGGATTCTCCTTTATCTGTGCTTCCGGACTGCTCCGAAGCTGCTGCCTCTGTTTTGACTTCAGGCGCAGCATCAGTTTCAGCGGCTTTATCAGAAACCTGCTCAGGCGAAGACAGGGAAGATGATCCGTCGTCCTTGATCACTTCCCTGAATTTTGCACCGTAGAATGTACGGGCAGCAGTCATTTTGGTCGTATCGTCTGTCTCAAGATATGAATTTATATCTGCGGACAGTTCATCGACAGGGGTTTCGAACTGAGACAGGAAATCGTCGATCTCGCGTTCGCTGTCAGTCCTTTTATCTCTGTCTGATCTCATCTGTATAATTCCCTCCTGAAAAACTGTTCAAAAATGAACATACTCTTGGATATTTTAACACATTGACCGTTCCCGCTCAACAGGTTATGTTACAGCAGGATGTTGCCTTTATAGGCAATGTAGCAAAGTATTGTATTGGTCAGCATGTGAGCCTGATCAGAGTTGAGTCTGATGTGTATGATATCGGCATTTTCGTTCTTTTCGGCAAGATACGAGCACGGCGTGAAGTAGTTGTCAGATGCTGAATTGAGCACGCTGTTGGCATTGGATGTGCCGTTGACCTTGAAGAATGTCGACCTGAATGTCCTGTACAGCGAGTCCTTTTCGTTCAGGAAACGCGGGACGGAGGCTGTTTCTTTAATCGTGCAGTCGAAGAGCTCTGCAGCTGCGGTGTTGTCATCTATTATCTTCTGCATGAACTCATCATCATATGCCTGCGTCATCAGATCCACCATTATGGCGCCGTCTTCAGCCCTTATACCTGTGACTGCATTGATGCCGTATATATCACCGGCCGCCAGTCCTTCAGGTATCGCATCGGAAGCTTCATATTTATAAAGCCCGCTCTTGAGGGTGTAAAGCACGTTGGTGAGTTTTTCCGTGGCTTTGCGCGAATATGACGTTTCAGGCAGCTGCTCGGGATCATCTATGACTTCATATGTGAATACAAGATTCTCATAATCTCCCCCGTATGACTTCTCCCAGGCCTTGATGCGCTTGTCTATGTATTTGGTAAAGGAGGAGACTGCATATGAATTGAGCATTACAGTCGCATCCATGGATACCGGATACATGTCTCCGTTGGTGCCTATCTCGAAATCTGCAAGCTGGAATATTGCGGATTTGCTCTTGAGCCTTGTCAGCAGAGAAGAGAGCACGCTGACCGGATCAGGGTGCTTGGCGATGCCTGTGCCTATGACAGCAGAGTCTATGCCTGAAATGTGTATCTTAACGGCTGTGTCGCATACAGGCTCGAATCTGCCGGCCTTGACTCTGATCGAGGACTTCTTCTTCCCGAAGGAAGAGTTGGACATGTACGATGAGCTGCCGTAGTCCATGTATATGACTTTGGCTTTTTTCTTGAAATACTTGCTGCTGAGCTTTCTGTAACCGTTTCCGGTATTCTGCTCATCATTGACGAATATAACAGTCTTGCGGCCCGAGGTCATTTCGGTAGCAGCTATCATGGCTGCTGATGCAAGGAGCCTTGAGTTGTCTCCGGCGGTCTCATAGTTGTAGCTGACGCAGACGACAGTAGGAGATACGTTCTTCTTGCGTCCGGCCGCTTCTGCAACGAATATGATGTTTCCGGCTTTGTCCTTTGTATATTCAAGCTGTTTCTCATCAGCCCATGATGTTATATAATCTGAAAGAACTTCCTGACTCGAGAAGTAGTCTTCATCGTCCTTTTCCTTGATATCTCTGGACAGAGCATTGAATTCAGACCTGTTCAGAATGTCTACCTTGGCAGCTCTGTAAAGCGAAAAGGCTACGGCTGCGCAGACAACAAGCAGGGCGATCAGTATCAGCCAGCGATATTTTCTGATAAAATCAACCATAATTCAATCCTTTCGGTAAATCACCGGGATATTATACTATGGGAATGTGATAAGTTAAAGAACAAAAAAGTTCTTGCATTGACTCTTTCCATTGTGTATAATGTTCGAGCGTGTGAAAAATCACGACTGAATTTTAACAATGAAGGAGGTGCGGCAAATGTCCAGAAAATGTGAAGTATGCGGCAAGGGTCAGACTTCTGGCAATGCAGTTTCTCACTCTAATATCCATACAAGAAGAAAATGGAATGCTAATATCCAGACTGTAAGGATCAATGATAACGGCAGAGTAAGAAAAGCATCCGTATGCACAAGCTGCCTCAGATCGGGCAAGGTCAACCGTGCCGTCTGATAGCATATCGAACCGGAAGTCTTAAGCGAGAGCTTAAGGCTTTTTGTTTTTACGGAGAAATGGTATAACTGACCATAAGAAACAGCCACTTTCAGAGCGGGATTGAAATATGTCTGTAATACTCAGAAATGACTACGGTGCAATAGCGGTAAACAAGGGCGTGATCGAAAGGATGATCATAGACGACCTTCTTGACATGGGTGATGCGGTCATACTGTGCAGCAAGAAGGGCAAGCCTATCAAGGATAAGCCTGCAAGATTCTATGATCCTTCAAGATTCACAGACCCTGATTATTTTGATGCGATCGAAGTCTACGAGAAGAAGCAGCATGTACGCGTCAAGGTATTCATAATTACTGCATTCGGAAGCAGCATATCTGACCTGACCGATGAGATATTCCGCCGGATAGAAAATGATTTTGCCATTCTGAGACTTGATCTTCCGGGCATCATAACGGTCAACATCAAGGGTGTTATGTCTGATGACCAGATCATCAAGAGAAATATAGAGGTGATCAGAAAGAATGTCTGAACATCCTGATCTTAGAGGCGACGTATCGCAGATAAAGGGAATAGGCGGAAAGAAAAAGCAGACTCTGTCATCACTGGGCATCAGCACAGTTGACGATCTGCTTGCTTATTATCCCGTGAAATATAAGGACAGAAGGCACCTTGTGCGCGCGATGGATGCATCTGACGACCGGGACACTCTTGTCTGCGGCGAGCTCACAAGGATCAGCATAAGGCCGCTGTCAGGCCACAGGTCGCTCGTAGAGTGCACCCTGAGAGATGACAGCTGCGTGTTCAGCGCTGCATTCTTCAACATGCCTTATCTCAGAAAAAGCCTCAGTACAGGGACGAAATACATTCTTTTCGGCCGTATGAGGATGCGCGGTGGCATGAGAGTGTGGACCAATCCCGAGATATATCCTGCCGGGAGCGCGCGTGATGTGAGAGGAATAGTCCCGGTGTACAGAAATGTGCCGGGCATAACAGGGGCCAATTTCACAAAGTGGATAAGGACGGCCCTCGATACCGCGGACATCGATCAGGACTGGATCGGAGAGAAGACAGTCGCCGCAAGAAGACTCTGCGGCAGGGGCTTTGCACTCAGAAATATCCACTTTCCCGAAAGCGAGCAGCACTACAAGACTGCAAGATACAGGCTTGTATATGAGCAGCTTCTGACTTATCAGCTTGCGATAAGGATGAGCCGTCAGAAGATAGAATCCGCATCCGAGGATGCGTCGATAGAAGATGTGCCGGTTGATCCTTTCATCGAAAAGCTGCCGTTCACTCTGACGGACGGGCAGCTGAGATGCATAGGGGAAATAGAGCAGGACCTCATATCCGCAAGGCCGATGAACCGCCTGGTGCAGGGCGATGTCGGATGCGGCAAGACGGTAGTCGCTGAGGCTGCGATCTATAAATGCGTAAGAAGCGGCCGGCAGGCTGCAATGATGGCGCCGACCGAGATACTGGCAAGGCAGCATTACGAGAGACTGAGTGAGGACTTTGCACCGTTCGGTATACGCGTGGTTCTCCTGATAAGCGGCATGAAGGCTGCCGAAAGGCGGGAGACTCTCGAAGCGATATCGTCGGGAGCGGCCGCCGTGGTGGTCGGCACCCACGCAGTGATACAGAAGGATGTTGAATTCCATGATCTGGCTCTTGTCATAACCGATGAGCAGCACAGATTCGGTGTCAACCAGAGAAAGAGCCTTGTGCGCAAGGGACGCGGCGTGAATGTGCTGGTAATGTCGGCAACTCCGATACCGAGGACAATGGCGGCCACGGTATTCGGCGACATGGATTTCAGCATCATAAGGTCAAGGCCTGAGGGAAGACGCGAAATCATAACAAGAGCCTTCGACAGGACCAGCCGCGAGAGGGCCTACAGGACAGTCAGAGATGAGCTCGACAAGGGCAACCTTGCTTACATCATCGCACCGAGCATAGACAGCGAGGATGAAGACCTGTCATCTGTCATGCAGCTGTTCGAGGAGATACGCCAGAGATATCCTGATCACAAGGCTGCGCTCCTGCACGGCAGGCTCAGCAAGGAGGAGAAGGAGTCCATAATGGACGACTTCAAGGCTCACAGGCTCAGCATAATAGTTGCGACTGTCGTCATAGAGGTCGGAATTGACGTTCCGGATGCAACGGTGATAGTCATAGAGAATTCTGAAAGATTCGGCCTTGCCCAGCTGCATCAGTTGAGAGGAAGAGTCGGAAGGAGTGCAAAACAGTCCTACTGCTGCCTCATCAACTACAGCAGCTCGGAAACAGCTGTCGCCAGGGCCAAAGCCATGGCTGAGATAAGCGACGGATTCGAGATCAGCGAGGTCGACTACAGGCTGAGGGGCCCGGGGGATGTCATGGGAACCATGCAGTCCGGAAATTACAGGAAAGACATAATAGCTCTGTGCAGGTACACGGATATCCTTGAGGCGGCGATAGAGGATGCTGACAGGATAATGAAGGAGCCTGACGGGACCGACCTTGGCCGCGTGGAAGACTACATGGCATCGACCGCAGAGAGCGATAATTCAGATATTCTGTAATGGAATATATTAAAGAGAGGAAAATAATGAAGATCACTTCAGGTGAATACAAATACAGGAATATAGAGATACCGAGAGGCATCAGGCCTACGACCGAAAAGGTGAGAGAGGCTGTCTTCAGCATGATCAGGGAGTGGATCCCGGGTGGCGCCGTATGCGATCTGTTCGCGGGAAGCGGAGCTATGGGGCTTGAAGCGCTTTCACGCGGGGCGGACAAGTGCTGGTTTGCAGAGCTGAAACGCCAGAATTTCAAGGTTCTGCTTGCCAATATCGCAAACTGCAGGGCAGGAGAGAAGGCTGTAGCCATGAACTGCGACTTCAGAGCGGCTCTTTCCAGAATAGACACAACGCTCGACGTAGTTATCATGGACCCGCCTTACGATCAGCTCGATTACTACCCTGAAGCAATGGAAATACTGCAGGAACAGGGCCTTCTCGACGAGGGCAGCATCGTTGTAGCGGAGCATCTTTACGATAATCCTTTACAGGACAGTTACGGACAGCTTCGTAGAATCAAGGAAAAAAAGTACGGAACTATAGGAGTTGACGTATTTATCTTTGAGTGATTATTGCGAAATTCTGCTGACTCTGCTACACTTTGCAATGTAAGGAAGTTACATATTATGGAAAGAAAAGCTCTGTACGCCGGATCATTTGATCCGATCACCAACGGACATCTCAATATCATCGAGAGAGCTTCGAAGATGTATGACTCTTTCACCGTAGCGATTGTCGTCAACCCTAACAAAAAGGGTTTTTTCACTATTGATGAAAGACTTGAGATAGTTCAGAAGGTAACAGAGCATATTCCTAATGTGTCAGTTGATAAATTCGATGGTCTTCTCGCAGACTATGTCAACAGCAACGGGTTTGCTGCAGTTGTAAGGGGACTGAGAGCTACAACTGATTTTGAGAACGAGCTGCAGATGGCACAGATGAATGCCAGGCTGTTCAACGGAGACACAGAGACTGTGTTCCTCATGACAGACCCTGAGTATTCATTCATCAGCTCAAGCCTTATCAAAGAGGTCGCTTCATACGGGGGAAGTGTGGACGGGCTCGTGCCGGAGTATGTCGTTTCAAGAATCAGATCTAAATTGCAGGAGGAATAAACTATGAACGATGACAGCATCAAAATCATGTCACTTCTTGATGAACTCGAGGAACTTATCAATTCTTCGGGCAAAATGCCGTTCTCTGAAAAGGGAATCATCGATCTCGATGTTGCGCAGAAGATCATCGAGGACATGAGACTCAATCTCCCGAGAGATATTCAGCAGGCAAAATGGCTCGGACAGGAAAAAGACAGGATCATCAGTGATGCCAAGAGAGAGTATAACCGCATGATCAACGAGGCCAAGGACCAGGTTGAGTACCTCGTAAACAATAACAGCATCTATAAGGATGCTCAGAAGAGAGCTGATGCCCTCATCAAGGAAGCTGAAAGTCATGCAAATTACATGAAGTACAGGTCATATGAATATATCGACCAGCTGCTTTATGATATGCAGAATGACATCGCCGGCGTAGGCACTGCTTACATCCAGCCGATGACTGATTATTTCAACGAGATGCTGAACAACATCAACGCAAGAGTCAACCAGAACCGTCAGGAGATGAAGACTCTCGCAGAGAGAGTACAGCTCGGCGAGGCTGCACCTGCACCTGCTCCGGAAGAACCATCCGCAGAATAATCACAGCTTCACAATAGTAAGGCAGATAGACCGCAGGGTCTGCAGATGTCCTGCAGACCCTCTTTTGTTTAATAACATTCAGAGACTTAAAATGAAGGCAGCCGGCATAACAGCTGAATACAATCCTCTTCATAACGGGCATGTCTACCACATAGGCAAAACGCGCGAGCTGACAGGATGCGATGCGGTAGTTGTCGCTCTTAGCGGTGACTTTGTACAGAGGGGAGCGCCCGCGGCAGCGGACAAGTGGACGAGAACGCGGCATGCGCTCGAGTGCGGTGCGGATCTTGTGACAGAGATCCCTGTTTTGCACTGCCTCGGAAATGCAGGCCAGTACGCATCGGCAGGTGTCAGCATACTGGAGAACGCAGGCGTCAGCAGCATTTCATTCGGAAGCGAGTCTGGCGGCAGCGATATCTTAAGGAGGACAGCTGAATTTCTCAGAGCCAACAGGCATGAGATGGAAGAGCTTATCGCTTTGCATGCAAAGAAGGGCATGAGCTATCCTGCAGCCAGGGCCGAAGCCTTCAGAATGCTCGGAGGAGACGCTGAAGGACTTGCGGCCATCAGCAGTCCCAACGATATACTCGCGGTTGAGTACATGTTGGCGATGAAGGGCGCATCGGCTCTTCCTGTCAGGCGCTCAGGCGCGGGATATTCAGACAGCGCGGATGAGAGGCATGAATTCCAGAGCGCATCGGGAATAAGGCAGCTGATGACGGAAGGTGAAGATGTCAGCGGATATGTTCCGGGATGCGTCGCAGAGAGCCTGCCGGATGCGGACACTTTGAGAAGGCGGGAGGAGAGACTCTTCGATCTTATAAGATATGCTGTCATGTCTGTATCTGCAGAATACATCGATGACTGCCCGTCGGGCGGAGAGGGACTCGGCAATCTCATCAAGGCCGAAGCGATGAAAGCTGCCTCCCTTGATGACCTTATTATGCGGGTCAAGTCGAAAAGATATACATATACAAGGATCTCAAGGCTCCTTATGCAGGTGCTGCTCGGCATCAGCAGGGCTGAATACTATGCGTACGGCGCGAGCGGGGATGCCGCATGCCCGGCGCCGGGATACATTAGAGTGCTCGGATTTACTGATGCAGGAAGGGAGCTTCTCTCAGGACTCAGAAAGAGCGGCAGCTGCCCGGTCCCGGTTATCACCAATATTAATAAGGAAAGGCATCTTCTTACGGATGAAGCGCAGAAGATGCTGAGTCTCGATGTCCACGCTGCAGACGTATACAACCTTATCTGCGGACGGGAAGAAGAGGGCGGATCGGATCATATTCACAGGCCAGTATACCTGTAATGCGCAAAAGGGCGGACGTGTTCAGAGATAAAAACATTGAAAAAAGTGTTGCAAATGGGATGCTAAAGAGTTATTTTAGATATACACGCTGACGGGGTGTGGCTCAGCTTGGTAGAGCGCTTCGTTCGGGACGAAGAGGTCGCGTGTTCAAATCTCGTCACCCCGACCAGTTAAGGGACTGCAAGCGCAGTCCCTTTGATTTTGCGAAAGGCCGTAAAAACTCTGAAAAATCGTTGACAACGGCATACCGCTTGAATATAATAAGCGGGTGCGACGGTGGTTTTCGCACGTATTGATTTGCTGATAATCAGAATTCACATATAAGGAGGTGTCGACAGTGGCAGTACCTAAGAGGAAAACATCACAGGCTAAGACAAGCGGCAGAAAGGCTGCTAACATGAAGAAGAGCATTACCGGACTTTCGATCTGTCCTCAGTGCCATGAGCCAAAGCTTCCACACAGAGTATGTCCTAACTGCGGTTACTATGACGGCAAAGACGTTGTAAACGCTGAATAATTACGGATAATAATTACATTATTTAAGATGGAAGGGTGCAAGTGTAACAGCTTGCACTATTATTTTGCTAATAAAAATTCCAAAACACATCATATTGTAGTATAATAACTTGATTTAGTATGCAAAATCGCATTATATTGTGTTTTGTTTGCAGGAGATTATAGATGGCAGCTAACAATCAGAACAACAATACGCAGAAAAGAGGACCGGGCAGACCTCCGGGGAGCAAGAACAAGACAAAAAGCTCTTCGGGAAGCAAGTCTTCACAGACTGCAGGCATGACAGCAGAGGAGGCCAAGCTCGAGAAGATCAGAGCGATGCAGGAGCAGTATGACCACGAGAGACGCAACCTCGATGTCATCTGGAGCATCACGCTGTTTGCCATAGGACTGTTCCTCTTTTTCACTGTAGTTATGGATACAACAGGGGCATTCGGAAGAACGGTGCACGATATATGTATGGGGCTGTTCGGCATCATGGCATATGTGCTGCCGTTCTTTGTGCTGATCTTTGCGGTGCTCCTTGTAGCGAGAAAGATGCAGCATGCGGGCAGCAGGAGCCTGATATTCTCATTCCTTATATTCATTAATATGTGCATCCTCAATTCGTGCAGGTTCATAGATGAAACTATGCCTCTGTTCGGCATGACCGATCTGATGCAGTATTACTTTGAAGGAATAGAAGGCAAGGGCGGCGGCGCTGTCGGAATGTGGCTCGGTTCGATTCTTGTCAAGCTGTTCGGCAAGCCGGGGCTTGTCATCATAGCGCTCGCAGTCATTCTTATCTCGGTATTCCTGGTCGCTAATACACCTATTTCGAGATTCTTTGACAACATGATGAAAAAGCATGAGCAGAAGAAACTGTTCAAGGAACTCGAAGAGGCCGAGACTGCCAAGGTCCAGATGGCTGTTGCAAGGACAGCTACTCCGGGTGCAGATCCTGACACAGGCGTCGTCAGCGGCGGCATTCAGCCAGCTGCATATAATGAGCCTTCCGTGACTGCAGGCGCAGGCTCTTCAATAGCATCTTCTATTAAGTCGGCCTGGAAGTCCGTGCTCGGTGCTGTCACCAAGCTTGATGATGATCCTGAGGATGTACCGACACAGAGAGAGCAGCTGAGGGCCGCAAGGAACCAGCAGATCGAGCCTCTCAATGCTCCTGACCACAAGGTCCAGAGCCTTGCAGATGAAGAAATAGAATATACAAGAGTCCTCGGAAAGGACACCATGTTCAACGGCGAAGGACGCGGTGTGATCGCTGCGGGACCGGTGAACAGGAAGAATTCAGATAACAGGCCGGTTGACATTGATATGAACTATGACGATGTCGATAACGGCGACTACGGATATCCGGGAAGAAAGCAGTCTGCTGCAGCAGCTGCTGCAACTTCTGCAGCCGGCGGCGCTAAGCAGGATGCCGTTTCCGCTCCGAAATCGCGCGGCATGGCAGGCGAGGACGAAGGAACATATAAAGGAAGACCGGGAAGACAGTACGGTCTTAATAATGATGACTTCGGTCATTCAGGCGGCTACGGACTTGATGGACACAGATCGTCCGGGACGGGCCGCGGCATGGCTGGCTCCGAGCTCTCAGGCGTAGAGGCATCGGCCGGCAGCACACCTACCAACATGCAGCGCGAGATGGAGAAATTCGGCGTGACAGGAGTCGGCCTTGACGGCAGCTATGAACAGCAGAATGCTCACAGAAAGAAGCTCGCAGGAAGCGCCGCAGTCACAGGCAAGGGCCTCGGCGAGGATGAGCAGGCAGCTGCCGCACAGAAGCGCAAGGGAAGACAGGGCCTCGAAGAAGAGTCCAGGAGAACAGCAGAAGACGATGCACTTGCAGAGAGCTTCAATGCAGCATCTGAAGACGCTTCATATGTCCTGCCTGGTCCTGAACTTCTGAAGAAGCCTGTAGGATCATCGCAGGTGATGTCGGAATACCAGCTTGAGCAGAAGGCTGAGCTCCTCGAGAAGACTCTGAACGACTTCGGCGTTGAAGCCAAGGTCCTCAACGTTACACAGGGAGCATCGGTAACAAGATACGAGGTGCAGCCTGCAACAGGCGTCAAGGTATCGAGCATCACAAGACTTGAGAACGACATAGCGCTCAACCTGAGAGCCAAGAATCTCAGAATAGAAGCACCGATTCCGGGCAAAGCGGCAGTCGGCATCGAAGTGGAGAACGACAAGCCGTCGCCTGTTCTTGTCCGCGAGCTCATCGAATCTGAAGAATTCAGAAATGCTGAGTCGAAGATAACCTTCATCGTCGGTAAGGACATCTCCGGCAATAACATAGTGGCTGACCTCAGAAGCATGCCGCACCTTCTTATCGCAGGTGCAACAGGCTCGGGAAAGTCAGTATGCATCAATACGATAATCACAAGCTTCCTCTACAAGGCAAAGCCGTCTGAGTTAAAGCTCATAATGATCGATCCTAAGGTCGTCGAACTTGCAAACTACAACGGCATACCTCATCTTCTGACGCCTGTAGTCACCGATGCGCGCAAAGCATCGAGAGCTTTGGCCGTCGCTGTGGAGGAGATGGACAAGAGATACGAGCTCTTCGCAAAGGAAGGAGTCAAGGACCTCAAGTCATATAACGAGCTCATGAAAGCCAATCATGACTTTGCGATGTGCAAGCCTGAAGTCGTTATCATCATCGACGAGCTTGCCGATCTCATGATGGCAGCGCCTTCCGAAGTCGAGAATTCCATCTGCAGACTTGCGCAGAAGGCAAGAGCTGCAGGAATGCATCTCATAGTCGCTACACAGAGACCGTCGGTCGATGTAGTTACAGGTCTTATCAAGGCCAACATCCCTTCGAGGATCGCGTTCAGCGTTGCTTCGCAGATCGACTCAAGGACCATACTCGATATGGCCGGTGCCGAGAAGCTCCTCGGTAAGGGCGACATGCTCTTCTCGCCTGTAGGCTCGAGCAAGCCTTACAGAGTGCAGGGGCCGTTCATTACGGACAGCGAGACCGACAAAATCATAAAGTTCGTCAAGAAGGAAGGCGGAAGCCCGGCATATGATGAGGAACTGAGAAATGCTATAGACAACGCCGACAAGAGAGGCGGCTCAGAGCCTCAGGACGAGCTCACCGAAGATGCCATCGCTTTCATCCTGAAGTCCAAGCAGGCTTCTGTATCGATGCTGCAGAGACGATTCCGCATAGGATACAACAGAGCGGCAAGGATCATCGATGAGATAGAAGAGAAGGGAATCATCGGACCTTCTGACGGATCAAGACCAAGGCAGGTACTGGTCACTGAGGACGAATACTATAACGGCAGCTCCAATGCGGCTGCAGCCCAGGAGACTATAGACGAGATATCGCCTCAGGAAAAGGCTGAGCTCGAGGCTAAAGTGGTCGGAAAGCCTCATATGAACCTCGCGTCTCCGAGACCGGCAGCACCTGCAGAGGAAACATATGAAGACGCTTATGAGGAAGAATATGAAGAAGAGGCCGCGGCTGCTCCTCCTGCAGGAGAGGAGACCGTGATGCCGCCGACAGGCAACGACGCGGTCGACTATTTCAACTCGCTCCCTGAAAGCGTACGAAAGATGATACTCAACAGTGATGAATAAAAAGAATATCTACATAGACACACTCGGATGTGCGAAAAACGAATATGACTCACAGATGCTTGCGGCTTCTCTCGTTGAGAGGGGCTGCAGCATTGTGTTTGAGCCGGAAGATGCTGACATCATGATCGTCAACACCTGCGGATTTATCGAGGATGCCAAGAAGGAATCGATAAGCAGGATATTTGAACTTGCTGAGGAAAAAGGCAGGGACATGAAGCTGGTCGTCACGGGATGTCTCTCAGAGCGCTATCACAGAGAGCTGGCTGAAGAGATGCCTGAAGTAGACCTGTTCTTTGGTGTCAATGACTACGACAGGCTGCCAGATATACTGCTCGCAGATGAAGAGAGCAGCTCATCTGAAGCATCGGACATGGTAGGCGATGAGCTTGATGATCTCAGATACAGAAGAAGGGAATTCGATGAAGGGGCCTATACAGGCTACCTGAAGATAGCTGAGGGCTGCAATAACGCCTGCAGCTTCTGCGCGATCCCGTCGATACGCGGACGTTACAGATCAAAGCGTATCGAGGACTGCGTCCGCGAGGCGCAGGACATGGCGGACGCAGGGATCAGAGAACTGATTCTGATCGCGCAGGATACATCGCAGTACGGCCGCGACCTGTACGGAAAGCTGTGCCTTCCTGATCTGCTTAAGCAGCTCTGCAGGATTGACGGCATCGAATGGATCAGGCTGATGTACGTTTACGATAACGGTATTACGGACGAGCTCGTTGAGACCATCGCATCAGAGCCTAAGATCTGCAAATACATAGACATGCCGATACAGCACGTTTCGGACAGAGTCCTCCGCCGCATGAGACGCCAGTCCACCGGCAGCTCGATACGCTCCGCGATTGAGACGCTGAGGGAAAGGATCCCGGATGTGCACATACGCACGACACTTCTTGTGGGATTCCCTGGCGAGACAGAAGAGGATATGGCTGAGCTTATAGACTTCATCGACACCATGAAGATAGACAGGCTCGGAGCTTTTGCATTCTCTGACGAAGAAGGCACTCCTTCCTATGAACTCGACGGCAAGCTGGATGAATATACCAAGCAGGCAAGAAGAGATGCTGTCATGGAGCACCAGCTGAGGGTCAGCGAGGAGCTGAACGAAAAGAAGATAGGCCGGACCTACGAAGTCATAGTCGATGAGATCATCGATGAGGGAGTTTACTCCGGAAGGACGAGATACGATTCGCCTGAGATCGACTGCAACGTGACATTTTCAAGCGAAAATGAGCTCTGGCCGGGAGATATAGTAAGTGTGCGCATCGTAAATGCATATGAATATGACCTTGAGGGCGAAGAGGTCTGATCCGAAGACTGACCGCCTGAATATATATTGCAATTATTAAAAAGGAGTATGGAGCTATGAATCTTCCTAACAAACTCACAATGGTGAGAATGATCGCCGTTCCTTTCTTTATCGCAGCGTTCCTGCTCGGAATGTATCCGGTCGCTCTGGTGCTGTTCATCGCAGCATCGGTCACGGACTATTTCGACGGCAAGATAGCAAGATCCCAGAATCTTGTCACCAACTTCGGCAAGATAATGGACCCGCTCGCTGACAAGATCCTCGTATACTCGGCACTCTGCCTCTTCATCGAGACAGGTACCATCCGTGCGTGGATGCTCATCATCATTCTTGCAAGAGAATTCATAGTAGCAGGCATGAGGACAGTAGCTGCTTCCGAAGGAAGAGTCCTCGCAGCAGGTATGTCGGGCAAAATCAAAACAGTTCTGCAGATGATCGCAGTCATCGTAATGCTGGCGGGACTCTGGCTTAAGGACTATCCGGTCATCATGACCGCAGGATATTACATATTCCTTGCTTCTCTTGTTATGACTGTATACTCGGGATGCGAGTACGTATATCAGAACAGAGACGTTTTCTCGATGTAACCGGCGGGGGACTTAATGAAGACTTCTATTATAGCTGTTGGCACTGAGCTGCTCTTCGGGCAGACAGTGAACACCAATGCCACATATCTGTCGCGCAACCTCAATCTGATGGGGTTCGATGTGATGTATCACTTCGTGGTGGGAGACAATCCGCTGAGGCTCAGGGAGAAACTCGCCCAGGCGTATGAGGACACCGATCTCGTGCTGCTGACAGGCGGTCTCGGGCCTACGCAGGATGACCTGACCAAGGAGATGGTAGCTGACTATTTCGGCGTTGACATGCACTTTGACGAGAGGGCTGCTGCAGAGATCAGGGCTTTCTACGAGAAACGCGGGGGCAAAATGCCTGAGAACAACATCAAGCAGGCATATCTTCCTGACGGCTGCACGCCGCTTTACAACGCATCCGGCACCGCCCCGGGCTTTGCCCTCGAAAAGGACGGCAAAGTCGCTATATGCTTCCCGGGCCCGCCGCGCGAGCTGAAGTGGCTCTTCGAGAACGGCGGACGCCAGTACCTTGAGCAGTTCACCGAGAAGAAAATGTACTATAAAGTCATAAGGACCATCGGCAGAGGCGAGTCTGACCTTGAGATGGATCTGATGCCTCTTATCGACGGACAGAGTGACCCTACAATTGCGACTTATGCCAAGGAAGGCGAGTGCACTCTCAGGGTAGCTTCGCAGAGAGATACTATTGAAGAAGCCCGGGCGGCAGTGGATGAGATGATCTCAGATGTCGATAAGCTGATAGGACAGTACATCTACAGCTACGACGATGAGGAGCTCGAAGAGGTAGTCGTGAGACTCCTTAAGGAAAAGCACCTTAAGATAACAGCGGCTGAGTCTGCGACAGGCGGACTGTTCGCTTCTTCGATAACCGAGGTGCCGGGAGCATCCGAGGTGATCCACTATTCATATGTGACATACAGTAATGAAGCCAAGATAGCTCTCGGTGTACCTGCTGAGACTATCGGCACATACGGGGTGTTCAGCCCGCAGACGGCTGAGGCCATGGCCATCGCGGCAAGAGCAGCATCCGGAGCTGATATAGCCATTTCAGTTACGGGATATGCAGGGCCTGATGCAGATGAGGGCCACGAAGCGGGAGAGGCCTACATAGGCTATGCGTACGGGGACAGGACAGGATCGGTAACGGTCAAAACGTCGCGGAATTTCAGGCACTGGAACCGCAACTATTTCAGGCTCAGGATGCTGAGAACAGCTTATCAGCTGCTGACCGCCGAATAGCGCCGGAACTGTACTGAAAAAATACATGGTTTTTTCATGAGGGTGTGATTCCTGCAGGATTTCATGCAAAGTCCGTTCGACAAAAAATCACAAAACTATATAATTATTATTACCCTCAAAAACCCTCAAATTAATTGACAATCCCTGAAAAGAGAAGTATTATATATGCGAACACTTGTTCTGCATATATCAGGAGGAAACATGGCTATCAATAATACAGACAATGCAGCGAAAGAAAAGGCCCTCAACCAGGCCCTTGAACAGATACAGAAACAATACGGCAAGGGAGCGATCATGAAGCTCGGAGATGCCGGCCCGGTCACCAACCTCGATGTCATCTCCACAGGCTCGATCAGCCTTGACCTTGCTACAGGCGTAGGCGGATATCCTAAGGGAAGGATCATCGAGATCTACGGACCTGAATCTTCAGGTAAGACCACTCTGACACTTCACGCTATAGCAGAGGCTCAGAAGAAGGGCGGACAGGCAGCTTTCATAGATGCCGAGCACGCACTTGACCCTGTCTATGCGAAGAACCTCGGGGTCATTGTGGATGAGCTCCTCGTATCCCAGCCAGACACTGGAGAGCAGGCTCTCGAGATTTGCGAGATGCTCGCAAGGAGCGGAGCTCTCGACATCATCGTTATCGACTCTGTAGCCGCACTCGTACCTAAGGCTGAGATCCAGGGCGAGATGGGAGATTCGCATGTAGGTCTTCAGGCAAGACTCATGTCGCAGGCTCTCCGTAAGATCGCAGGCGCTGTCAACAAGTCCAACACCTGTGTCATCTTCATCAACCAGCTGAGAGAGAAGATCGGCGTTATGTTCGGCAACCCTGAGACTACGACCGGCGGCCGCGCTCTTAAGTTCTACGCTTCCATGAGACTTGATGTAAGAAGAGTAGAGACGATCAAGAAGGGCGAGGAGATGCTCGGTAACAGAACGAGAGTCAAGATCGTCAAGAACAAAGTGGCTCCGCCGTTCAAGAAGTCAGAGTTCGACATCATGTACGGTACAGGCATTTCTCTTGCAGGAGACATCCTTGATACAGCAGTTGAGGTCGGCATAATCGAGAAGGCCGGCTCATGGTACAGCTACAACGGCGAGAGGATCGGACAGGGCAGAGAGAATGTCAAGGCTTACCTCGAAGATCACCCTGATGTGCTCGAAGATGTCAGGGCAAGAGTAATGAAACACTTCAGCGACAGCAGGAATCCTGAGGGCGCTGACGGCGGCATCCGCGTTGATGAGGACGGAGTCGTTATTGAGTAAAAATAATCCTTGACGTACATATCGCGGTTTGTTATACTTGAACGCGGTCAACCGCACGAAAAGGGTAACTGTTAAGCATCCCAACTTCAGTAAATTCAGGTGGTGCACCCTCAACGGCGAGTCTGGTTTAAGGAGGAAAATTAAACAATGTACGCAATTATCAAGACAGGCGGCAAGCAGTACAGAGTACAGGAGAACGACGAGTTCAGAGTAGAGAAGCTTGACGCACAGGTTGGTGACAAGGTTGTCTTTGACGAAGTAGTAGCAGTAGGCGGAGACGAGCTTGTAGTAGGAACACCTTTTGTAGAGGGATACGGAGTTCAGGCTGAGGTTCTCGAGCAGGGCAAGGCTGACAAGGTCATCATCTACAAGTACAAGGCTAAGAAAGATTACAGACGTAAGAACGGTCACAGACAGCCGTACACACTGGTCAAGGTTACAGGAATCGGTACAGGCTTCAAGGCCGCAGTTAAGGAATCCGCAGCAAAGGCTGAGGCTCCTGCAGCAGAAGCACCAAAGGCAAACGCATCCATGAAGAAGGATGAGCTGCTTGCTATCGCTAAGGAAATGGGCATCGAGGTTGCTGCTAAGGCAACAAAGGCTGACATCCTTGCAGCTATCGAGGCTAACTAATAAGGAACAGGAGGTAATATTCGATGTCAAGTAAAAAGGGAGTAGGAAGTTCCAAAAACGGCAGAGATTCCGAGTCCAAGAGACTTGGACTTAAAGTAGGTGCCGGTGAATATGTAAGCGCTGGAAGCATCATCATGAGACAGAGAGGCACTAAGCTTCACCCTGGCAACAATGTTGGTATCGGTGGAGATGATACTCTGTTCGCTAAGATCGACGGAACTGTAAAGTTCGAGAGATACGACAAGAAGAGAAAGAAAGTAAGCGTTTACAGCAAGGAAGCATAGTTCCGGTAATTCGCATCAAGCCCCTACATTGTAGGGGCTGATTTTTTCGGAGAAAAGATATGTTCGTAGACAGAGCGGAAATTACAATAGTATCAGGAAAAGGCGGAAACGGCGCTGTGACTTTCAGGCGTGATCCTTATGTGCCGGACGGAGGTCCGGACGGCGGAGACGGCGGAGACGGCGGCAGCGTTATTTTCGTGGCTGACCGCAACCTCAGAACTCTGATGGATTTCAAGTACAAGAGAAAGTATCAGGCTGAGAACGGTCAGGACGGCATGAAGAGAAAGAGGTATGGCAAGAAAGGCCAGGACCTGTATATCAAGGTGCCGGTAGGAACACTTATCATAGATAAGGAAACCGGTCTTCTCATGAAGGATCTCTGCGAGGACGGAGACCAGCTTGTCGCAGCCAAGGGAGGCAAGGGCGGAAGAGGCAATGTTCACTATAAAAGCAGCATACGCCAGGCGCCGAATTTTGCAGAAGCAGGCGGCTTTGCCAGAGAAAGAGCAGTCATTCTCGAACTCAAGCTGCTGGCGGATGTCGGCCTTCTCGGATTCCCTAATGTAGGAAAGTCGACACTTCTTTCTGTATGCACCAATTCAAAACCTAAAATCGCGGGATACCACTTCACTACGATCGATCCTAATCTCGGAGTGGTGTATCTGCACGATACGAGTTTTGTCATGGCAGATATCGCCGGCATCATCGAGGGTGCATCCCAGGGTGCAGGCCTCGGCTTCAAGTTCCTCAAACACGTTGAGAGAACTAAGGTGCTTATCCACGTTATCGATGTTTCGGGCTCTGAAGGGCGCGACCCGATCGATGACTATAAGAAGATCATGCTCGAACTTGAGCAGTTCGATCCTAAACTCTTAAAGAGACCTCAGATCATCGCTGCCAACAAGATGGACCTTGTGACAGATCAGGACAAGTTTGATGAGTTCATGGCCTTCATGGAAAAGGAAGGCCGCAAGGTGTTCCCGATAAGCGCTGCGGGACGCCAGGGCATCACTGAGCTTCTCAATGAGGTTCTTTCCGAACTTGAGAATTATGAAGAGCCTGATGATGAACCTGTACAGATGTATGACTTTGCAGCGGATGATTATGATGCTGACTACAAGACCATCAGCGCATATATCGATGAGGAAGACGGAGCATTCGTCCTTGAAGGAAAGCAGCTGACCAAGATATTCAACTCGACCAACTTCAACGATAGCGGATCCATCAGATATCTGTACAACTACATCGAGAAGCAGGGCGGCATGAAACTGCTGTTTGCTCTGGGTCTCAAAGAAGGCGATACTGTGCGCATTCAGGACTTTGAATTCGAATATACAGAGGAATAATCGCCAAATTCAGCGTTTTCGACAATTAATTAACAGAGAGGGAACCTACAGGTTCCCTTTTTCGTACGAAAAATTACCCAATTCATACAATATGGTTCATCACGGATTTCTGGGGGATGGAAAATAAAGAGAAAAGGAAATAGACATTGAAAAAGAGCACCAACTGCTCCATTCTAAGTAATAGCGACAAAACTCTATGAAAGGAATGCGAGTCAATGCTCTCAATCGATAGT
>JAWRIG010000060.1:0-22776 GCA_040308005.1 Anaerovoracaceae bacterium | reverse complement strand
AGCATCTCAAGGCCTTTGGCTAGTATGTTGACCGCGGCATTCACGTCGCGGTCATGTTCTGCTCCGCATTCCGGACATATCCAGGCTCGTATCGTCAGGTCCTTCACTTTACTGTTCTGCCTGCCGCAGCAGCTGCATAGCTGGCTCGACGGATATGTCCTCGGTACCTTGATCAGTATCCCTCCGCGGTCTTCCATCTTGTACTCAAGCTTGCGGAAGAACTCACTCCATGATGCATCGGATATCGACTTTGCAAGTCTGTGGTTTTTCATCATTCCTTTCACGTTCAGATCCTCTATACAGACGACTTGGTTATCGTTCGCCAGTCTATGTGTGATCTTATGCTGGAAGTCGTTCCTGATGTCCGCCACTTTCTCGTGTTCTCTTGCCAGTCTTTTCCTTGCCTTCTCTCTGTTCTTCGATCCCTTCGCCTTCCGCGACAGTGACCGCTGTAGTCTCCGGATACGCTTCTCATGCTTTGTCAGCGTCTTAGGATTGATGATCTTATTACTGTTTGAATCTGTGCACAGATCTGTCAGTCCTGCGTCTATACCCAGCATGCCGCCCTTGTTAGGAAGCATCTCATATTCCTCTTCCACCCGGAGTGATATGTAGTATCTCCCGCTTGCTGTCCTCGTCACTGTTGCACTGGTGATGCGACCTTCAAAAGATCTTGTGTTGACGATCTTCACTCTCCCTGCCTTTGGCAGTTTTATGTGATCGCCTTCTATGCGGATGCTGTTACTGTTATTCATCGTACGGTAGCTCTGTTCTGACCTTTTCTTCTTGAACTTCGGATATCCGGATCTTTTCTTGAAGAAGTTCTGATACGCATTGTCCAGATGTCTCAGGCTCTGCTGCAGCGCACTGCTGTCTGCTTCTTTCAGCCATTCTTTTTCTTTCTTGAGATCATTTGCAAGATCCCTGGAGGTTTCACTAAATGACATGGTGTCATGCCATTCTTCCCACGTTGCTTTTCTTTTTGCAAGGTAGTGATTATACACAAAGCGGCAGCAACCGAAGTTCTTTGAGAAGAACTCCCGCTGCTCTTTATTTGGATATGCACGATATTTGTATCCTCTGCTGCGCTTCATGATATGCCTCCGAACGTGTGTTCTATTATATCACGAAGCCTCAGTGTTTTCAAGTGGTTGAGCCTTGCAACTTTCCGCCGGAAACCGCCTGAATGCGCCAAACCAGGAGCCATTTTGTGCTTCCTTCGACCCAACGGGATCTGGCATTACTGCTCTGACGATTTTACAAAAGTATCCGGCAACCATATGCAGGGATCTTGATCTTAGCTGCGGTGCGGGCGATTCATCCCACTACCTACAATAGGGGCTTTTTCGCCTATTTTTGTTAAAGAAAGAACCGGCATCAAGGCTGTTTTGCCTTAATGCCGGTTCTGTTATTTATCCTATATTAGGAATTGATCGCCTTAAGGGAGTTCCGCGACGTGCACAGCCCATGTGATACGTCGTCTACTTACCCTTTGCAGCCTGTTTAGCAGCCTTTGCAGCAGCAAGTCCGTCATCGTATTCGCCGGATGTCTTTCTTGCCCAGAAGTCCTTGGTCTCCTTAGCAACAACACCGGAGAGTGCGAACAGAGCTACCAGGTTCGGGAATGCCATCAGACCGTTCATCAGGTTTATTGTCCGCCGGCTGCTGACCGCCGCCGGCCTGATGCACGAATCACCATCAGCGCTTATAGTTCGATCCGTCACCGAAGTGATTGAAGAGCTCCCTGATGAAATTCACAGGCGGCCTCTTCTCGTCCTTGTTCTGCCTGATTGAGTAAGCGAACACTCCTATGATCAGAGCGGCGCATACTATTATCAGTATGATTTCAGTTGCACCCATTGTATCATTCCCCTCTTTCCGTTAACGTTTATTCTCTGCGGCTTCTTTTACATACACTTCCGCAGAATGCCTGACTGCTTCGATCTGCTCGGCTGTCAGTTCTTTGACTACCTTGGCCGGGCGGCCGAAGGCCATGTGCCCGTCAGGAATCACGGTGCCGCCGGTCACAAGCGATCCGGCACCTATAATGCAGTTGCTGCCGATGCAGGCATGATCCATCACTATCGAGCCCATGCCGATCAGCGTGTTGTCGCCTACGGTGCAGCCGTGCAGAAGGCACATGTGACCCGCAGTAACTCCGTTTCCGATCTTTACGGAAGCGCCCGGACCTGTGTGCATCATGCTGAGGTCCTGGATGTTGGTACCTTCGCCTATCTCGATGCTCTCTCCTTCATCGCATCTTATGACAGTGTTGTACCAGACGCTGCTGTCTTTTCCTATAGTGATATTGTCTCCGCCGAGCTTTGCGCCATCTGCAATATATACGCTTTTATCGATATTCATTGTACCTGCCGACCTGCTATTTCACCGGAAGTGCTACGTATGTCGATCCGACGCCGCTCATGATCTCGCCGCTTCCGTCTATTGAATATCCTTCAGGAACGCTGACGACCTGGACCTTCAGATCTTCCGGCTTGTCCGTGAAAACATCGCACCTTCCGTCCTCGCCTGTCGTATAAGTCTCGGTACCCGCCTCTGATGTGACGGTGAACTCGACGCCCGGCACGACACTTTTGCCCGCGGTCGCATAGAAAGTATAGTATCCGAGCTGGCGCTCTTCGTAGTTGTCACCCATGAATGTCGTGATGACCTTTTCAAACTGCTCTGCAGTCGGTATGGATCCTACTCTGCTGCATCCTATCTTGCCGTTCCTGTCTATTACCATTGTTGTAGGATATGTTGAAGATTTGAATACACCGAGAGTGTCGTTGCCCATCGCCAGCGGGAATGACAGGTCGTGGTTCTTGTCGTATTCGGCAAGGTCTTCCTCGCTGTCCAGCGAATCCACGTCGAGCGCGATCATGCTCATTCTGTCCTTATACTTCTGATAGACCTCGTCCATCTCAGGGAATTCCTTTTCGCAAGGTCCGCACCATGTTGCAAAGAGCACCACAACCAGGACCTCCTTGTCCTGAAGCAGCTGGCTCATCGTTACGGTCTCTCCGGCTGTCGTCGTCACTTCAAAGTCAGTAGCCTCCTGACCGGTTGCCGTCTCCATATGATACTTATTCATTTCCGCTTCCAGCTCGTCCTTGTGCGTGATGTAAAAAATACCTGCGACTGCCGCCAGAAGAACGATGATTGCCAGTATGACTATAAGTGCCACCTTAAGGCATCCTCCTTTTTTCTTTTTTGTCTGTTCCATATTAAGTCCTCTCTCTGCCAATGACAGCTTGCACGCAAATCATCCGGATCACGCGCCCGTTTTGAGCGTTATAGTTACATCTCCGTACGTCTCCGGTACAGGATACTCCGTTGCGTCTTCAGCATATCCCTCAGGTACGCTGTATACATGCACGGTGTACAGGCCCTCGTCACTATTGAAGACCGCGACGCCGTCCTGGTCTGTTTCTCCCATTACGCACATCTGCTCCGAGCAAAGCTGCACCATTACTCCAGCTACCGGCGCGCCCGATTCGTCGACGGTTATCACGCGGTAGACATCGCCCGGATTTCCGGCGGCTGCTGCATCTTCGCTTCCGGCAGACTGCCCGCCCCCGCAGGATGCAAGCATCAGTATAGCAAGGCAGAGCACCATCATGCCAAGTATTTTCTTCATCTTATATATCCCCTTCCCTTATCTCCTGTTGTCTCCGTCTTAAGTTAATCTTGTATATCATTATACAATTTCCTTATCGTCTTTTGCCATAGCCTGTGCAAAGCACCGGCTGACGGGGCGTTATATCCGCCATGCTTTTTCAGACTTTGCATCTATGCTATCATGAAAGAGTGAATAATGCCTGACGAAGACGCAGCCGGGGACGCTGCGCAGGCATTTAATGTAAAGGAGGGCAAAATGAAAAAGTATTTCAGTATTTTTGCGGTCATGATCCTTGCAGCGGCACTCGTGCTCACCGCTTGCGGCGGTTCGGGCAGTTCGGGAAGTTCGGGTGGCGAAGAAGCTGCGCCGGATGACGGCCAGAATCCTGTAATGAATTATGTAGGTACTTACGTATGCGGAAGAGCTGCGGTTCTCATCGAGGCAACTGATCAGGAGAACGGAGCCAAAGCTACTGTCAACTGGGCAAGCAGCGCTGCAGAGAACAGCACCTGGGAGATGACCGGCACATTCGATGCTGACCAGAAGAGGTTCGAATACCACGACTGCGTCAGGACCGACTATGTCTATAAAGAAGACGGCAATGTTGACTCTCAGACTGAGGTCTACACAGGCGGCCACGGATTCATGTTCTTCGAGGACGGAGATAAAGGCATCACCATGACCTGGCAGGAAGATCAGGAAGACGCCGGCAAGGACATGGTATTCGAGTTTGCCACCGAGCCTGCCGAAGAAGGCGGAACAGCCAACATGATCAATCCGTGGAGCACAGCAGACTCGGCTGAGGCAGCTGCTGAAGGTGCAGGCCTTGAATTCTTCAGCTTCCCTGAAGAAGCTGTTCTCAGCATCGGAGAGATCAAGGACGCGGAATACAGATACATGGACGGCATCGCAGAGGTGAAGGTCCCTGTAGGCGCAGTTGACCTGACCGTCCGCAAGGGCAGAGCAGATGCTGCACCTGAGGAAGGAGACATCTCAGGCGACTACGGCGAATACGCTCACAGCTGGACACAGAACATCAAGGGCCTCGTTGTAAACTGCTACGGCAACCGTGAAGGCGAAGCCACCAAGACCATCTGGCAGGTCGACGACATGTGCTTTGCGATCCTCGCTTACGGAGCAGGCGGCGACGAGGACTTCGGTCTGAATCCTGACGACATCAACTCGCTCATAAACGGAATCCAGTAGGCATATTATCCATAGTGTAAAACTATGGATAAGCATTATATATTTGTACTATTTATGGCCCCTTTCATGTGTTAGCATATGTTTCGGCTGACTTTACAGCCGGCACATAACACGGCACACGAAAGGGGTTTACATATATGGGGGAAAAGAAATACGGCTTTGACACCACTTCTATTCACGGCAGCAGTTTCAAGGATGCATACGGAGCTCTGATCACACCGATCTACAGCTCATCGACTTATGTCTTCGAATCGACAGCACAGGGAGCCGCCAGATTTGCACTGGAGGAGCCGGGCTATATCTATGACAGACTCGGCAGCCCTACGACCAACTCACTTGAAGAAATCCTGGCCAAGCTCGTCAGGATATACATAGATGAGATAAGAAAATATGACCCTGCAATCGGGGCCGAATAGAAAAGCATGGCATAAAAAAATGGCGTAAAACCGGGCTCATCACCGGTTCTACGCCATTTCGTTTTGCATTATTTCATGCAGGGACTTCGCGGCCCCGGCCGCGGTCCATTAAGTGTATCTTAGTTGGAAGCTGCTGCTGCGAGCACGATCGAGTAGAACTTCTCTTCAGCGCTGGAGCCTCTTGATGTCAGTACGATAGGAGCCTTGGCGCCTACGATCATACCTGCCATCATGCCATTGCTGCTGACTGTCCAGGACTTTCCGAGCATGTTGCCTGCTGCCATCGACGGCATGATCAGTGCATCAGCCTCGCCTGCTACAGGGCTCTCGAACTTCTTGAAGTCTGCGATTTCTTTGCTGAGTGCGATGTCGTAGGAGATAGGTCCTTCAACAGTGCAGCCTGTGATCTGGCCTTCAACGTTCATCTTCTTGAGCTCTGCTGCATCAACGGACTCCTGAGCCTTAGGATTGAGGACTTCTGCTCCGCAGAGAACGCCAACCTTAGGATCTTCATATCCGAGAGCGTGCAGTACGTCAACTGCGTTCTCTATGATCTTGACCTTCTGCTCGAGGGATGGCTGGAGGATCATTCCGCCGTCTGTCAGAACGACTACCTTGTGATAATTCGGTACCTGGAAGAGTCCGACGTGTGACATGATCTTATCTGTTCTGAGGCCTGTCTCCTTGTTGACTACCTGTCTGAGCAGGTCTGCAGTCTGCATGCGGCCCTTCATCAGGAAGTCGCCCTCGCCCTCTCTGATCAGGCGGACAGCTGTCTTTGCAGCCTCGATGTCATCATCCTCGTTGTAGATCTTTACATCGCCGAAATCGAATCCGTTCTCAGCGCAGATCTTCTTGATTTCCTCTTCCTTACCTACGAATACAGGTGTAACGATCCCTTCCTTGTAAGCTTCAAATACAGCGTCAAGGGAATGCTCGTCATGCGCGCATGCAAGAACGATTCTCTTCTTGACAGGATTTGCCTTAACCAGTTCAGCCATAGCCTTGAAGTCTTTAAGCATAAGTGTTGCCTCCTCTGTTAAAATCTCTGTTATGCACAGTACTTTCAATGCAAAACATATTTTATCATATTGCGGGGCATATCGAAACACGCGAAGATGTGCTTTGTGTGAAGTATTTCCCCATTACCTCATCTGCGTCCCGTAATGAACTCTGAGTGCGGGCTTGAAAAGTTTGCAAAACGGACTACAATTGTCTTTGGGGTCTGTACCCCGTTTCAAACTGCCGTCCACGTTTCGCACATGCACAGACATGCTTATGCAGCCTGCACTGCGAAGTGGCGGTTCCCCTGTATTACAAGTTATATCAAGGAGTTAATCATGAGCAAAATTACCGAGAGATTTTTCAGGTACATTTCTGTCGACACCCAGTCGTCCGAAGAGAGTACGACTTTTCCGAGCACAGACAAGCAGTTCACACTGTGCAGAATGCTCGCTTCCGAGATGAATGAGATGGGACTCAGCAATGTACGCGTTGATGAAGAGCACTGCTATGTCTACGGCGAGATCCCTGCCAACACCGATACAGACCGTACTCTGGGATTCATATCCCACATGGATACGGCTCCGGGACCATCCGGCGATGCAAGCAATGCAAGAATAGTTGAGAACTATGATGGCGGAGTCATCAGGCTGAATGACAGCGTTTCACTCGACCCGGCAGAGTTCCCTGACATGAAGAATTATACCGGCCAGGACCTCATCGTTACCGACGGCGTCTCGCTCCTCGGAGCTGACGACAAAGCCGGAGTCACCGAGATCATGTCCATGGCAGAGCGCCTGATGAGCGACCCTTCGATAAAGCACGGCAAGATAGCCATCGCCTTTACACCTGACGAAGAGATCGGCCAGGGCACCGAGCACTTTGACGTTCCGGGATTCGGCGTCGAATGCGCATACACAGTAGACGGCGGCGCCATCGGCGAGATTGAGTACGAGAACTTCAACGCCGCTACAGCGTTCATCACAATCACAGGCAAGGAGATCCACCCGGGCGAAGCCAAGGGCAAAATGATCAACGCTGCCAGGATCGCAGGCGAGTTCGACAGCATCCTGCCGCAGGAGATGAGGCCTGAATATACAGAGGGCTATGACGGATTCTTCCATCTGACCAAGCTCACAGGCAGCGTCACATCCGCTGAGATGCAGTACCTTGTCCGCGACCACGATGCTGACCTCTTCGATAAGAAGAAGGATCTCCTGAAGATCGCAGCAGACCTCATCAACGCAAAGTACGGCAATGTCCTCAAGCTGGAAATCAAGGACGCGTACAGGAACATGAAGGAGCTCGTTGAGCCTCACATGTATCTGATTGATGATGCAAAATCAGCATTCAAGGCATGCAATGTCGAGCCGAGAGTCATTCCGATCCGCGGAGGCACGGACGGTGCGATGCTCTCATACAAAGGCCTGCCTTGCCCTAACCTCTCAACAGGCGGACACAACTTCCACAGCAACACGGAGTACATCCCGGTACAGTCGCTCGAGAAGATGGTCGACGTGCTCGTAGAGATCGCAAGAGTTAAGTAGCAAAGGCATCTGACAGTAAAGCGCCGGCAGACTATCCCGCTCAGGCCGGGCGGACAGCAACCGCAATCTGATACAAAAAATCCTGACTCCACATGAAGTCAGGATTTTTAATTGCATTTTATGCTGCAAGCCTGAAGCAGCATGTCTCCATGTGCCCGGCAAGAGGCCTTAAGCCTCGCACCTTTTAGCGCCCTTTCAGCTTGCTTCCTATGACTGTGAGCAGGTATGCTGCAAGGATCACGCAGCCCATTGCTATTTTGCCCATCATTGTTCCGAGCGGTGCCGCCATGTATCCGAGCATCGGGATGTGCAGCACCAGCTTGCCGAGGATGTTGTCATAGGTGATAGGGCTCAGGTCGTTCTGGGCATTGGCATCGCCCTTGGTGATGACCTCGCCGTCCGCTATGTGATTCTCGACCACCCTGTGTGTGACAGGCGTATCGCCGGCCTCGTTGCTGTAGAACACGATGATGTCGCCGGCCTCGAGAGTCGACGGATCGGTCTGTGCTGAGTAGACCATGCTGCCGACCGGAATGGCCGGCTCCATGCTGCCCGAGATGACCACATACTGGTCGATACCTGCAAAGCGAGGTACGGACAGTCCGAGGCATACGACTATAGCAGCGATGAGGAGGAGCGTTCCGATGAAACTGATCAGTCTTCCGAGAGCTCTGCCGCCGTGGAATTCAGGCTTGCCGTCCCTCATGGCTTTGGCTTCCCTGCGCGCCTTCTTCTTTTCCTCTTCGGTCTGGTCCCAGCCGCCTGCTTCAGGTGCAGGTACATCCTGGTTGCGCGCTGCTCTGCCTGCAGGTGCTGCCGTATTTGCGGCCGGCACTTCTGCGCGCGGCGCTGATGTTTCTGCTGCAGCTGAACGCTCAGCGCTGTCGCCTCTGTATCCGGCGCTCCTGGCTGCTCTGCTGTTTTCTATCGCTTCTCTGTCTTCTCTGCTGTATTCGTCCTTGTGTCTTTCTACTCTGCTCATAATCTCTCCCGCTGTCAGCTAATCCAGGTCTTCAGGTCCGAAGCTCTCAGGCAGCATCTGCCCGAGCGTCCACTCCCTGTAGTCTGTCTCTGATTTTGCACATATTATCACCATGCTGTCAGGCTCGGCAAAGTCTCTCATCACCTGCCTGCACACTCCGCACGGCGTGCAGTAATCATGCTTTGCAACATCTTCAGCATTATCTGAATGCGGCCCGCCTACGATCGCGATGGCGACGAGCCTGCGCTCGCCCTGCGCTGCTGCGTGGAAAATGGCATTCCTCTCAGCGCATATAGTATTGGAAAGCAGCGAGCTTTCGACATTGACGCCTGTGTAGATCCGCCCCGATGACATCAGAGCGGCGGCAGCCACGTTGTAATGCGAGTACGGCGCATACGAATTCTTAAGGATGCGCATGGCTTCCCTTATCATTACTTTCTTGACCTCTTCAGGAACATCGGGCCCCTTTTCAGGCGCCGGTGTCACCCTGAGCAAAGCCTCGCCGGTTTCTTCAATACTGTACATTCTTTCTTCTCCTAGAATTCAAATCTGCGGTTGTCCTTGTCGACAAGCCCTGTCTCGACCGTGCAGCTGTATCCCGATCTTGCAAAATAGTTGGCAAGAAGCTCAGTGAAGTCCTTCATTGCTGCTTTGACCTCTGCAAGATTGACATCGCTGAATCCGTCGATAGGATACAGAACGCCGGCGGTCTTCTCTGTCATTTTGCCCACTTCGCTCTGTCTCCAGGTCCAGCGGCGTGTCCTTACCTCGTGACCCGAAACGTATACGACCTCGCCGTCTTCAGGATTGTCGAACTCTCCCTCACCGGCTCCGAACGGTCTGAAGGTGTCCTCTGCAGTTGCAGGTCTTACCTCAAGTCCGGTATCTGCTGCTCCCCTGCCTGTGCCGTCCGGGCGTACGAAGGTGTAGATGTCGTGCGCGCCGATAGGCAGCTTGTACTTGAGCGAAATAGCGTTGCCGAGGTCGACGGCCGGATTGATCTCAGGCATCCCCTTGCCCTTTGCGATCCTGTCCATCAGAGCCTCTGCGGCGCATGCATATCTGTTAGGGTTGATGCCAAGCGCGCGGAACGCCTCGCGGTAAGTTACTACGCACGGATCGTTCTTGGCCTTGTTGCCGCTTTCCTCGAAGTACTGTCTGACTGCCTCAGCATTCTCCTCGAGCATCTTGGTGATAGCCGGCACATCCTTCGAATTGTCGATACCTGTTACCGCAACTACGCCGACAACGAAGGTCGGCAGCTTGTCAAAAACCTCTTTGCTTACTTCATAAAACATTCTTTTTCCTCCTGCTCCGGTCTTAACCCTTACTGTATATTGTACATCCTGAAGCCCCATTAATCTACATCTTGTGCCAAAATGTAGGAAAGCTCAAAATAATAACGGCAAAAGGTCCCGCCCCTTGCCGCTATTCGATAGTTTCTGATCAGTATGAATCCGTTATGCGAGTGCCTCGTTGAGTGCTGCTGTCAGAGCGTCGCCGTCAAGTCCGTGAACCTGTGCAGCTGCCTCGATGGACTCTCCCTGGGATGCCGGGCATCCGATGCACATCATGCCGTTTGCGAAGAATGTGCGGACCAGCTCAGGGTGCTCACTGATAACATCGCCGATGATCATATCCTTAGTAATCATGTCTTTATCTCCTTTCGCCGCTGCCCCGGGCAGCCTCGTAAATACGCGCGTCCTGTTAACGCCCGTTATGTTCCATCGCATATACTACAACCGGCAATAGAGGTTGTCAAGCAAAATTCCTATTTGGCTGGTAGGAAATCTATCCCCGCCGCCACGCCGGCTCATATCTGCGCGTGCAAAGCGTCCTACAGCGCTGCTTTGATAGCTGCGAGGAACTCGTCGAACTCCTCAAAAGCAGGATACTGCGGATAGTCCGCTTTGATCTTGTCTGTGGTGCGGAAGAGGAATCCCGCTTTGCTCGCCTCGATCATCTCGAGGTCGTTGTAGCTGTCGCCTGCAGCGATGGTGTCGAATCCGATGGACTGGAGTCCTCTTACTGTTGTCAGCTTGGAGTGATCACAGCGCATCTTAAAATCTGCTATGTAGCCCTCTTCATCGATAACGAGCTCGTTGCAGAAAATAGTCGGCCATCCGAGCTTCTTCATAAGAGGCTGAGCGAACTGCGAGAACGTGTCGCTGAGCACTATCGCCTGTGTCGTTGCGCGGAGCTCATCGAGGAATTCCTTGGCACCCGGCAGCGGATCGATCTTCGCGATCGTGTCCTGCACATCCTTGAGCTTGAGCCCGTGCTCTTTCAGGATACCGATCCTCCATCTCATCAGCTTGTCGTAATCGGGCTCGTCTCTGGTAGTCCTCCTGAGTTCAGGAATCCCGCTCTCCTCACTGAAAGCGATCCATATTTCAGGAACCAGTACACCTTCCATATCAAGACATACAACGTTCATATGTTATTCCCCTTTCCGGTTATTTCCACCATTATAGCACAGGTGAGGTTTATTCTATCGGAAAACCGAAATATCCCTGAATATCTGCGCCGCCCGGTACTGCATACATTGCCTGGCACCTGATGTCACCGGCACCGCCTTCAGGCTGCAGCCCATCGCAGGGCGTCCTGTATATAAGGACCTCTGCGCCGAGGTGCTCCCTGAGCCTTTCCGCGATCTCCTCTTCGATCTCTTCCGAGTACTTCAGGAGCATCGGATTGACAAGCAGCTCATCAAGGATAACGGTTTTATATCCGGCGTCTGCATGGTGCGCTGCCTGATCCGCTCCAGAGAATTCCTCACCAGCGATCCTGCAGACTGCATCGCCGCTGTTAAGTATCAGCAGGCTTCCCTGCCCTCCGTCAAGGCTGATGAACTCCATCATCGCATCGCTCATCTCTACGTGAGGGACCTCTGCAAGGAAAGCTTCCCTGTACCTGTTATACTGCGCGCTGTTGGCAGGAACTGCAGTAAGGCCGGGCTCGAAATCTTCATAATCATCATCTTCAAGGTATCCGGTCTTCCCGTCAGCATCAAGGCCCCAGGTCCTGATTTTGCCCGGCTGCCCGCCTTCGCATCCGGCCGCCTCAGCGCTGCTCTTATCTGTATGCTCGGTATCTGTATATCCGTCCGCTGCTACATATTCCGCATCATCCGTAATGCCTGCAGCGTGCTCGTTAACTCTGAATCCTTCCCTGTATCCGAGGCCTGCGTAGTACTTAATAAGCGATTCCTCAGCCGGCGATACAAGGGATATGCCGCCAAGGCCCTCAGCCTCCGGCGCACCCTCCATGCATATACGGCTGCCTCTTTCCCCGGTCACTACCTGCTTCACATACTCTGTCAGCTTTGCCGCCAGGCCCTGCCCGCGGTATTCAGGATCGGTGCAGACCGCATACGTCACATACACAGGGAGGCCGCGCATAGACCCGCAGCGAAAGCACGTCAGAGCCGAAACCGCTTTGCCCGCATCATTGCATATGATGTAGCCTGCGATATCATCACCGAAGGTCCCGTAGAACGCGTCCACGAACTCCGGCTCATCGCCGAAAACTCTGCACCACAAATCGCGGAGCCCTTCATATTTACTTGTCGTATCCGCTTTCTCTATCGAGAAGCCGCTAAGTCTTTCGCTCATTGCCATGTATGCAGATTCCCCAGCAGAAGTGTGCTGAGGAATCATGTTAACTTATTTCTCTATCGCAAAATACTTCATCAGAAGGATGTCAGGATGATAGCTCTCCTTGGCTTTGCGGAGGCCTTCAAGTCCCATATCCTCCTCGCGGTTGAACGCGCCGATGCCCGGAAGCTCGGCATGGATCATCCTTGCGAACTCGCGGTTGACCATGGTGTACGCGCCCTCAACGCCCGGCATCGCTTTCTCAAAATGCACATCGAAGACCTCGTTGTCGAGCTTGGTGCCTGCGGTAAATGCCACCGGCTGCCCGTTCTGGTACAGGAGCCCGCCGATGAATCCGAGCTCCTCGTAGTGCTCGAACATCTCCCTGATCGCTCCGGCCTCAGCCTCGAGGTCAGGGTCGTTCTTCTCCTTGTAGAACTCAGCCACGAAAGCTCTGGCATCTGCTATGGATGAAAGCTTGTAGCCGTTGTTGCACGGGATGCCGCCCTCTTCACAGGTAACTCCCGTTCCCGAGGTCACGACGCCGCACGAGTCAGCCGCGATCCTGTGAAACTCCCACGCACCGTTACGTTCAAAATGCTTGATGTGGTTGCGCTTTGACGACAGGTGGCGGCCCGGCAGGTTGCACAGCTTGTCTACAGTATATATATAGTCCGCATTGTCGCGGTCCTCGACGATTTCGAACCTGTCCCCGTAAAGCGGCAGGAACTCTTCGAGCGTTTTGTCCGTAAGACCTCTTATTCTCAGCTTGTTGCCCTTGGCGTGCGCTTCCTCAAGCAGCAGCTCGACCGAAGGCGACGGATCTCCGTCCCCCTTCGGATACGCGTAAACATCCCACTGCGGCATGCCGACAAGCAGCCTTGATCCGCAGAACGCGATCTGCGGTCTGTACGCTTTGCGCCAGATGAACAGATTGGCAAAGCCATAGTCCGCGCCATGGCAGCCGCTCGCGCATATCTTATCTTCTATAGCCGGCTTGTCCGCCAGCTCAATCTCTTTCCAGCTTATCATATATTACCCCTTCTCCGTGCAGGCAAAGCGCCCGCTCGTATTCCAATATCTTCAGTTCAGAATGCGCCGCGTTTCCGCCGTTTCGCCGATTTGTTGAACGGTCGTTACGCCGTTCTGCCGTTCCGTCACGCGGAGCGCGGGCATATCGCGGACATTATATCATCACGCTGCCGGTAACTTCAATCACTTCAGCGGGCGGTTCGGATCTGCCGTTATACAAATTATGTATCGCTTCACAACAAAAGCCTCCCCCTGATGCCGGCGCCATTATGATCATGGCATTGCATTCCGGGGGAGGCGTTATTTCTATGAGTTCTCAGGCGGGATTACTGTACTGCGCCCGCCTGCGTGTGTTCCGATATGCGTATCGGCTGCACCTGTTACTCGGCTTCAGTCTCTGCGTCTTCTGCGTCTGCTACTCGGCTTCAGTCTCTGCGTCCGCATCCTCTGCAACTACTGCTGAGAATTCTGTATTCTCTTCAGCTGGTTCCTCATCATCATCGATAATATCTTCAGCAGCCTCGCCTATTGCATCAAATGCCTTTTCTATAAGACCAGGCTCTTCAACTTCAGGCTCATGAACGACAGCTACCGGCTCGCTCTCTTCAGCGATTACTGCGGAAAACTCCGGCTTGACCGACTCATCATCGTCAGCAGCAGGGGCTTTGGCCTCAGCGGCAGCCTTAGCAGCCTCGCCCTTAGCGATCTGCTTTGCCTCTTTGGCAAGTCTCTTTGCTTCCTTAGCCTCGCTGATCTCATCATCGGATGCCCAGTTAGCCGGGTTGATTCTTCTGACCTCGTCATATGTGAGGCCTGCCATGAATGTCAGGATGGCAGCAACCAGAGGTGTGACGCCGTTCTGGAGCAGGTATCCTACAACCTCACCGAAAGTCGGCGACATCTGGTAAGCAGCGTAGTACTGGCTGATTGTGGAAACAGTGCTGATAACAACAGCTACAAAGTATGCAGCGAAGATAGCTGCGAATACGTAGCAAGCGATTGAAAATGCTGATCTTCTGAACTTTTTCATTTTGCGTGTGATTCCTTTCAATACTGGTTACTCTGATATATTCTGAAATGCCCCGCCGAGCATACATCTGGTGACCTTGAAGCCAGTATCCCCTTCTGGCTCTAGTCAGAGGCCGCGCCCGCGATGCAGGCCTGCCCCACAAGTACAGAATTTTACCAAAAATGCATTTTGGATTCAATCATTAATATTCGATCCGCACCATGCGCATTCATATTTGATTCAATCATTATTTTTTACTCGCGCCATGCGCATTCATTTTCGATCCAATCATTAATATTGGTCCGCGCCATGCGCATTCATTTTCGAACCGCACATAGAATAGCTTGTTTTGCTTAAATCAACTTAAAAAAATGCAGGCCCGATTGTTTTGCACTTTGGACTGTGTCTGTTTAGTATTAGTGGCAGCGCTGCATGTCAAAACCGAACGGCCTATGCACTTTTGCCCAGCCAGTTATCAAGAATGTTCTGCACAGGAATCTCGCTGAACGTTTTGTCCAGATTATCGAAGGTGAAAAACAGGTTGATGTTAGGGCGGTAGCCTTCTTTCATATATTGCTCCAGAGAGAATATGTATTTATTACGGTATGACTCGAGGTCCATCCTCCCTGCGTGTTCAATAATGATTTCAGAAAAGTAATCCAGCGGGGACAGGACCGTGAAGTCTGAAAGCAGCCAGTACCCGTTGCAGCGGTGAGGCAGCTCATAAACAAAGGTCAGCTCATTCAGATCAAGTATATCGGCTATAGAGCCTTCGGATTTGGACCGCATCTTATCCCCGTTGCGCCGCTCATACGTCAGCGTCTCAGGATGCTTGTCAGGATACTTTCTAAGATAGTTCGCTTTGAATTGTTCCTTAGCCTTCTTCCACTCCGCCGCCCTCGGATCTGCTGGACCTGCGAGCTCGAACCTGCTGTTCTGATATACCTTCGGCAGCAGCGCTTCAACAGCATCCGGATCCGTATCAGCGTACCCCTCAATAACCGGAATCAGCAGCGATGAATTCCGTTCCATCAGTTTTACCGATAACTTCATGTGATGCATTGCCTTGATGCACTGAACAGCCTCGCACTCTTCACCGCCAAGGTACTTGCGCTTACCGGTCTTAGGATCAAAGGTGTAATAATAAACCCGGCCGCTCGGCCTGATTGACGGGATCAGGATCATCCCCTCATATTCCTTGAGATCATCCAGTTTTTTCTCAAGCGTTCTTTTATGCAGCGTTTCTATTCTCTCTTCATTCTTCAGACTATTGATCAGCATTTTCATTGGATTTACCCCCTCTACGGTAATCTGTTGGATAATAATAGTCTGAATCAAAAAAATGCGCAAACGGGAACAGCCTGAGATCCTGCGATTATTCCACTACATTCAAAAAAACAAAAAAAGAACAATTTTGGCGTTCTTTTCTGATGATTATTCAGCCAAAAGAGAGGCTCTGACAATCTCAAACAAATACATTTCTTGAATGATCTTTTGCTTCTGATGGCGTGACGGCATTTAACTATTATGATGACGTAAAACTGCTGAATATGATCATTTTACGTCAACAATTGCCAGTTTCTTTTGCGCAGCTTACCTAAGATTGACGTAATTGCAGATTTTTAGTAATTTTTACGTCATTAAATGATATCTAGCGGCTTGAATCAGGTGTTTTTATTGACGTAATACTAAGAATTTCAAGAATTATACGTCAATATCTGGCATCATTTAGCCTTTGAGAGGCATGTTTATTGACGTAAATCCTATTGTTAAGTAACGTTTTACGTCAATTATGGCGTTCATCGGGCTTTGATAAGCTCTTTCATTGACGTAGCATAGGCATCAAACTTCGAATTTACGTCAATCGCTCCGCCATGTACTAAGTAAATAAATCTACCTTGACGTATTTTTAGTTATGATTACTTTGTTACGTCACTACAGATCATTCAAAAGAGTCGTTCATCAGTGTTTTCCTATATCCCGCTTTGCGCCGGCCTACAGGCTCCAGTCGATCGGGCTGATGCCGTTGTCCTGAAGGAAGTAGTTGCATCTTGAGAAGTATCTGCCGCCGAAGAATCCCCTGTATGCGGAGAGCGGGCTCGGATGCGGCGCCTTTATTATGAGATGCCGGCGCCCTGCGGACCCGGCGGCCCCTGTTTCCTGCGCCTTAAGTATGATGTCTGTCTTGGCGGCGGCGTTGGCGCCCCAGAGGATGAACACCATCGGTTTCTCTCTCCCGGCGAGGAGTTCGATCACACGGTCGGTGAACTGCTCCCAGCCCTTGCCTCTGTGCGAGCCTGCCTGGTGGGCGCGGACGGTCAGCGAGGTATTGAGAAGCAAAACGCCCTGCTTTGTCCACGGCACGAGCACTCCGCTGATTCCGTCATGGTCGCGGCTCTGGGCCTGGGTACTGATGTTCCCGGCAAAGTCGTCGTTCAGTTCCTTTATTATATTGACCAGTGACGGCGGCTGCGGCACGTCATATGGCACACTGAAAGCGAGGCCCTGTGCCTGCCCCGGTTCGTGATACGGGTCTTGGCCGAGGATGACTGCCTTGACCTCGCTGTACGGTGTGAATTTAAGAGCATTGAAAATGTCGCCTGCCGGCGGGTACACAGTCTGTGTGCTGTATTCCTCGCGCAGGAATTCTCTCAGTTTCTTATAATACGGCTTGTCCCACTCGTCAGCGAGCAGGGCGTCCCAGTCGTTTCCTATGTTAACCATGTTGTTCCTCTTTACATATGATTCGCTTGCTCCGGTGAATAGATTATAGCACGAAAGCCGGGATCCGCTTCATCTATTGCGCTGCGGTGTTCAGTATTTATTGCACGAAAAAGCCGGCTCTTCGCCGGCTCGTATCTAACTGTATTGTCCTGATTACTGACTAGTGTCACTTATCAGTATGGGCGTCTTACTTGGACAGTATGTACTCTGCGCCCTGCGGGTCTTTGAGTGTCATGACGCCTTTGTCATTGATGGAACCTGAGAGGCTCAGGTTGTCACCGTAGCTGATTGTGATCGTGCCGTCCTTGGCCTGCTCCCATGTGCCGGAAGCCTCTTCGCCGAGGAGGTTGACTTCGCATTTGCCGCTCTTCTGGAGCTTGACTGTGCCGATAGCACTGAGTCCGATGCTCTCAGCGTCCTGGCCGCTCATCACGACGTCACCCGCGGATACTTTCTCCACGATCCAGAAGCCGACAGCGTCGCTGCCGCTGCATGCTGTGAGTGTGACTCCGCCTACAACTGTGACTGTAAGTATAAGCGCTATTATTACTGCTGTTCTTTTTTTCTTTCTGTTCATCTGTATGCCCCGGTATGAATCTCTGTTCTGTGTTCTTCTGTCCCTTGTACGTCCCGGTACGATTCTTTACTCTGTATTATCCTGTCCCTGTCAGCGTCCGGTGCCAGCCGGGTCCGCTGAGTCTACCCGCCGATAATACCACGTTTTCCTTCGATTTTTTTGATAACGATGTGAACAATAGTAGCACATATCATACCGAGCAGCAACCCGCAGATTACATCTGACGGATAATGCATTCCGAGGTACAGCCTTGAAAGTCCTATGAGCAAAGCGAGCACAACTCCTATCGCGCCGAATGTGTGCATGCGTTTAGGGTCTGCGCCGGTTCCCTTCCAGCCGAGGCAAGGCACTTCGCTGTACGATCTGAGCAGCTGCACTTTCCCGTCATCCCCTGTCACCTTGCGCCTGACCGGCATCGTGCTGATGAACATCGCCCAGGCCGGCGCCATTGCGTTGGCCGAGTGTCCGCTCGGGAAAGATGCATCGCCAGGAGGCGGGAGCATGGCGTTCACCGCTTTGAACACGATCCACGGGCGCACCCTGTCGACCGCCGGCTTGATGATGAGGTTGCAGCAGATGAAAGTGAATGCAAGCGACGCCGAGCAGATGATGCCAAGCCTTCTCGTGCGCTTAAAGATCAGCAGAAACAGGCACACTATGATCCAGAAGATGCCGTCCTCCCCGAACATTGTGATCACCTTCATTACAGGCGTGAGCCATTCTGCGTGAAGCGCATTCTGTATCGTTATAAGTAAGTTTCCGTCTGCCTGAGTAAAACCATCCATAAACTGAAAGCCCCTCCATGTTGATCATTTATCTATTGCGGCAGTATACACCGCGACCCTTAACCGGACCTAAAAACAGAGGACGGGATTTTACTCCCGCCCGCTGTATTTACTCTGTTTGCGCACAGCACCCCGGCCTCAGGCCGCGGATGCCCGGCATGCAGCTATGCTACTTGCACATTCCCTCAGGATAGTTGATGTATACCTTAGGGATTCTGAGGTCAAAGCAGCAGGTGATCTCGTAGTTGATGGTTCCGTTGATTGCCGCGAGGTCGTCTGCGCTGATCTCTGCGTCGCCCTGCTTACCCATGATGACTACTTCGTCGCCGAGCTTTACATCAGGCACTGCGCTGACATCGACCATGCACTGGTCCATGCAGATGTTGCCGACAACAGGACACTTGATGCCGCCTACGAGAACGCAGATTTTGCCCGAATTGAGTCTTGAATAGCCGTCTGCATATCCGAGTCCGATCGTTGCGATCTTGGTCTCCTTGTCGGATGTGAACTTGCGGCCGTAGCTTACGGATGTTCCTGCAGGAACGGTCTTGAGGTTGACGATCTCAGCTTTGACTGTCATGACAGGCTTGAGGTCGAGAACTTTGCCCTTGAGGTATCCCGATGGAGCGAGTCCGTACAGGATGATTCCCGGACGGCATGCGTCAAAGTGGATCTCAGGATATACCATGATCGATGCGGAGTTAGCGCAGATCTTCTTAGGGTCAAAGCCTGCTGCATTCAGCTTCTTCATGAACTCGTTGTAGTTGCTGATCTGCATGTTGGTGTATTCTCTCTGCTCCTCGTCAGCTGTCGAGAAGTGTGTGATGATGCCAGGCAGCTCAACGCCCGGAAGTTCAGAGAATTTCTTGTACTGCTCTACGGCAAAGTCACGTTCTTCATCTGTGAATACTCTGAAGCCGATGCGGCCCATGCCTGTATCGAGTGCGAAAAGGCACTTAACAGGATCTGCACCCTGTGCCATTACTTCGTCGCTCAGAGCTTTGACATAATCATAGTGCATTACTACCGGTGTCAGGTCGTATTCGATGACTGTATCTACACACTGTGCCGGTGTCAGTCCGAGGACTACGATGCTGCCCTCGATGCCGTCCTCGCGGAGGTTGACGCCTTCCTCAAGAGTAGCGACAGCAAAGTGATCTACTCCGTTGTATTTGAGCACTTTCGCGCACTCAGTAGCACCGTGTCCGTAGCCGTTAGCCTTGATAACGCCGATCATGTTAGGACATCCCATCTGGCGTTTGATTTCCTTGACATTGTGGTCGAAGGCAGACATGTCGATTTCTGCCCATACCTGTCTTAAAGTTTCCTTGTACATAACTTATCTCCTTACACCTGAGGTCCGCAGCCTTGTCTGTTTCACGGACACTCTCACTACCCGTTTGTTATTATCTCCTCCTGCAGTCCGCACCGCAGAATGTGCGGAAACGGCTGCTGAAGCTCAATTAAATTTTACTCCTGCGTACTCTGTATATCAAGAAGATGCTTCTTCTGAAGAAGCCTCTGCAGGGACCGGTCTGTCGAGCAGCTTGATGCTCTTGAGAGTCATTTCGCTCTTGTCGTACTCGATCTCGACGGTATCTTCCTTCTGCGGGAAGTATCCGGCTGTGATCTCGGTATCGCTGCTGACCTTGAACTCGACTGTGTTGCCGTCGAGTTCGATCTTGCAGGTCATATTGGCCTCATCGCCCTCGAGGATCTTGCCCTGAGCCTTGATGATGATCTCTTCCTCCTGTTTTTCCTCTTCTGCAGGTTCTTCCTTAGGCTCTTCCTCAGGCTGAACTTCTTCTTCAGGCTCGGTCTTGTCCTCAGGCTGAGTCTCGTCTTCCGGCTGCGTCTCATCCTCAGGCGCAGGTGTCGGTTCCGGTTCCGGTTCTGGTTCAGGTTCCGGTTCTACCGAAGGAGCCTTTTCCACGAGCCTGATGCTCACGAGCTGCATGCCGTCCTCATAGTACTGGACTTTGATCTTGTCACCGACTTCAGGCATGTATCCTGCTGCGATGTCCAGATCATCAGTGATGTTGAGTACGAGCTCTGCTCCGTCAGCTGTCTGGATGGTGAAAGCGTTAGGGTGCTCGTCCGAAGTCCATTCTGTGATCGTTCCCTCTGCCTCTACCGGTGCAGGTGTCGGTGTCGGTTCAGGTTCAGGCGTTGGCTCCGGTGTCGGCGTTGGTTCCGGTGTTGGTTCCGGTGCAGGTGTCGGAGCAGGAGCCGGTGTCGGCTCATCCTTCTTCTCTTCCTTCTTCTCAGGCTCGGTCTTCTTCTCGTCCTTCTTAGGAGCAGCCTTCTCCCACTTCGCGGTTACAGTCATGTCCTTGGTGACCTTGGTGAAGGACTTGTCCCAGCCCTTGAACGTGTAGCCGTCCTTCTTAGGGTCAGCCGGCGCTTTGGCCGCTTTGCCCTTCTCGACCTTGACAGTAGCGAGCGTCTTGCCGAATCCGTCCACGAACTTTACCTTATAGAAATTAGGCTCCGGTGTCTGCTTGACGCAGTAAATGTTGGTGGCAACAGCCTTGCCGCTGCCGAGGTTGCCTGTATAGGTGATCTCGGACTTGTATCCCTTGGCCGGCTTGTCGCCTGAGTACTTGGTGTTCTTGTCAGTCTGGATGATGTATGACTTCTTGCTCGTGCTGAGAACGACGTAATTCTTCTCAACCGCGTCGATGGTTCCGTTGACCGTGCGGATCTCCGCCTGCGTCTCCTTGACGATGTTCACGTTCAAAGCCGTAGGCGTTTTGCTCACATCTCCCTCGAACGTGACGTTGACGCTGTCGCCGATCTTAAGATACTTGGCGACGCCGGTGATCGTTGTGTTTTTGTCCAGTGTGAATCTGTATGACTTCGCGGAATCTATAGCGATCAGGACCGAAGTCTCTGTGAATTCTGCAACGATGCCGCTGACAGTCTTCTTCTCCGGCTCAGCCTTTTCACTTGTGACTTTGACTTTTGATGCAAAAGGATACTCGTTCAGGTCGCCGTTGTATACGAGCTCGATCTCATCGCCTACACTGAGGTCGCCTTCGATGTCCGAGTCGCCGTTGCGCACGAATGAAACGGTCAGACTTTTGCCCGTTACCGTGATGTGATCCTCAGTCACCTCAGTGATGGTGCCGGCAAATTTCTGTTCCTTCTCGATGTGCTCTCTCAGTATGATTTTGTCCGCGTGCAGATTGCCGTTCTTGCCGTGGTAGTCAACATCGACCACGTCGTCCAGGCTGAGCTGATCGAGGTCGCCGAGTTCATAGACAGTCTCGCTGTCGGTGCTGAACTCCTGCGTGCCGTCGTCAGTCGCGATCACAATCTTGTCCTCGAGCGCCTCCGACAGGGTTCCTGTGTAAACACCGGACTCCTCCTTGCCGCCGCAGGCTCCGAGCACCAGCATCATCGCCAGCACGAGAGCACCCGCGATCAGAAGCTTGATTCTCTCACTCATTAATAACCCCCTTGTATTACAGGCAAAGCGCCTGTCCTCCTGTTTTGTAGCCAGTCATTATACACTTTACATATTCATTATACGACAAGTTGCTATTTAATTGCAGTGTTATCCGCGAAGACCGAAGTCATGAAGCCGCCATACTGAATTAAATGGCCGAATAAAGGGGACCGACTGTCTTGATATCCCCACAGAACTGTGTTATTATATTCGGGCACGAAAAAAGGAGTTCTCCGGTCAATTCAGCACCACAGAATCTCCCTCATACGTCTCAATGCGTCTCAGTAGCTCAGGGGACAGAGCACCGCTCTCCTAAAGCGGGTGTCGCGCGTTCGAATCGCGCCTGGGACACCACAGCCCTAAGAAGGGGCCCATCTGTGCTAAGCACTGTTGGGAAGATCTCTTAGGGCATTTTTTATAAATAAAATAGCCGGAACCGTTGCAATTACTGCATTTGACGGTTCCGGATTTGCGTTTGACGACAATTTTTAACGACAATTGACGACAATATGGAAAATCGCTCAAAACGCTTGAAAAATCAACGTTAAATAGCCAATTTTGATGAGTAGTCTTCAAGCTTCTTCATAGCGTCATTATTCATCCTGTTGAACACATCTGCATACGTATCCATGCGCCTATTTATCGCTTGCCGTTCAAAAAACTACTTGACACAGCATTAGCAAGATTTGCTAATCCAATACTCCCCTTATCGAATCATCGAAGCTTTCTGTGATTAGAGTGATCTGTTCTCCGTTAGATTGGTACCCATCTATGATTTGGTGGTTATCTTGTTTCAGTTGCTCAGCTGAACAATTAGAATCATCAAG
>JAWRIG010000059.1:0-152246 GCA_040308005.1 Anaerovoracaceae bacterium | reverse complement strand
ACAGTTTCCGAAGAGGCGCCGAAACTCGAAGACAAAGAATAAAAAACAATTGAATAATCACAGGCGCTCTGTTAAACTAACAGAGCGCGATACGCTGCTGTAGCTTAATGGCAGAGCACCTCATTCGTAACGAGGCGGTTGGGGGTTCGACTCCCCCCAGCAGCTCCATAACTCCGGATTTATTCCGGAGTTTTCTTTTGCCCGGAAAAGAGTCAGGGGACGAAGAGTCAGGGGACGTACCCGCTGACTCACATTCTGACAATTACCGGCAGTTGTCAGAATTATGGGATTCAATATAATTTCCGGGATTCTGAACTTTTCGGGTAAACCGGAAGTTCTTTTGTTGTATAATGTGCTCATATCGTTCTATCGGCAGGTGCTGTTTACATCAGCTGCTTACGCCTGCTTCCTGCGGGGGATCAGAATATGAAAAAGACTTATATCATCGTTGCTAATGTGGTCATTATGGTTGCCATACTGATTTTTGTTGTAGTCTACTCCCGTTTTGAGAGCAGGGAATCATATCAGAGGCAGATAGAACATTTTGAAGATACAACAGTCACCATGGAGCATGTGACAGAGAATTATCAGGAAGGAGAGCAGCGGGTCTGCGACGTGTGGGCGCGCTATATCAACAGCAGGCACATGACAATTGAAGAGGCTGCTGAGTTTATTCGTTCCTCGCACGTGGCCGGGAATACTTCTGCTCATCTGATATATCCCGATACACTCACAGGTCTTTCAACGCGGCCAAAACAGGGCACTGACAATGAGTATACCGTTTCCTATAATCGGATAGGGCTTATGAATGACGCTGACTGGATCGATGATATCGGGGAGTCGATCAATATAACCCGTGCTTATACCAATCCGATGAATGGCGAGCAGTCACTGGCTTTCTGCAATATTGTTGAACTGTATGATCCGGAAAGTGAAAATGACGAGACTGCTGTATTGCTGCGGGTCATACCTATCTCGGCACTGGAGCAGAAATGGGTTTTCCCGCAGACAGAACTTGTGAATGCGGAACTGGCCATGATCGATGCCGATGGTGACTATATAATCAAAGGAGACAGCTTTAAGAACTCCAGTTTTTTTGAGTTTTACAAATCTTATAATCAAACAGATCCGGAATCGGCGGGTAAACTGTTTGACATGATCACTTCATCAACAGGCTCTGTTTCAATGATCAACTCACATGAACAGGAGTGCATACTCGCCTTTACACCTCTGTCGGCTACTGAAGGGTGGACTCTGCTGAGTATTGTGCCGGCTAAGGATCTCAATGCAGGCACTGAAAACTGGCTGCTGATATGTGTTGTTTCTGCAGGTTTGCTGATCCTGTTCCTCTGTGACCTGCTCTATATACTCTACTTTAACAAGCGTCTTCAGCTCGCGGCCAGAGAAGCTGAATCCGCAAATAAAGCAAAGACTGATTTCCTCTCTACGATGTCCCATGACATCCGCACTCCAATGAATGCCATCATAGGTCTTACGACTATCGCCGAGAAGAATCTAGGGGATGTGGAGTCGACAAAGGAAAGTCTCAGGAAGATCAGCCTTGCCAGCAATCACCTGCTTACACTTATAAATGATATTCTGGATATATCCAAGGTTGAAAGCGGAAAACTCAAACTGAGTCCGCTGACATTCTCCATTGTTGAAACAGTCGAGAACCTTGTTACTGTCTCGCAGCCGATGATCAAGGAGAAAAATATAGATTTCAGATTCCACGTGAACCGGATGGAAAAGGAATATCTGTACACAGACCAGCTCCGTCTTAACCAGATTTATATCAACATCCTGTCCAATGCCATCAAATATACAGAGCCCGGAGGGTGTGTCAGCGTAGATATGCGTCAGGAGAAGAGCGACAAGCCGGGCTGTGTACGGCTGACTTATGTTGTGGCAGATACAGGAATCGGCATGAGCCCGGAATTCATGGAATTCATGTACCAGCCATTCTCGCGTCAGATAGACAGTCGTGTCAACAGCATTCAGGGGACAGGTCTTGGACTGGCCATCACAAAACAGATGGTTGAACTGCTGAGCGGAACGATAGAATGTGAGAGCGAACAGGGCAAAGGGACGACCTTTACAGTCGTTCTGGATATACCTGAAGCTGACAGGCAGCGGGAAGATATGCAGCTTGATGCCATTGATGTTCTGGTCATAGATGATGATGAGACCATGCTTCAGACAACTGTAGATACCCTTGAGTCACTTGGCGCGTCGGCGGAACAGGCCGGGAATGGTCTGGAGGCACTGGGCATGATCAAACACAGGCTTCTTGCCGGGAAAGACTATAATGTCATTATTATTGACTGGAAAATGCCGGAAATAGACGGGCTTGAGACGATCAGACGGATCCGGTCAGAGATAGATGCAAACATTCCTATTTTGCTGACATCCGCATATGATTGGTCAGATATAGAGGATAAGGCAAAAGCTGCCGGAGCGAATGCTTTTGTAAGCAAACCGCTTTTCCGCTCTACTCTCTACGACAAGATCAATGATCTTATAGGGAAAGAGGCCGTATCCGTTGAGCCTGAGGAGGATTATTCTGATTTGCAGGGACTGCATATCCTGATAGCCGAGGATATTGATGTAAACTGGGAAATAATATCAGCAATACTTGGCATGTATGGAATCACTGCCGACCGCGCGGTGAACGGCAGAGTATGTCTGGATATGATGCGCTCGGCCGCGGAGGGCAGTTATGAACTGATTTTCATGGACGTGCAGATGCCGGAAATGAACGGTCTTGACGCGACCAGAGCGATCCGGAAACTGGAGGATCCTTGGGCTTCCTCCATCCCGATCATTGCTATGACAGCAGACGCTTTCTCTGAAAACATCATGGAATGTCTGGATGCCGGAATGAATGGACATATTGCGAAGCCTATAGACATAAAACTAGTTATCAAAGAGATCCGAAGGATCAAGGACGGAGGAGGACAATCGTGAAAAAGATATTAAGCATGCTTTTAACTTTGCTGATGATCCTGGGGCTGGCTGCATGCGGCTCGGAGAAGCAGGATACAACAGCTGATGAAGGATTCAGCCCGGCTCTGGATACTTCCATAGAAGGCACTGTCACTGTTGCCGGCGGCTATGACAACTTCGAGGCGCTGGAAGCAGAATTTGACAGCTTTAATGACTATTATCCCAATGTGGATCTGACGTTTACTAAAGTTGATGATTACAGCAACATGATAGGCATGGTCCTGGACGGAAACGATGCCCCTGATATCTATGTCAATTACTCGTGGATGTATGGCCGTGATCAGTACAAGTCTTCTATCGGACACGCTGAAGATCTGTCTGACCCTGCCCTCGGGCTCGATCTGGACTGTATCCGCGATAATATCATTCTGAAAACTGACGATGGTACTCTTCCGATGGTCCCGGTCTTCTCTAATACCTACGGCATGCTTGTGAACAACAGCCTGTTTGAAAAAGAAGGATTGAAAGTTCCTGTGACCTATCAGGAACTGGTGGAAGTGTGTGACGCGTTCCGCGAAAAGGGATATGAAAATCCGATGATGGGATTCTCCAAAGAGGAAACGACCTCCATTTTTACTGTGACAGCTTATCCGTACTTTTGTGAGACTGTGGCGAATGATGAAGAGGCTGTCAGAAAACTCAATGCTCTCGATCCATCGGCAGGAGAGTATATGCGTCCGACGCTTGAGAAGATGCTGCAGTTCCTGAATGATAAATGTGTGGATCTTGATGCATGCGCGGCGATCGAAGACAACTACGACGCTGTGATCCTTCGTTTCTTTGAAGGAGATGTTCCGATGATGACCTGCTCCGGGGATACTGTATCCGGTACGAAGAAACGCGAGAGCCGCTCCGAGGCATTCATCGCCGATCCGTTTACATACACCTTTGTCCCGGTACCTATGTCAGATAATGGAGCCAACTTCCTTGATATGCCGAATCTGCAGTTCTCTGTCAACAAGGACAGTCAGAATCTGGACATGGCCAACGAATTCATGCGTTTTCTTATCACGTCTCAGGAGCTGAACAACATGGCGCAGAATAAGGGACTTATGTCGCCGACAAAAGATCTTTCTTTTAACAGCATGTATGCTGCATTCGGTGACGTTCCGGAATCCCGCGTGCTGTCACCTGAAGTATTCGGATTGAAGGATGACGCGGTCATACAGCTTAGGCAGGCGGTCTTTGGCGTCTGTACAGGTGAAATGTCCATAGATGAGGCTGTCGCCGGCTATGGAACTTTTGAGCAATGACAGAGGGGAGATGCTCCGGCAGAGAAGGATATTGAAGAGTGAGTCAGGGGGTACGTCCCCTCTGACTCATTTTTAGTTTTCTTCGCGGAATACCTGTATGACGATCCGCTGTGTGATCTCATCAAGAGTTCCGGTAACAGCCGGCGAAGGGATCGCCTCTTCAGACATATAGTAATTCCTTTTCTCCCGTTCCAGAACAGCATTGACCGAATCTGAAGGCGTCAAAGTAATCGAGCTGGCGATGGTTCATGGGATACACTTGAATTATTGTCACCTGGACAATATCCTAATATTTATATGCATTAATTAGAAAAAACTTGTAACAAATTCAGGCTTTCGGAGTCTTATAGATAGAAGACTTGAACAGGAGAATGCTGATGGATATTGAGAAGCTTTATCGGGAATATTTCACACCGGTGTACCGATACGCTCTTTCATTGGTGCATGATCCTGACCTGGCTGAAGAGATCACACAGGAGACTTTCTTCAGAGCACTGCGAAAGATCGATGACTACCGCGGTGAAGCATCTCTGAAAGTCTGGCTTTGCCAGATAGCAAAGAACCTTTGCTTTGATTCGGCAAAGCGGCAAGCGAAAATGACACCGCTGATTATGCAGGAGGAAGATGATGCAGCGGGCTGCTGTGAAATCCCTGCAGACAGAGAAAGCAGTCCCGAGGAGCAGCTTCTGAGAAAACAGACGGTGATGAAGATTCATCGTATTCTGCACGATCTGAAAGAACCATACAAAGAAGTCTTCCAGCTCAGGACATTCGGAGATCTGAGCTATGCAGAGATAGGCGAACTGTTTGGCAAGAGCGAGAGCTGGGCGAGAGTAACCTATTACCGTTCACGAATGATGATCAAGGAGGAACTCGATGAAGATTCATTGTAATATAGCGAAAGACCTGATGCCGCTTTACATAGACGATGTGCTGTCAGAAGAGAGCAAAACAGCAGTTGAAGAGCATCTGACAGGGTGCGAGGGCTGCAGAGAATACTACCGCAGGATGCATGGTTCAGATCTGCCTGAATCGGAGTCAGAGGCTGAAGAAGTCCTTGGCAGACTTGATGAAGCCGAAAGACTTAAAAGGCTTAAGAAAAGCATGCTGCTTAAACGGATAATAACGATAGCAGCCACCGCAGCAGCTGTCACCCTGATTATTTTGGCAGGAAATATACTTATTTTCCACTATCAGAGTTATATCCCTTATGAAGAGACCGGAATCAGGATGACTGAGGATGGAGAGATGTTTGCCGATAAGCCTTACTATAGTTATCGCGGGGAGTATTGGGGCAAAGACGGCGATGGGAACCGCATTGCTATATTCTTTCTGACCAGCAGTTACTATTCAAGGAACTGGGAGAAACAGCCGGATAATAATGTGCAGCATGTCATGAAATTTTATAACGCCGAAGATGAAGAGTCTGTAGATAAAGTTTATTACCTTCCGGAAAAATATGTGAAAGAGAACAGGCTTGACGGGTTTTTCTGCACAGACAATTCTATATTCGATAAAATTTACAGGCATAGCTCAGGTATGAGTGATGATCAAATGCAGAAGGAAATGAATAAGCTGATTTCGGAAATCGAAGAAGAAGCACCGCTTGTATGGTCTAAAGAGTGACTAGTTAATTGAGATCCAATAATCCAATCACTGTCTGGAAAATTGATATGGAGCCACTACATTAATTGCTGAAGACTGCAGCGCAGAGACCGGGCGGAATTGCGGTTGAACTGACTTGCTATTGTTGTTATCATTGCAATTAGAAATAGGGGCGCTCTTTTATTCTAATGTTTGAATTTATGATGAATTAAGGAGGACTCTGATGATAGTCAAAGATGTTGTAAACAATGTTGAATTAGAACTTGACCGCGACGGACTGATCCAGAAGATGAAGGACGGACGCCAGGTGGATCTCATTTTAAAAGAAAAGAAGTCGGATGATATAGGTTACCTCACATGGGACATGGAGCAGTGGAGTACCGTTGACGGCAAGCGTTTTATCCGTACATATCAGCTTGAGGGTCGTGTACTGAGTGAATACACATCGCATAATATCCATGACCTCAAAGCATATTTCCTGCCTGATGAAGCAGAATCAGTGCAGCTCAGCTGAATCATACTGACCGGACCCGGAAGGACCGCCTGGCGGTCCTTTTTCTAATGTATTTCTAATAATTCTCTAATTCGGTCTAAAGGACGTTTTCATTTTTCCGCCTTATCATATAACCATCAAAACAAACAGAGGACAAAAGGTTCAGTAAACTGATAGAATAATTAAGGAGGACAAAATGGATAATTTTGAAAAGATCGAACAGCTCGTAAATAAGGCAGGATGCAGCTACGAGGACGCAAAGGCAGCTCTGGAAGGATGCGGATGGGATATGATAGATGCCATCATCAGCCTCGAGAGAGAAGGAAAGATAAAGAAGGAAAGCGCAGCGTATACCGCTCAGCCGGCACAGGATGCAGAGATCGTTTCTGAGGTAACTGTAGATAATACAGGCAACCGCTCCGGTAATCAGAGTAATTCCGGAAATGCAGGAAAATCTGCGAAAGCTGCTAAAGAAAAGAAAGGGCTCTGGGCGAAGTTCAAGAGCATCATGACAGACAACAGACTTGTCATCATCAAGAGCAACGGCCAGCAGCTGGCTGATCTCCCGATCTGGATCCCGGTACTTGCACTTATGTGCTTCTTCTGGGCAACACTGATTCTTGCGGTAATTGCAATGGTATTCGGATGCCGCTTCCACTTTGAGGGAAAGGATCTCGGTAAGATCAATATCAACGATACTATGGACAAGGCGACAGACTATGCAGAGAAGGTCAGAAACGACCTGACAGGAAGAGGACATGACGGACAGAATACTGATAATTGAAGATGAAGAGAAGATCGCACGCTTCATAGAGCTTGAGCTCCTCCACGAGGGGTACGAAGCAGTGAAATGCGCAGACGGCAGAACAGGACTGGAAATGGCTGAAAGCGGAGGCTTCAGCCTTGTTCTGCTTGATATAATGCTCCCGGAGCTGAACGGGATGGAGGTTCTCCGGAGACTCAGGAGGACTTCAGATGTTCCGGTGATCATGCTCACCGCAAGAGATGCGGTAATGGACAAGGTCGCAGGACTCGACCAGGGAGCTGACGACTACATTACCAAGCCTTTTGCCATAGAGGAACTGCTGGCAAGGATAAGACTTGCGCTCAGGCGGAGCTCGCATCAGGCGCACGAAAATACTCAGGATGCACCGGACGATCTTCTGAGATGCGGCGACCTGACACTGTCTCCGAGTCGCCACGAAGTGAAATATGCAGGAAAAGAGATAGAGCTGACCAGCAGAGAATTCGACCTCTTAAATACTTTGCTTGTAAATAAGAATATAGTCCTTTCGAGGGATACTCTTCTGGGGACGGTCTGGGGATATGACTACATGGGAGAGACCAATGTGGTCGATGTGTATATCAGATATCTACGGAGCAAAATCGATGAGGTATTCGGAATAAACCTCATCCACACGGTCCGCGGCGTAGGTTACGTGATAAAAGACGAAAATGGCTAAAGAGAAAAGACGCAGGGAAAAACCGGTAAGCACCGGATCAATAGCTTTCAGAATAGGCCTGAGCTCAGGCTTTAATCTGCTGCTTATTTTTATCGTGCTCGATGTGATACTGTTCGGCATATTCGTAGTCCCTCAGATCACAGACGGCTCGGGTAATATAGAACTCGTCATCAACGACCTCAATACCTTCTATAAGCTGATCAGAGAGTGGAAGATAGATATCATACTGAGGGTGGAAGGCGTCATCGTAGTTCTGTGGGCCCTGCTTGAAACTCTTAAGGTGCGGTCCAAGCTGAGGCCGCTGCAGGAATTCGCCGATGCGGCTCTTAAACTGAGCGAAATGGATGGCGAGACCGAGCAGAGGTATCAGAAGCTCGAGAACGCTATAGACAGGCTGAGTCCGGCGGAGGATGATCAGAAGCTCGCTACGGGCGACGCCGAGCTGGCGGGTCTTGAGACCGCAGTGAATAAACTCATGTCGCGCATGAGAGATTCCTACAGGCAGCAGGCGAGGTTCGTTTCCGACGCGTCCCACGAGCTCCGTACTCCGATCGCTGTAATAAAGGGTTATGCGGACCTTCTCGACCGCTGGGGCAAGACGGACGAAAAAATCCTGGATGAGTCGATCCAGGCGATCAAAAGTGAGAGCGAAAACATGCAGCATCTTGTTGAGCAGCTCCTGTTCCTGGCGCGCGGAGACAGCGGACGGACAACGCTCAACATTACTGATTTTGACCTCACTGAAATGATGAAGGAAGTGTGCGAAGAGTCTGCGATGATAGATGGGGCGCATACGTATCTGTTTGAAGGGGAAGGACCTGTTCCTGCCAGGGGAGATGTATCTCTCATCAAGCAGGCGGCAAGGATCCTCATCGAGAATGCGTCAAAATACACTCCTGAGGGAGGCGAGATCAAGCTCAGAAGTCTTGTCTCGGACGGACATCCGGCATTTTCAGTGCAGGACAGCGGCATCGGAATTAGTGAAAGCGACATACCGCATATATTTGACCGCTTCTACCGCGCGGATGACTCCCGCTCGAAGCAGACTGGAGGCAGCGGCCTCGGACTCGCGATCGCAAAGTGGATAGTGGAACGCCACGGCGGGCGGTTCGATATAATCTCGCGTAAGGATATAGGTACAAGGATAACGGTGATTTTGTCCTGATACAGAAGTTTCTGAACCACATTCATATAATGTTCAAAGGGAACCGCAGGCATCGGAGCTCTTGTCGGAGGCGGTACGATCGGTACTATCGCCGGTTTAACTGACTGATTGCCGTTATACTGAATGTCAGATAGAAAGGACTTTCCGACCGGGAGGTCCTTTTTTCTATCCGGCCGGTCCTATGGTATAATCAGAGCAGTATACATACACTCGGGACGGGGGAGAATATTATGAAACTGTTATTTGCATCGGATTCTTTTAAGGGAAGCCTTACAAGCGAGAAGACCGTGGAGCTCCTGAGCAGGGCGGCGAGGGATGTTTTCGGTGAATGCGAATGCTCCGGCGTTCCGGTCGCTGACGGCGGCGAGGGAACGGTAGAGGCTGTAATCAGAGCGGAGCAGGGCGAATTTATAAATGTGAAAGTACACGGCCCACTCATGGAAGAAGCGGATGCCTTTTACGGAGTATTTAACGGAGACAAAGCGGTCATTGAGATGGCGGCCGCATCCGGGCTGCCGATGGTGCCTGAGGATCTTCTCAATCCTCTTAATACGACCACCTTCGGCACCGGCGAGCTGATTCTGGATGCGCTGGAAAGAGGCTACAGGGACATCTCCATCGCGATCGGCGGCTCTGCAACCAATGACGGCGGCATGGGCTGCGCAAGAGCGCTGGGTGTAAAATTCCTGGATAAAGAAGGAAACGAACTCGAAGGGCGCGGACGCGATCTCAGCAGCGTGGCATCGATCGATGTATCCGGGCTGGATGAACGCATCAGAGACGCGAAGATCACTGTTATGTGCGATGTCACCAATCCTCTCTGCGGACCGGACGGAGCCACATATACCTTCGGCAAACAGAAGGGCGCAACTCCTGAGATACGTGAAGAGCTTGAAGCAGGGATGTGCAGCTACCGCGATGTCATCAAAGAGGCGTTCGGCATAGACTGCGATGCGATCCCGGGAACCGGCGCTGCCGGAGGGCTCGGAGCGGCTCTGATGGTATTCCTCGGAGGAGAGATGAAGTCAGGGATCGAGACCGTGCTTGAGCTGATACGCTTTGACGAAAGGCTTGAAGGAGTTGACCTTGTAGTAACAGGCGAGGGCCGCACCGACTGGCAGAGCTGTTTCGGCAAAGTAATGCAGGGCGTAGGAATGCACGCCAAGGCGAAAGGCATACCGGTCCTGGGTCTTTCCGGATCGCTTGGAAAGAATGCGCTGGACATCTGTGACTGCGGTGTATCGTCTCTCATGACGACCGTGAACGCACCGATGCCTCTCAGTGAAGCATTCGAAAGAGCGGAAGAACTCTACTACGAAGGCGCTGTGCGCATGTTCAGATTCGTCAGAACAGGAATGGAGATGCACAGCTGATATACAATTAAACTGTCAAATGAAAAACGCTCTGAAGAGTCCCGGGAGGACCTGATTCAGAGCGTTTTCCTTATTATGCGTGACTGCGATGTGTGTGACCTTGGCTGTTATGCAGCTTTGCTGTTTGCTGATGCTGCGCTGACTCTTGTGTATGCTTCGGCCAGGAGCTCTCTGATGCTCTTTGGCTGAGCCATGATTCCGAGGACTTCTTCTGCCTCTGTGTCGATCCAGCAGTCGATCCTGTTCCATTCGGTCTCCAGGATGATCTCTGCGAGGCTGCCCTCGGATGCGATGAGGTATACGTTGTAGTTCTCATTCTCTCTGATTCCTACCTCTGCTGCTGCCTTAGCGATAACTGCTGCGTTTACTGTATTGATAGTCTTCATTGTTGTTTCCTCCTTATATATGTGAATGATGTCTTTAACTATGTGAAGATTTTCTATCTGCTGCCGGCTGCCTTCCTGCGTCCGGCCGTTTTCCTTAGCTGATGTCTGTAGTATAGAGGGCAAAATTAAGAAAATTATTAGAATTTCTAAGAATTTGAAAAAATTTCGAAAAGTGGCTAATTGAATTCTTAAAAATGTCTGCTACCATATTTTTAGTACAGTGAAGAGGGGCGCCGGGTCACCCGGCTGAGACGGAGGAGATAATGAGGATCCTTGTAGTAGAAGACGAGAAGAACATGAACCGCCTTATAAGCGAGGCGATGGAGGATGAGAAATACAGCGTCGACAGCTGCTTTGACGGAGCGGAGGCTCTCGAATTTGCACTGGCAGCTGATTACGACGTGATAATACTCGATGTGAACCTGCCTAAGCTGGACGGCTTCACCGTGGTGGAGAGGCTGAGGGACAGAGGATGCACATCACCTGTGCTGTTCCTGACGGCAAGAGACAGCGTTATGGACAAGGTGACAGGGCTGAATGCCGGCGGAGACTATTATCTGACCAAGCCTTTCAGCTTTGACGAGCTGAGGGCCGTTGTCAAGGTAATGGCCAGGAAGTACACAGGAAACAAGACCAACGAGTACAGCGTAGGGGACCTCGTCGTGGACACAGACTCACGCACGGTGACGCGCGGCGGAGAGCCTGTAGACCTGACATCAAAGGAGTTCGCTTTGCTCGAATATATGATAAGGAACAAAGGCGTCGTGCTCACACGCGAGATGATCGAGAACAACCTGTGTAACTACGACTACGAGGGAGGCACCAACGTGGTCGACGTCTACATCGGATATCTCAGGCGCAAGATAGACAAGGGCCGCGATACCAGACTTATACACACCGTATGGGGCACCGGCTGGGTCCTGAGAGAGGAGTAGGATATGTCTGCGAAGCTAAGACTGGCCCTGTGGGTCACATCCATGGTGCTGCTTGTGTCCGTCATGGTTCTCGTCTTCGTCCTGGTCATCAACAGGCACTCGCTGCCTGAGGATCCGGCTTCATACCTTGTTGAGGTGGTGCTGGACAATGCGAACGACGTTGAGTACGACAGGGGCAAATTCGAGTGGAATGAAATGTCGGTGTATAAGAGGGGCGTTTACTGCTCGTTCTATAACACGAACGGCGAACTTCTGCTCTCGGCTGACAAGGAGGATATGGATTTTTCAGACGTACCGTTCAAGGCCAACAAGATAAGGACGGTGCGGTCAGGCGATAAGGAGTTCTATCTCTACGATTATTATGTGGACATGGAAGTCTCCGGCCTGTGGATACGGGGCGTCGTCCTGACGGACAGCCATCAGGGAATCACAGATATAATCCTGAGGCTTACCGTGATCATACTTCCTCTTATACTCATTGTGACATTCCTCGGAGCGCTGTGGATATCCTCGAGGACATTCAAGCCAATCGAGAAGATCGTCGCAACGGCCAACTCGATCAACGATGCGGATGACCTGACAGACAGGATCGCGCTGAAGAAGGGACCTAAGGAGATGAAGCAGCTGGCGGGAGCCTTTGACAGGATGTTCGAAAGGCTTGAGAAAGTCTTCGACGCCGAGCGGCAGTTCACTTCTGATGCGTCGCACGAACTCAGGACGCCGACGGCGATCATTCTCGCAGAGTGCGACAGGGCAAAACGCAAGGCTGAGACCCCTGAGGATTACCGCGAGTCGATAGATAATATAAGCGAGCAGGGCCATCGCATGTCAGCGCTTATTGACGAACTGCTCGGGATCACAAGACTTCAGCAGGGAACAGAGAGATATCCTCTGAGCAAGGGAGATCTCAGTGAATTCGTGACTCTGTCATGTGAAGAGTTCGTGCCGGCAGATGACCGCGGTATCCGCATGGAGACTGAGATCGATCCGGGCATAGAGTGCAGTTTCAATGCATCACTCATGTCACGCGTCATATACAATCTCCTGCAGAATGCGTACAAGTACGGCAGGGATAACGGATATGTAAGGCTGTCGCTTGCCAGGGAGAACAGTGACGCCGTTATAAGAGTGAAGGACAACGGCATAGGTATAAAGAAGGAAGACCTGGATAAAATATGGCAGAGGTTCTGGCAGGCTGACAGCGCCCGCGGAGCTGAAGGCGGAAACGGCCTCGGACTGGCGATGGTGAAGGAAATCGCCGAACTTCATGGCGGATCGGTAACTGCGGAAAGCACTGAAGGCCGCGGCAGTGAGTTCATCTTCAGACTGCCGGCAGTTACAGGATAATGCCTCTGCGGCATCATCCTCTTATAACCGATCATACAAATGAATCACATAAACGAATCAAATTACGAAAACAGGAGCGATCAAAATGGCTAATGAAAAATGGGATCAGGACAAAGTGCATCAGACGGTTCTCGGTCAGAGAGATTTCTTTCAGACAGGAAAGACTCTGGACGTAAGCTGGAGGATAGAGCAGCTCAAAGCGCTGAGAAGCGCCGTTAAGTCGCATGAGGCGCAGATACTGAGAGCTCTGAATGAAGACCTCGGCAGACATCCGGTCGAGGGATACTTCTGTGATGTCGGAACTGTCATCCTTGAAATAAATGAGATGATCAGCGGCCTCAGGAGATGGGCGCGTCCGGAGTACCACTACAGCGGCCCTCTGTGCTTCCCGAGCGTGAAGACCAAGGTGTACAAGATGCCTTACGGGGTGACACTCATAATCAGCCCGTTCAACTTCCCGTTCACTCTGTCGCTCGGCGTGCTGGCTGCAAGCATAGCGGGAGGAAATACAGCCGTGATCAAGGCGAGCTCCAAGTCGGTCAGCTGCACAAGAGTGCTGAAGGAGCTTATTAAAGATACCTTCCCTGAGAACTATGTGACCGTAGTTGACGGCGGACACGATGTAGCAGACATGTGCCTCGAGGAGAGGTTCGATAAGATCTTCTACACAGGGTCGCCTAAGGTCGCAAAGCATGTAATGGAGAGAGCGTCTGTCAACCTTACGCCTGTAGCTCTCGAGCTCGGCGGAGAAACAGGCAACTGGTGCATCATAAGAAAGGATGCTGACCTTAAGGACGCGGCGCGCAAGATAGCATTCTTCAAGATCTGCAACAGCGGGCAGGTATGCATCAATATCAATCAGGTAGCAGTGGCCGAAGAAGTGGCTGACGAATTCATTGAATGTCTCGAGGCTGAAATAGTCAGGCAGGTCGGAGAGCATCCGAGCACGAATCCTGAGTATCCGTGCCTCATTACAGATGCAGCATATAAGAAATGCGCTGATGAAGCAGATAGATACAGAGATCGTATCGTATTCGGCGGCATGGGAGACGAGGCTGCCCGCAAGTATGACACGACCGTCATATACCCTGTTGGCATCGATGAAGAGATTGTCACGCACGAACTCTTCTGCCCGCTCCTTCCGGTAGTGCCGTTTAAGGATGCAGACATAGACAAGGTGCTTGAGGTCATAGCATCGAGAGAGCACGGACTTGCGCTGTACATATTCACAAGTGATGTGAAGTGGGCGGACAAAGTCATGAGGACCCAGCAGTACGGGGGCGGCTGCATCAACGAGGTATGCATACACATGATGGTCAAGGGCGTACCGTTCAACGGCACCGGACACTCGGGCATGGGAGCTTATCACGGAGAGTGGGGCTTCAGAGAGTTCACCCATCCGCAGACAGTGCTCTTCGGACAGACTAAATTCAACCTGCCGCTGAGAGTGCATCCGTACAGCGGCGCGGCCAATGCGTATAAGGATAAGGTCATAAGAATATTCGAAAGATAGGAATGTGTGTAAAGGAGCTGTTTCAGGGCAGCTCCTTATATTTGGGGAAAAGACTTCAGACGGTGCGATATGGTAGAATTATTGCGCAGTTATTCCGGTGCATAAAAACGAGGTACGGTCATGAAGAGGAAAAACTACAGATACCTGACTGCAGTCATAGCTTTCGTGCTGATATATATTATGCTGCTGAAGCTCCTCGTCATATGTGAGAGCGGATATCCTGATTCACATATCCGGACGATGGCGGATGCTTTCTGGTTTTCACTGGTTACACTGTCAACTGTGGGGTATGGGGATGTGACACCGGTGTCTCCTATGGGACATGTGATAGGCGGAATATTTCTGATCATGTCAATGGGACTGCTGGTTGCATTGGTCGGCTCGGCGGTGTCGTTTCTCGCCAGCGAGGGCTATCCTATGCTCAAGCTCAGATTCATGCGCAGACGGAACTGGTACTATTTCGCTGATTTTACGTCGGAATCAAATACGCTGGCTAAGGACATATTGCGCAGGGATGAAAATGCCGTGATTGTATACGGCATCAGACGTGATGAAGAGATAGAAAAACCGGATTATCCGTGTCTGTTCATCAATGTTTCTCCTGCAAGAATAACAGCTCAGAAAAACGGAGCCGGAGAAAGGTGCAAACTCTTCTTCCTCAAGGAGAACGAGATAGGCAGCAACCTCAAGGCTGTGGACATACATGCGCTTGATGCCGATGTCTATGCCTCCACAACAAGCGGGCAGGAGAAGATGTCCGGAAACATCCACTTTTTCCACACGTACGACTGCTGCGCGCGAAGCTACTGGAGAGGGCATCCTCTGGACAGCAAAGAGGATAATATTGTTATAATAGGATTCGGCAACTACGGGCAGGCTATCCTCGAGAGAGCGATCCTTACCAACATAAATGATACTGACTTTGACGTTGCATATCACATCTTCGGCAATGCTGAAAGGTTCCTCAATATTCATGACAGACTGAGGCTTGCTTTCGGGGTCAATGAGAGGAAGCCGGGATTCGACAGCCTGTTCTTCCACAAAGAGGACTGGACGGCGGCACATGATGTGATCGGAAGCGCAGACAGGATAATCATCTGCGAAGATGATGTGCAGGACGGGTGGGACGATATGTGGCAACTGAGGCGCTACTATAATTACAGAGGAAGGATAGATCTGAGGACCAGCCGTACTGCTCCGGGAGTCTCATACTTCGGAACCGATGAACAGATATACACTGTAGACCAGATAGTCAGGACAAAACTCAACGATGCTGCGAGGGCGATGAATGATCTCTACCGCAAGAGCGTGGAGGAAAGCCTTGACTGGGATGAATTAAGCGACCAACTCAAACAGTCCAAGATAGCGGTGGCTGACCATCTCTATATGAAGATACGGCTGCTGCTGAAGGAGAAAAGGGTGTCAAATCTTGACAGTGAGAACTGTAAGGCCGCCTATGATGCATACTGTGCTGCAAAGGCGGATCCGGCTGCGCTCGACAGGCTGCGCCGTATAGAGCACGCAAGATGGGTGAGGTTCTACGTATACTACAACTGGGGATACGGAGAAAAGAGAAATGACAGACGCCATGAGAATCCTATGATCCGCAGGTATGATATGCTCACTGACGGACAGAAAGCATACCACGACAGGGCGTGGGAGCTGATAGGAGAGATGGCAAACCAGCTGAAATAAATTCGCAGTTTCAAAGTATCTTAAGACCGGAGAACTGGCCCGTCTTGATACGGAAGATATTGACATTGAGCTGTATTCGTATTTAATATACAGCAGAGACAGGTGGCTCAATCCTGTAATGAAAGAGTTCATACGGACAGCCGAAGAGTGTCAGAAGGAAAGGTGAACATGCGCAACCTCTGGTATGAGAGCACGATGCACAAACAGATAAGGGACAAGCGCGATGACAGAAAGAAGCGCATCAGTAAGGACATTGACCGTTACGGAAAGGATGTCCTTGCTTCTGATGAACTGAAACAGGCTTTTGAGCAGACACATCACACCTGGTCGACTGTCGGAGAGCACACGCTCAGAGTAGCGGCCTCCAGCGTGATGATCAGCTACGCTTTGCGCAAGCTGAATATCAAGGTCAACATACCTGCCGTAATAATCGGTGCACTCTGCCATGACCTCGGGATACTCGGAAGAGATACCAAGTTCGAGAACAACAAGGAATGCAGCAGGGAGCATCCGGGCGAGTCGGTAAAGGTCGCAAGAGAGCTGATCCCTGATCTGACCGAGCACTCTGCAGATATCATCGAGCGCCACATGTGGCCTGCGGGACAGAGCAAAGCGCCGAATTCCCTTGAAGGTGTCATCGTCTCTGCTGCGGATAAGTATTCAGCAGTCAAGGATATAGTCAAGGGAAGCGATGTGAAGCACACCGGTGTGAAGAATGTCGCCCATGATCAGGCGGAGTGGCTTAGAGAGCAGAGCCGCACGCAGACAGAGAAGGTCCGTGAATTCAGCCGCGAGCTGCAGGAAAAAGTCAGAGAACAGATACATAAGTAGAAGTACATAGTTCCGGATCCATCCGGGTAAGAAATAATATAAGCGCGTTGCCGCCGGGTAACAGACAGATAGTGCATCTGCCTCCATGTCGTTAGGCCATAGAAGACATGGAAGCCGGTGCATTTTTTTTAGGAGGAAAAGGATATGGAATGGATAATGCTGCTGATCGCCGCCGTGCTTGAAGTCACCTGGGCAGTCTTCATGAAGATGTCTGAAGGATTCACAAAGATGCTGCCGAGCGTGATCACCGTAATAGGCTACATTGCGAGTGCGGTATTCCTCGCACTTGCGATGAGGAAGCTGCCGCTCGGGACTGCATATGCGATGTGGACCGGGTTCGGGATCATGGGGACTACGATCCTGGGTGTGCTCCTGTTCAAGGAAACCATGAGCCTCGCGCAGGCAGGATGCGTTTTGATGATAGCAGGCGGGATCATCGGGCTGAAACTGCTCGCATGAGCACTTTTTTGATTTTCTATACATATAAAAAAGATTTTGCCTAAAAATGTATAGTTTTTCAAAAGGTCCTGCCTGAAACACCGAGGTATGTCAGGGGCTTAAGAATATATATCCCGCATCGCATTGTAATGGAATAATCGCATCGTGATGGTATAATGATGTTGTAATTTAACAGAAGAGATGCTTGTCCGGAAAACTTATCAAGAAGCAGAACAGGAACACATCAGGAGGCATATATAATGAGGACTTTATTTAAAGGCGGAACTATCTATGACGGAACAGGCGCAAGGCCGTATACCGGCGATGTGCTTATCGAGGACGACAGGATACTGAAGGTCGGGAAGAACCTCAGGAGCAAGGCGGACAAGGTCATCGACCTGAAGGGCAAGCAGATATGCCCGGGCCTTATAGACGCTCATTCACACAATGATTTCTTCTATGACTATGAGGATGCGGAGAAGTACTATAAGCCTTTCATCGAGCAGGGAATCACGACACAGATAACAGGCAACTGCAGCTTCTCTCCGTTCGGCATCGATCCGGACACACCGTTCAGGGACAAGGTCGGCGGCGGTCTCTTCGACGCCAAGGCGCCGTGCAGCTTTGCTGAATTCAAGAAGCGCGCGGAAGGCAACCTGTTTGTGAACATGGTCCCGCTGATCGGACAGGGCTCGGTCCGTGCAGGAATGACAGGATATGATCCGGCGCCGTATACACCGGAGCAGATCGAGAAGGAGCTCGCACATGTGCGTGAGGCCATGGAGGGCGGCGCATTCGGAGGCTCGCTCGGATTCATGTACGAACCTGACCGCTACGCACAGAAGGATGAGATTTATGCTTTTGCCCGTGAGATCGCAAAGTATGACGGTATAGTCACTATCCATCCGAGGGCATGCTCCATCGTAAGCGCTGATTATCCGCTGGTCACCAGGAAGTCTCACCTCGAGATGGGCCTCGACGAGGCTGTCGAGATAATGCATGAGACAGGCTGCAGGATGGAATACAGCCACCTCATCTTCACCGGACAGAGGAGCTGGAAACTTCTGGACAAGATGCTCACGACATTCTACCGCGAGCGCATGAAGGGCAACCCGATCGCATTCGACAACTACGCATTCCACTACGGAGCATCGGTCATCACCGTTGTTTTCCCTGAGTGGTACGCGCAGCTGAGCAAGGAGGAGGCTGCAAAGCCGGCCAACAGAAAGAAACTCGAGCTGACCATCCTCATGTACCGCAAGGTGCTCGGCATCGACTGGGACGACATGGTAGTTGCATATATTTCTGATGACCATCCTGAATATGAGGGCAAAACGATCCCGCAGTGCGCTGCTGAAGAGGGCCTCGGGAACCTCGACATGTACCTCAAGCTGGTCGACCTGTCGAACAGGGCAGGTAGCATCTACCTCGGTAAGTACTACAATGCAGACATCGTACGCCGCCTGATGAACGATGAACTCTCGGTATTCATGACCGATGCGTGGGTAGAGGAGAAGGGCCTTCAGAACATAGCTGCATTCCAGACCTTCCCGCAGTTCTTCCTGCTGGCTATGAAAGATGGAATTCCTATCCAGAAGGTTGTCCGCAAGATGACTGGTCTCACTGCTGACCGCTACCAGATCCCTGAGAGAGGATACCTGAAGCCGGGATATAAGGCAGACATCACTGTCATCGACCTCGACCACATGAAGGTCAATGAGGACAAGCCTGACTTCAGACCGGAAGGCATCGAGTACGTATACGTAAACGGACAGCCCGTGCTGGAAGAAGGAAAGTACGTTGGCGGAAAGGCCGGAGAAGTAGTGCTTAAGCCTAAGAAGTAAACAGCGGAACAGGCAGATGCCGTAAGGCGATGCCTTAATAATGAATAAAATATGAAAAAACGGAAAGCATCTGCTCCCTCCTGCGATGGCAGTGAGAAGGGCAGATGCTTTTCCGTGTATCAGAAAGGTAATTACTATTATTCCAGTGCTTATTACCTTAATTATTCTTCTGGCTGCGGCGGAACGAATGCGAGTCCCTTTGCCAGGTCTTCATCCGTAGGGATGTAGTCGGTCATCGTACCGTCGTTGAACTGCTGATAAGCTACAAGGTCGAAGTATCCTGTTCCGGAGAGCCCGAACAGGATGACCTTTTCTTCCCCTGACTCTTTGCACTTCATGGCCTCATCTATAGTTGCCTTGATGGCATGGCTGCTCTCAGGAGCAGGCAGGATGCCTTCTGCACGGGCAAATACTTCGGCTGCTTCGAACACCTCGGTCTGCTCATAAGCGACAGCTTCCATCAATCCCTGATCGTACAGCTCGGAAAGGGTCGTGCTCATTCCGTGGAATCTCAGACCGCCTGCGTGTATAGGCGAAGGCATGAATCCGTTTCCGAGAGTGTACATCTTCGCGAGCGGGCATACTTTGCCGGTGTCGCAGAAGTCGTACAGGTATTTTCCTCTTGTAAAGCTCGGGCATGATGCCGGCTCAGCGCCAATGATCCTGTAATCCTTCTCGCCTCTCAGCTTCTCTCCCATGAACGGTGCTATAAGGCCACCGAGGTTGGAACCGCCGCCTGTACATCCGATAATTATGTCAGGAGTGACACCGAGCTTCTCGAGAGCCTTGTGTGCTTCAAGACCGATAACACTCTGGTGCAGAAGCACCTGATTCAGAACGCTTCCGAGGACGTATCTGTAACCTTCTCTTGTAACCGCAGCCTCAACGGCTTCCGAGATTGCGCAGCCAAGGCTTCCGCCTGTTCCCGGGAACTCTGCGAGGATCTTCTTTCCTACTTCAGTTGTATCCGAAGGTGATGCGGTTACCTCCGCGCCGTAAGTTCTCATTACCTCACGGCGGAAAGGCTTCTGCTCATATGAAGTCTTGACCATGAATACCTTGCAGTCGAGGCCGAAATATGCGCACGCCATCGACAAAGCTGTTCCCCACTGTCCTGCGCCTGTTTCTGTTGTCACGCCCCTGAGTCCCTGTTTTTTAGCATAGTATGCCTGCGCAGCGGCTGAGTTGAGCTTGTGACTTCCGGAAGTGTTGTTTCCTTCGAACTTGAAATAGATCTTAGCAGGTGTTCCGAGTGCCTTCTCCAGGTTGTAAGCCCGGACCAGCGGCGACGGTCTGAAGGTCTTGTAGTAATCTCTTATTTCTTCAGGGATCTCGAAGTATCTTGTGTCGTTGTCGAGTTCCTGCTTTACAAGTTCTGAACAGAATACACCTTCGAGCTCTTCGGCTGTCATAGGCTGCATTGTTCCCGGATTGAGCAGTGGAGCAGGTTTCTTCTCCATGTCTGCTCTCAGGTTGTAGTAATGTGTAGGGAGTTCTTCCTCTGTCAGATAGGTGCGGTAATTTTCCATTGCTGTAGTTCTCCTTTCATGAATCGGTTTCCTGCCCGGAAAGGAGAGCTTTCTATAAAAAATACTCCTGTCCCGGCAAAATCGTTTTGCTGGGACAAGAGCATGTCATATCAAATCAACATAAGTTTATCTCTTGCGGTGCCACCCGGCTTGGCAGAGTCGCCTCTGCCCACTCACTGCGTACCAACATACGCATCATTTGTTAACGAAGTTTTCTCTCCGTCTCCCATACTCAGGACCTGAGTCCCTTTCCTGTCGCCCTCAGGAGTCCATTCAGCTCCGCCTCCGCATGCTGCCCTCTCACCGCCGGCAGCTCGCTCATATGCAAGCATCGAAGCCTACTCACTCTCCATCTCTGGTTTGTTCGGTATTAAGTTGATACATACATTAACATCGGAAAGAGGGTCTGTCAATACAATTCGGGCAAGTTTTTGTACAAATGCACAAAAACCGGCATGAAACAGGCAAAAAGGAGGACGGTATTTGGCAAAAACCACAAACAGGTTCCACCAGGCAGAATATGGCGAGATGTAGGGAGATTAGGGACCGAGGTAAGATGATTGCGATATATGCAGAAATACAAGGCGGCTTATGATATGATTAACCCGTCTTGAAACGATTTGCACTGCAGGCGCGAACATGCTGAATGCGGTGAGCCTGCAGATCATACAGAGAAGGGAAACGGAAATGAACGCAGTAAAAGCACTTACCGGATATGCACTGAACAAGGGCCTGATCGAAGAATGCGAATGCATCTGGGCAATGAACACGATAATCGATGTTCTCGGAGCGGACGACGTGCCTGAGATCGAAGTTCCTGACGGCGCAGAACTCAGTGTCATCCTCGATGCGCTGACGGATTTTGCATATGAGAACGGAACACTGAAGGAGAACTCAGTTGTCTACAGGGATCTCTTCGATACTGAGATTATGGGCAGGCTCACACCGAGACCGGCACAGGTAATAAAGGAGTTCGGGGCAAAATACGCTGAGAGTCCTGAGGCTGCTACTGAGTGGTACTATGAGTTCAGCCAGGATACCAACTATATAAGAAGAGACCGCATCCGCAAGGATGTGAAGTGGGTCGCTCCTACAGAGTACGGCGACCTGGATATAACGATCAACCTGTCCAAGCCGGAGAAGGACCCGAAGGCTATAGCTGCTGCCCGCAACATGCCTGCATCCGTCTATCCGAGATGCCAGCTGTGCGCTGAGAATGAAGGCTACGCAGGCAGAGTCAACCACCCTGCAAGACAGAACCACAGGATAGTTCCTATCACGATCAACGGGTCGGACTGGTTCCTGCAGTATTCGCCGTACGTTTACTATAACGAGCACTGCATCTGCTTCAACCGTGAGCATACGCCGATGAAGATAGACCGCGCATGCTTCTCCAAGCTGCTCGATTTTGTCCGTCAGTTCCCGCACTACTTCGTAGGCTCGAACGCTGACCTGCCGATCGTAGGCGGATCCATTCTTGCGCATGATCACTTCCAGGGAGGACACTATACTTTTGCGATGGCCAAAGCGCCTGTTGAGACACCGTTCGTGTTCAGCGGCTATGAAGATGTTGAGGCCGGAATCGTAAAGTGGCCGATGTCGGTCGTAAGAATCAGCTCGGAAGATCCTGAAAGACTCATCGACCTTGCAGATAAGATCCTCGGAAAGTGGAGAGCATATACTGATGAAGAGGCATTCATCTATGCCGAGACAGAAGGAACTCCGCACAACACAATCACGCCGATCGCAAGAATGCGCGGAGGTAAGTATGAACTCGACCTCGTCCTCAGAAACAACATAACAACAGAGGAGCATCCGCTCGGAGTCTATCATCCTCATGCAGAGCTGCATCACATCAAGAAGGAGAACATCGGACTCATCGAGGTAATGGGCCTGGCTGTACTGCCTGCAAGACTCAAGGACGAGCTAAGGGCTGTTGCTGACTGTCTTGCAGCCGGCGGAGACCTCAGAGCTGACGAGATGACAGCCAAGCACGCTGACTGGGCTGAGGAGTTCAGCAGCAGATACGAAATAACTGCAGATAATGCTCTGGATATAGTTCAGAAGGAGACGGGAACAGTATTTTCAAAGGTCCTTGAGCACGCCGGAGTATATAAGAGAGATGAAGCAGGAAGAGCGGCTTTCCTGAGGTTCCTGCAGACTGTTTAGGATGTGCTAAAAATATAGAATTGTACTGAAAAATATGTCAGACAATATCCCTTAACCGCTTGACATCACTGGTTGTATATGATTAAGATGTAAACGGCCAATTAGGGAGTAGCTGGCGCAGAAATGCGTGACATATTTCGTCAGTACGGGAAACACCCCGGAATATGTTCGAAGTAGCGAGACTTTTGCCGTCGTTTTGCGGTGAAAGTCTCTTTTCATGAACAGCGCCTGTCCGGTGCGTATGCCGGGATCGAAGGCTGCAGAAAGGTATAAAAAGGGTTTAAGTAATATATGGATTTTACTAACATTATTTCGCTTCTCGGCGGAGTAGCGTGCTTCCTCTTCGGAATGTCCGTAATGGGAGACTCGCTCAAGAAAGTAGCCGGAAGCAAGATGGAGATGGTCCTGTACAAACTGGCAGGCAACCCTGTCAAGGGTATCCTGCTCGGAACAGGAGTAACAGCAGTTATCCAGTCTTCATCTGCGACATCTGTCATGGTCGTCGGCTTCGTCAACTCGGGGATGATGAAGGTACGTCAGGCCATAGGAGTCGTTCTCGGAGCCATCCTCGGTACGAGTATCACCGGATGGATCCTCGCACTGAACAGCATCGGCGGCGGATCGAGCGTAGCATCCTACTTCAGCACTGAAGTGCTTACAGGAGTTGTGGCTCTCATCGGTATCATTCTGTGGATGTTCGCCAAGAAGACTTCGTCCAAGAATGTAGGCGGGATCATGATGGGCTTTGCGGTCCTGATGTATGGAATGAGTATGATGTCAGGCTCTATCGCACCTCTGAGAGAGGATCCGAAATTTGTCGATATGCTGACAAGCTTTTCCAACCCTATCCTGGGTGTTCTTGTAGGTCTCCTGATCACTGCAGTGATCCAGAGCGCAAGTGCTGCTGTAGGTATTCTTCAGGCACTTGCCATGACCGGAGCTGTACAGTTCGACATGGCGTTTCCGATCCTGATGGGTATCGGAATCGGTGCATCTGTACCGGTAATGCTCAGTGCTCTCGGAGCCAGCACCAACGGCAAGAGAACAGCGTTTGTATATCTCATCATAGATGTACTCGGTGCAGTAATAGTCGGATCGCTTTTCTACATTCTTAATGCGATAATCGGATTCAGCTTCATGCACAAGACAATGACAATGGTTGGGATCGCGCTGACCAATACGCTTTACAGACTGGCTGTCGTGCTGATCCTCGCGCCGGCTATCGGACTGCTTGAGAAGATCGTTGTCGCAATGTTCCCGGAGAGCGAAGAGGCAGCTGCCGAGCAGGCAGACATGGACAGACTCGAGTCCAGATTCCTTGACCACCCTGCACTGGCTATCGCTCAGAGCAGAACCGTAATCGACTCAATGGCTGAGAAGACGCTCGAGAGCGTTAAAGAGGCTCTGGCCATCAGACAGGAATTCAGCAAGACAGGTCTCAAGAGAGTACTCGAACTTGAAGGCGTGATCGACAGATATGAGGACAAGCTGGGAACATATATTTTCAAGATCACTTCAGCAAACCTCGATGATGAACAGTCAAGAGACGTCAACAAGTACCTGAGAGTACTTTCAGATTTCGAGAGAATGTCCGACCACGCAAGAAATGTCGGCGAAGCGGTTCAGGAGATCCAGGACAAGAAGGTCAATTTCTCTGCAATGGCTGATAAGGAGCTCCGCGTACTTGAAAAAGCAATCGGTGATATCACAGATATGACTATCAATGCGTTCATCAACAATGACAGAACTCTGGCTATGAGAATAGAGCCGCTTGAAGAGGTAGTCGATGACCTCTGTGACGAAATCAAGGCTAACCACATCGAGAGAGTCAGCCGTCAGGAATGTACTCTTGAGAACGGGTTTGTATTCAACGATCTTCTGACTGACTACGAGAGGATCTCAGATCACTGCAGCAATATCGCCGTGGATATTATCGAATCCGGTCCGGAAGGAATCAAGCTGCATGAGTATCACATGAAGCACGATTACAGATCGGATGAGGAATTCCAGAAGTACTTCACTGAGTACAAGGAGAAATATTCATTCTAAACAATACGGAGCAGCCTGTGCATATATCTTTCAGGCGATAATTCCAGGAGGATATATGCACAGGCTGCTTTTCATTTAGAAGATTGTGTGTATATTGGCCCGTGACGATTGAAGAGAAGCGGAGCGGATGCTATCATTCACGTGTATTGAAAAAGTTGGATAGAAGAAAGGAATAATTATGAACGAGGTTAACAGACCGCGGAAACCGCTGCTGATATTCTATATCGCAGTACTCATCATCCTGTTCCTGTGGAATTCCATGATCGTTCCGATGGTGGCAGAGCAGGAGATAAAGGAAGTCGACTACGGCACCTTCATGACGATGACCGAAAAGCAACAGATCGGCAAGGTGCAGATAGAGAGCAATAAGATCCTGTTCACAAGCAAGGACGGAACGAAGACATACAAGACAGGAGTCATGAACGATCCTGATCTCGTGAACAGACTTCACGCATCCGGCGCTGAGTTCACCAGCGAGATCGTTGAGGAAATGTCGCCTGCAGCAAGCTTCTTCCTGAACTGGATATTACCTATCATCATTTTCGTTGTGCTCGGGCAGTATCTGAGCAGAAGGATGATGGATAAGGCCGGCGGCGGCCCGGGCTCAATGATGTTCAACCTGGGCAAGAGCAATGCCAAAGTGTATGTAAAGTCATCTGACGGAATCAGATTCAGCGATGTCGAGGGTGTCGATGAGGCGGAGGAGAATCTTCAGGAGATCGTCGATTACCTGCACAATCCTGAGAAGTACCGTGAGATAGGAGCATCGATGCCTAAGGGCGTACTGCTCGTTGGTCCTCCGGGAACAGGTAAGACCATGCTCGCCAAGGCTGTAGCCGGCGAAGCTGACGTACCGTTCTTCTCGATGTCCGGCTCTGAGTTCGTTGAGATGTTCGTCGGAATGGGAGCATCCAAAGTGCGTGACCTCTTCAGGCAGGCTAAAGAGAAGGCTCCGTGCATCGTATTTATCGATGAGATCGATGCGATAGGACAGAAGAGAAACAGCGGAAATCTCGGCGGAAACGACGAGAGAGAGCAGACTCTGAATCAGCTCCTGACTGAGATGGACGGATTCGAGGGCAACAGCGGAGTAATCATCCTCGCTGCGACCAACCGTCCGGAATCACTCGATCCTGCGCTCACAAGACCGGGACGTTTTGACAGAAGAGTACCTGTCGAGCTGCCTGACCTGCAGGGGAGAGAAGCCATTCTCAAAGTGCATGCGAAGAAGGTCAAAGTCGAGGACAACATCGACTACAGCGCTATCGCAAGAATGGCATCCGGCGCATCCGGTGCTGAGCTCGCCAATATAGTAAATGAAGCGGCTCTCAGAGCTGTCCGTGACGGACGCAAGGCTGCAAGCCAGACCGACTTCGAGGAGAGCATTGAGGTAGTCATCGCAGGATACCAGAAGAAGAATTCGATCCTTACTGATCAGGAGAAGAAGATAGTTGCCTATCACGAGATCGGCCATGCGCTGGTCGCTGCAAAGCAGACCAATTCAGCTCCTGTCCAGAAGATCACGATCATCCCGCGTACTTCGGGAGCTCTCGGATATACTCTCCAGGTCGATGAAGGCAACCACTACCTCATGAACAAGGAAGAGCTCGAGAACAAGATCGCAACTCTCACCGGCGGACGCGCTGCAGAGGAAGTTGCATTCGGCTCAGTGACGACAGGCGCTTCGAACGATATCGAGCAGGCTACCAAGCTGGCGAGAGCGATGATCACCCGCTACGGCATGAGTGATGACTTCGACATGGTCGCTATGGAGACAGTTCAGAACCAGTATCTCGGCGGAGACACTTCGCTCGCATGCTCGGCAGAGACACAGGCTAAGATCGATGAGAAGGTCGTTGAACTTGTCAAGCAGCAGCATGAGAAGGCTGTACAGATCCTGACAGAGAACAGAGAGAAGCTCGACGAACTTGCAGCTCACCTGTATGAGAAGGAGACGATCACAGGCGAGGAGTTCATGAGCATTCTCAACAGCTGATCAGAGATAGAAATTACACACATGATGCCGGCACTCCTGACAGGCGGCCGGCATCTTTTCATTTGAAAGATGACGCTACAGATTATTTATACGATTCTTGAATATTTTCTCGTATTCTCATTCCTAGGATGGTGCGTCGAGGTGGCATATCAGGCGGTGAGCAAGGGGCTGGTGGTCAACAGAGGGTTTCTGAACGGTCCCGTCTGCCCAATATACGGATTCGGAGTGCTGGCGGTGTTTTTCCTGCTTCAGATAACGGGTGAGGGAGAATTCTATGAGCAGAACGCGCTCAAGGTGTTCCTCTTCGGAGTCGTCCTTGCGACGGCTGTTGAACTGTTCGGCGGGTGGATCCTGGATAAGGCATTCCACGCGAGATGGTGGGACTATTCGGACAGGCCTTTCAATCTGAACGGATACATATGTCTCCAGTTCAGCATCATATGGGGCATGTCCATACTGCTCGTTGTGCGCGCTGTATATCCGATGCTGAGCAGCATTCTTGAACGCATCCCGCAGAATATAGGGTGGGCGCTGATAGGAATCTTCTCAGTAACATACATCGCGGACTTTGCTGTTTCAGTCAGTGTAATGATAGGACTCAACAAGCGTATGGCTGAGATCGATGAGATGCAGAGACGCATGCGCGTTGTCAGCAATGAACTTAGCAACCAAATCGGAACCAGGACCATTGAGACCAAGCAGCGCGTTGATGACGCGAAGGTCCAGGCTTCGCTTGCGGGTGCTGAGGCAATAGAGCATATTTCAGCTGCCAGGACTGAAGCAAGAGAGGCGATCGAGACAAGCAAAGCTGAGACTCTGGCTCAGATGGCGGCATCACGTGCCGAACTTACGGCTAAGCGTAAAGCACTCGAAGAGCGCATTCTGAGCAGCAGGCATTTCGGAGCAGGGAGACTGCTGCGCGCTTTCCCGCAGATGAAGCACCATAAGTACGCAGAACTGCTAGAGGAGATTTGCGGGAAATTGAGGTACTAAAATGAATGAAAAGAAAGAACTCAATCTGTCAGAAGAAATCATTTATGATGTAGTGGGCGATGAAGCGTGGTAAAAGATGACTGTATCTGATCCAGGAACTTCTGCGCCAGCGGCGTGAATGTCTGATACTTATTCCATATCAGATACAGGTGCGTCTCGTGCTGTGGATCAAGCGGTCTGAATGTGAGTCCGCTGCCTTCAGAACAGTTAACGAGATTCCTGAAAGTCAGCAGGACACCGAGACCTTCCAGAGCGAACATCGACCCGTTATAGGAAAGACGGGATGAACCTTCAAGGTTCAGTTCCGGGAACTTGTCACCGGCCCATTCTTTTATCTCGAAGTTCCAGCTCTGCTCGGATGCGAAGAGAGGCTGGCCTATGAGGTCCTGCATCGATGACAACAACTACTTCAAGAACAAGCTGGCTGAGGTGTCACATCTTGACATCCACGGCGAGCTTCCGCATCAGGAAGTCATCAGAGCAGACGGCATGAATGCAACATACCTCGTAGACGAGGCAGTGGCCTATCTGCAGAGAAATACTTTCTAAAAGAATACAGCGTAACTTCCGGGCGGCAGGGTAATATCCCTGTCGCTCTTTTTCATTGCTCCGCCGTATGACAGCAGCATTTCGGATATGCGGCCTTCAGAGACAGAGAACTCTGCGGTTTCTGATGACGGATTGAATGCAATTATGAGATGCTCGTTGTCATCGAAGCGCTCGAAAGCGAGAGGGCACCCCTTTCCGTCGCTCAGGAATCTGAATCCGGCGCTGCTGCTAAGAGCGCTGTGCTCCCTGCGGAACCTGATGAGATCCTTAACATGATTCCACAGTGAATCCGGCATCTGCATCTGAGTCTCCGCATCAGGTGTATCCGTGCCGGTATTTACAGGAAGATACAGTTTGTCTGCATCAGCTGATGAGAACCCGGCATTGGCGCTCCTGTCCCACTGCATCGGAGTGCGCGAGCCGGTGCGCTCGTATCCGCCTTCCTTGCTCTTAAGGCCGTGCATGTACGGCATGCCTATCTCGTCTCCATAATAAATGAACGGGCATCCCGGCATCATCAGAAGAAAGGCAAAAGCAATCTTCATCTCATCAGGAGTCAGTGTTTCTCTCATCCTGATCATGTCATGATTGCCTGAAGGGATGCATATAAGGCCCTTGTCATGAGTCTGACCGTATGCATTGCTGTAGTATGCGGTGAATTCGGTCAGATCGCCGCTGCCGTGGGAAGAGAAATAAGGCTCTGTACGGAAGAGGTCCATGTAGTGTGTAGGGCCTCCATGCAGAAGGAAGTCCATGTGAAAACCTGCCTCGAGTGCCTGAAGAGGGTCTCCCCACTCGGATATGAGTGCGGCTTCCGGATAATTCGCATCCAGGAAAACCCTGACCTTCTGCCACAGGCGCTTTGTGCACTGACGGTCTTCATCTTCCTTGACCAGGCTTCCGGCCATATCGACTCTGAAACCGTCGCATCCGAGGTCGAGCCAGAAACTCATTACGTCCTGCATTGCGAGGCGCGTTGCCTCAGCCTCAGGAGAGTCGGCACTGAACTGCCAGTCCTCTGTCACTTTGCCGAAACCGTAATTGAGAGCCGGCTGAGACGAGAAGCAGTTTACGTATACTGCACCCGGTCTCTCGGAAATACCGCAAAGGGAACCTGCGGTGCCCCTGTACTGCGGACCCCACGGGCCTCCGGTGCGCCAGATGAAGCGGTCTGTGTATTCGTTTACTTCATCCCTGCAGGATTTGATGAACCACGGGTGGTCGATTGCGGTGTGTCCCGGGACCAGATCGAGGAGGATATGCATCCCGCGCGCATGAACTGCATCGAACAGCCTGCGGAGGTCATCGTTCGTTCCGTAACGCGGAGCTGCTTTGTAATAGTCCTTAACATCGTAGCCTGCATCATAGAAGGATGACTCATAGCAAGGATTCATCCATATAGCGTTCACTCCCAGAGCCTCCAGATAATCGAGTTTCTCCCCGATGCCCCTGAAGTCACCGATCCCGTCGCCATTGGAGTCCATGAATGACTGCGGATAGATTTCATAGAAAACAGCATCATTTAACCAGCCTGGCATAGATTACCTCCTGATTCCCGGTAATATTCGCGTTCGGTTTTGCGAACGGTATAGAAATAGCTGAATATGAGTACGACCAGAGCGCCGCTCCATGCGGCGACCTCTGCTATGAAGAGTCCTGTTTCACCGATCATCTTAGTAAGTATGAGGGCTGAACCGGTCCTCATCAGAAGTTCTGCAAATGCAGAGACCATCGGCAGGAATGTATTGCCGAGTCCCTGCGTGGATGACCTGAATACATACAGAAGATACAGGATCGGCAGACAAACGCACATTATAGCCAGATACCTGTAGGCGACATCTACAGTCGAAGCGATCTCTTCAGGTGTTCCCGAAACGAAACCGTGGATTATAGTGCGGCCTAGCAGCAGCATGATCGCAGCGATAGCGACTGCAGTTGCTACAGCGGCCCAGGCTGCAGACCTGACACCTGAGTGGATGCGGTCAAAACGGCATGCGCCGAGGTTCTGTGCGACATATGTCGTCATCGCGAATCCGAACGATGAGGTCGCGATCTCAAGGACTCCGTGCATCTTGGCACCTGCGGTGAATCCCGCTATGAATGTGACGCTGAATTTATTTGCGACCGACTGGACTATCATCCCGCCTCCTGCGATAAGGAAATTCTGCAGGATCATAGGGGTACTGAGGATCAGCATGGAGCGCATGAGCCTGAAATCAGGAGCGAGGTCAGACCTCCTGATGGCGAGCTGCCTGAGCTTAATAACAGCACTGAAGCAGACGGCAGCGGAAAATGCCTGCGCAAGAACAGTAGCCCATGCGGCGCCGGCGATGCCCCATCCGAGCGAGCGGACGAAGAAAAGATCCAGTGTAATATTTACGACCGATGCGCCGATCATCGCATACAGAGGCGTCCTGCTGTCGCCGAGTGCCCTGAGAGCAGAAGCGAGCAGGTTGTATGCCATTATTATGAGCATGCCTGAAAGGGATATGCGAAGATAGGGCAGTGCATATGGAATGAGTTTATCCGGTGTGCCCAGGAGGCGCAGCATGGCCGGAGCCAGAACCTCTCCTGCGATCATCAGAACAGCTGCAAATATTGCAGAGAGGACTACGGCGTTACCGAATCCTCTCCGGAGTTCATCCTCGTCGCCCTTGCCGAAGGACCGCGCGAGGAGAATGGAGATGCCCTGGGTGAGGCCCATGATCATACCGACCATGATCCAGTTGGGCCATGAAGAGGCGCCGAGAGCCGCAAGTGCAGCTACGCCAAGAGTCTTGCCGACGATCATGCTGTCGACAACAGAGTATAATTGCTGGAATATGTTGCCGAACATCAGCGGAAGTGCAAAACGCACGATGAGTCCTACCGGCCGGCCTTCAGTCATCAGAGTGACACGGGATTTCATTTCTATTTAAACTTTCCGTATATCGTATAAGATTAGTAACTGTAGTATATTATCACATTCGAACTCATTGTCCAGTCAGCAGCACACCGAGTGCTGACGGAATTATGAATAACAGTTTCTGTCTTGTAGTCCCTTGCATATAACCCTCTCCGGAATATCCATTATAAGAACAGATGGCTTATTATACTGTATATTCCCGGCAAAGACCAAATAAATCCCCGGATTCAGCAGATTCTTCATCTGCCGGTCATTCTAAAACATACGTATAATATGTATAATATGAGACGTAGTATTGCAAAATGACGGAGGGGGAAGAATCATGAAAGAATTAGTACTTGGCAAGACCGGTATAAAGACTCCGCAGAATGCGTTCGGTGCTCTGCCCATCCAGCGTGACACTAAGGAAGAGGCCGTAAAGATCCTGCAGAAGGCGCTTGACGGAGGAATCACATATTATGATACTGCAAGAGCTTATACCGACAGCGAGGAAAAGCTCGGCCTTGCTTTTGCAGACAGACGTGACAAGGTAACCATCGCAACCAAGACCGGAGGCAAGACAGGCAAAGAGGTGAAGGAACATCTCGAGACTTCGCTCAGGATGCTTAAGACTGACCATATAGATCTGTACCAGCTGCACATGGTAGGACAGTGCTATAAGCCGGGTGACGGAACCGGAGTGTACGAAGCTCTCGAAGAGGCAAAGCGCGACGGCAAGATCCTGCACATCGGAGTGACAGCACATCTTATCGATGTAGCGTTCGAATGCGTGCGCTCGGGCCTGTATGAGACCATGCAGTTCCCGTTCAGCTATCTTTCCATTCAGAAGGAATTTGATCTGGTCAAAGAGGTTCTCGCTAACAACATGGGTTTCATAGCTATGAAATCCCTTGCCGGTGGACTCATTACGGATTCGAGGGCTGCAATGGCATTTGTCAATGAGCAGGAAGGCGTTCTTCCTATCTGGGGCATCCAGAGGGAAAGCGAGCTCGATGAGTGGCTCTCATATATGGATAACACACCTGAGATGGATGATGAGATACGCGCAACGATCGAAAAGGACCGCAAAGAACTCGCCGGAGACTTCTGCCGCGGCTGCGGTTACTGTATGGCGACATGCCCTATGGAGCTGCAGATATCCACCTGCGCAAGAATGGGTCTGATGCTGAGACGCGCACCATCCGCAAACTGGCTGTCTGAATACTGGCAGGAAGAGATGAAGAAGACAGAGAACTGCATCGAGTGCGGAATCTGCACGACAAAGTGTCCGTACGGACTCGAGACACCGAGACTTCTCAGAGAGAACCGCGAAGATTACTACAGAGTTCTCGCAGGAGATGTCAAGGTTCAGTAGACCGTGCGATACAGATCGGCTGTACAGACAGTACGCAGCGGCTGCCTCAGGGCAGCCGTTTTTTTACGGCCAATATGTTGGACTCAGCTTGTGAAAGCAGCCAATATGTTGAGTGCTTTTCTTGTTCAATAGAGATAACAATCAAAAATCAACACAAGTATTCACAGAATTTATAGAAAATTCAACAAAAAACGACAAAATCCGGTTGACTTTTGTTGACTTTTGGAAGAAAATATAAGCAAGAGAAGAAAAGGCAGCAGTTGATGCTGAATAATTTAACAAAACCAGCAAGAATTCCCCCATCCTCTTCAGGTGGCGGGATGAATTGCAAAAGAATTAAAAAAACGACGAAGAACGGTTGTTCGTAAACGCTCTTCGTGGTATAATAAGGCATCCAATAAAGAGGTCTTATCCGGCCGGACCAGGTACAGGTATGAATGTGCAAGGATGCTTATAAGTGTCCTTGCATTTTTTGTTAGAGCGGATGCGTGGAGAGTATACCATGAACAGAGCGATGCGATTCCGTATAGAACCGAATAAAGAACAGAGAGTGCTGTTTGCAAAGACATTCGGCTGCTGCCGATTCCTGTATAACAGGATGCTTTCGGATCATATTCTGAGAGAACTGACAGGAGAGCAGATAGAGATCCGGCCGGCAGTATATAAGAAAGAATATCCTTGGCTCTGCGAAGTGGATTCACTTGCGCTCTGCAATGTGCAGCTGGACCTGGAGAGAGCCTTCCGTGACTACCGGAAGATAAAAGACAGAGGCAGACCGAGATACAAGAGCAAACATCACAGCCGCAAGAGCTATACGACCAATGTCGTGAAGAGAAACATCCGCATCGAAGGAAAGAAGATAAGACTTCCGAAGGTAGGTTTTGTCAGGATAAGGATCCACAGAGAGATCCCTGAAGGCTGGATCCTCAAGAGTGTCACAGTAAGCAAAGAACCGAGCGGCAAGTATTATGCATCTCTTCTCTATGAAATACCTGAATGTGAAAGCCAAGCAGAAGGTGCGCAGAGAGAAAAGAAATGCCTTGGCATAGATTATGCAATGGACGGACTTGCAGTGATGTCAGACGGGACAAGAGCAGAGTATCCGAAATACTTCAGGCAGGCAGAAGAGAAACTTGCAAGAGAGCAGAGGAAGCTGTCACATTGCGAGAAGGGCAGCCGCAATTATGCAAAGCAGAAACGCAAAGTGGCGGTCATCCATGAGAAGGTCAGGAATCAGAGAAAAGACTTCCTGCACAAGATGAGTCTAAAGCTCGCAGACGGATATGATGTTATCGGTGTCGAAGACATCGATATGAGAGCGATGAGTCAGACTCTGCATTTCGGCAAAAGTGTTTCTGACAATGGCTTCGGGCTGTTCCGAACCATGCTTGCATATAAGCTGGAAGAGCGGAGCAAAGAACTTGTAAAGGTAGACAGGTTCTATCCATCCAGCAAGAGATGCAGCAAATGCGGAAGGATCAAAGAAAATCTGACACTCAGTGATCGCATCTACCGATGCGAATGCGGTAACGTAATGGACAGGGATGTGAACGCCGCGATCAACATCAGGATGGAAGCAATGAGACTGAAAGCCTCATGACAAAAATAAACTTATATCTAAAAGAGGAACCGTGGGGCACACGGGGGATAGCTCGTTGATACTCAGTTCGTTGGAACTGTTGAGCGAGAAGCCCCCACTTCTACAAGTGGTGGGAGTATGTCACTTAGATAAACGGAGAGTAAAATGATCAGTCTTTACGGAATCAAGACATGTCCGGAGTGTTCCGGACTGTATGAGCAGGTTAAGGGCGACGACAGATTCGAGATCATCGATGTTGGTCAGCACATACTGCTCCTCAAGGAATTCCTCAGCCTCAGAGACAACAGAGAGGAATTCGCACCTGCAAGAGAAAACGGCTATGCAGGACTCCCGTGCTTCGTGCTCGAAGACGGAACGATCACATTCTCACCTGAGGAGGTAGGCCTGAAGTCCTGCCCGCTCAGTGACGAAATAATTGAGAAGCTGCACGAAGAGGCAGACTCACTCAGAGGAACTTATTAATTCAGAAAACAACAGAGGGCATAAGGACATTCAGACAGAGAAAAGGAGAACTGACAATTATGTTAATGGAAAAGGAAAGAAATCTTGTCGTTGAGTATGGCAAGAAGCTCATAACAGAAAACCTCACAGACGGAACAGGCGGAAACATCAGCATCTATGATCCTGAGACAGGACTCATGGCAATCAGCCCATCCGGAATGGACTACTTCAAGATCCAGCCTGAGGACATCGTAATCATGAACCTCGACGGCGAGATCGTAGACGGAGACAGAAAGCCTTCAAGCGAGAAGGACCTTCACATCGAGATGTACAAGTCCAAGCCTGGCATGACAGCAGCTGTACACACACACGCAATGTTCTGCACAACACTTGCATGCCTCGGAACACCGATCTACTCCGTACACTATGTACTTGCAGATGCAGCTACAGACGTAGTACCTGTAACTCCATATGTAACATACGGAACCAAGGAGCTCGCTCTCGCAGCAGCTGAGACCATCGGCGACGCAAAGGCTACACTTCTGGCTAACCACGGATTCATCTCGATCGGCAAGGACATCAATGATGCGTTCGGAATCGCAAGAGAGTGCGAATGGGTTGCACAGATCCAGTGGAGAACAATGTGCGTAGGAAAGCCTAACATCCTCGACAGAGAAGAGATGGAAAGAGTAATGGTCAAGTTCCAGTCCCACGGACAGGTAAAGCCTAAGAAGTAATAATTACAGAAAAGCACTATTTCATTAGATACAAAAGGGGACTTAAAAATCTAAAACCAAAGTATAGACGGGATAATTACCAGACTACATTGATTCCGAGTTTGCGGAAATGTTCGATCCACACTTCATCAGGTTCCTGGTCGGTGATTATCCCGTTTATATTGGAAAAATCTCCGATGATGAAATCCGCGTGGTCGTCGAATTTGGTGTGGTCTACCATGAGATATCTCTCGCGTGAATGCGAGAGCATGGCGCGGCGGACGTCCATCTGGGCCTCGTAGTTGTCGAGGATGCCGTGCTGCCTGTCAATTGCGTTGCAGCTGATAAACGCCTTGTCCGCAAAATGAGCGGATATGCTGTTAACGGTGTCGGTCCCGATGAATGCGCCGAGACGTTCCTTGTACCTGCCGCCTGCGCAGATGAGGTTGCAGGAGGTGGTTTCAGATGAGAACTCGCTGATTGTAGCAAGCGAGTTGGTGATGATGGTTACCTGAGAGCCTGTATCGAGGAGGTGCCTTGCCAGGGAATTGCAGGTGGTGCTGGAATCAAGCATTATTAGATCGTGGCTGCCGATAAAATTATCAGCCGCAACTCTGGCCATGTGCCTCTTCTCTTTGACAATGAGTCTTGCGCGAAGGTCAACCGGTACTCCGCGGTCTCCTGACTCCGGAATGAAGGCGCCGCCGTGTATACGCTTGAGGCGTCCCTGTTCTTCAAGCTCCTGGAAGTCTCTTCTTATTGTCTGGTCGCTGCATTTAAGTATCTCGCATGCATCAGAAACAAGAAGACTCCCTTTCTCGTTAAGGATACGCATGATAGTATCGTGTCTGTCTATTTTAAGCATTGTATATCCACCTGAAGCTTACAGTTTTATCTTATTTATTCCCTGCACGTGTTATCCGAGAGGTATCTCAACTACCTCTGCCATTTTGATCAGAGTCTGCTCTATCTGGCCTGAGATCTCTTCGACCATTCTTGCGGTTATCTGATCATCCTTGTCTTTGTTGAGGCTCTCGTAGAACGTAGCTTTGACTTCATCGCTGATGGCATCGATTCTCGACCTGAAGGTGTTCTTCGGTATCAGCATCCTCACCGCTCTTGGCAGCTCGGCAGACAGCATCTTTTCCTGCATCTTCTCCTTGCCGAGGAATAGAATGACTACCGAAGCGATAACGCCTATCAGTACGCCCTCAGGGCCTGCCATGAACGGTACGATGTCTATCGCTGCGACCAGTATAGCTACGATAGCTGTAACTATAGAGTCGATGAGGAAGGTCATCTCTTCAACTGCGAAGATGTTCTTCGCGTCCACCTTTATATCTATATCCGAAGCCGAGAGGTAGGACTTGAGACTGAGAGCTGTATACGGGACCCTGTGTCTGATGCAGATAGGGACCGTGTACTCTTCGAGCTCTTCGATAACCGGCTTGAGCCATGCCGTGACCGGACCTGCGAGGAGCTCTCTTGTCTTGTCCTGCTTGAGGTATGCCTCTATCTCTCCCTGAAGTATCTCGTCAGTGTCTGAGAGCTTCTTTATCTCACCGTTGCGCCATCTGTCGAATATAGGTGCTGCAACATCCTCGAGTATAGGACCGACGAGGCAGTCCACTGCGCTCCTGTACAGCTCAGGAGTGTGCTTCTCAACTATATCCTCGATGGTTGTGGAGCGGATGAGCTTGTCGAGGTCCTCCTTGAATTCCTTGAGGTCTTCATCTATGCGTCCGCAGTATGCGAGGCCCTTGGCAACCGAGAATTCAGGATCGGCAGCAGAGATTATGACTGCATCGCCGAACACGCTCGAGCACCAGTCTCTGACTGCGGTCAGCTTGCTGACTCCTCCTGTGAGGAAGATGAGCTCAGGCTGCGAGCCTGTTATGTTGTTCCTGACATCCTTGAGGGACGCGATGAATACGTCCTTGAAGGAGCGGTTGTTGAGCTTTGCGATCTTCTTGTTGACGAGCTTGTCGGCTGTCTTGCGGTCCATCCTGAGAGTCAGCTTAACAGGCCTGTCGTAGTGAAGGACTACGGTCTCTTTGCAATCGTGTGTGCTCCAGTATTCTTCGTCGGAATAATACTTCTCCTTGAGACGGCGCGCCGCGAATTCGGCATAGGTGCGCCACGCTTCACTCTGGTCGAATACCGACTGGATCTTCTTCTTTCCGAGGCCGGCTGCAGCAACAGACTCTTCGAGCAGTATCTCGTCCATGAGACCTCCGCCGAGAACGACCTCGCCGGCTGTCTGCATTTCAACTTCCTTGCCGCCCATGATGTATGCAAAGTCCGTGGTGGATGAGCCTATATCCACTACAAGGACCGGCTTGGAGAGGATGTCGACACCTATCTGCAGATGCCTCGACTGGCATGCGCTGACCATTGCCGCTCTCGACTCGGAGATGATCTTGGCAGGCGGATAGCCCGCGCTCTCGAATATCTCGCGGTAGTGCTCTCTTGTGTTGCGGTCCCAGCCTGCAGGGCATCCGATGTAGAAGGAGCAGTCCTCGTTGCGGATGAGGTCGCCGCTGCCGTACAGCTCTCCGAGCACGCCTGCTGCAAAGCTCTTGACGTCAGCTGCAACGCCGCGGTCGCTCAGGAATCTGCTCTTGAAGCGGAGCTTGCGCTTGACGACATTGTCCGCATAGCAGGCCTTCTCACCGATCAGAAGCTCGCCGGATGTGAGCTGGGCATAAGCCGTAATAAAGCTTTGCTCGCCGACTACAGTGAGCATCTCCGGTGCGGTCTGGTCATCCTTATTTAGTCTTGCGATGGCGCTCTCAGCGTCACCGAGGTCGAATCCGAAAAATCTATCCATAATTACCACCTGTCCTAAGAATCAGCCCGGCATGTAAGTGCTGCTTATCTGCCGGTGGAAGCAAGGCCTTTCTTCAGAAGGTTGCCGTCAGCTACCATAGCGGGACGTATGGTGCCCGACTTGACGCCCGGCATCAGGTCAAAGTACTGCCTGGTCTTGTCGCTGTAGTCGACGACCTCTATCTGCTGCTTGTGCAGATAGTATTTGATAGCCTCGATCTTCTCGAGGGCATATTCAGGGTCGCCGCTGTACGAGGCGGCAAGAAGATCGGAGAACAGATCGAGCTCAGGCCCCGTTGCGGCACGGCCGTCAATGTTGCCTGCCTGCTCTCTGTTGTCCCAGCGTTCCCTTGCGCTGACTTCTTCAAGACTCTGATCAGCAGAAAGGATCACAGTCCTGTAGTATCTGTACAGCTTGTCTGCATCAACATGGATCTCGACATGCTGCTCCATTTTCTTTCTCACCTGAGGCTTGTGTATGAGTATGCCTCCGACAATGCCGGCTCCGAGGCCTCCGAATACCGCAATAAGCCTTACCGCAAGCTCTCTGAGTGTAACTGCATCCGAGTCAGCCATGCCTGCAAGTATGAGAGGCAGCATTCCGTAGATACAGAGGATGATGCCTGCTACTATCAGGAGGGCTGCAGGAACAGAAACCGCAGAACCGGATTTTTCCTTCTTTCCTGTCTGCTGCTCGTGCTCCCACACCTTGGCGTTCCCGTTCGTATCGATAAGAGGAAGCGACAGACGGACGGCCTGCATTATGTATGCGGCGGCATTGCGCGCTCTTTCGCTGGTGCACTGCTCGTTGTATCTGAGAAGCAGCTTATCAGTCTCATTTTCGAGCACCTTTACTGCCTTCTCAGGAGAAGCAGCATTAGCCAATTCCGTTATGAGATTGCTCTTGTCCTTTTCAAGTATGTCAGTCATTTTCATGATGAAAATCCCCGCTGTAATTTCAAGTTAGCTATATATACTAAATATACAAAAAATTGGGCGGTATATAAAGGAAAAACAAACAAAAACTTACAGAATCAGACATCCGGCAGATGCGGTTATGGTCATCGGCGGGCCGCTTCTGTATAATGATATCCGGAGGAAAAAGAAATGGATAAAACCCTGAATGAACTTAAGAAAGACTATGCTGAGCTGCTCATAAGAAGCGGCCTCAACCTTAAGAAAGGACAGCGCCTCGCGATAAGCTGCCCTGTAGAGTGCGCGGATTTTGCCAGACTGTGTGCGGCGGCTGCGTATGAAGCGGGCTGCAGGGAAGTGCTGATGAACTGGAACGACGATGAACTGACGCGGCTCAAGTACCTCCATGCTGAGGATGACGTGTTCGACTCGGTCAACCCGTGGGAAAAGGACTTCCGCGACATTATCTCAGAGGAGGGCGCAGGGTGGCTCGCCATCTATGCAGAGGATCCCGAGAACCTGAAGGGAGTCGACCCGGACCGCATTACGCGCGCGCAGGTCTCCTACGGCAAAGCGATGGAAAAATTCCGCCAGAGGGAGATGCGAAGCGAGTTCCCGTGGTGCGTGTGCTCTGTGCCGACCGATGCGTGGGCCAAAGCCGTCTTCCCGGATATGGATACTGAAGAAGCGAAGGAGCGCCTGTGGAAGGAGATTCTCGCAGCGTGCAGAGTGGGCGGAGGCGATGCAGTGCAGAACTGGAAGGCCCACTCGGATGAGCTGCAGAGGCACGTCCGCATCCTGAACGAATACAATTTCAAGGAGCTGCGCTACAAAAACTCCGCCGGTACTGATGTTACAGTCGGACTGCCTGAGGGACACTTCTGGGCAGGAGGCGAGGAAAAGGGCGCCGACGGAAGGCTGTTCTCTGCCAACATCCCGACAGAAGAGGTCTTCACCCTGCCAATCAGAGACAGCATCAACGGGACTATAGTCGCCACCAGGCCGCTTGCGCACAACGGAACCCTCATAGACGGATTCAGTTTTGAGGTCAGGGACGGAAAGATAGTAGAAGTCCATGCGGAAAAGGGCGAGCAGGTATTAAAGGATGCCATTTCGGTCGATGAAGGCGCGTCATACTTCGGAGAGGTCGCGCTCGTCCCGCACAATTCACCGATCTCGAATTCGGGCATACTCTTCATGAATACACTCTTCGACGAGAACGCATCCTGCCACTTTGCATTCGGAGAAGCCTATCCTAACATCTACGGAGCAGAGAACATGAGCGAAGAAGAGCTTAAGGAAAGAGGCGCCAACTTCTCGATGACACATGTGGACTTCATGGTAGGCTCGGCGGACATGAGCATCACAGGGATCACCCACGAAGGAGAAGAAGTACCGGTATTCGTGAACGGGAACTTTGCATTCTAGAATGGCTGTAACTATTGAAGTAAGGAATCCGAATTGAGTCAGCGTTGAGACTGCGTTGAGGCTGAATGCCTGAAAAGGAGTTTTCCCCTTCTGTCTACATATTTTTCTGTTTTGGCATCAAAATGTAGACGAAATGAATCGCAGCAACTGTTTTCGCGCTTTCCGGCCAGCTCAGCATTCCGTTTTTCTGATAAATCACATAAAAGTAAGAGCCTTTTATAGCGATTATGAGCGATTATTGGCAATAATCAGTACAGACAATTGTCTTATAGGGATAGTGGGCAAAAGACCGTCTACATTTTTGCTGAATATTATCATAAAATGTAGACAAAGCCACGAAAGTCCTCTTTTGAGGGTCTTCTGTTACCGCTATCAGGTAATAGCTGAATAATGAGAATGAAAAATGAACCGGCCTCCTCATGCCTGGCTGAAAACCAGGATGAGAAGGACGGTTCATTTCTTGTCTTGTAGGATATAAGCTGCAAAACTCCGGTATTAGTTCTTCAGGCTCTGGAGCGGTGCCGGGATGCGCCCGCCGCGGTTTATCATCTTGGCCGGCGACTGGCTGCGGAGCTTCATGACAGGGCCGTATCCGAGCAGGCCTCCGAAGTTCAGCTCTTCGCCTTCTTTAAGGCCGATGGCAGGGATGACTCTGACTGCGGTGGTCTTGGAATTGACCATTCCGATGGCTGCCTCGTCTGCTATGATGGCGGAGATGACCTCTGCTGAAGTGTCTCCAGGGATGACGATCATGTCGAGTCCGACTGAGCATACCGCTGTCATGGCTTCGAGCTTCTCTATGGAAAGCGTGCCGGCTCTTGCGGCTGCAATCATTCCGTCGTCTTCGCTGACAGGGATGAAGGCTCCTGAGAGGCCGCCTACACTTGATGATGCCATAACGCCGCCTTTCTTGACTGCGTCGTTCAGCATGGCGAGTGCTGCGGTGGTGCCGTGCGCTCCGCACTGCTCGAGTCCGATCTCTTCAAGGATGTGTGCGACTGAGTCGCCGATCGCAGGTGTAGGTGCGAGTGAGAGGTCGACTATGCCGAACTGAGTGTTCAGTCTTGCTGCGGCCTCGGAACCGACGAGCTGTCCTACTCTTGTGATCTTGAAGGCTGTCTTCTTGATTGTCTCTGCGACCTCGTTGAGAGGAGCGTCATCAGGCATTGAAGCAAGTACTGATCTTACTACTCCCGGGCCGCTTACGCCTACGCTGAGAACGTGGTCGGCTTCTCCGACGCCGTGGAAAGCTCCGGCCATGAACGGGTTGTCTTCTACCGCATTGCAGAATACTACGAGCTTGGCAGAGCCGATGCACTGGCGGTCAGCTGTGAGCTCTGATGCCAGGCGCACCTTCTGTCCCATCAGCTTTACCGCATCCATATTGATGCCGGCCTTAGTGGATCCTATGTTGACCGACGAGCATACAAGGTCGGTCTCTGCCAGCGCCTGAGGGATCGAGCCAATCAGCTCAAGGTCTCCCGCGCTGAATCCCTTCTGCACGAGGGCTGAGTATCCGCCTATGAAATCTATACCGATCTCGTGCGCGGCTCTGTCGAGTGCGCGGGCATACTTCACAGGGTCTCCGCCGGATACACCTGCAAGCATGGCAATCGGGGTCACGCTGACGCGCTTGTTCACGATCGGAATGCCGTACTTCTCACCGATGGAATCGGCTGTTTCAACGAGATTGCCGGCAAGGCGGCAGATCTTGTCGTATATCTTGGTGCATGATTTGTCTATATCTGTATCCGCGCAGTCGAGAAGAGATATTCCCATAGTGTTGGTGCGGATGTCCAGATTGTTGTCTCTGATCATGGAGATGGTCTCCATGACGTCTCTGTCATTAAACATTGCCCTATCCCTCCCGATCAGATGCTGTGCATCGAAGTGAAGATGTTCTCATGCATCACGTGGACTTCGACACCCGGAAGGACAGCCTTGATGTTTTCTTCCAGCTGGTGGATGGTGCAGTTCATCGAGGTCACCTCGATATGCATGTTCATTGTGAAGAATTCTCCCATGACGATCTGCGATACCTGCACAACGCTTGCGTGGGCATCTGCTACTGCTGTCGCTACTTTGGCGAGAATCCCTATTTCGTTCTTTCCGACTACGGTCAGAATTGCCTGTTCCTGTTCGTTGTTTGACATAGTGATAACTCCTGTAATACTGAATAATATAAGCCCGGCATCGTCTGAAGTGACGTGCCGCGCCCCCGTAAAGACGGACACATCGGTGTGATGTGCCCTGCTTACATAATGATAGAAAATAAACACAGGAAATTCAATAGTCTGCAAGCAATACGCCTGTTTCTAAAGTATAATAGATGGAAGAATACGTAATCAGGACACGGAGGGCAAAATGGCAAAAAGTCTCATAGCTGCAATGATAGGACTTGTAGTTGCATATGTCGTGACTAAATTCCTTGAAAGAAAATAGATGACTCATGATGAGCTGGTAATATCCAGAATAGAGGATAAGATCAGGCAGTGCCGGGACGGGTATTATGTTACATCCACGGGACTGCTTGATTCGCATGAGCAGGCTCTGGCCAGGCAGGTGATGATGCACGCTGCTGACGTCAGGTGCTTTCTGTGGGGTGGCTACGACGGAGCCGAGCGCAGGATGCTTGTCTGCGTGCCTTCAGAGATACCGATGACGGATGAAGAGGCATCGGAGGGACTCCTCGAAGTGCTGAGGGTGAAGAAGCCTGCCATATCCCGCGAGCTGTCTCACAGGGATTACCTCGGATCGATGCTCGGCCTCGGGATAGACAGGAGCGTCACCGGAGATATCCTCGTCAGGGATGACGGCGCGGACATTATCATAGTCCCTGATATCGCTGACTTCCTGCTGGAGGAATATGTCCAGGTGGGGCGCACCCATGTGAGCTGCGAAGTGCACCCGCTTAGCGAGCTCATCCTTCCTGAGATCAGGACGCAGGTCATAAAGGACACGGTCCCGTCGGCCCGGCTTGACAGCATAGTCGCGTCAGCCTTCAAGCTGTCACGGAGCAAAGCGTCAGAGGCGATCCGCGGAGGGATAGTATCGGTCGACCACATCGAGTGCCTCAAGCCTGATGCGAGAGTCGAAGAGGGCGCGATCCTGGTGCTGCGCGGCAAAGGCAAGGCAGTGCTTAAGGAGATAGGCGGAGAGTCCAAAAAAGGCCGTATCTGGGTAATAATAGAGAAATATATCTGAAAACAGCCGGAAGGCCGGAGAGAAAACATACAATGCAGGAGAAAATCGAGAGAAGGATCGCGAAGAGGGTAAAAGAAGCCGGCGGCAGTACATACTACGTCGGCGGCTTTGTGCGCGACCGGCTGCTCGGCATACATAATAAAGATGTGGACATAGAGGTCCACGGAGTGACGCCCGAGACGCTGATGGCGATACTTGAAGAGTGCGGGAAGCCGCTTTCCTTCGGGCAGAGTTTCGGCATTTATTCTCTTCGCGGCGAGGACATCGACATCGCCATGCCGAGAAGAGAACGCGCCTCGGGAAACGGCGAGGGAGGCCCGAGAGGCCACCGCGACTTTGAGATAGAAGTGGACCCTTTCATCGGGACATATGAAGCCGCGCGCCGCAGGGACTTCACGATAAACGCTCTTATGGAGGACGTGCTGTCGGGAGAGATTACAGACCACTTCGGCGGCAGGCGCGACCTTGACAGTGGCGTCATAAGGCATATAGATGCAGAGACTTTCGTCGAGGATCCGCTGAGAGTCCTGCGCGCTGCTCAGTTTGCGGCGAGATTCGGTTTCAGCATTGCGCCTGAGACTGTAGAGCTCTGCCGCAGCATAGACCTGTCGTCCCTTTCGAGGGAGAGGGTGACAGAGGAGATGAAGAAAGCTCTCCTCAAGGCGGACAGGCCGTCGGTTTTCTTCGAATCGTTAAGGGAGATGCAGCAGCTGGACGTGTGGTTCCCTGAACTTAAAGACCTCATCGGAGTCGAGCAGGACCCTGTGTATCATCCGGAAGGGGATGTGTGGGTCCACACGATGGAGGTGGTCGACAGGGCGGCTGCTTACAGAGATAAGGTTTCAGACCCGTTTGCCTTCATGCTGCTCGCACTGACACATGATATGGGCAAAGCCGTAACGACTGCAGTCGTCAAGGGACGCATCCATGCGTACGAGCATGAGACCCGCGGCGTGGCGATCGTTGAGAGGTTCCTTAAGAGACTTACCAATGAGCACGACGTAATAAAGTATGTACTCAACATGGTGCCGCTTCACATGAGGCCGAACATTGCCGCCTACAACAAGCCGTCGGTCAAGTCGACCAACAGGATGTTCGACGCAGCAGCATCGCCGGAAGATCTCATATATTTTGCCCGTGCCGACCACCCGGTGTTCGCGGGAAGCGAAGAGTTCACGGGCGACAACGCATTCCTGAGGGAGAGGCTTGAGATATACCACAGGACGATGGCGGAGCCTTATGTGACCGGAAAGGACCTTATCGATGCAGGCATCGAGCCGGGAGAGAAGATGGGTGAGCTCCTTGAGTACGCTCACAAGCTGAGACTTGCGGGCATAGATAAGGAGTCGGCGCTCAAGCAGGTGCTGGCGCAGTCGCGCAAAAGGAAGTAGGAAATGCGGGATTACGCTTATGGTCCTTCATAAATACAATAGATTTGTTGACTTTAGCGATTTAGCGTGGTAAAGTGACGGAGTACTTAAGCAGGCTTTGCTTTTTTGATGCTCAGGCATCTCTGAAAAGCCTGAAAAATAACGGAAAAAGGGTGAAATACATGCAATACGATGAGAATGTGCTGACAAGGACGGAGAGAAGAATATTCGCGCTGAGGACTCTCTACAGCAGAGCCGGCTACAGGTCCTACAGGATGAGAAAATTCGAAGACTATGATCTGTACAGCAGGAACAAGGACTTCCTTCTCTCGGACAGGGTCATCACTTTTACAGATACCAACGGCAAGCTCAAGGCGCTCAAGCCTGACGTCACGCTGTCGATCGTAAAGAACCTCGATGACAGGCCGTGCGATGTTCAGAGGCTGTTCTATGACGAGAACGTATACAGGGTCTCGGAGAGGACGAACTCATTCCGCGAGATCATGCAGATGGGACTCGAGTGCATAGGAGATGCCGGCAATGAAGCAGCAGCCGAGGTCATGAGGCTGGCTGAGAAGAGCCTGGCTCTGGTTGCGGGCGACAATGCGTATCTTCTGAGGATATCGGATATAGACATGCTCACATTCCTGATCGACGACATGACAGACAGCAAGTATGTGAGAAGCGAGCTTCTGAGGCTGGCGGGCGAAAAGAACCTGCACGGCATCGCGAAGCTGTGCGCGGACAATGAGATATCCGCAGAGAAGTGCAAAACGCTTTCAGACCTTCTTGGACTGTACGGAGCTCCGTCGGATGTGATGCCGGCTCTTGAGGAGATATGCAGGGGCACCGTTGCGGAGGCGGAAGTAGAAGAACTTAAAGACGTTCTCAGATATCTGTATGAGAATGAGGAAGATAAGGACATGCAGATCGTAATGGACTTCTCCATCATCGGAGATACCAGCTACTACAACGGCATGGCCTTTGAAGGATATATAGACGGGCTGCCTGAATGCGTGCTTGTAGGCGGCAGATATGACAAGCTGATGCAGAGGATGAAGAAGAAATCCCGCGCGATCGGATTCGCGGTGTATCTTGACAATCTCGGCATGCTGGGAAGGACCGCTGGAGACGAAGCCATCGAATCCTTCTTCAGCAACTACAGGGCGGCAGAGGACGAAGAGTAATGAACAGGATGTTAAATGTAGCGCTTCCCAAGGGGAGGCTCGGAGAGAAAGTATATAAAATGTTCGAAGAGGCGGGCTACGGATGCCCGGACATCTTCGAGGGCCGCAAGCTCGTGTTTGAGAGCAAGGAGGCCGGAGTCAGATATTTCTGGGTAAAGCCGTCGGATGTTCCTATCTACGTTGAGCGCGGAGCTGCGGACATCGGTGTTGCAGGCAAGGATATCCTGCTCGAGTATGAGCCGAACGTATATGAGCTGAGAGACCTCGGCATAGGAAAGTGCCGCATGGTAGTGGCCGCGCCTAAGGGCTTCACGGATGACTCAGAGTATCCTCTGAGAGTCGCGACCAAATTCGTGAACATTGCGCAGGAATACTACTCCTCAGTAGGCAGAGATATTGATATAATCAAACTTAACGGATCCATCGAGATAGCGCCTATACTCGGCCTTTCCGATGTTATAGTCGACCTGGTCGAGACAGGCACGACATTAAGAGAGAACAACCTCGTGGTATACGAGGAGATAATGGATATAAGCGCAAGACTGATTGCAAACAAGTCGGGATACAATTTCAAGAGCGACGCAATCAACAGGTTGCTGGGGGAACTTAAATGATCAGAATTCTTAAATACGCCGAGCTGACTCCTGCAGAGGTTTTCTCGAGGAGCGAGCCGACGGCGTCCGTATCGGATATAGTCACGGACATAATAAATGATGTAATTGCTGACGGCGATGAAGCGCTGGTGCGCTATGCTGCAAAGTTCGACGGGATCGATCCTGAAGGATTCGCGCTTGAGCTTTCGGACGAAGAAAGAGCTGCGGCGCTCGCATCCATCGAAGAGACGGACCCGGGCTTTACCGGCATACTCGCAAAGTCCGCTGCCAACATCGTGAAATTCCACGAAAAGCAGGTCAGAAACAGCTTTATCATTAACGACACACCGGGAATAATCATGGGGCAGAAGGTAGTGCCTCTTGAAAGAGCCGGGCTGTATGTGCCGGGCGGCACAGCAGCTTATCCGTCGACAGTGCTGATGGACTCGATACCTGCACTCATAGCAGGATGCAGTGAGATAATAATGGTCACTCCTCCTAATGCAGACGGCAGCATCAATCCTGCGATCGTCGCAGCGGCTGAGGCGGCCATGAATGCGGTGAAGGGCTCAGGCAATGTGCGCATCTTCAAGACCGGAGGAGCGCAGGCGATAGCAGCCCTTGCATACGGCACAGAGTCGATCCCTAAGGTAGACAAGATCGTAGGCCCGGGCAATGCCTTCGTAGCAGAGGCAAAGCGCCAGGTGTTCGGAAGAGTGTCGATCGACATGATAGCCGGCCCGAGCGAGATACTCGTCGTATCCGACGGAAAGAGCGATCCTGCCGTGGTGGCTGCAGATATGCTGTCACAGGCAGAGCACGATAAGAACGCGAGCGCAGTACTGGTAACCGATTCCGAAGAAATCGCATCGGCAGTGCAGCAGGCCATAGAAGAACAGCTCGCAGTTCTCGACCGCCAGGAGATAGCAAGAGTTTCGATAGATAACAATGGTAAGATAATAGTAGCCGAAGACCTTGAGCAGGCAGTGGAGATCTCCAACGAGATCGCGCCTGAACACCTCGAGCTGTGCGTGGACGATCCGTTCGAATGGCTCGGCAAGGTAAAGCACGCAGGGTCCATCTTCCTCGGAAGAAACTGCCCGGAGGCGCTCGGAGACTATTTCGCAGGACCTAACCACACACTTCCTACAAGCGGAACAGCGAGATTCTCAAACCCTCTCTCCGTAGACGACTTCGTCAAGAAGATGCAGTACACCTACTACACAGGCGAAGCACTTGCAGAGGTCGCAGAGGACATAGCAGGGTTCGCACGCAAGGAAGGTCTCACAGGTCACGCACGCAGCGTGCTGATCCGCTCTGAAAGGGACTGAAACTTTATACAGATATGAGTTCAGCATTTTCAGTTTCCTCTGCTCACGTCCTCGAGAGCCGGCGTAACTGCTGGGGCTCTCTGCGGAATATTCGCAGTGTAAACTGTAAATGCTGAACTATGAATACAAAGGACAGAGATAAAAAATGAGTAAATACTTAAGTGACAAATACAGTACGCTTGAACCTTACACTCCGGGCGAGCAGCCTAAGACGCAGGTGCTGACCAAGCTCAACACCAATGAGTCGCCTTTCCCTCCGATGCCGGAAGTGGTTCAGGCGGTGAAGGAAGAAGCGGAAAAGCTGCAGCTGTATCCGGATCCTGACTGCACTGAGCTCAGAAGAGCTATCGCGAAGGTCCAGGGGGTGGATCCTGACGAGATCATATGCAATAACGGCTCGGACGAGACCATATATTTTGCATTCATGGCATACTGCGACAGCAGCACACCTGCTGTTTTCCCGGAGATAACCTATGGATTCTATCCTGTCTTCGCCGACATAACCGGCGTAAAGTACAGGGAGATCCCGCTGAAGGAAGACTTCAGCATCGATCCTGAGGACTACTATGATGCAGAGGGAACGGTGTTCATTGCCAACCCTAACGCTCCGACGGGGATCCCGCTGAGCCTGGCTCAGATAGAGGGCATCCTGCAGCACAACAGGAATAATGTGGTCGTGATCGACGAGGCGTATGTGGACTTCGGAACAGAGTCAGCTGTGCCGCTGGTTGAGAAATACGACAACCTGCTCGTCGTGCAGACTTTCTCCAAGTCGAGGTCGATGGCGGGAATGAGACTCGGATACGGCATCGGAAATAAAGAGCTTATCGCCGATCTCAATGCGCTGAGATTCTCCACCAACCCGTATAATATAGACAGGCTGGCGATGGTTGCCGGAATAGCATCGCTTGAGCACGATGAGGTGAACAGGGAGCACTGCCGCGCTGTCATGGAGAACAGGGAATACACCGTTGCAGAGCTTGCCCGCATGGGATTCGTCATGACGGATTCGACTGCAAACTTCATATTCGTAAGGCATCCTCAGGTGCACGGATCGGTACTGTTCCGCAAACTGAGGGAGCGCGGAGTTATAATAAGACACTGGGACAAGCCGGCTCTGGCTGATCATAACAGGATAACGATCGGATCAAGGGCACAGATGGACATACTCCTTAAGGAGGTCCGCGAGGTGCTCGCTGAGGAGAATGTGAACATATAACTGACTGGAGGTGCTATCATGAGAAGTGCGCAGATAGAACGCATGACGGCTGAGACTGACATCAGGCTTACACTCGATCTTGACGGAACGGGAGCAAGCGATATAGACACCGGGGTGGGATTCCTCGACCACATGCTGACTTTGCTCGCAAGACATGCGAGATTTGACCTGTCCGTGACAGCAAAGGGCGACAACTATGTGGATGATCACCACACAGTTGAGGACACGGGAATAGCCCTCGGGCAGGCTTTTGCTGAAGCGCTGGGCGACAAGAGAGGCATCTGCCGCTACGGCGACTGCATACTTCCGATGGATGAGGCTCTCATCATGACGGCTGTCGACATCTCGGGAAGAGATTACCTCGGATACGGCCTCGAGATACCGACAGAGAAGGTCGGTACCTTCGACACGGAACTGACTGAAGAGTTCTGGCTGGGCTTTGTCAGAAATGCCGGCATAACGATGCACATAAGACAGCTCGCCGGAAAGAACTCGCACCACATCATCGAGGGCACGTTCAAGTCTGCTGCGCGCAGCCTCAGGCAGGCGGCAGCTATCGAAAAAGAGTACGCTAACGAGATCCCTTCGACCAAGGGGCTTCTATAGATACAGGAAGGGCAGCGGCCCTTCACGGAGGAAATCAGAAGATGATCGCAATTATTGATTACGGCGTGGGCAACCTCTTCTCTCTGAAGAGCTCTCTGGCAGAGATCGGAGCAGAGGCGGTTGTTACAGCTGATGAGAAGGTCATAGCAGAGGCTGACAGGATAATCCTGCCGGGCGTAGGGGCATTCGAGGATGCTGCGCGCAAGCTGAGAGAATCAGGCATGGCTGATGTTGTGAAGAGAGAGGCCGCAGCGGGCAAGCCGGTGCTCGGCATATGCCTCGGCATGCAGCTCATGTTCGACAAAGGATATGAGTACGGCGTGCACGAGGGGCTCGGGCTGATCCGCGGCAATGTGAGACCGATCGCGGATGTCATTCCGGAGGGATACAAGATCCCGCACATAGGCTGGAACACGCTCAGCATGAAGAAGGATACACCGCTGTTCAAATACATAAATGAGGGTGACTACGTGTACTTCGTGCATTCGTATTACGCTGCAGACTGCGATGAATCCGTCCTCGCGACCACGGAGTACGGAGCTGAGCTGACAGCAGCTGCTGCAAACGGAAATGTGTACGGATGCCAGTTCCACCCGGAGAAGAGCGGCAAGGTCGGAATGAAGATACTGAAAGCTTTCGTTGAATTATAAAGAGGAATAACAATGCTTATATATCCTGCAATAGACCTGTATGACGGCAAAGCTGTAAGACTTTACAAAGGCGACTATGACCAGATGACCGTATACAGCGAGAATCCGCCTGAAATAGCCGAAGATTTCATCCGCGCAGGAGCGACTCACATCCATGTGGTCGATCTTGAGGGCGCGCGCGACGGCATACTCCACAATTTTGACACCGTGCTTGCCATCAAGAAGGCAGCAGATGAAGCTGCGGCAAGATGCGGAAACGGACCGGCATTCGTCGAGATCGGCGGAGGCATCCGCGACGAGGATGCAGCTGAAAAGTATCTTGAAGCCGGCATCGACAGAGTCATACTCGGCACAGCCGCGGTGGATGACCAGAGATTCCTTGAAAGACTCATTGGCAGATACGGGCGCCGCATAGCAGTGGGCATCGATGTAAGAGACGGATACGTAGCCGTCAAGGGCTGGACGGAACTTTCCGCATACACGCTCGAAGATTTTGCCCGCATGATGCAGAGCAAGGGCGTCAGAACGATCATCTGCACCGACATATCAAGAGACGGAGCGATGAAAGGCGCCAACAGACTTCTGTACAGAGAACTGTCTGAATCCCTCAATGTGGATGTTGTGGCATCCGGAGGTGTTTCGACGATTGAGGATATAAGGGCGCTGGCGGGATTCGGCGTCCACGGGGCCATTGTAGGCAAAGCATATTACACAGGCGCGATCGACCTCGCTGAGGCGGTGCGCGCTGCCGGAGAACAGAAATGATAACAAAGAGAATCATACCATGCCTGGACGTCAGGGACGGAAGAGTCGTCAAGGGCGTCAATTTCGAGAATATAGGAGACGTTGCTTCACCGGTCGACATGGCTGAGAAGTACACGAATGCCGGCGCTGATGAGCTGGTATTCTACGACATAACCGCATCCGCAGAGGGGAGGAAGCTCTTCACCGAGATTCTGACGGAGACTGCATCCAAGGTCTTCATCCCGCTGACGGTAGGCGGCGGCATCAGCAGCATTGCCGACTTCGACAGAGTGCTTAAGTGCGGGGCTGACAAGGTCAGCGTCAACTCGGGAGCCATCAGGAACCCGGGAATAATCACCGAAGCAGCCAAGCTGTACGGAGATCAGTGCGTCGTGCTCTCGTGCGATATAAAGAGAGTCGGAGGCGAATTCAGAGTCTTTTCAAGAGGCGGCAGAGACGACACCGGAATGGAAGCCATCGAATGGATCAGGCGCTGCGTCGGCATGGGAGCCGGAGAAGTCGTGGTCAATTCGATCGATACAGACGGAGTCAAGCAGGGGTTTGACATCGAACTTCTCGATCTTGTGTGCAAAGCGGTCTCTGTACCGGTCATCGCATCAGGCGGTGCGGGCGGCATAGATCACTTCATCGAGCTCTTCCGCAAGGTGCCGAGCATCGACGCAGGACTCGCCGCATCCATATTCCACTTCGATGAGGTGTCAATAGCAGATTTAAAGAACGCCATGGCAGCCGAAGGCATTCCGGTAAGGCGTATATTATAGATAACACTACTGTTGCCGGGGAAGCATATGCATCGGAAAAGACTCATGAGAGGAGCGTACGACGCATAAGTCAATAACAATGTCGGGAAAAGCTCCTCGAATGCTCGTCTTTTACGAGGCATATGCTTTTCCGGCACAGAATGGGGGATAATAATGATAGACATTAGCGAACTGAAATTTGATGAGAAGGGTCTTATCCCTGCGGTCGTGGTTGACTCGGTGACCAAGAGGGTGCTGACTCTCGCATATATGAATGAGGAGAGCCTCAGAATTTCGATGGAGAAGGGGCTGACCTGCTTCTGGAGCCGCTCGAGACAGGAGCTCTGGCTCAAGGGCGAGACCAGCGGCAACTACCAGCACATAGTCAGCATCACAGCTGACTGCGACAAGGATGCGCTCGTGGTAGTGGTAGAGCCGGACGGCCCGGCATGTCACCTCGGCACTGATTCGTGCTTTGAATATCCTGTATGGGAGTCTGATGAGCTGAACGAGTTCTCATACGAGGGACTCATGGAACTTATCAGGGGACGCAAGACCGATCCTAAGGAAGGCTCTTACACCACATACCTCTTTGACAAGGGCCTCGACAAGATCCTGAAGAAGATCGGAGAAGAATGTACTGAGGTCATCATCGCAGCCAAGTCTGCAGAGCAGTCAGGCGACAATGCCGAGACGATATATGAGATCGCCGACCTCGCATACCACACAATGGTCATGATGATCGAGGCTGGCATTTCGCTTGAAGACATCCACAGAGAGCTCGCGTCAAGACATGTTATAGACAAGAAGGTAAAACAGGAGAAGATGGTATAGGCTGACCGGCTGCGTACCAGTCTGTTACAGGAGAATGCTATATGATGCAGGATTTTGATCTGCATATGCACACGACATACTGCGACGGGAAGAACTCAGCAGAGGAGATGATTCTCGCCGCTATAGAAAAGGGCCTGAAGACAGTCGGTCTGTCAGGCCATTCTTTTACATGGTTCGATACCAGCTACTGCATGAGCGAGGAGCAGACGGCCGCATATATTGAAGAGGTCAATGCTCTTAAGGAAAAGTACGCTGACAGGATCCGCGTCCTTCTCGGGACCGAGCTTGACTACTGGGCTGAGATAGATACAGCGCCGTATGATTACCTGATCGGATCGTCGCATTACGTCCTGAAGGATGGTGCGTATCTCGACATAGACTACACGGCGGAGATACTGATGGACGAGGCTAATAAATATTATGGCGGAGACATGACTGCTCTGGCAGCGGCGTACTATGAGCAGGTGGGGAACATCGTTAAGAAGACAGAGTGCGATATAATAGGACACTTTGACCTCGTAACAAAGTTCAACGAGACCCTGCCGGTTCAGATAGTCGGAACAGCCGATCCGCGCTACATGACGGCATGGATGGATGCGGTCGACAGGATATTCGAAGATACTGCGGAGCTCAGAAAGGGCGGCAAGCCGAACCGCCTCGAAACACTCGGACTCATTGAAGCAGGGGACAAGCCGGTCTTCGAGATCAATACGGGAGCAATGGCCAAGGGGTACAGGACAGCTCCTTATCCTGCCGCAGACCAGATAAAGTATATCCGGAACAAGGGCGGAGTATTCGTCCTCAGTTCAGACAGCCACAGCACTGATAAGATATGCTACGCGTTTGAAGATATACAGCTCTGAGATCTGCTGAAAATATGAATACAGCCTTTCAGGCAAAAGAAGATCCCGCACCTTGCGATGCGGGATCTTTTAATGCTTTTCAGCGTTTGCTGTTTTTCAGCGTGTTGATTACTTACCCTTTGCAGCCTGCTTAGCAGCCTTTGCAGCAGCAAGTCCGTCATCGTATTCGCCGGATGTCTTTCTTGCCCAGAATTCCTTGGTCTCCTTAGCAACAACACCGGAGAGTGCGAACAGAGCTACCAGGTTCGGGAATGCCATCAGACCGTTCATCAGGTCTGCGAAGTCCCATACAACTGCGAGTGGCAGGAAAGGTCCGATTGCTACAGCAGCAACATACAGCCATCTGTATGCTCTGATAGCGCCCTTGTTGCCGTTTGTCAGGTAGTCGAAGCATCTCTCAGCGTAGTAGTCCCAACCAAGAATTGTTGAGAATGCGAAGAGTGCAAGGCAGAGAGCCAGAACTACGAATCCGCAGAGTTCAGGCCATGGCAGACCATTTCCGAATGCCCACATTGTTACTTCTACACCCTCGAGACCCTGCTCGTGAGCGCCTGTCATAACAACGCAGAGACCTGTCATTGTGCAGATTACGATGGTGTCGAGGAATGTACCTGTCGAGGAAACCATTCCCTGACGTACGCACTCTCTTGTCTGTGCAGCAGCAGCAGCGATAGGTGCGGAACCAAGACCAGCCTCGTTCGAGAAGATACCTCTCGCAACACCCTTCTGCAGTGCCAGGAGGAATGCTCCCATTGCTCCGCCTGCAGCAGCTCTCATTCCGAATGCACCTGCAACTACCTCAACGATAGCGTGCGGCAGGTTGCCGATGTTGTAGAAGAATACGCAGAGAGCTGTTACTACGTAGAGAACCATCATAGCAGGTACGATCCTCTCGGTTACCTGAGCGATTCTCTCGATACCGCCGACGATTACGGCGATTGTTCCTGCTGTGATCAGGATAGCTGCAATAACCTTTACCCAGGATGCATCTTCACCGAATGCAGTGAAAGCAACCTTGTCAGCACCAACGGTAACAGCTACCTTGTTAATAGCATTAACGATACCGTTTACCTGTGTGGATGTTCCGATACCGAGGGCACCTGCGAGAGCGCCGAACAGTGCGAACATCTTAGCGAGCCATTTCCAGCCTGCTCCCATACCTTTCTCAATGTAGTAGAAAGGTCCGCCGAGGATAGAGCCGTCATCCTTAACATGTCTGTACTTGACAGCGAGAACGCCTTCAGCGTACTTTGTGGCAATTCCGAAGAATGCAGCGAACTCCATCCAGAACAGAGCTCCAGGTCCGCCTGCCATAATAGCTGTAGATACACCTACGATGTTACCTGTACCTACTGTAGCAGCCAGAGCTGTTGTCAGAGCACCGAAGCTGGATACGTCACCCTCAGCGCCTTCTTCGTTTGTTACGGCATATCTGAGAGATAACCCGAGTCTTCTCTGAGGATGGAAGCCTGTACGAACGGACAGAAGAATACCGACCACGATGATGAGAACCATCATGACGGTACCCCACACCCAACCGTCTAGGGTGCTGATAATTTCAGCAATGCTCATAATAATACCTCCTTACAAATTCACCCATGTGTATAAGAGATCAGCGTACTCGTTCAGATTGAAGACACGAAAATACGCCAATCTGAATTTATACAATTTAAGGATAAAATCTAAAATGATGCTTGTCAAATAAAAAATTCGTCAAAAGTTTATCTTATTTCACCAATCCTTCACAAATCGCTGATTTTTCAATGATTTAATAAATAGCATTTTTTTGCAGGTTGTGAAAAAATACAACAAGATACATTTTTAACATGAAAAAACGTTGAAAACTCAAGGCTTTTGAAATAGCGTTTTCTCATCATACAGTATGGAAAATACAGACCGATGATGATACAATACTGTGATTGCTTTTTGAAGCGGGACCAGGCTGGGATACACATAAGAAGGGGCCCACATGTGCGAAGCACTTGTGGGAAGATCTCTTATGTGCCTCATAGAAGAAGGGGCCCATGTGTGCGAAGCACTTATGGGAAGATCTCTTATGTACCTCAAAGAAGAAGGGGCCCATGTGTGTATCCGGACCTGATCCCACTTGAACCCTATGTTCAAAGTGGAGGTATATAATAATGAAAGAAAATTACAGGCCGTATCTTGAGGATATTTCGTCCGTATTAGGCGAAGTAACTTCCTCTGAGACAGGCCTTGCTGCATCTGAAGCTGCGGCAAGACTTGAGAAAGACGGGCCTAACAAGCTCATCGAAGCGAAGAAGAGAAGTGCTCTGCTGAGATTCTTCGACCAGATGAAGGATCCGATGATCATCATCCTTCTGGTCGCTGCAGCTCTTTCGCTTGTCACATCTCTCTATGAGGGTGAGAGCCCTGCGGATGTGTTCATCATCCTCTTCGTCGTTGTACTGAACTCCGTTCTCGGAGTAGTCCAGGAGAGCAAAGCCGAAGAAGCCATCGAGGCTCTGAAGCAGATGACAGCCGCCAAGTCCAAGGTGCTGCGTGACGGACAGATCATGACCGTCCCGAGCGATCAGCTCGTAGTTGGCGACGTGATCATTCTTGAGGCCGGCGACAGCGTTCCTGCAGACGGCAGGATCATAGAAGCCGCTTCGATGAAGATCGAGGAGGCCGCCCTTACGGGAGAGTCGGTGCCTGTTACCAAGCAGGACGAAGCACTCAGCCTCGAAGACGGGGCTAAGGATGTTGCTCTCGGAGACAGAAGAAACATGGTCTACATGGGCAGCACCGTTGTATACGGCAGAGGAAAGGCTGTAGTTACAGGCACAGGAATGTCCACTGAGATGGGCAAGATAGCAGGCGCTCTTGCACAGGCTGAGGAAGAGATGACTCCGCTTCAGATCAAGCTTGCGCAGCTGTCAAGGATCCTCACCAGAGTCGTTATCTTCATATGCATATTCATCTTTGCACTCGGTGTCATCAAGGCCGGACGCATCAGCATGGATGTCATGATAGACACCTTCATGCTGGCTATCTCGCTGGCTGTTGCCGCTATCCCGGAAGGACTTGTTGCGGTAGTCACCATCGTGCTTTCCATGGGTGTCACCAAGATGTCCAACAGGAACGCAGTAATAAGAAGGCTCACTGCTGTAGAGACTCTCGGCTGCGCTCAGATAATCTGCTCGGACAAGACAGGTACACTGACACAGAACAGAATGACTGTCGTAGATTACTACGCACAGGATCAGGATATGCTGGCTGCAGGAATGGCGCTTTGCTGCGATGCTGAGCTCAAAGTGACAGAAGAAGGCGAAGAAGTAGTAGGAGAACCTACAGAGGCTGCTCTCGTAGCTTATGCTTCGCTCCAGAACATGCCTAAGCCGGGCCTTGAAAAGATGTTCCCGCGTATAGGAGAGGCTCCTTTTGACTCGGGACGTAAGATGATGTCGACCGTTCACAGGAATACCGAGATGGATTCACCTGCGGACATGACAACAGAGCTCGACAAGCTGGTAGCCAAGTCAGAGTACGTGCAGTTCACCAAGGGTGCGCCGGATGTCGTTCTCAGACATTCAGCATTTATCCTTACCCAGGACGGCATATCCCATATGACACCTGAACTCGCTGAGAGCATCAAGGCTGCCAACGCAAGAATGGCGAGCAAAGCTCTCAGAGTCCTGTCCCTCGCAGTAAGAGTACATCATCAGAGACCTGAGGACTTCTCAGCAGAAGCCCTTGAGCAGGAACTCATCTTCGTCGGTCTTGTCGGAATGATCGACCCTATAAGACCTGAGGTCAAGGAAGCTGTTGCAGAATGCCGCACAGCAGGAATCAGACCTATCATGATCACAGGAGACCAGCTCGACACAGCTGTAGCTATAGGTAAGGATCTCGGCATCATCGAGAGCGCAGACGACGCTATCCTCGGAGCAGCGCTCGACGATATGTCTGATGAGGAACTCCTCAACAAGGTATCTACATATTCTGTATATGCAAGAGTACAGCCTGAGCACAAGGTAAGAATCGTCAAGGCTTGGCGTGCACACAACATGGTAACAGCCATGACAGGAGACGGCGTCAACGATGCTCCTGCTATCAAGTCTGCTGACATCGGTATCGGAATGGGTATTACAGGTACCGACGTTACCAAGAATGTCGCAGACATGATCCTCGCAGACGATAACTTCGCAACTATCGTATCTGCTGTAGAGGAAGGCCGCAGAATTTACGCCAACATCAGAAAGGCTATTCAGTTCCTCCTGGCTACCAATGTCAGCGAGGTCCTGTCCATACTTATTGCTACGATGCTTAACTTCACGATCCTCAAGCCGGCTCACCTGCTGTGGATCAACCTGATCACAGACTCGCTGCCAGCACTGGCGCTCGGACTCGAATCAGCTGAGGGCGACTCGATGAAGCAGAAGCCTAGAAGCGCAAGAGAAGGCGTTTTCGCAGGCGGAATGGATAAGGATATAGTCTATCAGGGAGCTGTCACAACAATGCTCGTACTCACCGCATACTTTATCGGAGAGTACATGGAGACAGGCCAGTGGCACATCGTTGCAAGCAATGACGGAATCACAATGGCATTCCTGACAATGTCCATGTGCGAGATCTTCCACTCCTTCAACATGAGGTCGAGAAGACAGTCCATATTCAAGCTCGATAAACAGAACATGTGGCTCTGGGGATCGGCTGCACTTGCACTGCTGCTGACTACAGTAGTCATCGAGATACCGGCTGTTGCTGCTCTGTTTGAGTTTGCGACCATCAGCTGGAGAGAATACGCTGTTGCATTGGGACTCGCATTCCTGATCATACCTATTGTAGAGATAGTCAAGGCTATCCAGAGAGCCGCTGCAAAGAGCAACGGAGAAGAATTAAGAAGCTAGAACTGAAAAGGCGGCAGCGACCCAGTGTTGCTGCCGCTGTGGAGTAATTGATTGGATACAGAAAAAGAACTCAGAAAAACAGAAACAGGCAAAACGCGAAGAGACTCTGACAGGCTCGGCACTGAACCGGTGCACCCGCTTCTGCTCAAAATGTCGACGCCGCTGATGGTGTCCATGTTCGTAATGGCGATGTACAACATCGTCGACTCGATATTCCTCGGGATGTACAGCACGGATGCACTGACAGCGGTATCGTACTGCTTCCCGTTCCAGAACCTCAACGCGGCGTTCGGAGTAGGAACAGCTGTCGGCATGAGCGCTCTTCTATCGAGATATCTCGGAGCGAGAGACTATGAAAGAGCGGACAAGGTAGCGCACAACGGATTCATCCTCGTAGTCATCAACTACAGCATATTCTTCATTGTAGGATGCTTTGCAAGCCAGATAATGGCTCTGATGACGACGGACACCACCAATGAGCAGATCATCGCAGACGGCACCATATATCTCAGGATAACGCAGTGGCTGTCCTTTGCTCCGATGGTTCAGTCGATGTTTGAAAGACTGCTTCAGGGCACGGGCAAAACCAAGTACATTTTCTACATGCAGCTTGCCGGAACGCTGTTCAACACAGTGGTCGATCCGATCCTGATCTTCGGCCTCCTCGGAATGCCGAGGATGGGCGCAAAAGGTGCGGCTCTCGCCACGGTATTCGGGCAGCTTCTCGGATGCGTGCTGGGATTCATCTTCAACAGGAAGTTCAACAAGGAAGTGGCTCTTTCCGCCAGAAAGATAAGACCTCACTGGCAGACGATGAAGGATATCTACAAAATAGGTATCCCGTCCATAGTGCTGCAGGCTGTAGGCGCGGTAATGAACTTCAGCATCAACAGGATACTTGCCGGATTCTCAGACCTTGCCGTTACCACTTTCGGAGTTTACTTCAAGCTGCAGAGCTTCGTGTTCATGCCTATATTCGGCCTGAACAGCGGATCTGTACCAATCATCGCCTACAACTACGGAGCGGACAGAAAGGACAGGCTCGAGCAGACAATGAGCCTCGGGGTCAGATACGGCATCGGGCTCATGTCTATAGGAACGCTGATATTCTGGCTGTTCCCTGAGCAGCTGATGTCACTCTTCAGCGCTCCGCCTGAAATGGTGTCCATGGGCGTCGTTGCCCTCCACATCATGTCGCTCAACTTCCCGTTCGCGGGATATGCGATCATGAGAGGCGCGGCTTTCCAGGCGCTCGGCAAGAGCGTATACAGCATGAACATCTCGCTTGTCAGGCAGCTTCTGATAATAATACCGTGCGCTTACATCTATGCTAAGATCGGAGGAGTCAACATGGTATGGTGGGCATTCCCGACAGCAGAAGTAGCCGGTGTGGTAATGTCGATATACTACACAATGAGAATCAGGAAGACCATTCTGAGCAAGATGACACCTAGATGACTTGTCCTGACGATTGGCGAGCCGAAGGCGAAGACAGAGTCATGGAAAGTCATTTACGCAGTACGCCTGCGATTGGCAAGCGCTATGCGCGCAGACAGAGCAGCTGCGTACGAGCCGTTAGAATAAAAAACTGAAGCCCGTTAAGAGCTTCAGTTTTATTTTGCATATATTCGTTTAATTCCGGGCCTATCTCTCCGGCATGAGGAATCCGACTTTCTTGTAGACCTTATTCAGTGTTCTGTTGGCTACATATGATGCTCTCTCGGCGCCGTCCCGGCAGACGGAGTTCAGATAAGCTTTGTCCTTCATGAGGCGCTCTGCTTCTTCTCTGATCGGAGTGAGCGTGTCGATAACGACCTCTGCGACTGCAGGCTTGAATGCTCCGTATCCTTTGCCCTCGAACTCAGCCTCGATCTGCTCGAATGACTGTCCTGTCAGTGTTGAGTAGATGTTCATGAGGTTGGCAACGCCCGGCTTGTTCTCCTTGTCATAGCGGATGCAGTTCTCGGTGTCGCTGTCTGTGATGGCTCTCTTGAACTTGCGGTTGATAACATCCGGTGTATCCATCAGGAAGATGCATCCGTCAGGAATCGACTTGGACATCTTGTCGGTCGGAGTTGTGAGACCGTAGATCCTTGCGCCTGCCTTCGGAATGTATGGTTCAGGGATCCTGAAGACATCGCCGTAGATGCCGTTGAATCTGGTTGCGATGTCGCGGCAGATCTCTACGTGCTGCTTCTGGTCCTCGCCTACAGGAACGTAGTCAGCCTGATACAGCAGGATGTCAGCTGCCATCAGGACCGGATATGTGAAGAGACCGGCGTTGATGTTGTCTTTGTGCTTTGCAGACTTGTCCTTGAACTGGGTCATGCGGGAAAGCTCGCCGAACATGGTGTAGCAGTTGAGGACCCATGCAAGCTGGGAGTGAGCAGGGACGTGCGACTGCATGAAGAGTACATTCTTCTCAGGGTCGAGTCCGCATGCGATGTACTGAGCCAGCTGGTTGAGGGAACGCCTGCGAAGATCGGCAGGATCCTGTCTTACTGTGATAGTGTGGAGGTCAGCCATGAAATAATAATTGTCAAATTCATCTGCCCTGGCTGCCCAGTTGGAAATCGCTCCAAGGTAGTTACCTAGATGCAGGTCTCCGCTTGGCTGTATGCCTGAAAGCATTCTTTTTCTTCTGGTGTTATCTTCCATTATCTTACCTCCTGAATGTGTTAGTTCCATTACCCTATAAGTCTATGTATCCGATTGTACTTCAAATCATCCGGCATTACCATACTTGATTCTTATAATTTCTTCACAATATCGTCGAAATTGACTGCATCCAAGGTGCTACAATTTCATTGTGCGGCGGGGAGGATTCTCCCCGTCAGCATTTTACGTATATACGGGAAACGAATGCGGAACTTATGATAAGAAGAGTAGTAGGCATACATTTCAGCCCGATAGGCGGGACGGCCAGAATGACGAGGCGGCTTACCGAACAGATCGCGGACCGGCTGAGAGAAGGAAGCCCTGAGGATATCCAGGTGGAACAATATGAACTCCTCAGCATGGGCTCCGGCACAGTCGATCTTGACGAGGATACGATAGCCGTTATTGGCATGCCTGTATATGTGGGCAAAGTACCGCTGCCTGCTGTGAGAGCGCTGAAGAGATTCAGACCTAACGGTGCGGCTGCTCTGGCGGCTGTGTCGTTCGGAGCAAGGACTTACGGCAACGCGCTGTACGAGCTTCAGCATTGTGCCGAAGATCAGGGGTTCAAGGTCATAGGCGCAGGAGCATTTGCAGTCATATATAACAAGGCAAAGAGCGGCAAGGCCACCTCACATGAAGGCGATATAAGTTCTCTGGCTGAATTCGGAGATGCAGCTTCCGCCAAGATTCGCAGGCTGGCAGGCAGCCAGATAGAGGGGCTCAGGATCAAACCGGCTCCGCTGGAGGTCGCGGGGCGGCTTCCGATACACAGGATCAGCAAGATATCACCTGCAGCGGCGGCTGCGGCGCAGGACCTGCTCGAAAGGATATGCATCAGACACCAGAAATCTGAATGGTATCTGTAATCAGCGAATAAAGGCGCATATTGTATACAATATGCGCTATTTTTATGCCCTGAAAGCGGATAACGGCGAATTATGGCTTGCGCTGCAATCAGACGGCTCCAGCCGGCACCTCGGTGCTGAACATTGGCCAAACTGTTGAAAATCAAGGAATAAATAGACGTTTTGCATTGACTTGCAGACGGATGCAGATTAGAATACATGTATACAAACTGAGCGTTACCCCGCATATCAGATGCTGCTTCAGAGGGGCGCTGAAAGAGTGAGGAAATAACACATGAAAAACGATATCAGCAAAGATAATGCAAACGTCGCTAATTTTGACGAAATGGAACACAAAAAGGCTGTAAGGACAAAGATCAGCAGCAAGACCAACCTCCTCGAGATGGAGGCCGTGAACTATGAGGTCCAGGATGTAGACAAGCCGAATCTTTTCAGGGAGTTCTATGAGTATGTTGAGGTGCCTAAGGTCGGATTCAACTTCAGAACGAGCCCTTATGACATGCCTGAAGAGATCGTGATCACAGACTCCACCTTCCGTGACGGCCAGCAGTCGAGAGAGCCTTATACGACCAAGCAGATAGTGGATATCTTCACGCTGATGTCCAGACTGTCCGGGCCTAACGGCATCATCAGGCAGACTGAGTTCTTCACATACAGCGACAGGGACAAGGAAGCCATCAGGGCATGCCAGGATCTCGGACTTGAGTTCCCGCAGATCACGACATGGATCAGAGCGAAAAAAGAAGACTTCCAGATAGTCAAGGAGATGGGCGTCAAGGAGACGGGCATACTTACAAGCTGCTCTGACTACCACATTTTCTACAAGCTCGGCATGACGAGAAAGCAGGCCATGGAGCACTATCTTTCGGTCGTCTATGACGCGTTCGAAGCGGGCATTATGCCGAGATGCCATCTTGAGGATATAACAAGGGCGGACTTCTACGGTTTTGTCGTACCGTTCGTAAGAGGCGTCCAGGAGCTGGCTGAGCAGGCCGGAATGCCTGCCAAGATCAGGCTGTGCGACACGATGGGATACGGAGTGCCTTATCCGGGCGTGACCATGCCAAGATCGGTATCGGGCATCATCTACGGACTTAAGCAGTATGCGGGAGTCCCTAGCAATATGCTCGAGTGGCACGGCCACAATGACTTCTACAAGGCTGTAGTCAACGCAGCAACCGCATGGCTGTATGGCTGCGGATCGGTCAACACGACTCTGTTCGGCATAGGAGAGAGGACGGGCAACATTCCTCTTGAAGCGATGGTATTCGAATATGCACAGCTCAAGGGAACGCTCGACGGAATGGACACGACGGCGATCACAGACCTTGCGAGATACTATGAGCAGCAGGTCGGATACACACTCCCGCCGCAGACACCTTTTGCCGGCGCCAACTTCAATGTCACAAGAGCGGGCATACATGCGGACGGACTTCTCAAGAACGAGGAGATTTACAACATCTTCGACACCGGAAAGTTCCTCAACAGGCCGCCGCTCGTCAACATAAATCAGAACTCAGGCGCTGCGGGAGTTGCGCACTGGATCAATACAAGCTACGGACTCAAAGGCGAGAAACAGGTCGACAAGCAGAGCCCGCTGGTCAAATACATCAAGGAATGGATCGACAGCGAATACGCTTCGGGACGTGTTGCTGAGATAGGCGCAAGCGAGATCCACAGCAAGGTCAATGAATTTATGACAGAGAGATAACAGGGGGGGGACATAATGGGTAAAACAATAGCGCAGAAGATCATCGAAGCTCATCTTGTAAGCGGCGAGATGATCCCGGGCAGCGAAATAGGCCTCAGGATAGACCAGACTCTGACGCAGGATGCGACGGGCACCATGGCATATCTTGAGTTTGAATCAATGGGGATACCCCGCGTCAGGACCGAGCGCTCGGTCGCATATATCGATCACAACACTCTGCAGTCAGGATTTATGAATGCGGATGACCACAGATATATACAGAGCGTGGCTGCAAAGCACGGCATCTGGTACTCAAGGCCGGGCAACGGTATCTGCCACCAGGTTCACTATGAGAGATTCGGCATTCCGGGCAAAACTCTGATCGGCTCGGATTCGCATACTCCGACGGGCGGCGGGATCGGTATGCTTGCGATGGGAGCAGGCGGCATGGACGTGGCTGTCGCTATGGGCGGCGGCGCGTACTACATTCCGATGCCGGGAATGATCCGCGTGTGGCTCGAAGGAAAGCTGGAGCCGGGCGTCAGCGCCAAGGACATTATTCTTGAGGTGCTGAGGCAGCTGAGCGTCAAGGGCGGCGTAGGATATATAGTAGAATATGCAGGGCCTGGCGTCGGCACACTCACGGTTCCTGAAAGGTGCACTATAACCAACATGGGAGCAGAGCTCGGTGCCACGACCTCGATATTCCCGAGCGATGAGACAACGAGGGACTTCCTCAGAGCGCAGAGCCGTGAAGAGGACTGGACTCCTCTTGCGAGCGACGAGGATGCCGTCTATGACAAGGAGATAAAGATCGACCTCGGCAGCCTGAGACCGCTTGCGGCATGCCCTCACAGCCCTGACAACGTAAAGCCGGTCAGCGAGCTTGCAGGCATGAAAGTTGATCAGGTATGCATCGGGTCATGCACCAACTCATCACTTACGGATATGCTCAAGGCGGCTTCGATGCTGAAGGGAAAGAAGATTGCAGACAATGTCAGCCTGTCCATCTCGCCGGGTTCGCGCCAGGTGTTCAGCATGATGGCAGAGTGCGGCGCTCTGACGGATCTTATCGACGCAGGCGCAAGGATACTCGAGTGCGCATGCGGTCCGTGCATAGGCATGGGATTCTCTCCTAATTCGGCAGGAGTGTCACTCAGGACATTCAACAGGAACTTCCTCGGAAGGTCCGGAACAAAAGACGGACAGGTATATCTCGTATCTCCTGAAACAGCTGCAGCTTCAGCTCTTGCAGGTGTGTTCACAGACCCTGCCGCAGGTGATACGCCGGATATCAGCATATATGATGTGCCTGAAAAATTCAGGATCAATGACAGCGGTGTCATCGCTCCGCTGCCTGAGGATGAGGCGGCTGATGCAGAGGTCATCAAGGGACCTAACATCAAGCCATTCCCGGAGACTTATCCTCTGGCCGATGAACTGAGCACTGAAGTGCTCCTCAAGGTCGGCGACAACATAACTACTGACCACATTATGCCGGCCGGCTCGAGGATACTGCCTTACAGGTCCAACATACCTCATCTGTCGCAGTTCTGCTTTGAGGTCGTGGACCCTGAGTTCCCTGAGAGGGCGAAGGCAGCGGGCTCCGGCATCATAGTCGGCGGACAGAACTACGGACAGGGGTCGTCAAGGGAGCACGCTGCGCTCGTACCGCTCGCGCTTGGCGTCCGCGCAGTGGCCGCCAAGTCCTTCGCCCGCATACATGCAGCCAACCTTGTGAATGCCGGCATACTTCCGCTGATATTCTCAGACCCTGACGACTATGACAAAGTGCAGCAGGGAGCGAAAGTCAGCATAGCGGACATCCATGAAGGTCTTAAGAAAGATGCAGTCAGAATGAATGTAACGAATCCGGACGGGACTGCTGCAGCTATAGAACTCCGCATGGAGCTCGCAGAGAGACAGAAGGAGATGCTGCTGGCAGGGGGACTGCTTAAATACACAGCATGCAAGTAATGCAGTTTTTTAACTATTGAACAATAAGAGAAGCGGGCATGGGTGTCGCGAGAGACTCATGAGATGAGCGTACGACCCAAAGTGCTTAGCGATGTCGGGAAAAGCTCATCGAATGCTCGTCCCGAGCGAGACCCATGCCCGCTTCTCTCCATAGAAAAAGGAACAGGCATATGAATAAGGATATTGAGAGACAGATAGACAAGGCAGCTGAGGAATTCCGTGCGATGCTGGCCGAGCAGTATGAGAGAAATGAGCGTATGACAGCAGCCGGCGGAGATGCAGCTGCAGACGGGAAGAAGTCCGGCGGAGCCGTGGTGATCGGTCTCGCGCCGGGGGACGGCATAGGGCCTGTCATCATGGATGAGACAAGGGCCGTCCTCGGCAGGCTCCTCGAAGAGGAGCTGGCCGCGGGCAAGGTCGTTTTCAGGGACATCGCGGGATTCACAATTGAGGAGAGGCTCGCGGACGGCGAGACCGTACCTCAGAACGTCCTCGAGCAGATGGAAGCGTGCGATGTCATGCTGAAGGGCCCGACTACGACTCCTAACGCAGCCATGGGAGGCAAGAACCTCGAGAGCGCGAATGTATTCCTCCGCAAGAGATTCGACCTCTTTGCCAATGTAAGGCCGGTAAGGATCGAGGAGCAGGGCATAGACTGGACCTTCTTCAGAGAGAATACCGAGGGAGAATATGCGCTCGGGAGCCGCGGCATCAGGCTCGGAGACGGTCCGGGAGAAGGTCTGTCTGTCGACTTCAAGGTCACAACTGCAGGCGGCAGCCGCAGGATAGCCAAGGCAGCCTATGATTTTGCCCGCGAGAACGGAAAGAAGAGAGTGTCTATCGTCACCAAGGCCAATATCATGAAGAAGACCGACGGCGATTTTCAGCAGATAGCGCTCGAAGTCGCCAAGGATTATCCTGAGATAGAGACAGACTGCTGGTTTGTGGATATAATGGCGGCCAATCTCGTCAACACAGACATCAGAAGCGGATTTGAAGTATTCGTGCTTCCTAATCTGTACGGAGACATAATCACCGATGAGGCGGCTCAGATACAGGGCGGCGTCGGAACAGCAGGATCAGCCAATATCGGAACGGACTTTGCCATCTTCGAGGCGATACACGGAAGCGCGCCGAGGATGGTCGAGGACGGCATCGCTCACCTCGCCAACCCTGCCAGCCTGATGACAGCTGCAGTCCTGATGCTGAGGCATATAGGATATGCGGACAAGGCGGCAAAGCTCGAAGCGGCAGTCAGAAAAGCAGACGACATGCTCGGAGCTGAGATGACAGGTCTTCCGGGCGGAAAGTCCTGCAGGGAGTTTGCTGATGCAGTCCTTTCAGAACTGTAAATAACGGGGCTCTGCATATGGTGCAGAGCCTTTTAATCTGTTATAATCTACGACTGTAGCGGCGCCGCCTGAGAGACGCGGCAGCTTGCCTTATAACAGTATGCTTCAGAATTTTATCCTCTGCTTCAACGCAGTACTTCCGTCGATGATATATCTGGCCATCGGCATCATCCTGAGAAAGATCAGGGTGGTTGATGACCGGGATGTAAAGAGGTTCACGCACATGGTGTTCGTGGCGCTCTATCCTTTTATAATGTTCGACAATCTCTACGGAAAGAACATAGGAGAGCATCTGGACTTCAAGCTCGGAGCCTACGCGCTCGGGTTCACGCTGGTGCAGTTTGCTGCAGCGTGGATCTTCGTATGCAGGACCGAGAAGGATAACTACAACCGCGGCGCCATGATACAGGCTCTGTTCAGGAGCAATTTCATACTGATGGGATTTCCTATAGCCCAGAACCTGTTCGGCAGGGGCAACATAACTCCTGTGGCGATCATCATGCTGCTTGTCATTCCGTTCTATAACATAGCAACGGTAATTGTTTTCGAAACGTTCAGGGGCGGCAAGGTAGACGTCAGGGACATGATAAAGAGGATCCTTACCAACCCGATCATCGACGGCGGCATAGCAGCCGGGATATGTATTCTGCTGAATATAACGCTTCCGGATAATATAGCGGGCACGGTCACAGCGCTTTCGGACTGCACGTCTCCGATCGCTCTGATACTCCTGGGAGCAGGGCTTAACCTCAAGGACTTCGAGAGCGACACACGCAAAGTCGCAGTATGCACTTTCGGCAAGCTCGTATTCTTCCCGGCATTCGGGATCGCAGGAGCGGTGCTCATCGGACTGAGAGATGTTCCGCTTGTTTCTGTCACGCTGATGGTGGCAGCTCCTGTAGCGCTTGCATCATATGCCATGGCGAGCTCTATGGGAGGCAACGGAAGACTCGCAGGAGAGATCGTAGTAACAACAACGCTTTTATCATGTCTCACCATACCGGTGTGGCTCTTCATTCTTAAAACAGCAGGGTTCTTCTAGAAGAAGCCCTGATTACAGGATATATCTCCGGATAATAAGAGGGACATAGTATTGAGTGCAGAACTCATAATCCAGAGCATTCTGCTCGGAGTCGGTCTTGCGATGGACGCTTTTTCGGTGAGCCTCGCTGACGGCCTCGGAGAGAAGCGGCTCGATGCGGGAAGGACATTCACCATAGCCGGCACCTTTGCGGTGTTCCAGTTTATAATGCCTCTTGCGGGATGGCTGCTTGTGCGCACCGCGGCTGAGATGTTCGCATCGTTTCAGCACCTCATTCCGTGGATAGCGCTTCTTCTCCTCCTTTATATAGGAGGAAAGATGCTTATCGAGGGCATCAGGGAGAACCGCAGCGCTGACGGCGAAGAAGAGCAGAAGCAGGATGCATCCGGACAGGGACGTCTCTCTGCAGGAGACCTCCTCGTGCAGGGCGTGGCAACATCGATAGACGCTCTGTCGGTCGGCTTCACCATAGCCTCATACAGTCTGGTGACTGCACTTACCTCATCACTCATCATCGGAGTGGTCACGCTTTTCATATGCATTGCGGGGCTTCACCTGGGCAGACTCATCGGAACGAGGATCTCGGGCAAAGCGTCGATATTCGGAGGCGTGATACTCATAGTGATCGGACTGAGGATATGGATCGCGGGTGTTTTCTGATAACCGCATAAATACAGTACTTAATGAAATACAGACAGGGAATATACAGATTACTCATAACCATAATTACGGCGGCTGTTCTGACTGTGAACAGCGGCCTTATTTACGTTCCCGCATACGGAATAGCCGGGCTTGATGAGTACATATCCCTTGACCTTATGGGGCAGCCGGAATCAGGCGCGGCAGCAGAGCAGGAACCTGCAGAGCCGCTCCTTGAACCTTCGGCGGCATCATTTGCCGAGGCTCTTGCGCAGGAATACACACCGCTCAGCGGCAAGTTCGTCCTCTCGCCTGAAAGCAGATTCTATATAGCATCTGAAGAAGAGCCGGAGAAAGAGCTGACCGAGACGGTCAGGCTCATGGCTTCACAGTTCGCGGCGCGCGGGCTGCCGTCTGCAGAGCCGCTTCAGGTGGTATACGGACCGGACGACTATGCCCGCGACGGGGATATAGTCATAAATCTTGTCAGCAAAGACGATTTCCTCTACGGAATAAAGACGGCCGACCTTAACGAGACCTACAGGATCGATGTATATGAGGCGGCCGGGATAGAAGCCTGCGATACGGACGGCATCTGGTACGGACTGACCGCTCTGATGGAAATAGCAGACGAGAAGCAGCCGGGAGATGGCGGCAGCATAGTCCTTAACCGGTTCAGACTGAGAGACGGCCCTGACCTTAAAGAGAGGGCTCTGATGCTTGACTGCGGACGCAAGTTCTACAGCAAGGAGTGGATCAAGAATCTTATCAAAAGAGCATCGCTTCAGAGATACAACGCCCTCATACTCCACTTCGCAGAGGCGGAGGGAATAAGATTTGACTCGGCGGCATTTCCGTGGATGACAGAAAACATCGAGTCCCTGACAGCTGAAGACATGAAGGAAATCGCTGAGACCGCCCGCATGTACCATATGGAGCTGATCCCGTCCTTCGACACGCCGGGTCACAACACCTTCATGGTGGAAAGATATGCGGAATATGTCAGAGAGCATCCTGACTTCAGCTTTACATATGACGGAAACACCTACGACAGCGGCATCAGCGGATTCGGCTCCATCGCCAATCACTATTCGCACGGCGGGGAGACAGAGAAAGCGGACTACATAGGAATAGACCTGACCAAGGAGCATGCGGTCGCATTCACCAATGCGCTTATCGGCAGCTATGCGGACTTCTTTGCGGATCTCGGCTGCACCAAGTTCGACATCGGAAGTGATGAGCTGCTCGGATGGTACACCTTCGAACTCGGCGGCGAGCTTATAGATTACGACAACCGCTGGTCGGCACTCGAGCACTGGGCCAAGTACGCGAGGAATAACCTCGGAATAGAGAAGGGAAGCGCCAGCGACGTACTCATATCCTACATAAATGATCTTGCGGGCAGGCTCGAGAAGAAGGGCTACACCTGCAGGGTGTTTAATGATGAGATAGACATCAACAAGAACCAGCATGTCGAGCTGAAGGAATCCATAGAGGTCACATACTGGTTCGACGAAGACAATACTGCCGGGCACTTTGCCGAAAAGGGCCATGTGATGCACAACTTCATGGAGTCGTGGTGCTTCTATGTCCTGAGGTCAGAGAACGGCAAGGATATAATGAGGAAGAAATACAGGACCGTTAATGCCGAGAACATATACACCAACTGGGATCCGCGGTCCTTCGCACGTAAGGCGGGCAAGAAGATGACCGTCCCGGAGGACAAGCTGGGCGGAGGTTACTTCGCCATCTGGTGCGACTTCCCGGATTACAAAGATGCGGGGACCGTATGGGAGGAGACAGAGCTCAGGACCTGGGCCAACGCTTCAAGAATGTGGAATGCAGAGGTGAACTCGGCAGAGTCGGGCATACGGGCAGCGCTTCCGTACAGTGCAATGAAGGACTTTGTGCTCGGAATAAGCAGCTTCCCTGGATATGCGGGAGACCCTGAAGCAGCAGCGTCCCTGCCTGATGTAAAGGTCACGGCACAGGAAACCGGCCTGCTTGAGAGGCTCACAGGTTCAGCAGGAAAATAACACGTTACAGCGCAAATATAACAACGTCTGTTCTCACAAGTATCACCGTTTCTACATAATTGTGGGTTAATATATAGCTGTAACAGAGAGAAACCTCTGAAACCTCCATATAAAAATTTCCATATAATACCTTAGACAATGACTTGGGCGGAGATGTATAATCTCCGCTCTTGTTTTGCGTTACATTTCCTGCAGATATCGTCACACATTATTCACATTGGGAAAAACCAATTTACTACCCATTACAAAAGCGATGTTGTATAATGATGTGCGTTAGACGCAGCAAATTGCAGGGGCATTCAGTAAATGCTTGAATTAAAAAATATATCAAAGGAATACAGAACCGGCGGCGAAGTGGTCCATGCCCTGAAAGGCATAGACCTCGCTTTCCGTGAGAGCGAATTCGTATCAATCCTCGGCCCTTCGGGCTGCGGCAAGACGACGATGCTCAACATCCTCGGCGGTCTCGACCAGTACACGGACGGAGACCTTGTCATCGACGGCATCAGCACCAAGGAATACACGGATGCCGACTGGGATGCGTACAGAAACGATACGATAGGCTTCGTATTCCAGAGCTACAACCTGATCTCTCACCAGACGGTGCTCGCCAACGTCGAGCTCGCGCTGACACTGTCGGGCATTCCGCCGGCGGAGAGAAGGCAGAGGGCCATAGAGGCTCTCGAGCAGGTTGGCCTCGGAGACCAGATAAACAAAAAGCCTGCACAGATGTCCGGCGGACAGGTGCAGCGTGTTGCCATAGCGCGTGCGCTTATCAATGACCCGGATATCATCCTCGCGGACGAGCCTACGGGAGCTCTTGACTCTGAGACGAGCGTTCAGGTCATGGGCATTCTCAAGGAGATCTCGAAGGACAAGCTGGTCATAATGGTCACTCACAACCCTGAGCTGGCCGAGCAGTACTCCACGAGGATCGTCAGGCTGTCCGACGGACAGGTCATCAGCGACACCGATCCGTACGTGCCGGGGAATGAGCCTGTTGTGCTTAAGGGTAGCGACCTTGCGGCAGCGGGCGCTGCAGGTGCTGCGGGTGCAGATAAGGATGCAGCAGATCAGCAGACACCGCAGAGAGCGGCCAGACGTGCGAGCGGAAGGCGCAACAAGTCCATGTCGATGCTGACTGCCTTGCAGCTTTCCATGAACAACCTCATGACCAAGAAGGCTAGGACTTTGCTCACGGCATTCGCAGGCAGCATAGGCATCATCGGAATCGCGCTCATCCTGTCGGTATCCAACGGATTTCAGACATACATAGACAAGCTTGAGGAAGACACTCTTTCTTCATATCCTCTTCAGATCCAGTCCGAGACAGCGGATATGACATCGATGATCACGGCCTTTGCAGCCAATTCGCAGGATACTGAAGGAGAGCAGTCAGACGACCGCATCCACGAGCAGCAGATCATGACGGACCTGCTGGCAAGCGTCGGCACCAATGATCTCGCAGCCTTCAAGAAGAGGCTCGATGCTGACATGGGCACTATCAGAGACTGGTTCAACGCCTACGACTACTCGTACGGGCTGTCCGTGAACATATACTCAACCGATATGAAATACGGCCCGCTGAGAGTCAGCCCGGGCTCCATCATGCAGTCATACATGAGCGGCTTCCAGCAGAACAACTTCTCCATGATGAACACCGACGTGTTCTTCCAGATGATGGACAACGAAGAACTGCTCAAGTCGCAGTACAAGGTACTGGCGGGCAAGTGGCCTGAAAAGTATGATGAGCTGCTGCTGGTTCTCGACAGCGAAGACCAGCTCAACGACTACGTAGTATATACTCTCGGACTCCGCGACCCGCAGGAACTCAAAGACATGATCAATGACGTCATGAACGGCGAGGAGGTCGAGAATAACAATGAAAAGCTCGAATGGACCTATGACGACTTCATAGGCAAGGAGTTCGCTCTGGTCCATGCGTGCGATACATACAGGCGCAATTCTTCCTATGATGTGTGGGAAGACATGACAGACGATGAGGCCTTCATGGAGAATCTCATAAAGGATTCCGAGAAGCTCCATATAACGGGCATCGTATGCGCCAAAGAGGCAAGCGCTGCCAACGCCATGGAGTCGGGAATCGGATATCTCCCTGCGCTGACGCATCACATGATCGATTATGCCAAGGAGTCCGAGATAGTCAATATACAGCGCACCAACAAGAACGTAGATGTTTTCTCGGGCAAAACGTTTGAGTCCATTCGCAACAATACTGACGAAGGTCTCGGCTTCGACGATATGATCAGCATCGATCAGGACAAGCTCAAGAAAGCCTTCGGCGGCAACATGGACACCAAGGCTCTCGAGAAAGCTATCCGCAAGACCGGCGATGACGAGCTCAAGGCGCTCGCAGAGGGAGACTCTGCAGAGAAGATAGAAGAGGACGTCAATGCAGCACTCACTGCGGGATGCAACGGTATGATCAGCTACATCGTCGAGCAGTACAAGGCTGATCCAGAGAAGTTCGACTTCAATGATGACCTTGTTACCATGGCGCTCGGTGAGAACCTCGATACAGGCAAACATAAAGATGTAGTCAATCCGCTCCTCAAGGGATATTCAGAAGTGCTTAAGGCTGCAGGTCCTCAGGTGATGCAGGGCCTTGCCGCGGCGACAGACCCGGCAGCGGCTGAAGCGGCCATGAAGCAGGGCAAGGAAGCGGCTCAGGCTCAGGCAGCAGCTGACTTTGCAAAGAATATTCCTGAGACCCTCGGAATCACAGAGGCGGACGCGCTCAATATTCTCAAAAACGGCATCACAGCTGAAGAAATCATGAAGCGTGCGGAGGAGTCGGGCACGCCGATCGAAGCAGAGCAGGCGCAGCAGATAGCAGACAACATCAACGATGCAGCCGATCAGGTAAATAAGGGCATCGATGATGCTATAGCCCAGCAGGCGGAGCAGCAGAAAGTCGATCCTGCAGAGATACTGCAGCAGGCTCTGAGCCAGACCGTTGAGCCATATACAGGCAACGATCAGGTTCAGGACGGCATCAGGCAGTACGGCGAAGGCATCGAGATGATGCAGATGGCACAGCAGGTGTATCCGGCACTCGGCAAGGTCGCTCAGACCATAGGCGGCCAGTTTAAGGTAGACCCTAATGCAATTGCCGAGGCTTTCCATATGAAGATGGACGAGGACGAGATAACGAGGCTTATCACGGCATACGTATCCGGAGGACAGGAGACGAGCTATGACTCCAACCTCAGAAAACTCGGATATGCGGATATCGCCAAGCCGATGTCCATGTCCTTCTACCTCAAGGACTTTGAATCCAAGGAGAACTTCCTCAAGTACATCGACGACTACAATAAGGAGATGCAGGACAACGGCGATGAGGACATGGTCATCAGCTACACGGATATCACCGGAGTCATGATCAAGTCGGTCAAGACCATCACCAATGCAGTCAGCTATGTGCTGATAGCATTCGTAGCCATCTCGCTGATCGTATCCTCGATCATGATAGGAGTTATCACGTACATCTCGGTACTCGAGAGGACCAAGGAGATCGGTATCCTGAGAGCGATAGGAGCATCCAAGAAGGATATCGCCAGGATTTTCAACGCAGAGACGATCATTGTCGGTCTGTGCGCAGGTGTCATCGGAATAGGAGCCAGCCTCCTGCTCCTGATACCTATCAACCACATACTGATAGGGCTCACCAAGATAGCTTCCCTCAGAGCGATACTGCCTGCAGCAGGAGGAGTCATCCTGATACTCATCAGTATCTTCCTCACGTTCATCGCAGGACTCATACCGTCGGGAATGGCGGCAAGAAAGGATCCGGTCGTTGCACTGAGGACAGAGTAAGACACATAGAGATAAGCAATATCCTTAAGGCGGGGCAACCCGCCTTTTCGATTGATATATGTGTGGAAAGCAGGGGGAATAAGTGTTAAAATAGTCAAGGTTTCGCCTGCTTTCAGGAGGAACATGGACAGTTTATTTGATGATAAGAAGAAAAGGAATACATATTAATGGAACAGATTCGCTGGAGCCTTAATGAAAATAACAAAATCGTGTTTCCGGTTCCTGAGACCGTGAAGACACCATGGAAAGACTACAGAGGCGACCTGCCTTTTACACTCGAATATTTCAACGGCACAATGTATGAGAAGGTCGAGGAGATAGCAAAGAAGCATCCGCTCTCAATAGCGCTCGACTTCATGGGCAAGCACATCACGTACAAGTACATGATCGATCAGATCAACCTGTGCGCTAAGTCACTCAGGGTACTCGGCATCAGGGAGAATGACAGAGTCACCATCGCGATGCCTAACTGCCCTCAGGCTATTTACATGCTGTATGCGACCAACCTGGTCGGCGCAGTAGCAAACATGATCCATCCGCTTTCCGCAGAGAAGGAGATTGAGAACTATCTCAACATGTCGGGCAGCGTAATGGTCGTCACTCTTGACCAGTTCTACCACAAGATCGAGGCGATAAGAGCCAACACCAAGATCCAGAATGTAATCATCGCCCGCATCAGAGACGAGCTCACAAGACCTATCAAGGTCGGCTACATGATGACCGAGGGACGCAAGATCCAGAGGATCCCGAGAGAAGCCCCTGTATTCCAGTGGCCTGACTTCATGAAACTCGGAAGACACTGCGGATATGAGTACAAGGTAAAGCGCAAGGCAGAAGACCCTGCAGCCATCCTCTACTCAGGCGGCACAACCGGAACGACCAAGGGAATCGTTCTGACCAACCTCAACTTCAACGCTTTGTCCGAACAGGTCATCGCCAGCAACCCTATGTTCCGTCAGGGAGATAAGATGCTTGCTGCTATGCCTCTGTTCCACGGATTCGGCCTCGGTGTATGCATACACACAATGCTCGCTCAGGGCGGCAGATGCATCCTCGTTCCGAGATTCACACCGAAGAGTTATGCAAAGCTTATAACCAAGTACAGATGCAACTTCATCGCAGGCGTTCCGACTCTCTATGAGGCTCTTCTGAGACTGCCTTCGATGAGCGGAAAGGACCTGTCCTGCCTCAAGGGCGTATTCTCCGGCGGAGACTCACTCTCAATCGAGCTCAAGAAGAAGCTGGACAAGTTCCTGTATGACCACAATGCTACGATTCAGGTCAGAGAAGGTTACGGAACGACAGAGTGCGTAACAGCATCCTGCCTGACACCTCCGCAGATGCACAAGGAGGGAAGCATAGGAATTCCGTTCCCGGATACATACTACAAGATCGTAAAGCCGGATACAGACGAAGAGGTTCCTTACAATGAAGAGGGCGAGATCCTGCTCGCAGGTCCTACAGTAATGAAGGAATACCTCGACATGCCTGAGGAGACTGCAGATACGATCAGAGAGCACGAGGACGGCCTCAGATGGGTATACACCGGAGACCTCGGAACAATGGACGATGAGGGATTCATCCACTTCCGCGGAAGAGCCAAGAGAATGATCATTTCCTCGGGCTACAACATCTACCCGGCTCAGCTCGAGAACATATTCGATGCGCATGAGAAGGTACAGATGAGCTGCGTTATCGGAGTGCCTGACAGCTACAAGATGCAGAAGGTCAAAGTGTTCATCATGCCTAAAGACGGAGTTCCAGCAACCGATCAGGCGAAAGAAGAACTCAAGGCCGAGCTCATGGCATATGCAAAGAAACACATCGCCAAGTACGCAATGCCTTACGACATCGAATTCAGAAGCGAGCTTCCTAAGACACTCGTAGGAAAAGTAGCATATCGTGTGCTCGAGGAAGAAGAGGCAGCTAAGCGCAAAGCTGCTGAATCAGAGGAAGAATAATATGCAAAGACAGGACAAAGACCTTGCATGGATGCTGCAGTATGAAAATATTGCATGGTACGAGGACGGAGCAGTAAGCATCCTCGACCGCCGCATCTATCCTATAGAGATAAATAAAGTGATCTGCAGGACTCATCAGGAAGTCGCAGAAGCTATAAGGGACATGGTCACCCAGAGCGCGGGCCCTTACGTCGCAGCAGCAATGGGCATGGCACTTGCAGCACACGAATGCAGAGGCAAAGCTGAATCAGATCAGCTTGCATACCTTACTGCTGCAGCTGACACCATATCCCACGCCAGACCGACTACATCCAAGAGAATGGAAAATGTCACAGACGCCTGCCTCGAAGCTGCAAAGGCCGCGCTGGCATCAGGCGTTTCGGACCTCTCTGAAACGATCAGAGAAGTCGCTGTAGAGCAGAACAACACGAGATATTACCGCATCGGAAAGACAGGAAAGTACCTCGCAGAACTCTTTCCTGAGAACGGCGCAGTAATGACACAGTGCTTTGCCGAGACCATCCTCGGAATGATGCTGAGAGAAGCGAGAAAGCAGGGCAAGAATGTCAGATTCTTCTGCCCTGAGACAAGACCGTACTTCCAGGGATCGAGACTGACAGCTTCAGTCATCCACGACATGGGATTCGACGTCACTGTCATCACAGACAACATGCCTGCCTTCGTCATGAAGAATGAAGGAATCGACCTGTTCACTTCAGCAGCCGATGTCATCTGCGGAGACGGCCACGTCACCAACAAGGTCGGAACATACCAGATAGCTATCGCTGCAAAGTACCACGGCATCCCTTACTACGTAACAGGATCGCCTGACCTGGGACATCCGACGGTGGACTCCGTGCACATCGAGATGAGAGACCCTTCATTCGTACTTCAGGCAATGGGAACACCGACAGCCAATCAGAATGTAAAGGGATACTACCCTTCATTCGATATAACCCCGCCTGAACTGGTGACGGGAGTTGTCACTGACCAGGGCGTGTTCTCGCCGTACAGGCTGAATGAATATGATGCAGACGCCGGTGCATTTCTGGTGTAGTCGCGCAAATAATAGGATTTTACTAAAAGCAAACCGCTCCTCGGGCAGTTATTCAATGAGCTGCCGGGGAGCGGTTTGCTGTATCAGAAGGGGAGGCAGAATCTGCATACAGGTGACACAGCTTCTGTCCGGATAAGTTTAATTACTTGCGTCCGGTCACACCGAAAGCGCTGAGGTCATACCATGCCGGAATGATCTTAGGCATTGTGTCTGCCGGGTCGGTCTCTTCGCAGAACTGACTTGTTCCGAGGAAGAGATCGTTCTGTGAGTAACCTGCGCCGATGATGGTCTCTACAGGCAGCTGTGCCCACGGATCATCAACGCTTGACTGCAGCTTGAGATCCTCTACGAATGCAGGGATCCATCCCTTGTAGTTGTACTTGCAGAGCACCTTGGTGAGGCATGTGCTGAACTTCGAGCCGCCTTCTGCATCAGGCATCTGATCGAAGTGCATGTAGTAGCCATATCCCATGGTCTCTCTTCCGGCGGAAGGTGCCTGGAAGATGAGGTGAGTCATCGGGTGGTTGTACTCGCCGAGTCTCAGTTTCATGTCGATGAGCTGTGTGCCTCTTCTCGAAACTGCAACGGTGACTTTGCCTGCCTCATCGTCCTTTCTGATGACGAACTCAGCATCTACCTTCTTAGGAATCGAGAGAACGTCGCGTCCGAGGGCGGTAGCCATCTCAGCACCCTGGCCTCCGAGTACGAGGCTGATGCAGTAAAGTCCGAGCTGGCCCTTATATGTTGCGTATACTCCGAGGATGGATTCGTAGTAGTTGTCTGCGAATGTAGGCTCGTTGATGTGGTTAGCGGAAAGATATACGAGCGGCAGTGCGTATGGCTCGAGCGGTGCCGGCAGGATCTCTCTGATCTTAGCCGGATCAGTAGCGTACAGCATGTATACGCCTTCCTGGTTCTTCATCGCGCAGTCCTTAGCGAAGGCGGCCATCTTCTCAGGCGATGTTACGAAGCTTGGTTTTGCCTCGGCAAAGAGGGAAGCGCCGACATCGTATCCGCTTCTTGTAGCAGGGCCCATCGTGCCGTCTTTTATAGCTGAGCCGACCAGCTTGACGCAGAGTCCTTTTTCTTCAAGAGCTGCCTTGAGACTCTGATCAGGCTTGTATCCGAGTGACATTACGACAGCGTCGCATTCTATCTTCTTCTGTTCGCCTGTCTCAACGTTCTCGATGCATACTCCGTCAGACTCTACAGCCTTAAGAGCGTTCTTCAGCTCGAGCGTGACATCCATCTGCTTTATCCTGCCCATAACATCAATGACGTTAGCGATGTATGCAGTAGGAGCAGGTCTGTCTACCATGTCTACGATGGTGACTTTGCTGCCGTTCTCTCCGAGAAATTCAGCAGCTTCAAGACCTGTGAGTCCAGCGCCGATCATAGCGACATGCTTTCCTGTGAGGTCAACCTTGCCTGTAAGTGCCTCTTCAACGGTGAATACATTAGCACCGTCTGCGCCAGGGATGCTTGCAGGAACGATGCTCTTTGAACCTGTAGCGAGTACTACTGCATCAGGTTCCATGGCGGCGATATCATCTGCTGTGACTTCCTTGCTGAGCTGAACATCTACACCGAGCCTGCAGAGCTGATTGCCCATGTAATCGATGAAGTTCTGCATTCTCTCCTTGAGAGGAGGAAGCTTTGCAAGATTGACTGTACCGCCTAGCTCAGGCTGTCTGTCTACGAGTGTTACCCTGACGCCTCTCTCTGCGAGTGTCTTGGCAGCATACATTCCGCCAGGACCGCCGCCGACTACAACAGCTTTCTTCTCTCCGACTACCGGCTCAAGCTTGCCGCACTTCAGCTCTCTTCCCATTACAGGGTTTACTGCACACTGGAATGGCTGCAGCTGTGCGTTGATAGTCAGAAGTGTTTCGAAGCAGCGCAGGCAGTTGATGCACTTGTTGAGTTCGTCGATGCGGCCTTCCTGTACCTTGACACCCCATTCAGGTTCAGCAAGCCAAGTTCTTCCGAATTCAGCGAAGTCATACACGCCTTCTTCCATGAACTGCGCTGCGATCTCCGGGCTTCTGATGGCAGATACAGCCATTACAGGGATCTTGACAGCATCCTTGACTGCCTGGATCATAGGTCTTCTCCAGCCTTCAGGGAATGATGTCGGCTCGATAGCCCAGTTGAGTGTCTCATAGATACCACAGCTGACATCGATGAAATCGATACCGATCTCTTCAAAGAATTTGACGATCTTAACGCCTTCTTCGAGGTCGATGAAAGGTTCTGTTACGCCGTTGTGAGCGAGCATTTCATCTACAGAGAGTCTCATGCCGACAGGGTAGTCAGGACCGCATTTCCTGCGGATCTCTTCGATGATCTCTTTGACAAAACGCATTCTGTTTTCAAAGCTTCCGCCGTATTCATCTGTACGGAAGTTAGTATATGGCGAGAGGAACTGCTCCAGCAGATATCCGTGAGCGCAGTGAAGTTCAATGCCGTCTATGCCGGCTTTCTGACATCTTACAGCGCCATCGCTGAACTGCTGAACGAGCTCCTTGACTTCCTCGTGTGTAAGGGCTCTTGTTTCCTGTCTTGAATACAGACACATACGGTCAGATGCAGATACGCATGGCTGTCCTCCGATCAGCTTGGAAACGCCTTCTCTGCCCGGGTGATGCAGCTGGATGAATACCTTGGTTCCATGCTTGTGAAGAGCCGCAGCCAGCCTGGACAGACCTGCAATGTGGCGGTCCTTGGTTACGGACAGCTGCCTGAACGAACCGGCACCGGTCGCATCGTTGACACGGCAGATCTCAGGAATAATAAGGCCGCAGCCGCCTTTTGCCCTTGCTTCATAATATGCGATCATTGCATCTCCGCATGAACCGTCGAGCTCAGCAAGGTTGCTGCCCATAGGGGACATGACGAGCCTGTTCTTCAGCTCGACATTACCGATCTTACCTTTCTGGAATAATATATCGTACATTAGTGCCTCCTTTTATTGCCTTAAATGCGGTTGAAATCTGATTACTATATATGTGTTAGCTTTATGCGGAACGTTCAAGTATCCGGAATGGTGATCTGTCATAAGGGATCCACCGCAAGCGGTCCCCCTTGTGACTAGCTCGCAGAAGAGCGGGCCACCCGTAAGGATGCAAAAATGTGGCGGAAAGCTCTTCGAGAATTATCACCTGAAGGATACTTGTACGTTACGCTTAATTTACCTCTTTATATTGTGATCGATCTCAACTGCCTCCGGATTCCTGCGTGCGAGCATGTTCTCGCAGCGTGCCTGAATGTACTTGTCATAGTGCTCATGTGTGATGATGTAGAGCTGATCATCCTCGATCGCCTTGAATACGACCGGTCCGGATTCGTCAATCGCACGTCCTGTCATGATCAGATACTTGGCAGCGCCCTGCATCTTCTGGTGAAGCTCGCTTCCATAGTACGGACTCTCGACTTTGTACTTGTCCTGCTTGTACTCTTCAGAATGATCGAGGTTGGTCTGGATGAAACCAGGACAGTAAGCGCTGATGTGGATGTTGTTTACGCCAAATGCAATGAGGTCATAGTAAACGGACTCAGTCAGAGCAAGTGCTCCGAACTTTGATGCCTGATATGCTGCAGCACTCTTTGATGTGAATGTACCTGCTGCTGAGCATGTGTTGACTATGTTGCAAGGGGTTCCCTGCTTGATCATGTACGGAATGACCTCGTGCATGAAATAGACGTGCGATTTGAGGTTGGTATCGATGATCCACTCATATTCGAGAGGAGGAACGACCCATACAGGTCCGAAAGTAGCAACGCCTGCATTGTTCATCAGAAGGTCGATTTGACCGAACTTCTCAATAACGCCGGCTACTACTGCTTTGACCTGCTCATACTCTGTTACATCGCAAGGGCAGAGAATGATATCTTCTGCTCCGAGCTCTTTTGCCATCGGCTCGATCGCCTTAAGATCATCTTCCATGATGTCTACTGCAGCGATCTTCATGCCGCGCTGAGCTGCCTGCTTGACAAATTCCTTACCGAATCCATGAGCTGCACCTGTTATAAGTGCGACTCTTCCTGCAAAATCTTTCATGCTGCTTTCTCCTCCTTTTTTAAATCAATACTCATAGAAGCCTTTACCGAAGTTAACTCCTTTTTCACCGCGGTCTATCTTCTCTTTGAGAAGCTTGCCGATCTTATATTCGGTAGTGCCTTCCTGCTGAGCAGCAGGCTTCATCTGATTGATGTTGTATGCTGTCTCGAGGCCGACGATATCGAGGATCTGGAACGGTCCTGCCGGAGCACCTGTTGCAAGTCTCCAGGTGAGATCTATGGTCTCAGGATCAGATACGCCGTTGGCCCAGAGTCCCTGTGCTGCACTCAGGAAAGGGACGAGCATCGAGTTGAGAATGTATCCAGGCTGCTCCTTGTGAAGCTGAAGAGGAACCATTCCGATTGATGCTGCGAATTCAACTACCTTCTGGAAGATCTCAGGAGAGGTTCCCGGATGTCCCATGATTTCTGCTGTGTTGTTCTTCCAGATCGTATTGGCAAAATGCAGAGAACAGTACTTTTCAGGACGTCCTGTGTACTCTGCGAACATGCTAGGAAGAAGTGTGGATGAATTGGTGCAGAGAATTGTGTCAGGATCCAGAAGATCCTTCATCGCTGTATACACACCTATCTTAGCCTGAGGATCTTCCGACATGGACTCGATTACCAGATATGCGTCTTTGACGGCAGCAGCCATATCGAGCTCGATATGGACGTTCTCTGCAAAACGCTTCTTGGCACATTCTGCCATTTCATCTATCTTCTCTGCTGTAATGCCGTCCCACTCGCTGATGAGCCCCTTAGGATACATGAATGCTCCCATCGGATTGCCAATAAGAGCCTTGGCCTTGAGGAGGTCCTCGATCATAAGAGCGGAATAACGATCGATCTTAGGCTGGGTTCTTCCAATCGAGCTTTCAGATCTCAGCCAGAATGTTGTGTCATATCCGTGATAAGCACAGATGAGGCCTATCTGTGTTCCGAGGACACCACCGCCTGCTACTACTACTTTCTTTGCATTCATAACATATACCTCCTGTGAATTCGTTGATTGTTACAGCCCGAGCTCTTTCTTGAGCGGCTTCCACCATAGGAACCCTCTGAGAAGGCACTGAGGCAGGGCTTTGCTGACCGGGATTTTTGCAGCTTTGGCTACCTTGCGCCCCTCGAGAAACCATTCAGCTGTGTGGCATACGCCGAGCAGTGCGACGCAGCCGAGAACGACTTTAGCAATTACTTTCATAGCTTCACCTCGATTATTCTTTAACTGCAGATATAGTTATCCAACCTAACTAAATTATGAAATCAGAGGCCGGGAGCGGACAATATTCACGATATCCAAAACAAAAAAGGACATTTGTCTGCAGTGCACAACTGGATGATTTCCGGTCAGAAACAGTGCACGCAAAAACCGCCGCGATCCTGCGATCTGCGGCGGCAGTGAGTATGCGTGATTCTGCTGCATTGCCCGGGTTTATGCCAGGCGTGCTGCTAGTGTTATTTCAGAATATTGAAGTCCTTGCCGGCCCATTTTCTCTTCTGGTTGATGATATTGCTTATGGCGAAGGAGAGTCTCAGGCGGAATCTCGTGTCCGTTTCCCCGAGGTCCAGATCACACAGATCCTCGACCCGGTGAAGTCTGTAAATTACACTGTTGCGGTGCAGGTACAGAGCCTCAGCGGTCTCGGTGGTGTTGCACGCGCATTTGAGATAAGTATGGAGAGTCAGCTCAAGATTGGTGCCGTTCGCCCTGTCGTATTCTGCGAGCTTAGGCAGGGCAGGGTGAAGGTATCTGCCGAGATCCTCATGCTCAGATACAGTCCGGAACATGACATACATGCCGTAGTCTTCGAATGTGTAGATCTGGATATCCGGATCTAGCATCACGCCGGTATCAAAGGCGTCCTTGGCCTCCTGGTAGTGAGACCGAAGAGTGTCTATATTACTGAAAGGCAGGCTCACGCCTATCCTGACTCTGCATTTCTCAGGGAAAAGTCCAGCTATTGTTCCGATCTTGCTGAGTATTTCCGTACTTCCTATAATTATGGCATAGTCGCGCTGGGATATGACATGACAGCCCGGAAGAATCATTGTCATTGACTCAGACAGTTCACCCTCGCGCGGGAAGAGCTGCCCGTCTCTTGTAGCCTTACAGTATAGGACCTGAAGACTGGACGGGAATGTGAGATGCCTGTAAGCCTCCGGCAGAGAGGCAGCATCAGCGCCTATGATCAGATTGTATAGGAAGCGGTGATAGTCACTTGTCATGTGAAGATATGCCGGAGCATACTTCATTACTGCGTATCCTACGACACCGCTCAGGATTCTGAGCATCTCAACATGCTCAGGCCTGTAGGACTCGTATCCCTCTATCACTATAAGAAAACCGATCCATATGTCGTGACAGTATACCCGGCTTGAGAATTTCTGGAAAGGCGATGACGAGCATGATACCTCGATCGGAGTCATAGTAGAGTCCGCCATCTGGACGGACTTGAGAGACTTGACAGTCTGTATGAACTCATAGTCACAGTATCCTCTCTCGATATTCTTCTTCCACAGCTCATCGGTTACAGGAATCTGAGTCGAGTAGGAGAGTATCCTGAAATCCCTGTCTATGAATACAAGCGAGGCGCCGAATGTCTGGGAGCCAATGTCTATCAGAGTATCCACATCTCTGACACGATCAAGAGTGCTCATCATGGATTCATAGTAGTCATCCTTGTGAGATCCGGCAACTATCTGGAATGCTGTATTGAAGGCAAATCCAAAATCGCTTTCCGCGACGATGCCGACATTTCCGCGTGAAGTATCAAGGCAGCCTTTCTTCACTGAGTCCGAGAAGATGCAGTGGAGAGGCTGCTTTTCGCATGTGCGGACGTTGTTGCTGAAGTACAGAACATTGTCCCTGAAATCCTGCTGGCGCAGGTCTATGAACTGCACCTCAACGATTTCCTCTTCAAAGCTGTCTGACAGTATTTCAATCTGGCACATGTTGCCAAGTCTTGAGGCTATATCACGGAATATCATAGGGCACCTCTCAGGCTGCATCCGGCAGCTGTACATGACGTATAATGTGACATCATACAAATTCAGAATAGTTTACAGTGCACAATTAGTCAACCGGCGCCGTGCCTAATTTGGTCATAGTGCAAAGTGCACAAATCACGAGAAATACTGAACGCCTGAGCATGTGACATCGGGTCAGTTTATAGTCTTAGTTCACAGTGCACAAATGTCCTTCTTTGTTTTGGGTAATGGTGATAATGCGGGGAAATATCGTTAATTTTATACTTAAATCAGATAACTTATAATCTGGGTTTACTGTGCCCGGCTGTGACGCATATGATGACGGCTGTGGCATTCCTTAGAAGCTTCTGTATCAATCAGGAATGAAAGGAGAAACTATGTACGATAAGCTATTTGAAAAAGGTAAGATCGGCAATGTCGAGCTCAAGAACAGACTGGTAATGACACCGATGGGAACCAATCTGGCCAATCTTGACGGAACACCTGGACCTGCAATGATCAAGTATTATGAAGACAGGGCAGCAGGCGGATGCGGACTGATCATGCCGGAGATCTGCAGAGTCAATGAGAAGACCGGAGCAGGAATGCTCAGACAGATCGCAGCAACCAAGGATTATCACATCCAGGGCCTCAAAGAGCTTGCGATGGCCGTTCACAAACACGGTTCCAAGATCTTCATCCAGCTCCACCACCCTGGCAGAGAAGGCGTTTCCTCGCTCATAGGCGGACAGCCATGTGTATCTGCATCTGACAGAGTATGCAAGGTATCCCAGCAGGAAACAAGACCAATGACAATCGAAGAGATACATGAGCTGGTAGGACAGTTCGGAGATGCTGCTCTCAGATGCAAGAAGGCAGGCATAGACGGAATCGAACTCCACTGCGCTCACGGATATCTGCTGCAGCAGTTCCTCTCACCATACACAAACTACAGAGATGATGAGTACGGCGGCAGCTTTGAGAACAGAATGAGACTCGTTCTCGAGATCATCGAGGACATCCGCAAGAAGTGCGGCCCGGATTTCCCTCTCGGCTGCAGAGTATCCGTAGTTGAGTTCCTCGACAAGATCGGATATGACGGAGATCAGATCAGACTAGAAGACGGCATCAAGATCGTTAAGTGCCTTGAAGAAGCGGGCATCGATTTTGTAGACGTATCTGATGGTCTGTACGAGACAGGAAGCTTCTCAGTAGAGCCTATCTCATTCCCTCAGGGATGGAGAAAGCCTTTCATCAAGGCGGTCAAGGACTCTGTCAAGATTCCGGTCATAGCTGTATCCGTAATCAGAGAGCCTGCAGTAGCTGAGAACTTCCTTGATGAGGAAATAGTAGACTTCGTCGGCATGGGCAGAACATGGATCGCAGATGCTGAATGGGGCAAGAAAGTACAGGAGGGCAGAGAGGACGAGCTCAACAAGTGTATCGCCTGTCTGAGATGCTTCGAGTCACTCCTCGGACTCAACGCACAGGGACTTCCGTTCGAGTGTGCTGTCAACCCTAGAGCCTGCAACGAGCTCCGTTACGGAGACCTCGAGCCTGTACAGGGCGAGCACAAGGCTGTAGTAGTCGGCGGCGGTCCTGGCGGAATGTATGCTGCTGCTACTCTGGCTAAGAGAGGCGTTGATGTAACCCTCCTCGACAGACAGGAAGAGCTCGGCGGAACAGTCAACCTCGCTAAGAAACCTCCTCGGAAGGAGAGAATGCAGTGGTTCATCGATTACCTCAAGCAGGATATGGAGAAGGCAGGCGTTAAGGTATGCCTCGGCTGCGAAGCTACAGCAGATGACATCGCTGCAATGGAGCCTGAAGCAGTAGTTCTCGCAACAGGTTCTACATCGATCTTCCCGGCAAGCATCCCTGGAGTAGATGGTGACAACGTATACGCAGTCAACGATGTACTGAACGGCAAAGTAGACCTCGCAGGAAAGAAGGTCGCTATGATCGGCGCAGGACTCACAGGCCTTGAGGCAGGTGAGTATCTTGCAGAAACCGGCGCTGAAGTAACATTCATCGACATGCTCAAGGTAGCTGCTCCTAATGCTTACAGACTGAATGTAGTAGATGTTCAGACAAGACTTGCCAAGCTCGGTGCAAAGTACGAGCTCGGAAATGCTCTCAAGGCTATTCTGCCTGACGGAGTCTGCATAGAGAACGTAGACACCAAGGAAGAGAAGAAGGTAGAGGCAGATGCAGTTGTACTGTCACTCGGATACAAGCCTGATCAGTCACTCAAGGCTGCTCTCGAAGAGAAGGGCCTCTGCGTCAAGGTTGTAGGCTCAGCTGTTGTTGACGGAACTATCGCACCTGCATCAAGAGGCGGATATGAAGTCGGCGCTTCGCTCTTCGCAGATGAAGAACTCAGCTTCGCTATCGGCGACGGACAGTTCAAGTCCTTCTCCAAGATTTCACACATGAGAGGACAGGAGGGAACATATGTAGCTTACCTCACACAGCCTGAAGCGATCAGAAAGGTACTCCCTGAACCGCTGCAGCCATTCTCGATGCCAGTAGTTACAGTCAGCTGCTGCCACATCAAGAATCCTACATTCGCGGATAACTATTATGAGGCTATCCTCGGTGTTTACTGCACATACAAGGGCCAGCTCGGAATGTACACCATCTCGCTCGTTCTCGGAGGACAGGGTGCTGAGATGGCTACACAGCTCGGAAGAGACAACTCAGCAATTCCTAAGAAGCTGGATGCAGAGTTCGTAATCAGAAAAGACGACGAGACGGGCAAAGTATGTGTAGGCGTAACAAGAAGAGGCACACAGCTCGTCAATCTCGAGATGCAGCTCGGAAGCTACAACCACCCACTGATGCACGTACTGTATCAGGCACCTGCTCCTGGAGCAGAGACAGCAGGAAGCGGATACTACATCCACTTCGACAGACTGCCTGGTGAAGACGGTATCTGGAACTTTGCAAATGTATTCCTGATGAGAAACGTTGTTAAGTACAAATACGATGACTGGAAGCCAGGCTTCGTAACCAAGTTCGAGCTGAAGTCCAGCATCGATGATCCATGGGGCTGCCTGCCGGTTAATACAATCATCGGCGGCGCTTATGCAGAGAACAACCTGCTGATCACAGCACTGCAGAAGCTCGAGGATGTAGACGCAGAATCCACAATGAAGAAGATCCTGCCTGCATGGTACGACAGAACAGCATTCATGGAAGTAGGCCGTAAGTAGTACGTGCCCCTTCGATAAAGTCGTGGTAATAATATGGGAGGCCGCGTAATGCGGCTTCCCGGAGGATATCTGTAAGGAATAAAAATAGAATCAATAACAGGATACTGCACAAATTTTTCATAGGATTTTCATAGGGGGAATAAAATGAAAGACTTTAAAGGAAGAGTAGCTGTTATTACCGGCGCTGCTAACGGCTTCGGCTTTGAATATGTAAAAGAGGCAGCAAAAAGAGGAATGAAGATCCTCGCAGTGGATATCGAAGGCGATGAGGTTCTTGCATGCGAACCGGTCGCTAAGGAGCTCGGGGCAGAAGAAATAGTATGCCTGCAGGCAGATGTTTCACTTTTTGAGGATACTCAGAAAATCGTCAAGTGCGCTATGGACAAGTGGGGACAGATAGATCTCCTTATCAATAACGCAGGAACAGGCAAGGGCGGATATATTGAGACACTGCCTCTCAGAGACTGGGAGTGGATGATGTACGCCAATGTATTCTCCCAGATCTACATGATGAAACAGGTAATTCCTATCATGATGAAGCAGGGCACACACTGCAACATCCTCAACGTATGCTCAATCGCAGGACTCATCACAAGCAACGCTATGCCTGGCTACTATTCGACCAAGCACGCAGCTGTTTCACTGAGCCGCGCTACACGCAACGAGCTCGAGGAGATCGGTGTAGACAATATCCACATCAGCATCTTCTGCCCTGGTTTTGTACAGACGGATCTGCATCACGCAGAGCGCCACAGACCTGCCAGATTTTCTGATCCGGACGATCCATATTACACAAGCGCAGAGTTCCAGAAATTCGAGAAGATGAGCGAGTATGTCGTGACGACAGGACTGCCTATCGATGGTTTTGGCGAGAAGTGCTTCAAGGCTATCGAAGACGATCAGTTCTACATCGTGACACATCCGCAGTATGATCCGATAATCAGAAAGCAGATCTATGACAGTGTAAACAATGTCAATCCTGATCTGAAGAACGTAGGCAAAGAGCCTAAAGCGTACGAGAAGGGAGACAGAAATCTGACCGGCAGAGTAGCTATCATCACAGGCGCTGCTTTCGGCTTCGGTAAGGAGTTCGTCAAAGAGGCTGCCAAGAGAAAGATGAAGATAGCAGCCGTTGACATCATGGAAGAAGAGCTGGCCAAGATCGAAGATGTTGCTAAGGAATACGGCGCTGAAGACATCATGATCATTCCTGCTGACGTATCGCTGTACGAAGAAACTGAGAAGGTTGTCAATGCGGTAATGGACAAGTGGGGCCAGATCGACCTTCTGATGAACAATGCAGGAACCTGCACACCTGGACCTGGATTTATCATTCCGCTGCAGGATTGGGAGTGGATCTTCCGCACCAACTATCTGTCACACGTTTACTTCATGAGGCAGGTAATTCCTATCATGAGAAAGCAGGGAACACACTGCAACATCATGAATACGTGCTCGGTAGCCGGTCTCATCACAAGCACAGGCATGGCAGCATACTATACGACCAAGAATGCCGCTGTCGCTTTGTCTGAATGCATCGAATATGAGATGCAGGAGACAGGATCAGACATCCACATCGGAGTATTCTGTCCGGGATTCGTACGCACCAGCTTCGATCATGCTGATGAGTATCGTCCTTCAAGATACGCTCACGGAGACGATCCGTACTATCAGAGCGAGACCTTCGCAAAGGGCAAAGCTGCTGCTCAGTTCGTAATCGGCACAGGATATCCGATAGAAGGATTCGGAGCAAGAGTATTCAGGGCGATCGAGAATGATGAGTTCTATGTAGTTACTCACCGTGAATATGATGAGCACATCATCAAGCAGGTAGAGCAGACCATCGCAAGAGAAAATCCTGTAGTTGCTTCGATATCTGAGGCAATCAAGGATGTTACCAACCTCCCTGGCGGACCGCTGAGAGGATATCTCAAAGACTAAGACTGGAAGGTAAAAACTTCCTGACGCAATTCAAAAGGACCGGGCCTGTCTGGGGCCCGGTCCTGATTGTTAATGCCAGTAGTTCATGTTTTGCCTTAGCGCGACGATCCGTCTTTTCGCTGTTTTGCCCTGCGGTCCTCGATCCAGGCCGGAGCGAGGATGGAGATGAGGATCAGTACGGCGCCGAGGATCATGCTTCCTGTAGGTTTCTCATGCAGGAATACGACTCCCAGTACTGCTGCTGTCAGCGGGTTGAAGACTGCGAGCACGCCTGCCCGCTCGGCTGTTATGTACTTCTGCCCGAAAGGCTGTATGGTGAAGCCTACACCTGTGCAGATGATGGCAAGAGCGAGAACCGCTCCCCATTCCTGGCCGCTCTGAGGCAGCCGGATCTCTTCAAATATAAAGGCGCCGATGTAGGCAAATATCGCTATGAACAGAAGCTGGTAGACCGCGACGACCTCAAGGTCGTCGTTTTTGGCAGCTGTATCAGTAACTATTACTGTCATTGAATACCAGACTGTTCCGCCGAGCACCAGCAGCTCTCCGGTTGTGAAGCCGAGCCGGTCGCCCTTAAGAGTCAGGAATGCAACACCGATCAGTGCGACGATGGCAGAGATAACAGTGATTCTGTCCGGCAGTTTTCGCTGCATTATGCAGGCAATGGCCGGTACTATAACCACGACAGAGCCTTCGAGAAAAGCTGTGACCGATGAAGGTGTGGTCTGCAGGCCGAACATCTCGAACACCATCGCGAGAAAAAAGAAGAATCCTATCAGAGCGCAGTGCCACAGCGTCCGGATGTTGACTTTGCCCAGACTCTTTCTGAAGAGAAAAGCGATGAGTACGAACGCGATAGTAAACCTTATTGCTATCGTAAGATAAGGCCCCATGGTGCGCATCGCGATTTTGCCGAAAAGAAGCGAGCTCGCCCTCAGCGCAAGAGCAAGGCCTACAAGGAATTCTCCCTTCCTCTCATTCATGTTCAGCTTTTTCTCAAGATCCATGATATATATTGCTCCCTGTTTACCCTCTCAAAAACCATGACCCGCTCCCGAGGAAGCGGGTCTGTATTATTATGCAACATTTCTGCATCAGCCGACAAGAATAATTCCGTCTTCCTGGACGACGATGTTCATGCCGTCTTTGACATATTCAAGGAATTCATCTCCGAGTGAATCTATGACAGGCATGTTGACATCATCAAGCCACACATCTGCAAGTATGGACCCTGCTGCAGCAAGCGAGTCTATAGGTTTGGAGAACAGCATGCACGCCGGCTGACGCCCCATTGAACATGCGCAGTATAACACCAGACCGCCGGTCGTTGAACCAATGGTCTGCGGCAGACAAAGCGCTTTGCCTGCCATCTGTTTACCGTAGAGGTCAGGATTGTTCTGGTCTCCGCAGGTCGCGTTCTTGTCTCCGAACTGCAGGGCCTTCTGGAATGAGGCAAGTGTATTGAGTCCCTCGTGAGAGACAAGAGCCTCTGCGGCTATCCTACCGGGTACAACTACCCGTCCCTTGAAAGGCTTCATTTTACCTGCCTCCTTTCTTTCTGCTGTAAACAGGATTCCTGAGACCTTTAAGCGGCAGCTTCATGATCCTGCTGACGGATATCCTGCTGGTGCCGGATGGCTTTGTGATCTGCTCGAGGATCTCATCATCTGTGTAATAGCGTGCTGATGTGTAGGTCCTCAGCTTGTTGCTTGACGTGATGACCGGCATCTTCTCACTGAGAGGGTTGTTCATATACATCAGCGGGCAGATATAGGATGTGATGACTCCGGCAGCCCTGAGCCTTTCCGCATAAGGAGTCTTTTCGAATGCTTCGAGGACATCAGGTGCTGCAGTAAAGACTGTAGGAACAGATACTTTATCTGTGCCGTGCGCTTTAAGCCCTGATTCCACCTTGTCAGTCCAGTCCTTGAGCTGCTGAAGACTCATGTGCGGGCAGCCCATGAAGCACAGCTGAGGCTGAGCGTTCTTATTCTTCCATATTATAGGGTATTCCCTATAGACCCTTTCGAGTTCTGCGTCATCGATAACGTAAGTTCTTGCATCAGCTTTTATCAGGTCTTCTCCCATCTTGACTGCTTCAGGTGTCAGCTTGTCGATGTGATACAGGCCCACAGCCCCATTGGAAGCGGTTGCAGCTCCGAAATCTTTAAGGTAGGTGCAGGCCTCGTCATCGAGCTCTGTCCCGAGCCACTGATCGAGCCCTCTGACATAAGGGACATCTTCCATGACCTTCATGCCTATGGCTGATCCCAGGAGCTGAGCTTCAGGCTTCCTGCTGGTCCTGACTTCTATGATCCAGTCCGCTTTGCGGCCCTCATCAGTCAGCAGTCCGAACTTCGGAACATATCCGATAACCGAGCCCATCAGATCGATGATCCCGAAATTGCGGTTGCACCTGGCACCGAGAACGGAGTTGGCGTACACTACGGCTGATGATTCAGACCAGCTGAGGATTTCGCCGTATCCTGGCTTATTTCCCACTTCATCCATGTAGCAGGTGCAGGTGAAAGCATTATCTGAGAGCAGGCCGAGCTTTTCGAGCTGTTTCTCATAGTCCTTCTGTCTGCTGTACATGAAGAATTTGAATACCACGTCCTGCGCAAAATTGCTAGGGACATTCTTATCAAGCGGCTTAGGATCCACAGAAAACTTCTGTCCTGACGGAGCGCCTGCTTCGAGGAGCTTATCCATAAGATCATAGACAGGTCCAAGAGCCTTAAGGCCGAATGAAGTAACGAGATGATTGTACTTGCTGCTGATCGGAACCATCTCTGCTGCTCCGAACAGTTCCCCGTATCTTACGAGGGATTCCATGACTTTCGCCAGAGTTTCACCCTTCGATCCTTCGAGGATGGCTCTCTGCTCATCTGTCAGTTTCATTTTGTATTCCAACTGTCTCATCCCCTTTCACTCTAATGCGGTGTGCTTGTAAATACCGCGCATTACGCCTGAGTTCAACTAGGAGCGAAGCTCCAATAAGCTCGCTTGATTGGAGCGAGCGACGCCGTCAACAGACGCCGGGGACATCCGGCGTCTGTTATTAATAACAGTATAGCATTTTCTATACGTTTGCTGAATAATTGTAAAGGAAACTTTACTAATGGAACATGCGGTGCTATATTCCACTATGTACAGATGACAAAAGGCGTGTAAAGCGGCCTTTACATAAAATATGATCATATTAAAAAAGAAGAGAGGCGTAACAAAATGACAAAAGTTGACATTTTTTCGGGATTCCTCGGAGCAGGAAAGACAACACTTATCAAGAAGCTGATTGCTGAAGGTTATGAAAACAAGAACATCGTACTCATCGAGAACGAGTTTGGTGAGATCGGTGTTGATACAGGATTTCTTAGAGAATCAGGCATCAAGATCAACGAGATGGTGGCAGGCTGCATCTGCTGCACTCTGGTAGGTGATTTCGGCAAAGCTCTCAACGAGGTCATCGAGCAGTACAATCCGGACAGGATACTGATCGAGCCGTCAGGAGTCGGAAAGCTGTCAGATGTTATCATCGCCGTACAGGATCTTAACAACGACAAGATACAGCTGAACGGATTCACAACAGTCGTAGATGCCAAGAGATACGACATGTACATGGAGAATTTCGGCGAATTCTATAAGAATCAGGTAGAACATGCAAGTTCCATCTTCCTCTCACATCAGCAGGGAATGAGTGCTGAGGAGATCGACAGGATAGTAAAGTCCATAAGAGAGCTCAACGCTGAGGCTGAGATCGTAACCACTGACTGGGATCAGCTGAGCGGAGCCAAGATGCTCGAGATAATGGAGTCGAAGAAGACTCTGAGTGCAGAACTCGACAAGCTGAGAGAAGAGGCTTACGAAGAACTCGAGGCACATGAGCATGAGCACGAGTGCGATGACGAAGAGTGCGAATGCCATCACCACCATCATCACCACGATGACGACGATGACGATGACGACGAGCACGAACATCACCATCACCACCATCACCACCACGGACATGATGCTGACGAAGTATTCGACGAAGTCGGAGTACACACAAGCAACAAGTACACAAGAGCAGAGATCGAGGAGATCGTTGACAGCCTCGATGAATGCGGAGAGGTACTCAGAGCTAAGGGCATCGTAGAAAACGCTGAAGGCGGCTGGCTCGAATTCGACTACGTACCTGGTGAAGGAGAGGTCAGAGAGACAGAGGCTGAAGCAACCGGAATGGTAGTAGTTATCGGAACAAGCCTCAAGAAGGACAAGATTAATAAACTGTTCAGACTGGCTTAACTAAGGTGACACAGACACAAAACTAAGAAAAGAGACTATTAAGTAATGCTTACAGATAAACCCGTATATCTCTTTACCGGATTTCTCGGATCCGGAAAGACAACATTCATAAAGGAAACTCTGGAAAACCACGAGTTCGGAGATGATGGAAGGACACTCCTCCTCATCTGCGAGAGAGGCGAGATAGCGTACGAGCCTGAGAAGTTCGTAGGGCCGGGAGTCAGAGTCGAGCACATCCGCTCGGAAGAGGAACTGAACCCGAGTAATCTGCTGAATATATCGAAGGCAGCCCCGTATGACAGAGTCGTAGTCGAGTACAACGGCATGTGGGAGAACCAGAAGCTCTTCGCAGCGATGCCGGTCAACTGGCTCATACAGCAGGAGATGGCGCTCTTCGACGCAGGCACCTTCCAGATGTACAACCGCAACATGCGTCAGCTCTGCTTCAACAAGATGCAGACAGCGGACATGGTCGTATTCAACAGATGCGTGAAGGGCTTTGACAAAATGCCTTTCCACAAGGAGGTCAGGATAGCCAACAGGCGCAACCTCATCGTATACGAGTACGGTCCGGACGACATCGAGCCGGATGACATTCAGGATCCGCTGCCATACGACATGACCAAGTCGCAGATCACTATCGAGGACGACTGGTACGCAGAGTGGTACAGAGATATCAATGAGAACGAAGATGACTACGACGGCAAGACATTCATCATAAAAGGCCGCGTAGCATTATCGGAGGAGCTGCCTGAAGGGCAGTTCGCATTCGGAAGACACGTGATGACCTGCTGCGAGGCAGACATCCAGTTCGCAGGACTTCTGGCATACTATTCAGGACATGAGACACTGAAGGTCGGAGACTGGGTAGAGATAACAGCCAAAGTCAGAGTTGAATACGCAGAAGCTTATCAGGAGAAGGGGCCGGTACTGTATATCAGGAAGCTGGCAAAGTGTGAACCTTGCAGCCCGGAGGTAGCAACCTTCTGACACACGGAGCAGGAGAAAAGGGTATAACAAAGGAGCAGATTATGAAGATTTCATCCCGCATCACAGGAATAGCAAGACACATCATGGTACTCATGCTGGCAGTCAGCCTTGTTACGGGACTTGCCGCAGCAGGAAGCGATGTATACGCAGCATCCAGCACAGGATCGCCGTTCGCAAATACCAGAAAAGCATATCAGCACAATTCGAGATTTGACGGCAATCTTATCGTCAACGGAGTGGATGTATCGTACTTCCAGTCAGCATCCAGCGACTGGGTAGCGGCCAAGAAGAACGGATGCGACTTCACAATCATGAGAGTCACATATACTACATACGCAAGCTCGGGCAATATGTACATTGACAGCAAGTTTGCCACTCACTTCAACAGAGCCAAAGCAGCAGGCGTCATGAAGGGTGTATATGTATTCTCACAGGCCAAGAACGTAAATGAGGCAAAAAACGAAGCGCAGTTCGCCGTAAACCGCCTCAAAGCGCTCGGCATCGGACCTAAGGATCTCGAGCTCCCTGTATACATGGACTATGAATTCGCAGGAAAGTCCAAGGGCAAGAACAAGGGCAGACTTTACGGACTCAAGGCAAAGACTGCAGTTGAATGCGTGAATGCATTTGCAGATGTTATAAGAGCCAACGGATACGACCCTGGTGTATATGCAAACACTAACTTCTTCGGCTCATATCTCGGCAACGGAGCCAATCTCGCTGCTGACATCGACATGTGGGACGCTCAGTACTACAACAGAAATGAGTCTCCGTCGAACTACACCAAGTGGCAGTACACAAGTACAGCGAAGGTCAACGGCATCCTGTACTACTCCACCAATAAGATCGGATCGACAGATGCGGACTTCTGGTATCTCAACAGAAGAACCAACGCCAAGGCTATAACCAATATCTACGGAAATACAACTCTCAATTACACAGGCGGCCCGGTTAGACCTAACCTCGCTATATACGAGGGCAACACGCTCCTGAAAGAAGGCGTTGACTACATCGTAGGCGGAATCAACAACATCAATGAAGGCACAGGCGCTTACGCTTATGTCAAGGGTATCGGAAAATACGGCGGATACGCACTCGTACCTGTAACCATCGGAAAGGGTTTCATCAACCACATGGGACTCTCCAGTGTCGGAGGAGCGGTATTCACCAATAAGAAGGGTAATTCCTACAGCATCGGAACAAGCGACTTCGGCGGATTCGTAAGAAACATCCCTGCCGGAACAACCGCAGGAACTTTCCTCGGAAAGATCAAGCTCAAGAGCAGCTACAAGAACAAGTACACTCTGGCTGTGATCGATGCCAAGGGAAACAAGGTGGACAACGGAACCAAGCTGAGCACCGGCATGATGGTAGGTGTATACAGCGGATCCACACTCAAGGGAACTGCAGATATCACAGTAAACGGTGATACTCTGAATAACAGAGGCGCAAATTACCTCGCACATGTCAGCCGGAGCTCATACAGCGCGCCGGCTGCCGCTGCGGCAAGCGTGACTGTCAAGGCTACCAAGATCAAGAAGCTGAGCAAGGGCAAGAAGAGCTTCACCGTCAAGGTCAAGAAGCTGGGGAAGAGCCAGGCCAACGGATACGAGGTAAGATACAGCACCAAGAAGAGCATGAAGAATGCAACGGTCAAGACAGTAGGCACCAAGTACAACAAGGTCAAGAAGAAAATCAAAGGCCTCAAGAAGAAGAAAACATATTACGTTCAGGTAAGAACCTACAAGATCGTAAACGGCAATTACTACTTCTCAGGCTGGAGCAAAGCCAAGAAGGTCAAGACCAAGTAATAGTAATGCAGGCTCTGACCACAGACGGATCAGACAGATAAAGTGAGGCGGTGAAGCCATGAAAAAGAAATCATTAGCAATCACATTAATACTTACATTGATGCTCACCATGTTCTCAGCTGCAACTGTATTTGCTGAGGGAGACGACCATGGCGCAGATGCACACTCAGAGCAGATGTCGCAGATGGAAGAGGAAGTAGCTGTAGAAGAAGAGCCGACATTCGTCGAGATGATTATCAACATTGTCACCTCATACCTTCCTTACATAATAGGAGTGGTCGCAGGAGTGATCGTGCTCGTGATTATCGTCAAGCTGATAAAGCGTACGCGAAAACCTAAATACACAGGCAGACACTGAAAGCCGGGCCCGCAAGTCCTTCGGACATGCGGGCCCCTTCTTACGGCAAAAATGAAAAAACGACTCTGAACAACTCCGGACCCCAACCGGAATTGCGCATAGCCGTTTCTTCAAAGCACTATCTCATATCGAGTTTTTAAGAAGCCCTCCCCGTAGACCGGAGAGCTTTTTATGTGTTATAAGCAAAACTTACCTGAAAAGGTTGAACTGACAGCCTGCATGAATAACACATTTCGTAAATTCATTGTATTAAATAATATGGCCATATGTTATAATCCTGTTGCAAATAATATAAGAAAATTACGAAGTGGTGAAAAAATGGGCGATAGAAAGACAGCAAACATGATACTCAGCCGTACGCGGAGGAACCAGATATATCTTCCGTATCTGCGCAAGAAGAAGTATTTTGATGCGATAAAAAAAGGTGACGCAGACAGGATAACAGCGCTTTCCCAGGAGAATTACGAATACCCGACGGCGCTCTTCAACAGATGCTCTTCATACAGCGAGGCGATGAACAAGATGTACTATGAGTCCGTGTGTGCAGCATCGGAGATGTGCCTTGTGTCTATAGAGGCGGGGCTGCTTGACATGGTCGCGTACGATATCCGCGATGAGTTCATAGCAGAGTTCGATCACGCATCGGCTCTGCCTGACCTGTACGACCTTGTGCACGGCATGGCATATAATTATGCGGTCAAAATGAAATACGTCCTTAAGGAAAAGAAGAAGTCCCCGAGGCTTGCGAGGATGGTGTCATATATCGAGGACCACCTGCATGAGAAAATAGAGCTTGCGGACATAGCAGAGCATGTCAATGTGAGCAGGACGTACGCATCTGCGATATTCAAGGACGAACTCGGGATCACTATCAGCGAGTTCATACTTAAAGAAAGGATGCTTGAAGCGAAGCGGCTGCTGAGAGAGACCGACATGACTGTTGCGGCCATCGCAGACAGCCTTGCATTCTGCTCACAGAGCTACTTTACCAAGAACTTTACCGAGTCACAGGGAATGACGCCGGTGGAATACAGAAAGAGCTTCGTGTAACAGCCTATGGAAGACCTGAAGTGTATCAACGGTGAATACGGTGATGTGTTCATGTGCATAGACTTAAAGTCGTTCTATGCATCGGTTGAATGCGTCGAGAGAGGGCTCGACCCGATGACGACCGACCTCGTGGTCGCAGACCCGTCGAGGAGCGATAAGACGATCTGCCTCGCAGTATCGCCGTCTCTTCGCGCGCGCGGAGTCAGCAGCAGGGCGAGGGTATTTGAGATACCCAAGAGCTTTGAATACATCATGGCGCCTCCGAGGATGAACCTGTACATAGAATATGCGGCAGAAATCTATAAAGTTTACCTCGATTATATTGCGCCCGAGGACATGCACGTGTATTCTATTGACGAAGTTTTTATAGATGTCACTCATTACCTCAAGCGCTATAACTGCTCGCCCAAGGAGATGGCCGAGCTGCTGATGGGAGAAGTGCAGCGGAGAGTCGGAGTAAGGGCGACTGCCGGGATCGGCACCAACATGTATCTCTGCAAGATAGCACTGGACATTCTGGCAAAGCACGCGCCTGACTTCATCGGTGTTCTCGATGAGAAGACGTATAAGGAGCTCCTGTGGGATCACACTCCGCTGACGGATTTCTGGAGAGTCGGCCCCGGGACAGCGAGAAGGCTCGCCAAGATCGGCATAACGACCCAGAGAGGCATAGCGGAGGCGGATGAGGAACTTCTGTACCGCATGTTCGGTATAGATGCCGAGCTTCTTATCGACCATGCCAACGGCATAGAGCCGACTAAGATATCCGACATCAAGGGGTATAAGCACAAGAGCCACTCTCTCAGCCGCGGACAGGTGCTGATGAGAGACTATACCAATGAAGAGGGCGAGCTCATCGCCAAGGAGATGACCGAGCTTCTCTGCCACGAGCTGACGGATACGGGGATGGTGACCAGGAACGTATCGATCGCTGTCGGCTACTCGAATGCGCTCAAGGTGCCTATGTCGCACGGATCTGTCAGCTTCAGCATCATGACCGATGCCGCGTCGGTAATAATCCCGGCGGTTGCTGACCTGTACCGCAGGATAACGGACCCGACATATCCTGTCAGAAGGATGTTCATCAACTTCAATGACATAAAGAAAAAGGACGCCGATAGGCAGATGACACTTTTCGACCTTGCGGACATGGAGGCCGATGAGGAGGGACAGACGGCAGGGCAGCAGAGAAAAGAAGGCTTTGCCGACCCGGTCAAAGAGATGCAGACGAGGCTCAGGCGCGATGCGGCTTTGCAGGAAACTGTTAATTCCATAAGGAAGAAGTACGGGAAAGATGCTATGATAAGGGGCATGGACCTCGAGGAAGCGGCAACGACGATAGAGAGAAATCATCAGAGAGGCGGTCACAGAGAATAATGGGAAAGAAGCCGCGCGCTAAGATGCCGCGCGAGCAGCGGGCCAAGCAGTTCGCGCCGTTTCAGGCGGTGGACGGGCTGTACGGAGCGCTCCTCAGGGCGGAAGAGGAACACCGGCGGATGCTGGAATCACAGAGTGTTGTGAATGTACCTGCGGGTACTGAATATACTGAATCAGCAGATGAAGAAAGAAGGGACTATGGAGAATAAGGTAAAGAGGGATTTTGCGCATGAATCGGAACTGATGCATGAGAAGCTGCACGGCAAGATCGAGGTCGTAGCGAGAGTGCCTGTAAATAACGATGAGGATCTGTCGCTCGCGTACACACCGGGTGTTGCGGAGCCATGTCTTGAGATACAGAAGGACCCTGACATGAGTTATGAACTCACAAGGCGCTGGAATACCTGCGCTGTAATCACGGACGGGTCTGCTGTTCTCGGCCTCGGGGACATCGGTCCTGAAGCGGGCATGCCTGTAATGGAGGGAAAGTGCGTGCTCTTCAAGTCGTTCGGCGATGTGGACGCATTTCCGCTCTGCATCAAGTCGCACGATGTAGACACGATTGTAGAGACTATATATCAGATATCCGGATCATTCGGCGGCATCAACCTCGAGGACATATCGGCTCCGAGATGCTTTGAGATAGAGAGAAAACTCAAGGAGAGATGCGATATACCTATTTTCCATGACGACCAGCACGGAACAGCGGTCATCACGCTCGCAGGCCTCATGAACGCACTCAGAGTAGTGGGCAAAAGAAGCGAGGACGTAAAGATCGTAACATCCGGTGCAGGCGCAGCTGCTGTATCGATCACAAAGCTGCTCCTCTCGCACGGCTTCAATAACATCATCATGACTGACAGGCGCGGCATCATCTACAAGGGCCGCCCTGAAGGCATGAACTGGATCAAGGAGGAGATGGCGGAAGAGACCAACCGTGAAGGACTGAAAGGATCTCTTGCGGATGCTCTCAAGGGTGCTGACATCTTCATCGGCGTATCGGCTCCGGGCCTTGTGACACCTGAGATGGTGGCATCGATGGCCAAGGACCCTATCATCTTCGCATGCGCCAACCCGACACCGGAGATATTCCCTGACGAGGCCAAGGCTGCAGGAGCTGCAGTCGTATCGACAGGCCGCTCGGACTTTCCTAACCAGATAAACAACGTGCTCGCTTTCCCGGGAATATTCCGCGGGACCTTCGACTGCATGGCGAGGACTATCAACGAAGAGATGAAGATAGCAGCTGCGGAGGCCCTTGCGGGACTCATTTCAGACGAGGAACTCTCAGCAGACTATATCATTCCTAAGGCTTTCGATAAGAGAGTCGGGCCGGCTGTAGCCGCAGCGGTAACAGAAGCGGCAAGGCGCACAGGCGCAGCAAGAAAATAATGCAGAGGTATCAGAAGCTATGCCTGAAATCACTTTGACAACTTTTCTGATAGTCTGCCCTCTGGTCTTCCTCGGAGGGTTCGTGGACGCAGTCGCCGGGGGCGGCGGGCTTATCTCGCTGCCTGCGTATATGATAGCGGGACTGCCTGTACACAACTCGATCGCGACCAACAAGCTCAGCTCGGGAATGGGCACGACCGTATCAACATACCGTTTTGCCCGCGGAGGTAATATCCCGTGGAAGAAGGCTCTGCCGTGCATAGTGATGGCGATGATCGGGTCTGCGGCGGGTGCAAAGCTTGCGCTCCTTGTCGATGCGGACCTGTTCAAAAGGCTGATGCTGGTCATCATTCCTGTCACGGCGTTCTACGTAATGAGAAACAAGGCGATGGGGGAGGAGCCTGAGCCGCTGGAATTTAAAAAGATGCTCATGAGAGCATCTCTTACAGCGCTGCTGATCGGCATGTATGACGGGTTCTACGGCCCGGGCACAGGGACTTTCCTGATCCTGCTGCTGTCGGGCTACGCGAAGTTCAGGCTCGGAGAGGCGAACGGAGTAGCCAAGTCGATCAACCTGACGACCAACCTGACCTCGCTCGGTGTATATCTCATGAGCGGCAAGGTCATAATAGTGCTCGGCCTGATAGCCGGCCTGTTCGGGATCGCCGGAAACTACATCGGAGTCTCCTTCTTCAATGATAAAGGAGCTAAGGCCGTCAAGCCGATCATGATAATCGTGCTGACTATCTTCTTCATAAGAATACTTACAGAAATCCTGTAACGCGTGCCTGTGCTGCGGCACGGGAGTCAAGCGGATCCGGTAAGGATCCGCGGAAGTGGCTCAAAAAATTGAAACAATGAAAAACGGAGTCCGCCGAACTGGTGAACTCCGCTTCTGGTTGGCTTTGATGTGAGGTGTCACGTAGTGACGGAGCCCTGACATCTTTCTACTGTGAGGCGAGCATGCTGCCGTTCGCAGCGAGCGATTAACGCTTGCTGAACTGGGATGCTCTTCTTGCCTTCTTGAGACCTGGTTTCTTTCTTTCCTTCATTCTTGGGTCTCTTGTCAGGAAGCCTGCTGCCTTGAGCATTGGTCTGTAAGCCTCAGCGTCTACTTCGCACAGTGCTCTTGCGATACCGTGTCTGAGTGCGCCTGCCTGACCTGTGAAGCCGCCGCCGTTAACTGTAGCGATAACGTCGAAGCTGCCCATGGTTCCTGTCAGCTCGAGAGGTCTCTTTACTTCGTTCTTAACGATATCCTTCTCGCCGAAGTAAGTGTCGATGTCTCTCTTGTTGATGATGATATTTCCAGCACCCGGGAGAAGTCTTACTCTGGCTACGGATGACTTTCTTCTGCCTGTTGCCTGATACATAGTCTTTGCCATTTCTTATTCCTCCTTTCCTAGAAATTCCATTCTTCCGGCTTCTGAGCTGTGTGTGGGTGCTCAGGGCCTGCATAAACCTTCAGCTTCTTGAACATCTGACGTCCGAGTCTGCCCTTAGGCATCATGCCTCTTACTGCGTGGATGATTACCTCTTCAGGCTTCTTTGCTCTCATCTCACCGAGTGTAGTCTCCTTGAGTCCGCCCGGATAACCGCTGTGTCTCTTGTAGACCTTGTCAGATTCCTTCTTGCCTGTTACAGCTACCTTCTCAGCGTTGATAACGATGACGTAGTCACCTGTATCGATGTGAGGTGTGTAAGTCGGCTTCTTCTTTCCTCTCAGGATCATAGCTGCTTCAACTGCGAGCTTTCCGAGAGTCTTGCCTTCTGCATCGATAACGTACCACTTGCGGTCGATATCTGATGGCTTAGCGATGTAAGACTTCATTCTTTTGTCCTTTCTACCTACTCAGTTCAGAGAATCCCGTCTTCCGGCAGTACGCTGCTGCGTAAAACACCTGCTCCGCATCCGCCTTCCGGCTGTGCATCTGAACCTTTTTCGGTCCGCCTACTTGGTACTTTGTACTTGTTCGGCATTACTAGTAATAAATTATTAGTGCCTCAGCTGCCGGCCGTATGGCCTGCTTTGGCTTGAAAATGCTGTCACCGCATAGTGACGACAGCCTAATTAGTATATTATCGGGAGGGTTTCAAGTCAAGCAAAATCTGTTGATTTCTCGCTGTCTGATGTATAGAATATAGCGTGATTCATGAGAATGCCTGCCTGCTGATTACATGACGGCAGCTATTATATATTAAGAGGAAAGAAACTTCAAAGTATGAAGGACAGGACTAAGGGAAATCTCGCACTGCTCCTTACGGCGATAGTATGGGGAACAGGCTTTATCTCGCAGAAGCTGGGCAATGAAGTTATGCCGCCGATGACGTTCAATGCTGTCAGGCAGCTGATGGCAGGCATAGTGCTTACGCCGCTGATGCTTCACGGCTTCAGTAAGAGCGGATATTTTGACCGTGAGAGAAGCAGCATTTCCGAGATAGAGGAAAGAAAGAGCAGGCTGATCAAAGCCGGCATAATATGCGGCATATTCATGCTGATTGGAACTGACTCACAGCAGATCGGGCTGCTTACGGTAAGCGCGGGCAAGTCGGGATTCATCTCGGCCCTGTACATAGTGATCGTGCCGTTCTTTGCGGTCCTGCTTGGGGAAAAGGTAAAGCGGAGATCCGTATTCTGCATCATTGCTGCCATGATAGGTTTTGCTGTAATGAGTCTGCAGGGCGGCCTGGGGAATACAGCCCCGGGAGACTGGTGGACACTTCTCAGCGCGGCAGGCTTCGCGGCGCAGATAGTCGCGGTCAATCAATTCGTGGATAAGGATAACGCAATAGCGATCTCATGCCTTCAGTTCTACTTCTGCGGAGTTGTCGGACTCATGATCGCTGTCATGCTGGAGGGTCCGACTATAGCAGCGGTCTTCGCCGGGATCCCTATCCTGCTGTACCAGACATTCGGGCCAACAGCTACAGGCTACACACTGCAGATAGTGGGGCAGAAATACACAGACTCATCCACAGCGGCACTCATTATGAGTCTTGAGGCGGTCTTTGCGGCCATATTCGGCGCGATCTTCCTCAGGGAGATGATGAGCATCCGCGAGATCGCAGGCGCGGCGATAATACTTGCGGCGACCATCATCGGACAGAGAGAATAGAAGAAGGTTTTCTTACTACCAAGACGGCAGGGGCGAACGCCCCTGTTTTTGTATAAAAATTGATACAGAAATATTGAAGATAGTATATATTGGTGATAAAATGTAGCACCTGATATAATTAGACATATCTATCTGAATGTAAAGACTCTTACAATGAGTGCTTAAGATACAGGAACAGGAGCACACTATAGTGCAGACTGACGGCCTAAATGACGGCGTAAAACCTAAAATCAAGATGTAAGCTGTCATAGTAGTATGGCGACAGGAAGAAGGTGGTTCATATGAAAGACCATAACAGAATAAAGAAGCCATCCGGGATCATGAGGATGATACTGATGCTGATGCTCTCATTCACCCTGATAACGGGAATGAGCATATCTCCGTCAGCCTGGATGACCGTGAACGGGGCAGAGAGTGTGGTCACTGAAGCCAATAGTGAGGAGCTTCAGACTGATGATGCTAAGCTTGCTGATGCCCAAACAGCATCTGATGAGGACTCGGTTAATGCGGCCGGAATCTCAGAGACCTTAGGTACAGCTGACAATAAAGCAGAAGAGTCAGCCCGGGTCAGCGACGCGGATAAAGACACCAGCTCCGTGGACGGGTCCGCAGACGCAGAAAAAGACTCAGACAAGGCGACAGACGCTGAAAAGAATGAGACTTCTGAAGAGTCAGAGCCTGCAGCAGGCCTTCTGAAAGCCCCTGCACAGCAGAACGTCCTGCTTGCAGCAGGCGATGAAGGCACACAGGAGGCTGTAGAAGAAAACTCTTCCAATGCAGACCTGTGTAACTTTGATGTCAGCGGAACCGAGGGAACAGACTGGACCTTCGATCCGGACACAGGAGTTCTGACGATACTTGGAGATGTAACGGTAAAAAACAAGACAGATATTACAACAACCGGGCAGCGGATTATTGTTGCGGCAAACTGTACAGTAACGCTCGATGGCATTGATATTAAGGCTCCTGATAAATCGGGGCCGGCAATACTGATACAGGCAGAAAATGTTGTTAATTTAGTTCTGAATGAAAACTCTGTCAATAATGTTGTCGGAGCCCATGGTGATGACATTAACGCTACAGCCGGCGGATACGCAGGTATTGAAGTTGAGTTCATCTATGAAGACGGTGACTCTCCTGCAAATAAGAAGGCTTCACTTACGATAAGCGGCAGCGGAACACTTAACGCCACAGGCGGACCTAACGCTGCAGGAATAGGCGGAAGCAACAGCCTCAACGGAAGCAGAGGATATGGCCTGTACGGAAATATAACGATCAACAGCGGCACCGTAAACGCTGAATCGCCGGGCGGAGGAGCCGGCATCGGCAGCTCAAATAATCCGGGAGGCGGAACCAGTACCGGTTCTTACAAGAAGACCGGGCATAACACCTGGGGAACGATCACTATTAACGGCGGAACAGTCAATGCAAAGTCGACCGGAAGCGGCGCGGGCATAGGCGGCGGCAATCATGTAGACAGCGGAAAGATCGAGATCAACGGCGGAACGGTTACTGCTGACGGAGCCGCAGGTATAGGATGCGGGATCGGAAGCAGCAAGAATTCAGGGACCGGTGGTGACAAAGGCCCGGGATATTATGCCGCAGACATAAAGATCAACGGCGGAAATATCACTGCATCAAGCAATGATGTCGGAGCTGCCATAGGCGGAGGAATGTACTGTGATGCGGTTATCGAGATCACAGGAGGAACAATCAACGCGACCGGCGGCGACCGTGAAGGATTATGCCATCACGGCGGTGCAGGAATCGGAGGAGGATATCTCGGACATTCAGACATCACGATAACAGGCGGTGACATTACTGCGGTCGGCGGTGACGGAGCAGCCGGTATCGGTTCGGGCGGATCTCCTAACTCAAAAAAGGAAAGGGGCATCAACGGCCGGGGCAGCACAGATATAACAACTGTTGATTACACCGACATCAAGATCAGCGGCGGCACAATTAATGCTGCAGGCGGCGAAAAAGGCGGCGCGGGCATCGGACTCGGAGTCGGAGCCGACAAAGCCACAATCAGTATCACCGGCGGAGAGATCCTGGCACAGGGAGCGAAGTCGGAAAGATTCGATGAAGACGTCACCAAAATGGCGGGAGGAGCCGGTATAGGCTCTGCATATTCCGGGCTCACTTCAGGGGAAGATCCGAAGTATTTCGTAGAAGCGGATATAGAAGTATCCATAACAGGCGGAACTGTCACAGCGATCGGCGGCTGGGGCGCTTCCGGCATCGGATCAGGCGCAGACAACACAACTGCGAAGACTATAACGATAGATGTGGACAATACTGATCTGCAGGCATACTCAGACGGCACCAAGTTCGCGATCGATACAAGACATGTGAAGGATGACGGTACTACGGAGAGTATTACTGAAGGAAGAACCCTTACCGGTGACATCCTGCAGGGTACTTTCGTGCATCAGTATGATCAGCCTTCATCTGAAGGTGTGCCTATTCATCAGGGAACTGAAGGCCTGAAATCGATCAAGATCATCAATGATCAGACGGGCGAACAGAAAGAGCTGACGCTCATGCCGGACGGATACCGCTCATTCGCGACAGATGTTAACGGCACAGGCGCGTACACTGTATACTCGGACGATAAAGCGATTTCCAGCGGCAGCGGACGCTACTTCAACAAGTGCGTTGACGATACAAGGATAGAAGAAGAGATCCGTACAGACAGCGACATCCTCGAGAGAAATGTCCAGTACACAGTCAGCGAGAATGGTCTTTGCGATAATTTCTATCTGTTCCCGGTAAAGACTGTCGCCATTGAAAAGGCGGTACAGGGTGACACAGGCAGCGATATGAACATGGAAGTGTTCTTCTGCCTGAAGGACGGCGATGATTTCGCGAAGAGAATAGACCCTAGCACTGGAGTAGAGGAAATCTGGGTAGAGAAAATTACGATAACCGAAGGCGTTCCTCAGGCAAGGGCGTACTTCGTTAATGTCGATGATAAAAAATACGACGTCTGGGAGATCAAGGGCTTCAAGCCGGACGGAACGATCGATACATTGAGCCCGATCGGTGAAAGATTCGGCAGCTATACTCTCAGGAAGATAACGACCCAGCACGGCGACGCAGTGCCGCTGTCAGTCAAAGACCGCCCTATTTCGGATCCGCACCGCACTATTGACTACACTGTAGAGGAAAGCGGTTCTGATCTGAAGATTACGGCAACCATGACTGATGAAGGCCGGACCGAGGGCAACTCGACGACACTCAGCCTCTTCGCTGACGACGTGCTGACAGATTATGAATCCAAGAAGCTGAACAAAGAGAGCGGATGGAGCGTGAGCTGGACTGTTCCGGCAGCCAACGAGGACGGCACCGCGATCAAATACTCGATCGCAGATACCAGCAACAACGCGACGATCGATGACAACATCTGGAACGATGAAGTGAAGGTCATCAACACATATGAAAGCGACAAGTCGATCAAGCTGAGCCTTAAGAAGGATCTGACAGATTACTTCGATGCATCGGGCACATCAAATGCCACTATAGTATTCAAGGTCACGGCTGTAGGAGCGACCGACAGCAATGTGATCTATGAGAACTACTACTCATTCGTATTCACTTCTGCAGCCGATCAGGATGCTCAGGAGATCGAGATCGCCAATGCAGGCGGTGTGACGAAGGTGATCATCGAAGAGGTCTATTCGCCGGGATACAAGGCCGGGCAGACAGCAGAGGGACAGACCGATACGCTCAGAAAAGAAATCACAGAATTCGGCGGTGAAGGATCTGAACCTGTTGAAGTGACATTCGTTAACACCTATGACGACAGGATCGTTCAGGGTTCAGGCGTGATCAACCGCTATGAGAACAAGGAATATCAGGCTCAGACAGAGCCGGCAGCGTAGCACGGGAGGAGGCCGATTATGAGACATGAACTTAAAGAGTACATGAGCAAAAGCCGGGCAGCCTTCGTGCTGACGATGCTGCTCATGGTCGCAGCGATCAGTATGCCGCTTACCCTTGCATACTTTTCAGATTATGCAGTCGCCTCCGGCAGCAAGGAGGTGCGCCTTGCATGGCAGACTGAGCTGAAGGAAGATGTCAGAGGCAATAACAAGCATATCACTGTGGACAATGTCGGTGAGACACCTGTTATCGTCAGAGTACAGGTATTTGCGTCCGATCAGCTGGCGAGCATCACAGGAGATGCATGGCAGCAGGGGCCTGACGGCTGGTGGTACTACACTAAGATACTCGAGGCAGGTGCGCAGATGACTGCGGAAGATGAGCTGTATGCTGAGGTGAAGGGAAAGAACGATCTCCCGGCAGAAGAGTTCAACATCATAGTAGTTCACGAGTCGCAGAGAGTGGTTTATGCCGACAACAACACTCTCGCTGTACCTGAGGGCTGGACCTACGCTCCGGCGCTGCAGTAGAAAGGAGGGATGAATCATGACTAAGATCAACAGAAACACCCTCAGACTTATCGCTGCAGCCCTGTGCATAGCGCTCCTCGTTCTCGGAGTGCTTATCAGCAGATCGGCAGCGGCTCTCCTCGAGGGCAATGATGCACAGCTTGAGATGGGAATGGCTTCTCTTGATGTCCAGCTGACAGAGAACGGCACGGTAGTAGCAGACGGAACCAGGGAGGGAACGCTCTTCGCAGCTCTCGCGGATACGAATCCGGATCCGGGCTACACATATAATGAAGAGATAAGAGCAAGAAACAGCGGCAGTGCGCCTGAATACGTAAGAGTAATAATCAGGAAATACTGGACCGATCAGAACGGCAAAGCGACTAAGGACATCGATCCGGACAGGATCGTTCTTGCCGCAGGCGACGGATGGTTCGAGAATCCGGCAGAAAGCAGCACAGAGCAGTCCGTATACTACTGCAGACAGTCACTCGCGGCAGGAGCTGACAGCGCGCCGCTCTTCACAGGCATCAGGATCGATGGAAATATCGCAGCTGACTACGAGCTGAGTGAGGCTGATACAGACGGTGTGATCAAAGCGACCTATGCATATGACGGACTCAGTTTTAATGTAGAAGCAGAAGTGCAGGCGATACAGTATGAGCATGCACAGGAAGCAGCCGGCAGCGCCTGGGGCATCACAGATGTCACATTTTCTGACGGAACGGCTTCGCTGAGGTAAGGAGGTGCGGAGATGAAAAGAATCATTAAAAAATCATTCCCGCTGATCCTTGCAGTGGTCATGGCCCTCGGCCTTGCGCAGTCTGCTATGGCAGAGACAGTCACAGGGACTGCAGTGTATGACGGAAGCGGAGTCAGGCTCTCGTATTCCGCACAGGATATCAAGGCGAGACTCTCATCACTTACACCGGGAGATGATGTCACGTTCGAGTTCACGCTGAGCAATACCAGCGGCAAAGCAGCGGACTGGTATGTTCAGGACAGCGTTATAAGGACCTTTGAGGACAGCACGAATGCGTCAGACGGAGCATATACATACGATCTGTCATACACAAGCCCTGCAGGCAAAACGACAGATCTTTACTCCAGCGAGGTAGGAGGCATCACTTCGGATACCACAGTACCGGCAGGTCTGCACCAGGCCGCGACCGGAACGGACAGGTATTTCTATCTTGACAGGATAGCCTCCGGAAAGACCGGGACCTTCAAACTCAGCATCGCTATCGACGGAGAGACTCTGCGAAACGACTATCAGTCAACACTGGCGGACCTGCAGGTGAATTTTGCCGTAGAAGTGCCGGATGAAGAGGACTCGACGGTCACAAGCAACCCTAAGACCGGTGACGATTCCGGGCTTACGGTATACATTGTGCTCTTCGTCGCCGCAGCAGTTCTCCTCGCGGTCATCGGTGTGATCGCGCTTCGCATGAGGAAGAAAGGAGGCAGCGATGAATAGATTGCTCACAGCGGCAGTTGCTACAGCGCTCATCGTCATCATGATGACAGCACAGAGTTTTGCTGCGGAAGATTACTCATACAAAATGAGAGTCAGCGCGGGCAATAACGGAGAGTTCCTCATCGCTGACGGCAGCACGGCCACGGAAGTTGTGTACAGAATAGGCGCGGACTCCGGCGAGGCTTTCCCTGAGATCGGAACAGCCAATGTCAGGGTCACCAATGATAAATACGTTGTTGTAGGATTCAGGGAAGCGGGCAGAGATACCATAATGGCAACAGTGCCTGCCGCGACAACAGAGAAGTCGGATAAGTCATATGTAGCCGTATACGGCATTCGGAGCAGCCTGGTCAGATACACTGTCCGCTATCTGGACGCGGACGGCAGCCCCCTCATGGCGGACGCTGTATACTACGGCCCGGCAGGGAGCCAGGTCATGGTATCCTTCAAGTACATCGAGGGTTATGCTCCGACAGCATACAACCTTACGAAAACACTTACTGAGAATGCTGATGAAAATGTGCTCGCTTTCAGATATTACGAGAGCGATCTGACTGCAGAAGAGCAGACTGACAATGCTGACAACACGGCAGCCAATGCCGCCGGAACTGCTGCAGTACCGGCCGCCGCAGCACCTGCAGCCAACCCTGCCGCAGCACAGGCGGCAGCGATCGACGCGGCTACTCCGGGAACACCAGAAGTGGTCAATCTCGATGAAGGCGATGTACCTCTCGCCGGTCCTGATGAGGAGGACGGAGAAGAGGCGAACGGGAGCTCCGGTCTGTCACCGGCAGCTATCGCCGCTATCCTCGCAGCACTGGCTCTTGTGATCGGGATCACAGCAGCGATCCTTAAGCGCAGAGAATCAGAAGATGAGGACGAGGCTGAAGAAGAGGCCGGAGAGGAGACCAGTGAGGATCCAGCTGAATAGCAGACCTTGAAATACACGCGCAATTTAAGACCCGCCGCACAGGATGACCTGTACGGCGGGATTTTATTTGAAGAATAATGGGTATCAGGAAAGGTGATTAAGGATATCCCGTGCCACGAAGATGCCGCTTGCCGATGCGTGGGACAGCGAGTGCGTCACACCGCTTCCGTCTCCGATGACATACAGACCTTCATACTGGGTCTGCAGCCTCTCATTCAGACGGACCTCCATGTTATAGAATTTGACCTCGACTCCGTAGAGCAGCGTATCATCGTTGGCTGTTCCCGGAGCGATCTTATCAAGGGCGTATATCATCTCGATGATGTCATCAAGGATCCTCTTAGGCAGGACAAGACTGAGGTCACCCGGCTCTGCCTTGAGCGTAGGGATGACAAAGCTGTCCGAGAGCCTCTTGGCATTGGTCCTGCGGCCCCTTATAAGGTCGCCGAATCTCTGCACTATGACGCCGCCTCCGAGCATGTTCGAAAGGCGCGCGATGCTCTCGCCGTATCCGTTGCTGTCCTTGAACGGGACGGAGAAATGCTTGGATACAAGCAGCGCAAAATTCGTGTTGTTGGTCTGGCGCTCAGGGTCTTCGTAGCTGTGGCCGTTGACCGTAACGATGCCGTTGGTGTTCTCGTTAACGACGCTTCCGCGCGGATTCATGCAGAACGTGCGGACTTTGTCCTCGAACGTCTCGGTACGGTAGACGATTTTGCTCTCATATAGCTCATCGGTAAGATGCGCGAACAGCTCGGCAGGAAGTTCGACTCTGACGCCTATATCCACGCGGTTGGATTCTGTAGGTATCTTCAGTTCGCTGCATACCTGCTCCATCCACTTGCTTCCGCTCCTGCCGACGGAAACGATGCACTTTGTGCATGTGTACTCGCCGTCATCTGTGATCACCTTATAGTACTCGGCCGCTGGTGCTCCCGGTTCTGATGCTTCGCCGGTCAGGATCTCGATGTGCCTTACCGGAGTATTGAAGAAAAAGTCAGCCTTATCCTTAAGCTGGCTGTACAGATTCTCAAGCACGATGTAGTTCTTGTCGGTTCCGAGATGCCTTACCGAAGCGTCGAGAAGCTGCAGCTTGTTCTGAGAGCATATGGTCTTGAACCTGGTGTTGGCCGTCGTATACAGCTTGGTGCCTTCGCCGCCGTTTGCCATATTGATGTCATCGACATAGTGCATCAGGCTGAGAGCCTCTTCCTTTCCGATATACTCGTACAGAGTGCCGCCGAAGTCATTGGTTATATTGTACTTGCCGTCCGAGAAAGCTCCCGCACCGCCGAAACCGCTCATGATAGAGCAGCTCTTGCAGTGGATGCAGCTTTTCACTTTGACCCCATCAATCGGGCACTTTCTCCTGCTGAGCTCGTTTCCCGATTCGAATACTCCGATCTTCAGGCCGCTGTTATTCTTGGTCAGCTCGTATGCGGCGTAGATACCGCCCGGGCCTGCGCCGATTATTATCACATCATAGTCCATGTAAATACACCTTAATACCTTCTCCGGTCAATACGTGTCTGCCGTATCACCGGCTGATTATAAACAACTCTTTTCCTATTATAATACGCCGCGGCCGCCATATCTATAGCAGACGCCTGACGGGCAGAAATCGCCGGAATGTCTTTTGCGCATACTGAGCATCGCATAGATGGTGGCGGTCTGCCGTGGAAAAGGGTATAATATCTGTTGTCTGTTAACACGGAATGAAGGGTAAGGGGTATAAGATGATCAGAACAGCAGTACTGGCCGGGACACCGGTCGACACCAGGATGGGAGTAGACTACCTGGCAAAGCGAAGCTCGGAATACTGCACGCCTGTATGCGAGCCGCTGTACAGACCGGTATCTGAGGACTGCGATGCGCAGGTGAGATTCCAGTATTCGGACTACGACACCAAGCGAGAGATCCTTGACGGGATCTTCGATCCGGAAATCAAAGAAGGAGTGGAAGATTTCTTCATCTACTGCAACTCGCTCTCTGGGGCTTTCGACTTCGATGCCTATGCTGAAGAGAAGGGCGTGAAGATATACACGCCGCTTCAGGTCTACCGCAGCATTGGAAAGAGATACAGCAGGGTCGGAGTGATAGCCGCGCACAACATGTCCGCATATAAGATAGAAGAGACTTTGCTCTCAGTCAATCCGGACCTGTACGTTGTTGGCTCGGGCAACATGGTCATAGTGAGCTCCATAGAGAGCGGCCTTGAACCTGAAGAAATAACCGAGCTGTGCGGGATCAGGCACATGGTCGCATACATGGAAGCCTGCGGATGCGAAGCTCTGATACTCGGATGCACGCACTTTCCGTATCTGAGAGGCGAGATCGATAAATTCTGCAATATCCCAGTCATTGACCCTGCGGACGAGATGTTCACGGCGATGACCGGGCTGAAATAATCAAAACCGGCATTTATCGCAGCCCTTGCGCCGGATGCGGCTGCAGCAGAGTGCGATGCCGTAGATAATATACAAAAAGAAGGAGATAATAAAAGTGAAGAAGATTATCAGATCAACAGGTATTCTTATGCTGATGATGGCACTGATGCTTGTCATGGCAGCATGCGGAGGAAACGAAGTTACAGGTGAGCCTGCGGGCGATGAAGGCGCACAGGGCGAGGCGCCTGCAGAGACAGAGGCAGCCGCTGAGCCTATCGGCATCCACCACGCAGAGATAGTTATAAAGGATTTTGGCACCGTCAAAGTCGAGCTGGACGGAGATACCGCTCCGATCACAGTTCAGAACTTCATGGACCTTGCAAACCAAGGATTCTATGACGGACTTACATTCCACAGAATCATCGAAGGCTTCATGATCCAGGGCGGAGACCCGCTGGGCAACGGAACCGGCGGCTCGGATCAGAACATCAAGGGCGAGTTCTCATCCAACGGAGTCAATAATGACATCTCTCACAAGAGGGGCGTCATCTCCATGGCAAGAGCACAGGACCCTAACAGTGCAAGCTCGCAGTTCTTCATCGTTCAGGAGGATTCGGAATTCCTTGACGGTGACTACGCAGCATTCGGCCATGTTACAGAGGGCATGGAATTCGTGGATATCATCGCTAAGGAAGCTCATCCGACAGATGACAACGGAACCATCGCGCCTGAAGACCAGCCGGTGATCGAGACGATCAAGATCATTGACTGATTCCATAACAGAATACTGAGTTCGACCATGACACCCGGGCAGCAGACATCTGCAGTCCGGGTATTTATTTGCCTCAACAGTCAGGCGGATCGCTGAGCTGCAGTGTATAATCACTCCCGGCCGACGAGAAATCAAGGGTTACAGACTGCGAGGGAGTGAGTCAGAAGAAGACTGATCTGAAATTATTCACTCCCGGCTAACGAGAAATCAAGGGTTACAGGCTGCGAGGGAGTGAGTCAGGAGGAGATTGATCTGAAATAATTCACTCCCAGCCAACGAAAAATCAAGGGCTACAGGCTGCGAGGGAGTGAGTCAGGAGGAGATTGATCTGAAATAATTCACTCCCAGTTAACGAGAAATCAAGGGTTACAGGCTGCGAGGGAGTGAGTCAGAAGAAGAGCGCTAGGAAATAGTTCACTCCCGCCTAACGAGAAATCAAGGCTTACAGGCTGTGAGGGAGTGAGTCAGGAGAAGTCTTTTGTTCTTTCGGACTATTTTGTGGAGGGCAAAATACGGGTAAAGTGCGCATTCGCTCTTTCATACATCAAACTTCATACATCAAAAATGAATAAATATGCATAGCGATTAAAGCAGGTAGAAGCAGAGGCGCAGAAAGGCTGAAGTGCCTGAAATACTGCAAAATACGGGATGCACGGAGATGTATTTATATATGTACAAAAAGAAGTATTGACATGTATCCTGTGAATATTTATAATGACCACATTATGAAAATACGGTATAAATATTCACAAAAATGAATATTAACACCAAACGATAAGAAATCCGCCCCCCCAAAGCGGGCAGCAAACAATAACTAAACTGATAAGAGGCTTAAAAAATGGACAAGAAGGACATCAAGAAAGTAGTACTCGCGTATTCAGGAGGTCTCGACACTTCCATCATCATTCCATGGCTCAAGGAGAATTACAATAATCCTGAGATCATCGCAGTCAGCGGCAACGTTGGTCAGGCTGATGAGCTCGAGGGACTTGAAGAGAAGGCCATCAAGACAGGAGCAAGCAAGCTGATCGTTGCAGACCTTACCGATGAGATGGTAGAAGAGGTCATCATCCCTTCAGTAAAGATGGGAGCAAAGTATGAAACATATCTGCTCGGTACAGCGTTCGCCCGTCCGGTAATCGGAAAGAAGCTCGCACAGATTGCTCTCGAGGAAGGCGCTGACGCTATCTGCCACGGCTGCACAGGCAAGGGCAACGACCAGGTAAGATTCGAGCTCGCTATCAAGAGATGGGCACCTGGAATGAAGATCATCGCTCCATGGAGAGAGTGGGATATCAAGTCGAGAGATGAAGAGATCGACTACGCTGAGGCTCACAATGTTCCTCTGAAGATCTCAAGAGAGACCAACTACTCCAAGGACAAGAACCTCTGGCACCTCAGCCACGAAGGACTTGACCTCGAGGATCCAGCTAACGAGCCTCAGTATGAGAAGGAAGGCTTCCTCGAAATGGGAGTCAGCCCTCTGCAGGCACCGGACGAGCCGACATACATCACACTCGGATTCGAGGCAGGCGCACCTGTATCCTTCAACGGCGAGAAGATGAAAGCCTCCAAGATCATCGAGAAGCTCAACGAGGTAGGCGGAGCCAACGGCATCGGCATCATCGACATCGTAGAGAACAGACTGATCGGAATGAAGGACCGCGGCGTATACGAGACACCGGGCGGAACCATCCTGTATTTCGCACATGATCAGCTCGAGATGATAACAGTTGACAAAGAGACGCTGCACCTCAAGCAGAAGCTCGCAGTTGACTACGCTGACATGATATACAACGGCAAGTGGTATTCACCGCTTCAGGAAGCTATGACAGCATTCGCCAACGTTGCAAACAAGAATGTAACAGGTGAAGTCAAGCTCAAACTCTACAAGGGCAACATCATCCCTGCAGGAATGACATCGCCTTACTCACTGTACTCAGAAGAGCTCGCATCGTTCGGTGAGACCGATTACGATCAGGCACAGGCAGAAGGATTCATCAACATCTGGGGACTGCCGACACTGGTACAGGCTCTGCTCGAAAAGGGCACACTCAAATAAACAGGTTATCGCACTAAGTTAAAGATAGATTTTAAGGACAGGATAATGGACAAACTCTGGGCAGGCAGGACAGCCGGTACAACTGCAAATCTGGTAGACGAGATCAACTCTTCGATCGCTGTTGACAGGAGACTGTACAAGAGAGATATCGCCGGCAGCATAGCACATGCCAAAATGCTGGCCAATCAGGATATCATCTCTCACGAAGAGGCTGATGCCATCGTTCAGGGACTCAAGGGCATCGAAGCGGACATAACATCCGGAGCACTCCAGATCGATCCGACGGCTGAGGACATCCACATGTTCGTGGAGACAGTCCTGACACAGCGCATCGGCGATACGGGCAAAATGCTCCACACCGCAAGGAGCCGTAACGACCAGGTGGCACTCGACACCAAGATGTACTGCATCGAGGAGATCGACAGCATAGACTACCTTCTCAGCGAGCTCATGAAGGTTCTCTCGGACAAAGCCGAGAAGAACATGGAAGTCATCATGCCGGGCTACACTCACATGCAGCATGCACAGCCTGTATCCTTCGCACAGCACCTCATGGCATACGCTATGATGTTCGAAAGGGACAAGAGCAGGCTCGAGGACTGCAAGAAGAGGATGCTCGAAAGATCGCCGATCGGGGCCTGTGCGCTGGCCGGAACGACCTTCAACATCGACAGGGAGTACGAAGCCAGCCTCCTCGGTTTTACCGGCATCGCGATGAACAGCATGGATGCTGTATCCGACAGAGACCACTTCGTAGAGCTGATGTCGGCACTGTCGATCATCATGATGCACACCTCGAGGCTCTCAGAAGAGATCATCATGTGGGCAACATCGGAGTTCAACTTCATACAGCTCCCTGATGAATACACCACAGGATCCTCGATCATGCCGCAGAAGAAGAACCCGGATGTAGCCGAGCTCTGCAGGGGCAAGACAGGAAGGGTATACGGCAATCTGATGTCGCTTCTCACGGTGCTCAAGGGACTGCCGCTCGCATACAACAAGGACATCCAGGAAGACAAGGAGCCGCTGTTCGACTCAGTCGAGACCGTCAAGCTCTGCATCGAAGCTTTTATCGAGATGGTGGATGTCATGAAGGTCAATGAGGAGAGCATGTACGAGTCGGCTACCAAGGGCTACGTCAATGCGACAGACCTTGCCGACTACCTGGTAGTCAAGGGACTCCCGTTCAGGGATGCCTACAACATCTCGGGCAAAGTCGTATCCTACTGCCTCGGCAGGGGATGCAAGCTCGAGGAACTGCCGCTTGAAGAGTACAAGCAGTTCTCACCTCTCATTGAGGCGGATGTCCATGAGAGACTGTCATTAAAGACATGTGTTGAAAGGAGGAACTCGGCCGGCGGCACAAGCCCGGCATCCGTAAGAAAGCAGATCGCATACATCAGGTGTCTGCTTCAGCAGGAGCAATAGAGTTTCAGCACAGTTTAAAGTTATTAAAACAGGGGCATATATAAGCTAAGGTATAGCGGAAAAGAAAGGACAGAGGTATCACAATGAAGAATTCAATCAAGAAAATGCTTATCATCGCACTCTCAATGATGATGATACTCGCACTTGCAGCATGCGGCGGCAGCAGCAGCGGCGGAGATGCTGAAGAAGGCGGCGGCAAGCTCGCAGCTATCCAGGAGAATGGCAAAATCGTAGTCTGCACAGACGCAGCATGGGCACCGTTCGAATACATCGGTGAAGGCGGAGAGCCTGCCGGAATCGACATCGAGATCGCACAGGCAATCGCAGATGAGCTCGGAGTAGAGCTCGAGGTAAAGAATATCGCATTCGATACAATCCCTGCAGCACTTACCGGCGGCGACGCTGATCTCGCACTCGCATGCATCACAATCACTGATGAGCGTAAGGAAGAGATGGCTTTCACAGATCCTTACACAACTGTACAGCAGTACATGGTAGTTCCTGCTGACAGCGAAATCAAGACAATGGAAGAACTCGGCGGCAAGGCAGTAGGAACACACCTCGGAACAACCGGAGACTTCCTCATGAGCGATGAGAACACATCAGGCGTTCTTGCTGACAACAACTGCGAGAACAAGCAGTACAAGGCTCTTCCGGATGCAGCACTTGCTATGAAGAGCGGCGAGCTCCAGGCTATCGTATGCGACTCCGTACTCGCTGAGAACCTTGTGAAAGCTAACGGCGACGCATTCAAGTGCTTCCCTGTAGCTTATGCAGACGGACACGAGGCAGATCTTGAGGAAATCGGAGCTGCTATGGCTAAGGGCGATGATGAATTCACTGCTAAGGTCAACGAGATCGTTCAGAAGCTCAAGTCAGACGGAAAGATCGACGAGTGGTTCGTACAGCACAGTGAAGAGGCTTCCAAGCTCTAAGGCGTGATACTTGATCAAGCATAACATCGAATAGAAATGCCGTACATGGGCTGCGTCAGAGGGCGCAGCCTATGCGGGTATAGCGGGGTAACAAATTGTTTGAAAGCTTAAAAGAAGGATTCATAAAGACCTTTATCAGGGACAACCGCTACAAGGTGTTCCTCGAAGGTTTCAAGAATACGATGATCATCACCATAGTGGCTGCCCTCATAGGCATAGTGCTCGGTGTCATCGTTTCGTTCGTTCACTCACTGGCTGAAAATGCCAGAGACAAGCATCAGGATTCGTTCGGTGCAAAATGTCTGATGGCGCTGGATAAGCTGTGCAGTGCATATGTTGCAGTTGTCAGAGGTACGCCTCTTGCCATCCAGCTGATGATCATGACTTTCATTGTCATGAGCGGATTCCCGAACAAAGTCCTCGTATGCTGCATAGCATTCGGTATCAATTCGGGAGCTTACGTATCCGAAGTCATCAGAGGCGGAATAGGGTCTGTCGATTTCGGACAGACTGAGGCCGGCCGTTCGCTCGGTCTTTCCCAGATCGGAACACTGAGACTGATCGTACTGCCGCAGGCTATCAAGAACATCCTGCCTGCTCTCTGCAATGAGGCTATCGCAGTTCTGAAGGAGACATCCATCGTAGGTATGGTAGCAGTTGTCGACCTGACACGTGCCGGCGACCTTGTAAGAAGCAGAACGATGTCACCTTACTTTACGCTTATTTCAGTAGCGATAGTATACTTCGTTCTTGTATTCGGCCTCACCAAGGCTGTAGGAAGACTGGAAAGGAGGCTGGCTCAAAGTGATAGACATTAAAGGACTCAAGAAAGACTTTGGCGACCTCAAAGTACTCAAAGGAATCGATCTGCACATAGATAAGGGCGAGCGAGTCGTAATAATCGGACCGTCCGGTTCCGGCAAGAGCACACTTCTGAGATGCATGAACCTTCTCGAGGTGCCTACAGGCGGACAGATAGTATTCGAGGGGACCGACCTTACTGACAAGAAGACCGACCTCGACAGCGTCCGCTGCAAGATGGGAATGGTATTCCAGCAGTTCAACCTGTTCCCGCACAAGACCATCCTCGAGAACATGACCCTCGCACCACTCTATCACAAGATGATGAGCGAAGAGGCAGCAAAGGAGAGAGCCATGGAGCTCCTGACCAGGATAGGTCTTGCGGACAAAGCAAACGTGTATCCGTCTACGCTTTCCGGCGGACAGAAACAGCGTGTCGCAATCGTCCGTGCGCTCGCGATGGGACCTGATGTAATGCTCTTCGACGAGCCGACATCAGCCCTCGACCCTGAGATGGTAGGCGAAGTACTCGAGCTCATCAAGGAACTTGCCGATGACGGCATGACAATGGCCATCGTTACACACGAGATGGGCTTTGCCAAAGAAGTCGGCACAAGAGTCATCTTCATGGATGAAGGTGTCATTGCCGAAGAGAACGAGCCTAAGGAGTTCTTCGAGAATCCGCAGAACCCTAGACTTCAGGACTTCCTGTCGAAGGTGCTTTAACAACAGGAAAACATAATAATCTATACTATAAGGAGAATGATAGCAAAATGTTTAAGCATACAATTGTAAGGACCCCGTGTTCCAAGATCTGTGACGGTATCACTTCTGCACCTGAGCTCGGCCAGCCGATTTATGAGAAGGCGCTCGAGCAGCACGCCAAGTACATCGAGGCTCTGAAGTCGACCGGCGTTGATGTGCTGGTACTTCCGGCTCTCGAAGAGTATCCTGACTCATGCTTCGTCGAGGACGTCGCTGTACTTTCAGAGAAGTGCGCTATTATAACCAATCCGGGCGCAGGCACAAGAAACGGCGAGACTGAGTACATCATCGATGCTATAAAGAAGTTCTACAGTGACGATCAGATCGGTTACATCAAGGCTCCGGGCACACTCGAGGGCGGCGATGTAATGAAAGTAGGAGACACATTCTACGTAGGAGTATCCGCAAGGACCAATGAAGAGGGAATCGAGCAGTTCGCAGACTTCTTCGGATCATACGGATACACAGTCAAGGCAGTACCTCTGACAGAAGTGCTCCACCTCAAGACAGGAGTCAATTACATAGAGAACAACAAGATGCTAGTCTCCGGAGAGTTCATCGACAAGCCGGACTTCGCTTCCTATGAGAAGATCATCGTTCCTGAAGAAGAAGCATACGGCGCAAACTGCATCTGGATGAACGGAACAGTAATCGTGCCGGAAGGCTACGAAGCAGTAAAGAAGGCCGTAGAGGACGCCGGCTATCCGGTCATCCTCGTAGACACATCCGAGTTCAGAAAGATCGACGGAGGCCTGAGCTGCCTGTCGCTCAGATTCTAGATTGAATTCCTAAAAAAATGAACTGATATACAAAACTAAAGAGCAGCCTGCGGGCTGCTCTTCATGCTGCAATTACTGCTATTCTTATTGCTGTTGCTATAACTATGACTATTATCGCTGCTTCATAAAACTGTTACTTCATGAAGTGGACCTGTTTGCTGATCTTTTCGACCTGCTCGTCGCGGCGCCTGTTGTACTCGACTTTCTTCTCCTCGAAGTAGTTGCTGCCCTGGGCGTCGATCGTGACGATGAGTGGGCCGAGCTCCTTTACCCTGCAGTGCCAGCAGGCTTCCGGCATGCCGAGGTCGAGCCAGTAGCCGCCGAGGATCTCCTCGACGCAGGCTGCGCCTACTACAGCGTTGCCGGCAGGCATCACGCAGTGGATGGCGCCGAACTCTTTGCATGCGGCGGAGGTCTTTTCCTTCATGCCGCCCTTGCCTATGATGATGCGGACGCCGGTCTTCTCGATAAAGTCATATTCGTATCTCTCCATGCGCATGGAGGTGGTAGGGCCGGCGGAGATCATCTCGTAGCTGCCGTCTTCGTGCGGCCTGACGATAGGGCCCGCGTGCATGAGGACTTTATCCCTGATGTCTACAGGCATCGGGACGCCTTCATATACCGCACGCTCGTGCACTGAGTCGCGGCCCGTTGCCAGCTCGCCGTCGAGGTAGAAGACATCTCCTATGCGAAGCGATGCGATATCTTCTTCGGAGACAGGAGTGATAAGGACTTTTCTTCCGTTTCTTATCTCGGTCATTATTCTCTGCCTCCTTTCGTGCCGCTATCTGTACAAGCAGGAGCGTCTGAACTGTCTCCGCTGTTTCCAGTGACTCCTTCATATGCAAAGCCTGAGTGTGTGCTGACCTCGCAGTTAAGGTCGCGGTCGAATACGAGATGGCCGCGTCTGTGGACCCAGCAGCTGACTGCTACGGCGACGCCCATGCATGCAGGGTGCCTGGCCGTGTTCTCCACGTTGACTCCGAGGACGGAATGCTTACCGCCCATGCCCTGAGGGCCGAATCCTATCTCGTTGATGCCGTCCTCGAGAAGTTTTTCGAGCAAAGCGGCTTTCTCATTCTCGTTGTGCGTGCCGATAGGGCGCATAAGTGCGTGCTTGGCGTTGAGTGCGGCGGTCTCTACTGAGGTGCCTATTCCGACGCCTACGTACAGAGGCGGGCAGGCGTTGAGCCCGTAGGAGGTCATGCGCTCCATGACGAATTCAACAACGGCTTCGTAGCCCTGGCCCGGCATGAGGACCATTGCGTGGCCAGGCAGAGAGCATCCGCCGCCGGCGTTGTAGGTGTATATCTCGCATCCGTCCCAGCCCGGGATGATGTCCCACCAGAAGGTAGGCGCGCCGGTGCCGGTGTTGGTGCCGGTGTTCTCCTCGTCAAAGGTCTCGACGACGTTGAATCTGAGCGGCGCTTTGGCCGTAGCTCTGCGGAGGGCTTCGGTGAGGAGCTCCTCAAGCTCTGCGATGAGCGGAAAACCGCTGCCGCATTTTATCCAGAACTGCATGAAGCCCGTGTCCTGGCATGTAGGGCGGTCAAGCTCCACTGCAAGGTCGAGGTTCCGGAACATCAGATCATATATCTCCCTGGCCAGAGGGTTGTCCTCTTCGGCCTGCAGCTCCCTGAGCCTGGCATATACATCGTCAGGAAGGTGCTTGGCAGCGTATTCAATAAAGGCTGCCATAATACCGGTCATGTTTTCGACCGCTTCTTTGTTAGACATTATATTCCCCCGTATCTGAGAATCCGGCCCGGCCCGCGCCTGAAAGACGGCAGGCAGCCGGAGCTTTTCCAACAGTATATCATAAGTGAGGACGTAAAAAGTAAGATGTACGGCATCGATTTGTAGTATAATGTTGTCGTTGTCCTTAGCTTCAGTGCAATAAGGATACATCAACAGGTGTTACCGGTGAATTTGAGGTGTAAGAGTTTGAAATTTCTGATGAAGAAGGAAAACCTGTTCATAAGGATCGCGATCGGATTTGTCATCGGAATCGCACTCGGTTTTCTTGCGCCTTCATTTTCACTCAGCATCAAGTTCATCGGGGACATATATCTCAACCTGATCAAAATGATGATTATCCCGATCCTCGTGTGTGCGGTAGCGGGCGGAATAATCAATTCCTCAGATATCACATCGCTTAAGAGGATAGGGGTCAAAACGGTGATCCTGTATGTGGTAATGTTCCTGGCATCCTTTGCTGTTTCGTTCGGCGTGGCAGTGACGATACGTCCGGGACTTAATGTAGTATTTGAAAACCAGCCTGTGTATGAGGGTGACGGCCCGGCCTCAATGAGTTTTGGTGAGGTACTTACAGGCATCGTGCAGGACAACATGCTGAGGGCGATGCTCGACAATGCCGTTCTGCCGACGATCCTCTTCACCATGATAATAGCGATAGCAATACTGGCAGCAGGGGGGAAGGGGAAGGTCCTCAAGGACTTTATCAACAGCATGTCGGCTGTTGCATTCAGTGTGCTCGGCATGATCATGGAGACTTCTCCTGTAGGCGTCATGGCGCTCATGGCCTTCTCGATAGCGGAATATGGATCAGGCATATTCATGGCCATCGGCAAGTACATACTGTGCTGCTGGCTTGCCTGCATCGCGGTATTCATAATAGTGTTTGTTATTCCTGTAAGGATGTATACAAGAGTGGACCTCAGGACTTACCTTGCCGCTTGCGGCAAAGTAGCGCTGATGACCATGTCTACAACGAGCTCAGCAGCGACCCTGCCTACGACTATAAGAGTCAGCACGGAGGATCTTGGAGCCCCTGCATCCATAAGCGACTTCACACTTCCGCTCGGATGCACGATAAACATGTGCGGAGGAGCATGCTCTTTCTGCTGCATCTCACTCTTTGTCGCAGATTTCTACTCGCTGGATCTCCCGCTCGGCAAGCTGGCTGCGATGGCTGTCGTTGCCACGCTTATCAACATGGCGGCACCGGGGATCCCGGGCGGAGGCATAGTCCTCATGACATCATATCTGACTATATTCGGCCTGCCTATAGACCTTATAGGTCCTGTGGCAGCTTTCTACAGGCTCCTCGATATGGCATTCACCACGATCAATGTTGAAGGGGACATAGCAGCCAACCTGATCATCTCAAAGTCTGAAGGCCTGTGGGACCCGTCCATGGCTGTACACAGACCGCAGAAGGCATAGTGTGTGGAAGAAATGATCCAGTGAGGCTCTGAGCATTATGGAGTGCCCGGCAGTCACTGTAAATGATAAGGATTATAAAGAAAAACCGCAGAGCAGCGTGTTCCTGTACGGAACTGCAGCTTCTGCGGTTTTCCCCTTCAGTAGGTATGGGAGGGTTATTTTATATATGCTTTGTAGATAGCCGGATCAACGGCCTTTTCTATTGACTCCCTCACTGAACTGCTGGCTTCGACCAGCTGGTTGTGAGTTTCCTCATCTACGGTGATGATCTCTGTACCGCTGTCCTCGATGGTCTTTATCCTGTCTGCGATCCTGTCATCGGATGCCTGCCTTGCATATTCTGTAGCTGTCGCTGCAGCTTCCTGCATGATCTTCTGATCTTCCGCAGGCATATCCTTAAAGAACTCGTCGTTCATTATCAGCGTGATCAGGTGAGGCAGATGATTGGTCTCAACCACGTAATCCTGCTGCTCATAGAGCCTGTTGGATACGATTACCTCGTAAGGGTTCTCCTGCGCATCTATAGTGTGCTGCTGAAGACCGATATATACTTCCGAGAAGCTCATCGGCGTCGGATTGGCTCCGATGGATTTCCAGAAGGCGAGGTGGTACGGGTTTTCCATCGTACGTATCTTCTGGCCTTTGAAGTCTGACATCGAGTGGACTGCCTTGTTTGTACTCATGACTCTGAAGCCCTGGTCTGCGATCCCGAGGAGGTGATAGCCGCCGTCCTCGTATACGCCGCTTATAAGGCCGCTGAATGAAGGGTCATCGAGCACTTTCCTGCACTCATCGAGATCTTCGAATGCGCACGGTACGTCGAATACTGCGAGGTCAGGCATGAATGTTACCTGCGGTGCAGTGTTCTGTACGACAAAAGGTATGTCGCCGTCCTTGCATGACTCGAGGAGCTCTCTGTCTCCGCCGAGCGTCGAGTTGGCGTAGACCTGTATCTTGATGCGTCCGTCACTCAGCCTGGATACTTCTTCAGCGAACTTCTCTGCATATATCTGAGTTACTGTGTCCTCAGGGCTCGCAGTTGCAAGCGGATATGCATATCTCTGCTCACCGTCTTCGCTGCCGCATCCGGTCAGCATGACTGAAGCGGCAAGGACCGCTGTGAGCAGGAGAGAGATGAGGATATTTTTCTTTTTCATGTTACTGAACATATCTCCACCTCCTTACAGAAGCACCAGCGAGAATGCCGGAACGAATGTGAACAGCAGCAGCGCGATCAGGAAGAGTGAGATCATAGGCAAAGCTTTCTTCGCGATGTCCATGACAGGCACGTCTGTCAGTGCGCTTGCGACGAACAGGTTGACTCCGATCGGAGGAGTAACGAATCCTATCGCCAGGTTGACTACCATTATTACACCGAACTGGATCGGATCCATTCCTATACCCTGAGCGATTGGCAACAGGATAGGAGTGAGGATCAGGATCGCAGGTGTCGTATCCATTACCATTCCGACTATCAGCAGGAATATGTTGATAACGAGAAGTATTACGACCTTGCTTGAGAAGTTCTCAAGGATGAAGGTGCTTACTGTCTGCGGTACCTGCATCAGAGTGAGCACTCTTGAGAATGCTGTCGATGCTGCGAGGATGAAGAGTATCGGTGTGTAGGTCTTGATACCCTCAACGAGTATTCCCCACAGATCGCTGATCTTGATCTCTTTGTATACAAACAGGCTTACGATGAGGGCGTAATATACGGATATTACGGCTGCTTCAGTAGGCGAGGTGATGCCGGAATAAATGCATCCGAGTACGATGACCGGGCTGAGGAGCGCCCAGAAGCTCTCCTTCAGGACCGATGCGAGACCTTTCTCGTGAAGAGTTCCGATCTCGGCTGAGATTTTCTCTTTGTCCTCTCCGAAACGCTTGCAGTAGAAGACTGCATAAGCCATGAGCAGGAAAGCGATGACGAATCCCGGAATAATTCCTGCAAGGAACAGGTCGCTGACCGATGCTCCCGAAGCCATTCCGTACATGATGAACGGGATGCTCGGGGGAATGATTACGCCGAGTCCGCCGGCAACTGCCACAAGTGATGTTGAGAAAGTCTTGTCATACCCGAGGCCGAGCAGGACAGGAATCGTCATGCTGCCTACAGCCGCAACTGTCGCAGGAGCTGATCCTGAGATCGCTCCGTAGAACAGACATGTGATTACTACTGCGCACGGCATTCCTGCAGGGAATCTTCCGAAGAAGTATGCAAATACGTCGAATATCTTTCTCGAGATGCCGCCCTTGGCCATGATGATGCCCGAGAGGACGAACATCGGAACGGCGAGCAGCGGGAAGCTGTCGAGACCGCCGAACATCGCTCTTATGAGATATTTTGCACCGACCGTAAATGATGAATCAAATACACTCGGCAGTACTGCTGTGATACCCAGAGTTATACCTACCGGGATCGCGATGATGAGCAGTATTACGAAAATGATGAATAATACTATTGCCGGCATGTCCTACTCCTTTCCGCCCCCGGCAGCCGGAGCCGCCTGGTTGGCTTCGATGAAGGATTCCGGAGTGTTTCTCTCCGGATGAGCCGGATCGTAGACGTTCTCGCCTCTTGCGATGCGGAACTCTATTATCCATCTCTGCAGTATTCTGAATGCGACCAGCACAAATGACACGAATGGTGCCGCCTGCACGTAATACATCGGGATAGACAGCGCAGGGCTGACCTGACCGCTTTCCACGGCAGACATCATATATGACCATGCGAACGGTATCATGTAGAAGAAGAATGCCAGCTCACAGGTGTGATTGATTACCTTGAGGATCGCTTTGGTGCGTCTTGAGAACCTGGCAACGAACTGCTCTATCTTGATGGAGATACATCTCTTGGTGCAGTAGCTGACGCTGAGGAAGCCCGCCCATATGAAGAGATAGCGGGTGAGCTCCTCGGTCCATGAGAGGGACTCTCTCAGAATGAATCTGGAGAATACCTGTATTCCCATGATAACTGCCATTCCGAGAAGCAGAATTGCCAGTAAGTATTCTTCAAGGTAATGATCCAGCCATTTCAAAATTTTCTTCATGGCTATCCCCCTATTGTACTTAACGCATGTACTCCCGTGCGGGAATACATGCGCTGGGAAATTAACTGTTACAGTGCATTATGAAGCTTTGTCAGGACATCCTTGAGGTCCTCAACACCCATCTGCCCAGGTGCGGAAGCCTTTGCAGCAGCACCGAATGTAAGAGCGGAGCCGAAGACTTCGCCTGCAAGACGGCTGATAACGCCGGTACCTGCCATCGACATTGTGATGATAGGTCTGTCAGCATACTCTGTTGCCATCTCTTCTGTTGCTGCGAGAAGTGTCAGAACGTCTTTCTTGTTCTGAGGCATTACTGCGATCTTAGGGATGTCTGCTCCGAGATCCTGCATCTTGCGGAGACGTCCTACGATGTCATCCTTGTCAGGAGTCTTGAAGAAGTCATGGTTGGATGCTACGACCTTAACGCCTGCAGCATGAGCTCCGTCTATGATCTTCTTAACGACTTCGTCGCCTGTGAAGACTTCAACGTCTACCATGTCAACATAACCGGTCTGAGCTGCCCTGATGTTGATGTCAGCATAAACATCATCCTCGATAGCCTTCTCGCCGCCTTCCTTGGAAGTACGGAATGTCATGAGGATAGGCATGTCGCCGAGTACCTCGCGGAGGTCCTTCAGAACGTCCTCGAGCTTAGCGAAATCAAATACGTTTTCAAACCAGTCGATACGCCACTCAACTACGTCAGCAGGGAGCTTTGTGATAGCTCTTGCTTCTTCAAGAATGGCTTCTTTGGTTACGCCTACGATAGGAACGCAGATCTTAGGCATTCCTTCGCCGATTACGATATTTCTGACTTTAACTGTGTTCATAGCTGTATTCCTTTCAGTTATAAGTTCAGGTGATGCTGCCGCATGCGTGCACGCGGCAGCGCTTGTATTCCTTGATTATTATGCGTCAGCTTCTGCAGCCTCGAGCATCTTAGCGTAGTTCTTGTTTACGAAGAGTCCGAGCAGTACGCCGATAGCTGTCAGAACGATGTTCATTGTCATTACTCCGGACGGAGTCATCTGAGCTGCTGCTGTCAGGATAGTGTAGTTGCAGAGTGATGATGCGATCATAACGAGAGCTGTAACTGTTCCCTTGATCTTAGGGAAGAGCATGTTGCATACGGAAGTAGCGATCTGAAGAAGTCCGCCAGCTCCTGCCCATCCGATGAGGAATGCGCCGATTTTGCACATACCCTGTGAAGGAACCATCAGTACTGCGATAAGTGTTACGAGGCAGATGACAGGGTAGATAAGGATGAATCTTACGTCCTTGATCTTTCTTGTCAGGAATGCTGTAACGATCAGAGCGAGGATAGTTCCGATTGAGTAGAAGCTCTGCATGATCGAAGGATCTTCCCAGCCTACAACGTCCTTAGCGAAGTTCTGTGCGCAGTTCAGCCAGAGCTGGAATGTACCTGTGCATGTGAATCCGATGAGGATCAGAGCGATTGAACCAGCTGAGAACTTTGTGTGCTTGATGCTCTCGAGAAGGCCTTCCTTCTTCTCTGCAGCCTTGTTTTTGTCTGAATCCGGCAGAGGGAAGAAGAGGATCAGTACCATGAGTACAAGGTAGCAGATACCGCAGATGTAGAACAGTCTGTTGTATGATGTTGCTCCTGTTGCAGTAGTAGCTACTGTAACTCCGAGGAAGAACGGGAGCATCATCTGGGAGATAGCGATAGCGAACTTGATTCCCATTGTAGCAACGCCAGGAGCCTTGTTGATGATCTCTGCAACTGCAGGGTAAATTCCTGTGTCGAGGAAGGAGTTAGCGATACCGCCTACGATAGCGCAGATGTATGCGATTCTGTAGCCTGCGCCGCCGCCTGCATTGTATGCCATAGCGAGGCCGATCAGGTAGATTGCGTATGAAAGTCCGCCGATAACTACGGATACGCGGCGTCCGAGCTTGTCGGAGAGAGGGCCTGCGAACGGAAGAGCGATAAGTCTTCCGAGTCCGAGTGCTGCGGAGATAGCAGTGATAGCCATTACTTCAACGTTCCAGCTGCCTGCAAGAGCTTCCTTGATAACAGCCTGTCCGAGGATGGAACATCCGACACCGTGCAGGAAGTAGTTGAGGTAGAGCACGATGACACTTGGTAAATATTTCTTGTTAGTCATTTTTATATCCCTTTCTATTAATCATCATAAGATATTCCGAGGACTTCCTTCATGTGCTCGATCGGCATCTCCTTGCCGGTCCACAGCTTGAATCCTGCAGCACCCTGGAAGAGCATCATGCCGAGACCGTTCATGGTCTTGCAGCCTACTTCCTTGGCCATTTTTCTCATCTTGGTGAGAAGTGTTCCGTAAGGAACGTCTACTACGATCAGCTCAGGTCTGAAGAAGCTCTTGTCAGGAACTACGGAAACGTCCTCAAGCGGCTTCATGCCAGCGCCTGTAGCGTTTACGAAGAGGTAGCTGTCTGCCATCTCTGCGCGGAGAGCTTCAGTATCTGCGAGGTCGAACATCTTAGCCTTGCAGTTTGTGTTCTCGTTGATCTTCTTTACAGTTTCTTCGCCTACTTCATAGAACTTGTCCTTGATGTTGAAGATTGAGATCTCAGCAACGCCGTCAAGAGCAGCCTGGATCTCGATAGCGGTAGCAGCGCCGCCTGCTCCTACGATTGTCATCTTCTTGCCGATAGGATCAATGTCGTTGTCCTTCATTGCAGCCATGAAACCGATACCGTCAGTGATATATCCCTTCAGGTGGCCGTTGTCGTTAACGATAGTGTTGACTGCGCCGCAGAGCTCTGCAGCAGGATCAAGCTCGTCGAGGTACTGGCCTACAAGTGTCTTGTTAGGCATTGATACGTTGGAGCCTCTCATCTTGAGTGTTCTGATTGCCTTTACAGCGTCTTCGATCTCGTCAGCGCCTACTTCGAATGCGAGGTAAGCATAGTCAGCGCCTACTTCTGCAAAAGCTTCGTTCTGCATAGCAGGGGAGCTGGAGTGGCGAATTGGGTATGCCATAAGTCCGATAAGCTCGGTGTGTCCTGTGATTCTTTCTGCCATTGTTTTTCTCCTTATTTAATGGAAGCTGATTCAGGTAATTAATATCGAATCCTTAGTGTTATTTTCTGTCTCTGCCACAAGCCGGAAGATAACTTTGTTAAAACTGTAACTATTTGTTGAACTAATTCTAATTCTTTAATTTGATAGAATCCAATGCCAGTTGATACCGTTATTGATGCATTTAATGTATCAATCGGAACTGATTTCTGATAAAATGTTGACGATTCATCGGCGACCTGTTTTGAGGGGTTAGAAGGGACATGAAGTTATTCAGTGTTCCGGAAAGGACAGACTCATGACGCTTAATCAGCTTGCATATTTTCAGGCAGTTGCCAGGACGGAAAACTTCCGTGCGGCTGCAGAAGAGCTTTACATTTCCCAGCCGTCGCTTTCGAGATCTATCGACGCGCTCGAAAAGGAGCTGGGCGTAACACTTTTTGAACGTACAGGCAGGGGAATTGCCCTGACCAAGAGCGGTAGGCTTTTTCTTGAGTATGTGAACCGCATTCTGGAGGAATGCGATATTGCCGTATATAAAATGAAAGAACTATCGTCATCGGGAGGCAGGATAGACATAGGCTACGTCTTCCCGCTGGCAAATTATTATATCCCGCACAAGGTCCGCACCTTTCTCAACTTACCGGAGAATGAGCATACGACCTTCGGGTTTACACAGAACCGGACTTCACACATAATCCGGGAGATCAAGAAGGGACTTATAGATGTAGGATTCTGCGCTTATGCAGAGGGCGAGGAAGAGCTTGAATTTGCACCTGTGCTCAGACAGGAGATGGTAATTATTGCGCCGCATGATCATCCGCTGGCAGACAGGGATGAGGTTTCGGTCAAAGTGCTGGAGGACTATCCTGTCATAGGCTACGACCGCTTCTCCGGACTTGGGGGATATACCAACAGGCTGTACAGAAACCTCGGGATCAAGCCGGAGATAGTATGTGAATGTGCGGACGAAAATGCTATTCAGGCCATGGTCAGAGAGAATTTCGGGATCGCACTGGTGGCCAAGGTGGACGTTCTGAATGAGGATGAGATTAAGATATTGCACTTAAGTGATGCAGATCTTACGCATTATGTAAATATGGTATGGCTGAGGAATCACTATCAGATGCCGGCAGTAAAGCGGTTTATAGATTATATGAAGGAGTCAGCGGACATGGATGCTGAACACATATAGAAGAGTGCAGATCTTCATGCGATAGCCTCCGGCTTAGATTTTTGAGATAATTGATACGTTAAGGCTATCAATCACGGGCAGAAATGATATTTTTCATCTGCTCGTTTTTTTATTATCATTTAGGTGCCACAAGAAAATGAAGATAACTCCAGCCCATAGAACAGAGAAAATCTCTCAGGGAGGAAAGATTATGAAGAAGGATTATCCACATATTTTCGAGCCGATCACAGTCAAGAGAACTACATTCAAGAACAGAGTAGTCATGACTCCGATGGGAACAAACTACGCTGATCCTGATGGCGGAATCAATGATGATCACATCAATTACTACAGACTCAGAGCCAAGGGCGGCACAGGCCTCATCATCGTAGAGAACGTCTGCGTAGACTTCCCTACAGGTTCAAACGGAACAAGCCAGCTCAGACTCGACCACGACATGTTCATGCCGAAGCTCTACAAGCTGACAGAAGCAGTTCATGAAGAAGGCGGACTCATCGCAGTACAGATCAACCACGCAGGAGCATCTGCTTCATCTGCACGTACAGGAGTTCCGACAGTATCATCATCAACAGAGCCTTCAAAGCTCGGCGGAGAGGCACCTCGTCCGCTTGAAAAAGATGAGATCGAAGCAATCGTAAAGAAGTACGGCGAAGCTGCAAAGCGCGCTGTTCAGGCAGGATTCGATGCAGTAGAGATCCACTGCGGACATTCATACCTCATCAGCCAGTTCCTCTCACCTATCTATAACAAGAGAACTGATGAATTCGGCGGAAGCGCAGAGAACAGAGCACGTTTTGCCAGAATGGTCATCGATGAAGTAAGAAAGCAGGTAGGTCCTTTCACTCCTATCCTCGCAAGAATCAGCGCAGATGAATTCCTCGAAGGCGGCAACAACCTTGACGACTGCCTTGAGTATCTGCAGTACTTCGGTGACGAAGTAGATATCTACAACGTATCTGCAGCTCTCAATCCTTCGCTGCAGTATCAGATCGACAGCAACTGCTATCCTGACGGATGGAGATCATATCTCGCAAAGGCAGTTAAGGAAAAATTCGGCAAGCCGGTAGTAACAATGGGCAACATCAGAAGCCCTAAGGTTGCCAATGACATCCTCGAGAGAGGCGATGCTGACTTCATCGGTATCGGAAGAGGTCTTATCGCTGATCCTGACTGGGTCAACAAGGCAGAGTTCGGTCATGAGTGCGACATCAGAAAGTGCATCAGCTGCAACATCGGATGCGCAGGAAACCGTATCCAGAACAACAGACCTATCAGATGTACTGTAAACCCTGCAGTCATCGAGGGCGAGGAATACAAGAAGCTCAATGTCAACAAGCCTTGCAACGTAGTAGTTATCGGCGGCGGTACAGCCGGCATGGAAGCTGCATGCACAGCTGCTGAGGTTGGCTGCACAGCATTCCTGATCGAAAAGGCAGACCACCTCGGCGGACTCGCATATGAGATCTCGAAGTTCCCTGACAAGAGCAGACTCAGAGACTTCCCTGACTATCTCGAGAGAAGGATCAAGAAGCTCCACAACCTGCACGTATTCCTCAATACAGAGGCTACACCGGAGTTCATCAGAAACCTCAATCCTGATGTCATCGTAAACTCGACAGGTTCACTGCCTCTCATCCTCCCTATTCCGGGACTCAAGGAAAACGTTGGCAAGGGCAAGGTCCAGACTGTACTCGGCGTTATCAACAACCTCGAAAACTATCCTGAGGATATGACAGGCAAGAAGGTCGTTGTTATCGGCGCCGGCGCCGTAGGACTCGATGTAGTGGAGTTCTTCGCGCCTAGAGGAGCGGACACCACGGTAATCGAGATGCTGCCGTATATCGTCGGACCTGCACTTGATCCTATCACAAAGGTCAGCATCGTTGATCTGATGAATAAGTACAACGTACATCAGAGACCGTCCACAGCTCTTCAGGAAGTAAAGCCTGACAGCTTCGTAGTCAAGAATCCGGACGGATCCATCGAAGAAGTTGAATTCGACTACGGATGCATCTGCATGGGCCTCAAGTCCAATAACCCTGTACTCGACATGCTCAAGGAAGAGTTTGCTGATGTTGAGCTCATGAACATCGGTGACTCCAAGAGACAGAGAAGAATCATCGAAGGAACAGAAGAGGGCCGCAACATTGTTAAGGTTCTCAAGAAGAGAGGATTCATTGACTAGTCATTGTCATAATCGATATCCTTTGAGAGAAGAGCGCTGCCGTGAGGCAGCGTTTTTCTTGTTTCGCAAATGGCAGAGCACCGGTTCCGCCCTGTTATCTGCTCGGGCGGTGGATGTATAAAAATACTTTGTTCACATGACGGGCAAAGAGAGTATACTGTTACAGGCTCGCTGCCCGCGGGCAGAATAAGGCCGGAAAGAAGATACAGACATGAATGGACAGATGAAAAAAGTTATCGCTTGCATATTGCTGACAGCAACTATATTCGCGACGATGGAGGTCGCGCTCAAGATAGGCGGAAACGGACTCGACCCGCTCCAGCTGACATTCCTGAGATTCCTCATCGGCGGACTCGTGCTGCTGCCGTTCTCGGTGCCTGAATGCAGGAAGAGCGGATACAGGCTTAACGCGAAAGACCTCGTGTGGCTCGCCTGCGTCGGAATCATGGGAATACCTATCAGCATGCTCGCGTTCCAGATAGGTGTAATGCACAGCAACGCGGCGACAGCTGCTTCACTCATATGCACCAACCCGCTGTTTGCGATGCTGATCGCGCACGCGTTCACATCCGAGAAGATGGACAGGCGCAAATGGATCGCATTCGGACTCGGTATCATCGCGATGGTATTCCTGATCCGTCCGTGGGACGTACAGGAGGGCAATACCGTTCTCGGAATGACCATCATGATGATCGCCTCCGTGTCGTTCGGAGCCTACTCGGTCATGGGCAAAAGGTCCATAGGCCGCATCGGTACCTTCACGCAGACAAGCGTGAGCTTTATCATCGGGTCTCTGATACTCATGGTCATAACAGCTGTTACAGGAAGACCGGTAATCAGCGGAGTCGCAGACAACCTCGCAGTAGTCCTGTACTGCGGCATCATAGTCACCGGGCTCGGATACCTGTTCTACTTCATCGCAATCAGGTACTCGGATGCCACAACAGGCTCGATCACATTCTTTATAAAGCCTGCCATCGCTCCGGTGTTCGCAGTCCTCATACTGCATGAGACGGTTTACTGGAATACTATTGTAGGAATAGTGATACTCATAACAGCATCAGTTATCACCATCATGGATACATTTGAAAAAAAGAAAAGCGCTCAGAGCAGACCTTAATGATGCGCACGTCCGGGGCGGAAGCCCCGGTTTTTTATGCCCTGAGACGGCGGCATTCCGGCACGGACATTACAAATCCGCTTCAATTGTGTTAACATAAAAAGATATTTAATGGAGGAAAGTACATGAAACTCAAAAAAATAAATGCTGCCCTCGGACTGCTTTCAATACTGTTCATGCTGCTTCACATAGGATACAGCGTGTTCTGCTATCTTACGTTCTACTATAATCCGGTTCTTAAGATGGTGTTCGCAATTCCTTTCATGGTGCTCGTATGTCTCCATGCTGTATGCGGCATGCTCACGGTCTTTACCATGAAGGACGGGAGCAGGATGGATATGTATCCGCAGCTCAATAAGCGTACTATTCTGCAGAGGGTATCTGCAGCCCTGATACTGCCGCTGCTTATACTCCACATAAATACGTTCTCGCTCATGAAGGCCAGCGCTGAGCACGGATATCCGGTATTCATTATCCTGCTGATCATTGCTGAGCTTGTCTTCTTTGCGGTGGTGATCACGCACGTTGCAGTCTCGCTGACCAACGGGCTTATCACGCTCGGCCTTCTCTCGGACAGAGAACTGCAGAAGTCAATTGACAAGGTTATCTATGTTATCGGAGCTGTGTTCTTCGCTGTATCGGTATATGCCGTTGTCGGAGGTCAGGCTGCGATGTTCCTGGTGCACTGAGGTGGAAGTAATGAGAGATGTGATTGTCATCGGAAGCGGAATATCCGGCATGACAGCTGCAGTCAGACTCGCGGATGAAGGCATCCGCGTGCTTCTTGTCTCTCCGTTTCCGTCAGAAAGGTCTCAGTCGGTCATGGCAGCCGGCGGCATCAATGCTGTCCTCCCGGGCCTGGAGCCGGGAGACTCGGTAGCCTGCCACATTGAAGATACTCTGCGAGGTGGAGGATATCTTGCAGGAAGGGACGCTGTCACAGGGCTGTGCAGCAGAGCTGAAGAGATAATAAGAGACCTTGAGAATAAAGGAACGGTATTTACACCGGGTGATGACGGGCGCCCGGCGCGTAGAGCGTTCGGCGGACAGTCATACAGGAGGACCTGCTACTGCGGGGCATCGACCGGCAAGCAGATCGTATCCGCCCTCGTCATGGAAGCGAGGCGGCATGAAGCTGCCGGCATGATAAAAAGGAGACTTGGCAGCTGCTTTCACTCAGGCCTTATCCGGGACGGAGTCTGCTACGGCGTGATCCTCTTCAACGAGGCGACCGGCGGGCTCTCGGCAGAGTATGCCGATGCCGTCATAATCGCGACCGGCGGGCAAAACGCTTTGTTCGGCAAGACGACAGGCTCCACTCAGTGCGACGGCTATGCAGCGGGCAGGCTGTTCATGCAGGGCGCAGAGCTCAAGAACCTTGAGTTCATCCAGTTCCATCCGACTACGATAGAAACTTCGCAGAAGCGCATGCTCGTTTCAGAGGCGGCACGCGGCGAGGGAGGAAGGCTTTTCTATGAGGATAACGGCAGCAGAGTCTACTTCATGGAAGACAAGTACGGCCCTGAAGGCAACCTGATGCCGCGCGACATCGTCAGCAGAGAGATGAATGCCGCAGGAAGAGATGTTTATCTCGACATGTCATTTCTCAAAGAGAAGGATATAGACAGGAGCATCCCGGAGGTCAGAGAGCTGTGCCGCAAGTACATCGGCATAGATATTACGAAAGAACCGGTGCCGGTGGCGCCGTCGGTGCACTTCTTCATGGGAGGACTGGCTGTAAAGAATAATCACGAGACCAATATACGCAATCTCTTCGCGGCAGGGGAATGCGCATCCATATATCACGGGGCCAACAGGCTCGGCGGGAACTCCCTTCTCGCTGCCCTGTACAGCGGAACGGTCGCTGCCCGTGAGATCGCAGGGCGTGAAGCGGCCGCAGGAAGGCCTGACTTCAGCACCGAATTATCCGAAGCGAACCGCAGGCTCGATGCGATGAAATCCACAAAGAGCCTCTTCCCGGTCATGTACATCCGGGACATGGCTGCGGATACACTGAACAGGTGCCTTGGGATAGAGAGGAAAGCGGAAGGCCTGGCGGAGGGAATATCCGACATTGAATACTATCTCTCCGTTGCGGAGCGTCTCAGCTACGACAGCAGCGTGCTTCCGTATTTCAACTATTCGCTCACAGGCATACTGACGCTTGCAAGGGCGGCGCTCACATGCGCGGAATCACGCAAAGAGAGCAGGGGCGCTCATTACAGGAGCGATTACCCTGATACGCTCGAGGAATACGCAGCGGCAACTATCATCTCTTATGAAGACGGGCAGTACAAAGTGCGGCCTGACAGGGAGAAGGAATATGAAAGTTAGGATACAGAGGCAGCAGTCGCCTTTCACTGAACCGTACTGGGAAGTGTTTGATGCAGAGGTGTCAGGGGACACCTCGGTCGCAGGTCTGCTGGATCATCTGAATTACCATGATGATATCGTCGATGAAAATGGCAGGCAGACGACGCGCATAGGCTGGGAGTGCTCGTGCCTGCAGGGCGTCTGCGGCGCGTGCGCCATGGTCATCAACGGGACACCGGCTCTTGCCTGCGAGACGTTCGTAAGAGACCTGAGAGGAGATGAGATCACCATCCGGCCGCTTCAGAAATTCCCGGTGATCCATGATCTGATCACAGACAGAAGCAGCATATACGAGAACCTCAAAAACGATAATCTCTACATAGAAGAGTATAATCCTGACCCTGTCAGGAGCAGGAAGAAGGCGGAAAAGGAGCATGCTCATCAGTACGCAGCGGCAAAGTGCCTTAAATGCGGCCTGTGCCTTGAGGTGTGCCCGAATTATGTGAACGGGAAGAACTTCTTCGGAGCGGTTTTCGCCAACGACTGCTATCTTGTCTCGTCGCGGAATTCGGAAAAGAGGGAAGATATCCGCAGGCTGTACGGAGAGCATTTTGGCAGTACCTGCTCGAAATCTCTATCGTGCATGGACGTATGTCCGATGAAGATACCGACGATCGCTTCAATGGCAAAAATGAACCATAAAACACTTGCATAAGCCGTAAAGGTGGAGTAATGTAATATAGACAAAAGGGGAGCTTGCGCAGGCAGGCTGAGAACGGGAGGTGCGTCCCGGACCCATAACCTGATTTGGATAATGCCAACGTAGGGATATACACAGCCGCTTTATTTGAGCAATTAATCAAGGCAGATATGACCTACAGGCATATCTGCTTTTTATATTTCTAAGGAGGGGAATATGCTTGGAACATGTATTGAAAATGTAAGAAAGAATGTACCGCTGGTTCACAACATCACTAACTATGTAACGGTCAATGATGTAGCGAATGTGCTGCTCGCATGCGGAGGAAGTCCTATTATGTCAGATGAGCCTGAGGATGTTGAAGACATCACCACCATCTGCGGCGGACTCAACATCAACATCGGCACTCTCAACAAGAGCAGCATCGAGGGAATGTACCGCGCAGGAAAGAGAGCAAATGAGCTCGGACATGTCGTCCTTCTCGACCCTGTAGGCGCCGGCGCATCCGCACTCCGCACCAATACAGCTGTAGGGCTCATGGACGCGGTCAAGTTCACGGCAATCCGCGGCAACATCTCTGAGATCAAGACACTTGCTCTCGGAAGCGGAACAACCAAGGGCGTAGATGCTGATGTAGCTGATGCTGTAACAGATGAATCCCTTGACAGCGCTGTAAAGTTCGCCAAGGACCTAGCAGCTAAGACAGATTCGGTCATCGCTATCACCGGAGCCATCGACCTGGTCGCTGATGCCGAGAGATGCTATGTCATCAGAAACGGCAGACCTGAGATGGGAAGGATCACAGGCACAGGCTGCCAGCTCTCAGGCATGATGACAGCATTCCTTGTTGCCAACCCTGATGCACCGCTTGAAGCAGCAGCTGCTGCAGTATGCACTATGGGCCTTGCAGGAGAGATCGGCTGGAGCCGCATGCAGGAAGGCGACGGCAATTCGACTTACAGAAACCGCATCATCGATGCCATCTTCAACATGGACGGCAAGACGCTCGACGAAGGCGCAAAGTTCGAGATCAGATAAGAGAGGCGTTGCAGATGAAATCAGATATGAGAGACAGACTGGAGCAGTCGCTTCTTCTGTATGCAGTAACAGACAGGCACTGGCTGGGAGACAGGACCCTTTACGACGTTGTACGCGAGAGCCTTGACGGCGGAGTCACATTCCTGCAGCTGAGAGAGAAGGACCTCGATGATGAGAACTTCTACAGGGAAGCAGTCGAGCTCCAGAAAATGGCACGCGAGTACGGAGTCCCGTTCGTGGTCAACGACAATGTGGACATTGCAGTCAGAATGGATGCTGACGGCGTGCATGTAGGGCAAAGCGACATGGAAGCAGGAGATGTGCGTGCGCTCATCGGACCTGACAAGATACTGGGCGTTTCTGCGCAGACGGTCGAGCAGGCTGTTCTCGCAGAGAAGCGCGGAGCTGACTACCTCGGAGTCGGAGCGGTATTCCCGACCGGGTCCAAGGATGACGCAGTTGAAGTATCCTTCGAAACGCTTAAGGCTATATGCGAGGCAGTATCTATACCGGTCGTTGCCATAGGCGGCATTACGGTAGATAACACTCATGAGCTTGCGGGCAGCGGTATATGCGGAATCGCCGTGATCAGCGCTATCTACGGACAGAAAGACATATACGAGGCAACCGTTTCTCTTAAGAAAGTAACAGAGAAAATGGTCAGGGCATGATGAACTTCACACAGGATATCAGGGGAGTGATCTTCGATGTAGACGGAGTCCTTCTGGATTCGATGGAGATATGGACCGATCTCGGAGCCAGATATCTTCTCAGCATCGGAAAGACACCTGAAGAAGGCCTCGCGGAGGTGCTTTTCTCCATGAGCATGGAGCAAGGCGCGGAATATCTGAAAGATCACTATTCAATAGACAGCTCTGCAGACGAGATAGTCACAGGACTTAAAAACATGCTGCGCGATTTCTATTATGACGAAGTCGGGGCAAAGCCGGGTGCGAAGGAGCTGCTTCAGGCGATAAGCGGCTACGGCATCAGGATCACCGCTGCGACCTCAAGTCCCCGCGGACACATAGAGAGAGCGCTTGAAAGAAACGGACTGCTCGGATACATAGAGAAAATGTTCACCAATGCCGAAATCGGAAAGAGCAAGCACTTTCCTGACATATACAATGCGGCAGCACAACATATGGGGACCGCAGCTGCAGAGACCTGCGTGTTCGAGGACTCGCTCTATGCTCTTAAGACAGCGGCAGGCGCGGGATACCGCACTGTCGGTGTATATGACAGCAAGGGCGAACCCGACCAGAAGGGGCTCAGAGAATCGGCGGACGTTTACATAACTGATCTGAACCAGGCAGTACGCCTGCTTCAGAACGAATAATAAGACGATCATCACTTAAACAATTAAATAAGCGGCACCTTGGGGGCACCACCTGATGTCGCTATATAAAAGTGAATGCTTTTGGCAGAAAGGAGTAAAAATGAAGAAAGCATTGACGATCGCAGGGTCGGATTCCTGCGGAGGCGCCGGCATTCAGGCAGATATCAAAACGATGACCATGAATGGGGTATATGCGATGAGCGCGATTACTGCACTCACAGCGCAGAATACCACCGGCGTGACAGGTATACTTGAAGCATCACCGGAGTTTCTCAGGAAACAGCTTGATGCAGTGTTTGAGGACATATTCCCTGACGCAGTCAAGATAGGAATGGTTTCCTCATCCGAACTGATCAGAGTCATCGCAGACTGCCTTACTGAATACAAAGCAGTCAATATCGTCGTTGACCCTGTCATGGTGGCTACAAGCGGAGCGCGCCTGATAGAGGACACTGCGGTAGACACCCTCAAATCCAGGCTGCTTCCTCTCGCGTCAGTCATCACACCTAACATTCCTGAGGCTGAGATCCTTGTGGAGATGACTATCAGGACTGAGGCTGATATGGAGAAGGCTGCAAAGACTCTCTTTGAGCGTTACGGATGCGCTGCCCTCGTCAAGGGCGGACACAGCATCAATGATGCCAATGATGTTCTTTTCAGCGGTGAGAGCGGGGAAACAGTGTGGTTCATGGGCAACAGAATAAACAACCCGAATACTCACGGAACAGGATGCACTCTCTCGAGCGCGATCGCTTCCAACCTGGCCAAGGGATACAGCCTTGAGGACTCTGTAAGAAGAGCCAAGGAATATCTTTCGGGCGCTCTGGGAGCGATGCTGGATCTCGGAAAAGGCTCCGGTCCGCTGATGCATAATTACGCTCTTCCTGAAGAATTCAGACAGGAGGTGTAATTATGACTGAAAAGAGGACTTCGGTATTTGAGAACGCGCTGATATGGTTCGGCGCGGGTGTTAGCCTGGCCGAGATAATGACAGGAACATTCCTGGCACCGCTCGGTTTCTCGAAGGGACTGCTGTCAATACTCATAGGCCATGTCATAGGATGCTTCCTGCTGTTTCTTGCAGGATATATGGGCGGCAGGAAACGCATGAGCGCCATGGAGACTGTTACGCTCAGCTTTGGCAGCAAGGGCGCGTTCCTTTTCGCAATGCTGAATGTGCTTCAGCTTGTCGGATGGACCGCGATCATGATATATGACGGAGCGCTTGCCGCAAACGGAGCACTGCCGTGCGGTCACTGGATATGGGCAGTCGTCATAGGCGGACTTATCATAGTCTGGCTCATCATAGGCATCAAGAGTCTCGGCAAGGTGAATCTCATAGCGATGAGCGCACTGTTCATACTTACTGTTGTGCTGTCGTTCCTCATCTTCCGCAGGGGCGGTCTGTCGGCTGCCGCGGAGGGAGGCCTGTCGCTCGGAGCGGCTATTGAGCTCAATGTTGCCATGCCGCTGTCGTGGCTTCCGCTCATTAGCGATTACACAAGAGAGGCGGAGAAGCCTGCCGCTGCATCAGCCTGGTCGGCTGTAGTATACGGAGTGGTCAGCTGCTGGATGTACATAATCGGACTCGGCTCCGCACTGCTTGCGGGTACTTCGGATATTGCGGAGATAATGCTGACCGCAGGCCTCGGAATAGCAGGTCTGGTAATCATAGTTTTATCCACTGTGACGACTACTTTCCTCGATGCTTATTCAGCCGGTATCTCCAGCGAACTGTTTTCTGAGAAAATAGACGGACGGAAGGTCGCTATAGCTGCAGCTGCTGTAGGAACGGCAGCCGCCATAGCATTCCCGATGGACGACTTTACAGACTTCCTGTATCTCATAGGATCGGTGTTCGCTCCTATGATCGCTGTCATGATAGCGGACTTCTTCATCCTGAAGAGCAGTCATGACGGTGAGACGGTATGCGTTAAGAATCTCATCATCTGGTTCGCGGGATTCCTTCTTTACAGAAAGATGATGACAATAGATCTTCCTATCGGCAGTACGCTCGTGGATATAGCTGTAACTATCATAATCTGCATTGCAGCAGGGATAATTGAGAAAGCTATAAAATCAAAATAATGAAAATCTCTGATGAGCTGTATGAGGCAGCACATGATCTGTGGCGTGAAGCGGCAGATAAACCCTTTGTAAAAGAAATGGTGAAAGGGTCCCTCGATGAGGGGCTTTTTCGCCGTTATATGATCCAGGATTATCTGTACCTTCTTGATTACATAGACACGCTCAGGCTGATACAGAGCAGGACTGAAGATGCTGAGCTGAGACATTTCATGGATTCAGTTATCACAGAAACCGAAAATGAGACATACCGTGTCCATGTTCCGCATATGAGGAAGCTCGGAGTGAGCAATCTCGAGGTCCGCTCTGCTGCCAGGCTGCCTGTGATATCTGAGTACATAGGATATATGCAGGAGCAGGTTCGCAGGCACGGAATGCTCGCAGGCCTCACGGCGCTGCTTCAGTGCTCGTGGCTGTACGCCTTCATCGGGGAGAGAACAGTCTCGGAATATCCTGACGAAGTCAGGAGCTCCCGGTATAAGTTCTGGTTCGATGCATACACCTGCAGAGAGTATCTCGAAGCCAATCAGAGATGGATAGATGTCGTTGACTGCGAAACAGAGGGCATCGGCCCGGATACCGCGGCAATGCTGAGAAAAATGTTCCTGACGTGCGCGGGATATGAGAATGAATTATGGGATGAGCTGTATTCAGGATCAGGAAGCTGCTGATTTGAATGCGCTTATCATAAACATAGGTGTTGAAGAGAAATTGGTCTGTTCCTGAAGGGTCCAGACCTTTTTCCATATGTGCTCATCTATGCTGACGTCCATACCCAGCTGAGAAAGAGCGGCCTCATCCCAGACGGGCCTTGTCAGAGCCGAAAGAGGCAGGCTGCGCGCGATATCTTCCATGACATCAAAGTTCTCGCCTATATTCTGGTCGCCGAGGCCGAGCTCAGCGCTTCTTATACGGTCGGATTCGAATTCAGCCTTCGCTGAGTCATCAAAGAGGTAGTTGTACCAGTTGGAATCAAAATTCAGTAATAGTCCTCCGGAGCGCAGCACCCTGCACCATTCTGCATATGCAGACTCAGGATGAGGCAGATTCCAGGTGAGATTGCGTGAAACAACAACATCGTGCGACTCGGACTGAAAGTCAAGGCACTCGGCACTCATCTCTCTGAAATCGATTTTTTTCGCCAGAACTCCGGCGTTGCTTGCAGCTTCTGCAAGCATTGCCGGAGACAGGTCCACAGCGGTTACTTTATAACCCATTTCCGCAAGCAGTATAGCGAAAAATCCCGGACCTGTGCCGATATCCAGCACGCTTATATCTTCTGCAGGTCTGTTCGGGAAATGGGATTCGATCGCTTCCCGCAAAACAGCCGACCACTTGTGCCGGCTCTCACCTGATAATTCTTCCTTATTTACATCAGAATAACTCACAGACCTCTGTGACCAGTATGAGCGGTTCTTTTCAAACAAACTATTATTATCAATCATTGCCATCTGGTTTAAAACCCCATATGAGATCATCGGACCGTTTTTCAGAATATTCAGTGAAGCGCACTGATGGATGATTATCCCGGTTTCTTCCGCCCTGATTTCGTGAATTGTATTGCCAAAATAATCCCGTATAATTCCAAGCAGCTCTCCGCTGAAGAATGTATCACCCGCATGATACTCAGGATACCAGCATCCTGTAGCAGGGGAGAATAGTTCACGTTCAAAAAGGGTTGTCTTGGTATATGCCATGTGGACGCCTTTCAGCATCCCCAGGTATTTCATGATATTGATCACATCAGCCTTGTCGGCATCGATTTCCTCACGTGGATACTGTGAAAGCTGTCCGCGCTCGATCAGAACACTCGGAATACCGCTGACGGATGCCATATTATATGCGCCGCCTGTCCTGCAGCGTGATCTGACGACAAACTCAGTATTGACACAAGACGCCATTGCTGCAGATTTCTCTTCGCATGCGGTATCACCTAAGAAATATACATACGGAAAAAGCTCCTCATAACCATCCCCGCTGTGAAGATCGATAAATGCATCTGCATGTCTGATGAAGGTATTGAAAATCAGATGCGCCAGCCGGTCTGCGGCTGTCCCGTTTTCATCACCCGGGAATACACGGTTCAGGTTCTTGCCGTCTTCGTACACCATGCTCATGGTCCTGTTCTCAAAGCCGGACGTATTAGCGAGCGGAACTATGATCAGAGTTCCGGCAAGATATTCCGGATCTATTTCAGAAGACAATTCAATAGCGGCCTGGATGCCGACATATTCTGCATTGTGAATGCCTGCCGTAACAAGCAAAACAGGGCCGTCCGCCGCACCCGAAATGATGACATGAGGGACATGGATCTCAGTCCCGTCAACGTGAATATGATCTTTTATGATCCTGCCCGGAGCAAGATCGTGTCCTGCGATTTTTCTGATACTCATATTTAAAAAATAGCAAAGACAGTGGTTGATCATAAGCCCCGGAGGGGGATATGCAGCGGATTTTTTGTGAAAAAAATCCCGCAGATATCCCCCCACCCGGCTTGTTAGAGCTTTTTAACGGTCTTAATCTATTAATGTAATGAAATGATTTCAGGAAGGATAAATCATGAGTGTATTGTCCAGTATTCCATTTGAAAGAGAATCCGGAAACATCAAGACTGCAGTAACTTCGTACTGGTCGAAGAGGGCAGGCTCTTTTTCTGCACATAAGCATGATGAAGCTCACAGTTACAAGGCGGATTTGTGGAGACGTGAGCTTACGGAAAGACTGCCTGAAGGAGATGGCCTCAGAATACTTGATGTTGGCTGTGGTGCAGGCTTCTTCGAGATGGTGCTGTCACCCTGCGGATACAGGGTGACAGGCATCGACCTGACGCCTGAGATGATCTCGCAGGCCAAGCAGCTCTGCGGGAGTCACCACGCAGCGGCCGCTGAATTCTATGTGATGGATGCTGAACATCCTGACTTTCCAGATGGATATTTTGATGCTGTCATTTCACGCAATCTGACCTGGACTCTCCCTCATCCGGAAGAAGCGTACAGAGAATGGCACCGTGTGCTGAAACCCGGAGGCGTACTCCTGAACTATGATGCTGAGTACGCCAAAGGGTTCCACAAATATGACCAGAAGGAGAATCTGGCGCATGAGAAGGTGGATGACGCTCTGGTTGAAGAGTGCCACGACATATATCACATGCTGTCAGTCAGCACCCTCGACAGACCGCAGTGGGACATTCAGATACTTAATGACATAGGCTTCCGCGAAGTGGAGGCCGACAGAGCAGCTGGCGACCGGCTGTATGCGGTAAAAGATGAGTTTTACATGCCGGACAGGATGTTCTGTATCAGAGCAGTCAAGTAACGTCGTATTAACCGGAATGTGTTCTGGCTGATAATAAACAACTATCATTGGAGGTCAATCAAAATGAAGAAGAAACTGATAGTGCTTTTCTTAGCTATATGCATGACCCTGTCTATGGCGGCATGCGGAAGCAAGGACGGCGGATCGGCAGACGGGAGCGGCTCGGGAGATAATATCCTGAGAACAGCCGCATCTTTCGCTTATCCTAGCCTTGATGTGCATAAAGAGTATTATGGATGGTATACATCGATTTACGGCCTTTCCGAAGCGCTGTTTAAGTTCGATGAGAATGCCGTTGCGGTAGACTGTCTGGCAGAGGACGCTGTAGCGGACGGGACTACATGGACGATCACACTTAAAGACGGTGTTTGCTTCTCAAACGGAGATCCGCTCACGCCGGACATGGTAATCAAGAATATCCAGAGGCTTGCAGAAGTTAACGAAAGATTTGCTTACATGGGAGACTTTGACTGGAAGGCTGACGGAGAAAACAAGATCGTAGTCGACACCGGCAAGGATGTATATCCTATGCTCAAGAATGACCTGGCGAGCCCTGAATGCGGTATGATTGATCTTGATGCTACAACAGATTTTGACAAGGATCCTGTCTGCACCGGTCCGTTTGTGATCACAGAATTCAACCCTGAAGGCGATGTAACGGTGGCCCGCAATGATAAATACTGGGGTGGAGATGTCAAACTGGACGGAGCGGTCTTCTACTACATGCAGGAAGATGATCCTAAGCTCATGGCTATGCAGAGTGGTGAGATCGACTGCTACAACAGCGTATCCTCCGGAGCTCTCGAAGTATACGAGAAGGATCCTGACAAATATCATGTTGAATCCGTTGCCGGTACAAGGCTTCAGTACTACATCCTCAATGAGAACAAACTCGATGATGCCGTAAGAGAGGCGATCAACCTTACAGTGGACAAGGAAGCAATCGCAGACTATCTCAAGGGAACAGTCAGCGCAGCTAACTCACCGTACCCTGACAGTACGGCATACAGCAAAGTCAGCATTCCTGCAGTTGACACAGAGAAGGCTAAGAAACTGCTCGAGGAAGACGGATACACACTCAACTCTGAGGGCATTTATGAGAAGGACGGACAGCCGCTCAAGGTCAACATTGCGTACTATGCAGCACGTTCACTCGACACTCTGGCTGTACTCATGCAGGAGCAGCTTAAGGCAGTTGGCATTGATTCTTATCTGACAGTTGAGGAAGATCCTGACTCGACATATATTGCTACAGCAGACTTTGACATCGCTCTGTACTGCATGATCTCCGATAAATGCGGTGACCCGCAGTACTTCATCGATTCCACGCTTGCAGATGGCGCATACTACAATGTAGGCGGATTTGAAAGCGCTGAGTGCGAAGAAATGATACAGCAGCTCAAGACAGAGGTCGATCCTGACAAGAGAGCTGATCTCGCCAACAAGATAATCCAGATCGCGATTGACGACAACGCATTCGGTTATGTCGGCCTTTTCAACCACACAACAGTAATGAAACCGGGAGTCAGCGGATTTGCCGAGAAGATCCCGTTCGACTTCTACGGAATAGACGCGAATACAGTAAAATAAACACCATCAGACAGAAAGGAAGCAGTAAAGCCTTACATCAGTGAGCATGAAAAAACAGATAGCTAAAAGAATAGCGGAACTTATAGTGATACTGATAGTTCTGAGCTTCCTTACATTTTTATTGATGTATCTGGCACCGGGAGACCCTGCGGAGAAAAGGCTTTCTTCGCAGGGCGTTGCCGTTACCAAGGAAGTGCTGCAGGCAGAGCAGGAGAGAATGGGACTGCTCCGCCCGTTTATGGTGCGCTACGGAGAATGGTTCGGCGGCATCCTGCACGGAGACTGGGGAGTCTCTTTTAAAGATGACATGCCTGTTGCACCAAAGCTCGCAGCAGGACTTAAGAATACGACTATCCTGGCTCTTGCCAGTCTTATCATCTCGCTGATCGTTTCTGTCCCGCTGGGGATAGCCTCGGCTGTGAAGAAGAACAGCATACTCGATCACATAGTCAGGCTGCTGTCCTTCATTGGCAACGCGCTCCCTAATTTCCTTATATCCGTTCTGCTCATGTACTTCCTGTGCATACAGCTCAATCTTTTCCCTGTAGTGGCGAGCGGAAGTGTACAGGGGCTGTGCCTGCCTGCTCTGTCACTGGCCATACCGATGGCCGGAAGATTCACCCGTCAGATAAGAACGGAAACGATGGAGCAGCTTGAACAGGAGTATGTAACAGGCCTGCGTACGAGGGGCGTCAGAGAAAAGGACATCCTGATACATAATGTTTTCCATAATGCTTCAGGACACATATTCACGATAGTCGCCCTTCAGATAGGAACTCTTATGGGCGGAAGTGTCGTGATCGAGACGATATTCAGGTGGCCCGGCATCGGCAAGCTGGTGATGGACTCAATTAACGCCAGGGACTATCCGACGATAATGGGATTCGTGCTTATAATGGGTACGATATATGTAGTGATCATCTTTATTTCCGACGTGCTGTATCACGTGCTGGATCCGAGAGTGTAAAAGAGTGAAGAAGAAAAAAGCAAAACTCAGAAAACGCGTAATAATTGCTGTGGTATTCGCTGCGATACTTGTTCTGATCGCAACATTTTCCGGAGTGCTGGCGCCGAATGACCCGTATGCCACAAACTCTGAGCTGATCAGACAGGCGCCGTCGGCGGCATACCTGTTCGGTACCGACAATCTCGGGCGGTGCGTATTTTCGCGTGTCCTTATCGGTGCAAGGACAACTATAGCTTCGACCTTCTTCCTTGTTGCTGTTTCTTTTCTTGTAGGCATTGTCGTTGGTATGCTGTGCGGTTTTTACGGCGGTATCGTTGATGACATACTCATGCGAATAGCCGATCTCATGCTCGCTTTTCCGCAGATGGTAGTCGCCATTGCAGTTGCGGGTATCCTCGGAGGAGGGCTCGGAGGAGCCATGATCGCGCTTGGGATCACGATGTGGACTTCTTTTGCGCGACTGGCGAGAAGCCACACTTTATCTATCAAAAACGAACCTTACATAACTGCGGCCAGACTCCAGGGGAAGAGCGGGCTGCAGATTATGATGACACATATAATGCCTAATATCCTCGAACCGGTGCTGATCAACGCACTGACTCAGATCGGTACTACGATGATTGGCATCTCCGGACTTTCCTTCCTGGGGCTCGGTGTAGTTGCTCCCCAGGCAGAATGGGGGTCGATGATCAGCGAAGCGAGGGCATACATACAGATCGCTCCATGGGCAGTCCTGTTCCCGGCGGCTGCTACTGTAATTACGATAGTCGTCTTCAACTATCTTGGCGATGCGGTAATGGAATACCGCAAGGCGGAATAGGGGTGCAACCATGAGTGAGTATTTGCTTAAGATAGACAGACTCAGCGCATCGTACGGAGATGACGATATCGTCAAAGATGTGAGCTGCGGGATCACGCCTGGCGAGATAGTGTGCATCGTTGGTGAGAGCGGCAGCGGAAAATCTACGCTGATCAAGGCCATTCACGGCATGAGTGAGCTCAGGATCACAGGCGGCAGCATCTTCTTCGGCAATGAAGAAATATCTTCCCTGACTGTGAAGGAAAGGAAGAAACTGATGGGGTCGGAGATCGGGCTTATTCCGCAGGATCCGGGCTCGTCGTTCAACCCGATAAGAAAGCTGAGCGCACAGTTCCGTGAAGCCATGGCGGGTCACGGAATGGCATATGATGAGGACAGGATAGACGGGCTGCTGAAGAAGATAGGCCTTCAGCAGGGTAAAGCGGTTCTGGGAAACAGACCGTTTGAGCTGTCGGGTGGAATGAACCAGAGGATAGCGATAGCTGCGGCCATGCTCTTTGAGCCAAGACTTCTCCTGTGCGATGAGGCTACCAGCGCGCTCGATGTAACTACGGCCGGAGCGGTAGTGGATGAGCTCCTGAAAATACGCGAATCAAGAGGTACGGCAATACTTCTGGTTACACACCATCTTGGTATAGCCAGGAGAATGGCTGATAATATAGGGATAATGAAAGACGGCAGACTGATCGAATACGGAAATACAGAGAAAATATTCGACGCGCCGGAGAATGAATATACGCGAAAACTGATAAGGGATGTTCCGAGACTGAAAAAATGACCATATTGTCAGGGAAAGATCTGAATAAAGAATACGGAAACCGTGACCGCAGAGTCAGGCCTCTTCAGCATGTGGACTTTGAGCTGAATCAGGGGGAGATACTCGGCATAGTCGGCGAGAGCGGGAGCGGCAAGAGCACCCTGCTCAAGGTGATCAGCGGCATTGAGAAGCCTGACAGCGGCAAGCTGTATCATATGGGGAAAGAATATACCGGGCAGGGTCCTGAAAAGACAGGGAAATTCCTGCAGATGATATTCCAGGACGCGTATGGGTCTTTCGATCCGAGAATGAGTATGGAAAGATCGCTGAAAGAAGGTTCTGATGAGAGCCGTGAAGAGATACTCAGAGTGATAGGCGAGGTCGGTCTGACTGAAGAGCTGCTGGGCCGCCGTCCGCGTCACCTTTCAGGCGGGCAGTGCCAGAGAATGTCGATAGCAAGAGCTCTTCTCTCTCACGCAGGAGTGCTGCTGTGCGATGAGATAACCAGCGCGCTGGATGTGACGACACAGGCGCAGGTAATCAAACTGCTCATGGAGATCAGAGATAAAGAGCGGATTTCCATCGTGCTCGTTTCGCATGATCTGGCGCTTGTAAGCATGATCTGCGACCGCATAATGGTTATGAAAGACGGAGAGGTCGTTGATCAGGGAGAGACGGGAAAGGTGATATCCGGTCCCGCATCCGAATATACACGCAGGCTGCTTGAAAGCGTCATTTCGCTCTGAGCCCATGAGGCCAAGCCGCTGAAATCGCACTATTGGACTTTTCTGCAAATTGAGTTCTGAGCTATACTGTAGATAAGGCATTATGCATTGGCCGGACGAAACTGAAACTTTGCCGAAAGGGACGGGCTATGAATCAACGTGCGAAGAGATGTGTTTACAGGATTGCGGTAACACTCATTGCAGCAGTGCTGCTGCTCGCCTTTGCATGCCATCAGACATCGCTTCAAGCTCATGCTGATGATTCATACACGACTTCGAACTTCAACGTGGACATCATTGCTTCGGAAGATAACTCGTTTACCGTAAGCGAAAAGATAGACGTCGATTTCATATATCCTCATCACGGGATATTCAGGTACATCCCTACGAACGGCATCCGTATCTCGGATATAAGTGTTCCCGGATACAGCTACGATGTCAGTACCCGTGACGGACACAAGGTTATAAAGATCGGAGATGCAGACATCTCTCTGAACGGTCCGCAGACATATGAAGTCAGCTACAGAATGGCCTTCTATGACGATGAGGACAAAGCTCTTGACAGGCTTGCCCTGAACGTGATCCCGACTGGCTGGGAAACTCAGATAGACCACGCCTCTGCGACGATCACTTTGCCTGAGGCAGCTGACCTCGGCAAAGCCAGGATCTATTCCGGAGAATACGGAGACGAAGGCAATACGGACAATGTGCAGCTGACTGCCTCAGACGACGGCAGGACTCTCCGGATAGATGCACAGAGCCTGCCGGCATATCACGGCGTGACGGTCATACTCGAGCTTCCGGAGGGATACTGGACCGGTGAGGCGGAGTACGGAGCTGTCTCTCCGCTGTTCTGGCTGCTGTTTCTCGCAGGACCGCTGGGAGCGCTGATCCTGTGGCTCCTGTATGGAAGAGACCCTAAGATCGTAAGGACTCCTGAATTCTATCCGCCGGACGGACTGACGCCGGGAGAGGTTGGCTACCTGTATGACAAGATTGTCGACAAGCGGGATATAGTTTCAACGATAGTGTATCTTGCTGACAGAGGGTACATCACGATAGAGCAGGAGAGCAGAAAGGACTTCCTCCTCACAGGCATAAGAAAACCATCGGATGAAGAGCCTGAATATGTAAAGACTATATACGAAGGACTCTTCGGCGACAGAGATCAGAGCCGCGCCAGCACCAGCTCTCTTGGCTCGTTCTTCGGAACGAGATACCAGAGGTTAATTGCTAAGGTAACTACCCCATAAAAGTGCGTTTCGAAATGCGAATTCGTGAAGTTTGTGACTGTGAAGTTACAACTTCACGTTTTTTATTGTCGTCTTTTGATCATCATCCATCATGATCATCGCAGTAGCAGCT
>JAWRIG010000058.1:0-3242 GCA_040308005.1 Anaerovoracaceae bacterium | reverse complement strand
GTGTAGCTTTTGGCCTGTCATTATAGTTACCATATTAAATAGTGCGTCTTGTACTTGACCTTTAAATATATCACCTGTCATAAATTTAGTTGGTGGCATATACTTAAGAGGGGCTTTGGGGAATATCTCCCTAGCCATTTGAGCTTGAGCTAATTCATATAAGAATCCATTTTCAAAATCAGGACTTATTTCAAAAGCATGTCCAAGTCCCATTTGCTCTTCAGGTAGCCCTGCAACTAATGCAAATTGTTCATTTATAAATTGAGATGCAAGTACAGTATGCGCTTCTTCTACCGCATCTGCTGTTGTTAAGTAGTTATCTTCACCAGTGTTTATTATAACTCCAGCATATCCATTTATTATTCTTGAGAAGTATTGATCTATCATAGTTCTCTTCATATTTATATCTCTAAATAATATTCCATATAAAGCATCATTTAACATAACATCTAATCTATTTTGTGCTCCAAGTGCTGCTATTTCTGGCATGCATAATCCTGAACAGTAGTTACAAAGTCTTATATATCTTCCTAGTTCTTTTCCAACTTTATCAAGTGCTTCTCTCATTAATCTAAAGTTTTCCCCTGTTGCATATGTTCCACCAAATCCATCAGTAGTAGCTCCATATGGAACATAATCAAGTAAACTTTGCCCTGTTGTTCTTATAACTGCTATTATATCTGCACCTTGTTTAGTCGCAGCTACTGCTTGAGTTATATCTTCATATATATTTCCTGTTGCAACTATTAAATATAAATACGGACCCGTTTTATCTCCATACTCATTTAAGAATTCTTCTCTTTTATTTCTATTTTCTTTTATTTGATTTACACTTTTTCTAGCTATTTCATTTATTTTAATTTTAACTTCAAATACATCATTTTCCTTAAGTGAAGATAAGTCTAATTCCCCTTTAGATACTTGTTCTGCTATCTCTTGCGGGTTAAGGCCTGTGTTTATCATAGCATTACCTATATAGTAAGCAACACCCATTCCTAAAGATCCATTGTTAGAATTTTTTATACTATCTACAACTATATTTGGAAGTGGTACACCAAATTCATCTACACCATCAACACCAAGTAATCTTAGTATACTTCTTTCAACAGTTACTGTAGTGTGCTTGTTTATAAATTTTTGTGTGTCTAATACTATGTTTTGTGCTGATTTACGAGCTTTCTCAACTATACTGAAATCTAAATTTAACTTACTCATATTATCCCCCTTGGCTTCCTATTCACTTAATTTATTTGCTATATTAATTATTTCATTATCAAGACCTAATAACTTACATATATTTATAGCATCTTTTGGAACTTTAGTTTCTTTGCTTACTTTTTCCATTCTATAGTCCATATACTCTTGAAGTATTTTTACTCCATTTGAACTTTTACCTGTACCTATCTTTAAATCTATTTGACGTTTTAAACCTTCAAAGTTTACATTTTTCAGTCCTATTACCTGATAATAGTCAACCTCGCTAATATTTATATCATCTAAGTGAGTAGATATTAAACTTATTGAATTATACTGTTTAAAATATTCACATATTGATTTTAAAAGTAATCTACCTTCTATTGGATTAGTTCCTCTTGCAAATTCATCTAATGCTATGAATCCATCTCTTATCTTGATGAGTTTTGTTATTTCCTTTAATTTTATTATCTCTGCTCCAAAGGTACTTAAACCTTTATTTATATCTTGCATATCATCACTTACTAAATATATAAAGTCTAATATGCATAAGTTAGCTTCTTTAGCAAATATAAAAAATCCACATTGGAACAAATATAAATTAAGTGCTATAGTTTTCATACTTACACTTTTTCCACCCATGTTAGCTCCACTTATTATGGTTATTTTCTTGTCAATCTCTATACTTATTGGTATATATTGCTTTCCTTGCGATTCTAAAATTTTTTGAAGATTTGGATTTACCAGATCTTTAAAATAAATCTTATTTTCTTCATTTATACTTGGTTTTATAGCATTATACTTTATTGCTAAATCAGCTTTTGCAATAAGTAAATCTAATTTTCCTATATTAGTTATATTTTCTTTTATATCTATTAAATAATTATATAGCTCTTCAGTTAAAGCTTTCCTTATTTTTAGGACTTCTTTATCTTCTTGAATAACTATCTCAAGTCTTTTCTTTTTTAAATTTTCTATCTTTTCTATGTTTGTTGAACTAAATATCTCTTTTTCTACATTAAGCTTATTTTGCCTTATAAGTAGTAATTGTTTACTATAAGCTTCATATATTTGAAAGGTTGTTAGTTTCAAATCATCTGGATCTAATAGTTTTACAACTTTTTCTAAGCTTTTAAAATTTATGTAGTCTACATTTAAATTCAACTTCAAATAGTATTTCATTATTTTATTAACGTTTATAGCAAAGTTTTTAATTTCAAATAACTCTATTTCATCTAATATATTTTTATTTTCTAGTCTTAAAATTGTATTTTTAATATTTTTTACTTTACAAAATTCATATTGTATATTCTCATACACAGCTTTATTTTTTTTTAATATATTAATCATATCTTCAACATAGCTTAGTTCTTTTATCAACTTAATCTTATTTTCTTTTTTATATATCTTGATATTGCATTTTTCTATTTCTCCATATGCTGTAATTGTATTTACTTCGTTTGTTATAAATGATTTAATATTATCACCTTCTTGTTTCTAAAAGCTTATTTTTTAAAAACTCATTACATTAAATACTTTTATATCAGTTTTACTTTGTATAGTATCTATAAAATATTTTTCATCAAAGCTATAACCCTCTATTGAAGTTGGATTTATACTTACTCCTATTAGGTTTACTTTATTTATTGCTCTAATGTTGCCTTTAAGCTTTATAAACTTTTCAAATACATTTTTTTCTAAAAATATTTTTGTACTATCCTCAACTAATATAGTTATGTTCTTGTAATCTTTTCCACTTTTTATCATTGTGTTTATAAAATCATCAGTAACTATTCCATTAAAAACTATATACTTAGTATTTCCATCTATATTGTCTATAATTTCTTTTGAAGAGCTTAAGGTTGTATTGATATCTAAGCTTTTATATGTATAATCATTGTTTACTACACTAACCTTTTTGTACTTTATATTCTCATAAACTTCATAAAACTTATTATCATTAACTTTATCCAGATTTAAAATATTAGCTTCATATACAATTTTTTCTATAGCCTTATTTATATCCTTATTTATTACAGCTCCACTAC
>JAWRIG010000057.1:0-2708 GCA_040308005.1 Anaerovoracaceae bacterium | reverse complement strand
ATGTGACAATAACTATTTCAAACGGGCAGTTATGCATTCTTAAATGCATCGATTGCAAAAGTTACTGTCGCATATTTGCTCCCTCTACGTCGTTTGATGCATTTACAACTGCAATCGTGCAGTTAATATTTCAGATAACCACGAGATACCAGATGGCAAAAGTGATGATCCCGGGCGGGATAGATTACGGGCCGTTTATTACAAGGGCCTCGCGGATTGCAAGAGGCTTCGGAATTGCTGCAAGCGCTATGCCGGTAGTAGCCTTTTCGATATGGGAAATAAAGAACGGATCATCTGAAGGGGTGATAGGGCTCCTCTGGGGCTCGGTCCTCATCCTGCTCGCGACATCAATACTTTGCCGTGCCGTCGACGGCGCGAAGAGACAGAATAAGATCAGATCCGCACTGTGGTTTTGCCTTGGCCTGCTGCTGACTCTCCTCGGGATCACGCCGACCCTGGTGATATCCGATATGCTTAGCAGCGTCAGCGATGCAAAGGCGGCTATGCTGGTTCTGCTGGTCATAATCGGGACCGGGCTGACGATGTTCCTTGCGATAATCTCTACAGCAAGGTCGCCGCAGTATACCGGAATAATGGGCAGGGTGCTCGGATTCAGAGACTTCATAAGGACGGCAGAGCTTGATAAACTGAACGAACTGGTCGAAGATGACCCTGAATACTTCTATCACATCATTCCGTATGCATACGTATTCGGCCTTACGGGCAAGTGGATAAAGAAATTCGAAGATATAGAGATAGCTCAGCCTGAATGGGTCACATTCAGCGGAAGTGACAGCACCGGACACTTCGATGCGTACATGATGGGCAGGATGATGAGCGACTGCAGCGCGAGCGTCAGCAGCAACATAGAGATGCCTCATTCGTCGGGGCACGTCACAGGCCACGGGTATTCATCAGGAGATTCGGGCAGCTCATCAGGCAGGGACAGCTGGAGCGGCGGCGGTTTCTCCGGAGGCGGATACTCCGGCGGAGGCGGCGGAGGCGGTGGCGGCGGCGCCTGGTAAACGCCTGCAGCCTGTTTACTCACAAACGTGTGATCAAGTCCTTCCCTCGCAAGCGGTCCCCCTTGTGAATAGTTTCATAAGGGATCCACCGCAAGCGGTCCCCCTTGTGAATATTTCGCAGGTATGAGTGCGTCAGGATATACGTGATACAGGCACGTTGTCCTGGCGCTTTTTGTATAAAAACAGGGAGATAATCGTGCAATGAAGAGTAATGAGAAAAGGTTCCCTGAAGACTTTTGCTTTCAATTGACAGAGGAAGAGCTTTTGAAATGCCAAACTGGCATCTCAAAAACTGCGGATACAGTAGGCCGCGGAGGCAGAAGGTACATGACATACCATCACTACAAAGATTGACTAAAAACGGAACATAATGCAAAATATTACAAAACACTTATTCATGGCATAAATACTCATATAAGCGGGGTGGATATGAAACATAATCCGATCAAAAAATACAGAATACTTTGCATGCTCATAGCAGCCTGTCTTCTTATCTGCATGTTCGATCCTGCTGTTGTCCGGGCGGACGATAAGAAGCCGGTCCGGGTAGGTTACTATGAAAATGAAGTCTTTCAGGAGGGCGCAAAGGAAGGCGCTGTAAAAACAGGCTATGCGTACGAATATTACCGGAAGCTGGCGGAATATACCGGCTGGAAATACGAATATGTATACGGCTCCTTTACAGATCTGTATCAGATGCTGCTGGATGGTGAGATAGATCTGTTGGCGGGCCTGGCACGCAAGGAAGACAGAATCGGCCTGATCGGATATCCGGATGAGGCTATGGGGCATGAGTCCTATAACTTGGTAAAGCATGGGCAGGACACTGAGATCAATTCGGATCCAGTGACGCTCACAGGAAAAAAGATCGGCGTTATGGAAAGCGCTATAGTGGATACCTTGAATGAGTTTCTGGATTCACATGACGTGAAAGCTGAGGTCATAACTTTTCCTGACTATGGCAGCCTGTTTGCTGCGTTTAATGCAGGAGAACTGGATGTTTTCGCGGGTGAGGGTGACAGCGGATTCAGTGTGGAAAATGCTGTGATCCTCTATTCTTTCGGAACTTCCGACTATTATCTTACAGTCAATAAACAGCGTCCTGATCTCCTTGAGCAGCTGAACACGGCGCAGACCCTTCTGGCAACAGAGGAGCCGAATTATCTTAATTCTCTCAGTACGAAATACTATTCCGGGAGCCTTGCAAGCCGTGCGCATTCCGCCGCGGAGACAGAATGGCTGCAGTCTCACAGCGAACTCAGGGTCGGATATCTTGAGAATTATCTGCCTTACAGCGATACAGACGAAAACGGACAGGCTACAGGCATTGTGACGGATGTCACAGAGCAGCTGCTGAAGAGCCTGAACATTGACACGCTTTCTGTAAGTTATCATGGCTACGAGAATTATGACGACATGATAGCGGATCTTGTTTCAGGAAAGATAGACACAGGTTTCCCGGTTGGCGGCGGTCTGTACTATTCGGAGGAGAGCGGGATATATCAGACTAATCCGGTAGTCTCTGCAGCGACAGAGATCGTGTTCCGTGGAGAATTCAAAGCAGACGATATATCGCATTTTGCCGTCAATGAGAACAACCGGATGCAATATTACTATGTCCGCACCCATTTCCCTGACGCTGAGATCACCTACTATCCTTCAGTTGATGACTGTCTTGAGGCA
>JAWRIG010000056.1:0-4908 GCA_040308005.1 Anaerovoracaceae bacterium | reverse complement strand
ACTACCAAATATTTATGCCTTGAAGAACTTGTGATATTATTATTGTAATAAATAGCAAAAATTTGATCTGACAGAAGGATAACTATATGAGTAAAACTTCATTTGTATCGTTTTGCATAGAAAACTATGCGGATCATATAGGCAAACCAAGCAATGAGATTTATGCCCTGTTTAGAAAAGAGGGGCTCCTTGATATGCTCAGAGAAGACTATAATGATCTTCATGGGATGGGCATGGAATACATGATACACTTCTGCGATGACTATCTGAAAGGCTCGGTGTCAGCTGTAAAGAGCTATGAAAGTGGAGGTCAAATGATGCATGCCACCATAAGAGCGACCCTTATGCCAGAAATCCTTAGATTAATTTCAGAAAAATATGGGTGTGACGAAAAAGAGGCCATGGATTGTTTCTATAACTCTGCAACAGGCGCCAGCTTCTCTGATGACGATACCGGCCTCTATGGCCAATCAGCTCTCTATAATTTCGGGCTTTATGTAGATGAAATTGAAAATAAGAGACAACTTGGTGAGCAGCTGTACTTCACTAAAAGGAGGCACTAGATGAAGCTATATCATGGTTCCAGAGTAGGAATACATGGAGATATTTCTCCGATAAGCAGAGAGAGATGTGACTTTGGCCGCGGCTTCTATATGGGAACAGAAAAGATGCAGCCACTGACACTGATTTGTGATGCTCCGGGTGCGATCCTTTATGAAGTTGAATTGGCAACTGAAGGGCTTAATATTTTGAACCTCCAATCTGATCTTGACTGGGCTATGCTGATAGCCTATAACCGTGGGAAAATGGAGTCAGCGAAGGGGACTGACCTGTACAGACAAGTGTCACAAATGATGAATGGGTATGATGTTGTTGTTGGTGATATTGCAAATGACAGAATGTTCGTAGTACTGGATAGGTTTTTTAATGGGATCATAACGGATAAGGCTCTTGTTGCATCGCTTTCGGCACTTAGATTGGGAAAGCAATATGTAGCGATCACAGATAAAGGCTGTTCTCAGGTAAGAATAATCGACAGTCATGTACTGACTGATGAGGACAGAGTTTCTCTTCAGGAACAAAGCCGGAACAACCGAAGTGAGGGAATCAGGCTTGCAGACGAGATCGCAAAACAATACAGACGCGAGGGACGATTCTTTGACGAAATACTGAAAGCTGGTGAAGCCAATGTCTGAGATGAGTACTGATGAAAGAGTCCTTTGCGATATTCAGGGAAGGCTGTTCGAGAATTCGCTGACTGCGGGTTATGACAGTCCGTCATTTATTGCCGCTTTTATGAATTCAGAAATAGCTGAATACATGGACAAGCCATATGACCGCTATCAATGGGCGGGAGAAGAATATCTTATGGAAGCGCTTATTGATGAAACAAAAGGACTTCCTCAAGCGGGCATTCTGTATGACAAAGAAGTAATGTACTGGTGCGGATATATATACAGATACTGGCATTACTACACAGGGGAATCCAGCAGGGAGATATATGCTGTATCAGATGCTGAAAAAATGAATCGATGCTGGCTTGCTTTCCATACGCTGGATGTGGAGATGGCAATAGATGATCTGAAAGCAAATAGAGCTGTATGACAGTAACGAGACACATCAAATGAAGCACTTGCGTGATTTGAGCCCTTGAGGTTACGTGCGCAAGTGCTTTTATAATACCAACCTGTCAGAATCTTCGACAGGTTCAAGTCCAGCCTTCACTACCATAGAAACGTAGGTGTTGGAGACTCCTGAAATGAAAACCGTGACAAATTGTCACGAGTTGAAATTGACGTCTGCAGACAGCAGAAGCAGTAGGTGATGACATAAGAAGTAAAGCCTGCTGTTTTCCTTTTTGCCGAGTGTAATCGCAGTAAGTGCTGACTCCAGAGATCCATTGGCAATGGACATGGATTGGCAGAAACTACTGGAAAGATCTGAAAAATTGTAAAAGATGAAGTGAACCGGTTAGAAATTGTAACTGGTAGAGGATGCCTCCGCAGGGCGGCAAGCGACGCTTGATGTATGTTGCAATTACGGAGCGGATTGCTGATGGCTTTGCTGACAATCAGGGTGATGCATTCTGCAATTTTATTCTTCATCATATAGAACATGATTCAGGTAATAAGGAAGATCTGTCGGAAGATTTCATTAGCCACTACTCACAGCATGAATGATCTGCTAATGCCCTTGACTACTATCAAGAAATATTAAACTACAGGTTGAATTTACAAATTCTTGACAGTTATGGTATATTCACAACTGGAAAGAGTGTCATAAGGAATCTTTCCACTGCGTGGGTCCCTCCTTGTGACTGGGCCGCGCGTAAGGTAATGCAATAAGGCATCCACCAGCAAGCTGGTCCCCCTTGTTGCAAAGCCGGGGCGTGAGCAAACGCCTTATCCAGAATCAATTATCAAAGACAGAAAGAGGAGCAAGAAACAAATGTTATATCTAGTATTTGCACCGAAGAGCATAAATACAGAATCGAAACATCAGGGTATTGATCTGATGGGACGTTGCTTTGCGTGCAAATATGAGACAAGAAAGATCGGAGTGCGGCATGATATAAGTTAGCCGTGCATGTTTTGAAGGATACAGATAATCAGATCCGCTTGTCTCAAACGAGATAAGCGGATTTTTTTCATAGAAGGAGAAAAAAGAAATGTTACAGATTAAAGGCAAAGTAAATACAGCGATCTGCTTTGCCAGAGTTATAGAGGATGAGGCGGTGGAGCAGATCAGAAGAATGTGCGACACCGAGATGACCAGAGGAAGCCAGATCAGGATCATGCCTGACGTGCACGCCGGAAAGGGATGCACTATCGGTACAACAATGACGATCACAGATAAGGCTGTACCTAATGTCGTCGGTGTAGATATCGGATGCGGCATGTACACAGTCAAGCTCGGCAAAGTAGATATCGACTTCGAGAAGGTCGATGAAGCCTGCCATATCATCCCATCAGGATTCGACACATGGGAGGGCATAAAGTGGCCGTTCGATTTGACAGAGCTGAGATGCTACAGAGAACTCAGAGATGCCAAGAGGCTGAACAGATCTCTCGGAACACTTGGCGGCGGAAATCACTTCATCGAGATAGATGCAGCAGAGGATGGAACGAAATATCTCGTCATCCACTCAGGCTCAAGAAATCTCGGAAAGCAGGTCGCAGAGTTCTACCAGCAGCTGGCTATCGACCTGAACCACGGCAAGGAGGAGTACCTCGCAAAGCGTGATCAGATCATCGAGGAGTACAAGGCTGCGGGACGCAAGAAGGAAATCCAGGCTGCACTCAAGGCTCTCAAGTGGGAGAAGAAGGATGCAGATGTACCTGACGACCTTTGCTACCTGTACGGCATATACCTCGAAGACTACCTGCACGACGTGGTCATATGCCAGCGTTTTGCTCGCGAGAACAGAGAGCACATGGCTGAAGTTATCCTCGAGCACACAGGACTCGAGGCTATCGAGGCATTCCATACCATCCACAACTACATCGACACGGATGAGATGATCTTGCGTAAAGGCGCAATCTCAGCTCATGATGGTGAGCTCGTGCTGATCCCAATCAACATGAGAGACGGCTCTGTCCTGGCAACAGGCAAGGGCAATCCTGACTGGAACAGCTCTGCACCGCACGGCGCAGGCAGGATTATGTCAAGAAGTAAGGCCAGAGACGTCATCGAGATGGAGGACTACAGGCAGGCCATGGCGGGCATCTATACCACATCGGTCAGCACGGCTACTCTGGATGAAGCACCGATGGCTTACAAGTCACTCGAGGACATCATCGATGTAATCGAAGAGTCAGTAGACGTAATTGAAGTATTAAGACCAATTTTTAATTATAAGGCAAGCTAGGCCGGTATATCTTTCCGGCCTGTGCAGGGCCGGAAAGGACGGACAATGCAATGAACGTGAGAACGGTCGTCACCTGGACTGTCCCGGTGATCGACCTCAAGGCAACAGGACAGAACATCAAGACACTCCGTAAGTCTGCAGGTATCTCTGTAAGAGATCTCCAGGCAGTACTCGGATTCACCAACCCACAGGCGATCTACAAGTGGCAGAATGGTGACTCGCTCCCATCTATCGACAACCTTGTGATCCTTGCTGCGGTGCTCGGAGTCACCATCGACGAGATCCTCGTGACAGATGGCGATGAGGCAGGCGATGGTAAGAATGACCAGGAGAGTCTTGCAATCACAGGCATTATTCATCATAAGGAATCCACCACTACGTGGTCCCCCTTGTGATTAGTGCTCAGTGGTGACGACTAGTGAGCAAATGCTTCCGGCCCGGGATCCGGGCCGGCATGAGTGGCATTGGTGTAACGGCCAAGCATATCAGTCTTCCAAACTGAAGGTTCGGGTTCGAATCCCGGATGCCGCTCCATAAGCTCCAGTATCCCAATCCTGGTAGAGGAAACGGAATGAGAGTCCGTACAGTACAGGTTCGAGTCCTGTCTGGAGCACCATTTTGTGGCAGTAGTTCAGAAGGAAGAACATCGGCTTGCCAAGTCGAAGGTCACGGGTTCGAGACCCGTCTGTCACTCCATTATCGGGGCGTAGCTCAGTTTGCGCAGAGCATCCGGCCTGGGACCGGAAGGTCGAGAGTTCGAATCTCTCCACCCCGACCATTTATCGGCAGGTGGCACAGCGGCGACTGCAGGCGGCTGTAACCCGCTTACACAGAAACACGTAGGTTCGAGTCCTACCCTGCCGACCACACGTGTGCCTTTAACTCAATTGGGAGAGTGCCTGCCTTGCACGCAGGAAGCTGCGGGTTCAAGTCCCGCAAGGTACACCAACTATTGGAGAGATAACCCTAATGGTAAGGGAGCGGTTTGCTAAACCGTCAGTAGCCTCGCCGGCGTGGAGGTTCAAATCCTCTTCTCTCCG
>JAWRIG010000055.1:0-40488 GCA_040308005.1 Anaerovoracaceae bacterium | reverse complement strand
GTGGATATTATCTGTTCCATCTTCAGTGATAGTTACTTCGAGGATCTCATCATTGACAAGATATCCTTCAGGTGCTTTGACCTCCTGGATCAGATAAGTTCCGAGAGGATAGCAGACCTTGCCGTCCTTGTCCTTGTACAGGGCATCATTGGAATAACCGGATGCGAAAGTCGGATTCTGTCCGTCGATCTTTCCGTGCTCGTCAGTCACAAAGTGCCATGTCCTGAGCGGAGCATCTGCTTTTGCTGCCTTGAGGAGCACTTCCTGATTCTTGAGTCTGTCGTAGTATTCGAACTTGTATACAGCACCTTTGAGTGTCGCATCACCTTCACCGTGATCATGAGGATATCCTACAGGATTCTTGGTGAGCAGGAGCTGCACAAGGTCAGTGATAGGCTCATCCTTCGCAGTGAATGTGGTAGTCTCTTCGGACACGACTTTCACTGAATATGTCCCGTCATCCTTAGCATATCCCGGAGGAGCGTAAGTCTCTTTCACAGTGTACTTGCCCTCCAGAAGCTCGATAGTATTGCTCTCGCCATTGGCCTTAAGAGTGAGTGTGCCAACTGCTTTATTTGAGCTGTCATATACCGTGTACTCGGCTCCTTCGATAGAATAGCAGTTGTTACCGTCTGTGATCGAAGTCCTGTTCGATACCTTTTTCATAGTCAGATATCCCGGAGCTTCGAGATATCCGACAATCATGTCCTGTACTCCGGACATATAGCAGATGAATACCTTGAAACTATCAGGGACAGCATCATCCTTTGAACTGTCCGCCTTCCACAGCGCATCGCCCAGTTTCTTGGCTTTGGTCCATACATCGCCAAGTCCGGATGCATGTGTTCCGTTCCACGTAGCCATATCCGATGGCCTTCCGGCATAAACATAGGACAGCGCCAGATGCGCGATACCCCAGTCCTTGCTGAAGTCTCCTGTGTAGTAGTCGCCTTTAATGTTCTTGATGTTCTTGTCATAACCCGGATAGGAAGGCGAATAGTAGACGATATTCCTGAGAGCGTTCCACTTGCCCTTGTCGTCCTCATCCGTGACGACTTTATCTACCGTTACCGTTCCTGTTGGCGGCGAGTTCTTCGCCGGCTGCACGCAGTATGAATATCTGCTGCCAAGGTCATCACCAAGGTCACACTTTCTTGAATTGCTGTATCCTCCATCGCCGGATCCATATCTGATCTGGCCTCCATCGGTCACAGTGTACTTGCTGCCCACCTTGCCGCCAAACGCTGATGCTTCCTGGGTCGCTATAGGGATCATTGATCCGAGCACCATGATCAGGGCAAGCGTCATAGTCAGCATTCGCTTGAATGCATCGATAAACTTGTTGTCTGTCATTGCGTATTTCTCCTTTCGTCTTTTGCTAGATGCACATGAATGCGAGGATGATCACCGGCAGGCTGAGAACTGCGCAGATCCCTGTCAGGATCCAGCTGAGTCTGTTGGCTGCCTTCTCGCTCAGATAGAGCTGCATACCTGCGTCATCACTGACGATGATTACTTCGTCATTCGGTTCTTTGGTTTTCTTGTTGTTTTCCTTGGTCATATGGGGTCCTTTCCCGCAATTTCAGACATGAAAAAAGGCGCTCAGGTCATCTCTGACTTGAACGCCGATGTGTCATAATATTGCGATTATTATAAATATATTATGTTATTGTGTTTATACTCTATTATCTCTTCTTCGGGTAGTAACAGGTAGTTCTAGAGGAGGGGTTACAGGGGAGGAGATGGTAAAACGTATCCACAATGCAAATATTTCCATAACATGCGGGATACATTGCCCCACATCATCTCGCATCGTCTCTCGTTTTCTGCCGTTCCCGGTGTCTGCCGTAAAATTCCATTGCAGCGGCTATATAGTCCTCACGTTTTGACATCGGCAAATCAGGGGGAAACAGCCTACTGAACCGATCCCCCCTCAGCACTATCCTCTCCTTCTGGTTGCCTTTCTGCTCCATCATGATAGCCTCTATCGCTTCAGGCGTAAGCTTTTGTTCTTCGTAAAGCCTCCTCATTCGTTTTGCCTGCTCATGAGTAGGAGTACATTGCTCCATCTCGATCGCTTCAAGTACATCGCGCTGCCTGTGGCCAAGGTACGAAAGCTCAACTGCTGGCCTGACTCCTATCTTGCCTTCATCGACTAAATCAAGTAGTTCCGGAATAAGCTCAGTGAGGCGAATATATCGTCTGATTTGCGTTACACTTTCTCCTACTTCCATTGCCACAAGATCTCTTGATTTTGATCCATTTGGTAGGTGGCCCACTGGGCCACCATGATCATGCTTCCTCGAATCTGCATTTCCGAGATTCCCAACATACTCCTCTGAGACTCCGTATGAGTTAACCAGGTGCTCTCTAGCCTTCTCAAGCTGCGGACCGACAGGTTCACCACCGAAGTTCCTTCCTTTCTTCTGGTTCTCGACCATTCTGGATACAAGCATCTTCATCGCATCTAGTCTCATTTTGTAAGCAAATGCTTTTTCAGATGGAAGAATAGTGGACCTTTGAAAATTACTCTCCGTCATAATTATGGTAGCTTCATCCTTAGAGAGTTCGACTATCTCGCATCTCAGAGTGTCCATTCCAAGGAGTTCGCAAGCGCGCTTACGCCTGTGTCCGGAGATAAGCTCATATCTTCCATCTTTTTTCTTTCTCACCATACACGGTGTAAGCACGCCCTGAGCTCTGATGCTTTCTATCAGATTCTGCATGTCTTCGTCATCTCTCACCTTGAAAGGATGGTCCGGGAATGGATCTATTTGATCAATTGGTATCTCGAAGATACGTTTGAGCTTTGCATCATCACGTTCCTCTTGTGAAGAAAACAGCTCATCTAGTGATGGAAGCTTTATCTCGCTTTCTCTGTCTTTCGGCACCACTCATCACCTCCCTTGTAAAATCTTCATACGCTTTTGCCGGTTTGCATTCGCTATCGTAGGCAAATATACTCTTGCCTGTCTTACTTGCTTCTGCCGCTTTTACTCCTACCGGTATTTGTGAATCGAAAATACGGATATTCATTCCATAGTTAGTCCTTATGGCATTGATCACGTCTTTTGCCAGGTTTGTTCTGCCATCAACGAGCGTCATCAATATGCCTTCTATCTTCAGATTCTCGTTAGTATGATTCCTGACCATATCTATGCTTCGCATCAGTTGTGTCATTCCCTTTGCAGGGAGATACTGAGCCTGCACAGGTATGATCACGCTGTCAGCTGCTGTAAGCGCATTGATTGTTATCATGCCAAGCGAAGGCATGCAGTCGATCAGAATATAGTCGTAATCTTTCCGTACATCCTTCAACAGATTATGGAGCACTTTCTCTCTGCTCATAGCATTAACAAGTCTCGTCTCCAAAGATGACAGGTCCAGATTAGAAGGCAGCAGATCCATTCCCTCATCGTGATGGATCACAGTATCTCTGACTATCGGTTTGTAGTCCTCAGTGAGCAGATACATCAACCTTCCCAGCGATTTCTCCTGTGCGTCTGCCTCTATTCCAAGTGAAGTAGTAAGATCACTCTGAGGATCAGCATCCACAAGCAACACTTTCTTCCCGTTACGCGCCAGCCCTGCTCCCAGATTCAGGCAGGTCGTTGTTTTGGCAGTTCCGCCCTTTTGATTGCATATGGCTATGGTTTTGCATTCACTCATTCATCAGCCTCCTCATCAAATTTCTCCTGCAGACATTTTCTGCTCATCTTCAGCATCTCCAGTTCCAGAAGATAATCATCAATCTCCTCATGTCCCAGGAAGTCATCCATGAAGCTCACAAGATAGCGCTCGTTATCTACGAATCTTCTGAACAAGCCTTCCAGCTCACCGCATATAGGTGAATCTGCATGGTGCAGAACACAAGACAAAACATTTACAGCAGCTATTTCGTGCTCAGTGATGAACAGATCGTGTATCAGGTCGAGATACCATAGTGCTGCATTGCTTTCCATGCGCCCCTCTTTTACACAGTCAATGAATGCATCTCCAACGTCTTCAGCAGTAATGATCCCATCATTTGCTTTCATCTTGATTGTTACAGCTTTTATCATCGTCTTTCCTTTCTACCGGTCACCACCGGATTTGAACAATATAATTGCCCTGCCAATAGGGCAAGGCATGTAAAGAAAAGAAAGCTAATGATATTTGAGCGTGACCGCTCAGCATTTATTCTACAAATTTGATCAGAAGGTCATCTACAGCATCTGTATATCTTCCTTCCGATATCAGCTGGTTCTTAAATTCAACAAGCGCCATTACAATGATCCTGATCTCATCGTGAGTAAATCTGAATTTTGGCTTAAACATGACGCACCTCCAAGTATCGTTTTTGTTTTCAGTTTATATGAGCATTATCTATCCGACAATTATGCGATTAAGTTCTTCAAACGAGAATGGAAGAATGTTTGCTGTCAAGTCTGACCGCAAATTTGCCTATTTTGTCAAAAAAAGTGCCGACCATTTTGTCGACTATTTCATAGGTCTGAACGTATTCCCTATATGTCTGGCTAGGTCGGTTTTGTTATTTTTAGAAAATACCTTAACTGTTGAAACAACTGCAATCCGTGAAAACAGAATAGCTCCCGGAATTATTTCCGAGAGCCATTTTTTGGTGGAGATGGTATGCTTTCCGAATTCGCTCTTCCCCTTGATTTTACTTTGTTTTCGGTCTGTAGCTTTCTGAATTGCCGACCAGAATGACGACCATTTCGTATATCTGAACGAGGTCTGTATAGGTCGGTTTTTGTCGCCTTCTCCAGGCATGAAAAAAGGCTCGAGATCATTTGAATCTCAAGCCCAAATTTTGGTGGAGACGGTGGGAGTCGAACCCACGTCCAAGAGTATTTCCGGAAGACTTTCTCCGAGCGAAGCCGGGTATTTGATTTCGCCTGATGAGCGTCACACGGCGGACTATCATCAGACTATCCCGTAGGTACTAATACGATGCCGGGATGTCACGCATTAGTTTTTCTGCATAAATGATGCCGGGTCCTGTGCCTGCAGACGAACTCAGGCCGACACGCGGGGCTGAACTATGCAGCCAGTGCGAAATTGTTGTTTGTTTTAGCGTTTCTTTTTAACGGGTACTTTTTACGTGGATCACCGCCACGGCTCGCTTATCCTCGTTCCACGCACCTGTCGAAACCAGTACGTCCCCATAACCGGCAGGCTGAGTCCTCCTGCCGAGTACGTTATTATACAACTTCCGTACGCTTTGTCAAGCAGGGAAATAATTTATTTTACCCTGACCTTCTTGATCTTGCTGCGGATGCCGATGTATCTGTTGCCGCCCTTGTCCTTGTAAGGACGTACAGAGAAGTAATACCTTTTGCCTGATTTGAGGCCCTTGACTACTGCAGACTTCTTCTTGCCGCCCTTTATGGTGATGACACTGGCGTTCTTCATTTTTTTATTATCTGCTACAAGGATCTTATAGCCGCTCGCGCGCTTGGTCTTCTTCCAGGTGATCTTGACAGCGCCTTTTTTAGCTTTGTACTTGACCCCCTTCGTCTTCCTGTAGAAGCGGTATGACGGCTCGGAATACTTTCCGCTCTTCTTGTTTTTGTCCACAGCGGCTACCCTGTACTGGTACAGGCCGCCGTTCTTCATTTTCTTCAGGACTCTGGAGGTCTTGCTCAGTCTGACAGTCTTCCACTTTGAAGCTCCCGCCTTGCGGTACTGAAGCTTGTATGATGCAGCGCCGCTGACTTTGTTCCAGTATACGCGCATCTTACTGCCTGACTTTGCAGTAGTACGGACCACAGGTACCGGCTGAACTACAGGCTTCACATCCGGGCTCTTGTCCTTCTTTTCTTCCGGAGCCGGATCATCCTGAGGCGTTTCTTCGTCAGGGTCCATCAGCTCGAGGCGTATATAGGTCCTTGTTTCCGTTATATCATATCCGCCGCCGCTGACCTCGATCGTGCCGACATCGAGCACCTTGAATTTTGCGCCGAGATTAAAGAGTATCTCATACTCACCTGCGCCCCAGCCCGAAAAGCTGTCGATTACAACCGCACCGAGCTTGCTGAGTACTTCAGAGGACGCGTAGATCACTATCATCGTATTTGAATGCGATGAGAAATTTGCAGCGGTGCTCGGGTTGGTGGTGGTGCTCATGAATGCCGGGTCTGTGAATTCCCTGCCGATTGCGTTGATCAGCTGCGCCTTGGTCGGAGTGACTGTTTTGTCTTTGATTCCGGCAATGTCTGCCATCCTTTCAGTCGTGATCCCGCTGTAGAGGACTATGTCATCCGGCATTCTGCCGCGCTGTATCTCAGCTTCGAGTCCGTGATCCATCGCGAGATACATAGGGGCAAAATCGTCTCCTACGTTCCTGATCGAAAATTCTGTCTTGTACTGGTCATGATTGAGCACGCAGACCATGCTCCTGTAGTGCGCTTCGCCCTTATACAGCATGGTGTACGGCATCAGTTCCGCTGCGAACTCGATATCCGCCTTATTGTAGTCGAGGTATTTCTGTGACCACTCCTCAAACCCGGAGTTCGGAATCACTTTAAAACCGCCGTACTTGCTGTCGGAATACAGGCTCTTGCTGCCTGATTCAGAGGTGATCTTGAGTACCGAATCACGTTCGCCCGGATCGTCGCCGTCATATACCGGCCACTGATCTTCGTCATCTGCATCTCCGTCATCATCTATACGTGCAAAATGGTCATTGAAGTCGCGCTCGTCAGTATCGTCTCTGATCAGGTCATCGATGTCCTGCGATTCTGAGTCATCATCATACATAGGATAATAGGTATCATAGTCATCGAAAGCCGATTCGGAAATGCTGATTGTATCGCGCTTATACTTCGATGGTATTTTAACGATTCCATAGAAATCATAGCCGTCTGTGTCATCCGGATGTCTTATTCCGCTGTTTGTGAAGGAGTTATCTTCGAACGCAGTCAGTGATGAAGTATCAGGTATTTCTACATGAACTCCTGCGTTGCTGAATGCGTATGGCGCGATGCTCACAACATTGTCAGGCATCACGAACTGCTGGCCCGGACCGGAGCCCTGAGTACCCGCATCCGGATTATCTTTAGTGGTTCTGACAAGTGAGGTGCCATCCACCCTGTAACGGAAGAATCTCAGCAGTCTGTATTTCCCTGTGCCGTCTCCGGCTGCAGCAAGAGCAGCGTCTGATGCGCCTGCAACCTGCAGATTGCCGTCAGCACTATCTGCATCAGCTGAGTTTGCGTTTTCATTATCTTCGCTGCCTGCCGTTTCTTTATTTGCTGAAGCTTCCCCGCTGCCGGCTGTTTCTTCATTTGCAGAAGTTTCCTCACTGCCGGCTGCTTCTTCATTTGCTGCAATTTCTTCACTGCCTGTAGCTTCTTCATTTGCTGCAGCTTCGCTGTTTCCGGCTTCTGTATTGCCGCTTTCAGCTGAAGACGCACTGCCCTCGTCCGTTGCTGCAGAATTATCTGTATCCGATGCTGCTGCATCATCTGAGGCTGCACTGCTTTCTCCTGATGCTGCCGTACTGTCTGCATCGGATGCGGAATCGGTTACCACGGCATTATCCGCAGTGTCTGCAGTTACATCCAGGCTGCCGCTTTCAACTGAAGATGCACCGGCATCGTCTGTTGCTGAAGCATTGTCTGTATCTGGTGCTGCCGCATCATCTGAGGCTGCACTGCCTTCGTCTGACGATGCCGTATTGTCTGCTTCTGATGAAGAATCCGTTAAAGCGGCATTGCCGGCAGTACCCGAGGTTACACCAAGACCGCCGTTTCCGGCTTCTTTTACCTCATACAGTATGCCGTCAACTACAGCGTATTTTTCATTGCTGCCGCTCATGGACATTGCCTGGATCTCTGCCCCGTAGAAAGCCTTATCATCAAGTGTCTTAATGCCTGCCGGAAGGACTACAATGTCGAATGAAGATCCGTCAAATGCACCGTCTGCTATCCTGCTGACACTATCAGCTACAGTATAACGGGTGTAGGATTTATCCCCGTATGTGACTGAATCGCATACTTTGACCCACGATCCGTTTTCATATTTCTCCGGCATAGCTTTTATAAGAACAGCCCCGTTGTCCTCATAAATCTGTCCGTTATCGATCAGGCGTGTTTTGCCTGACGCGGTTTTCAGGTATCCATCTCCGCTTACATACACTCCGCCAAGTGGAGCTCCTGCAAGAGTTTCATCAGTGATCACAGTGTTGTTCGGCAGTCTCAGATGGACCTTCTGGACCCCGTCACTTTTATAAAACTCATAGATGCCGAGCTTTAAGCCTTCACTGCCTTCGAAAGAGAGGTCTGCCAGGCTGCTGCACTTTTCAAATGCATAGTCTCCTACAGACTTCACTTTAGGGCCGAAATTCAGCTGACCAAGTGCATCGCAGTTTGAAAATGCTCTCTTGCCCACAGTCTCGATCGAATCAGGCAGCTCCACCTTGAACAGTCTGGTGCAGTTGCAGAAGGTCCTGTCAGGCAGAGCCTTCAGCTTTGATTTGCTTAGATCCATCGAGAATAGTGACTCGCATCCGGCGAAAACAAACTGGCCAAGTTCGGTCAGCCCTTCTCCGCCCGTAATGTCTTTGACCGCCATGCAGTACAGGAAGGCTCCGTCACCTATTTTGCTGACATTCTTCGGGATGTCTATCTTTTTGAGCTGTGCATCGCCGGAAAATGCACATTTGCCTATGGTCTTAAGGCTTGCAGGCAAAGTGACCGAAGTCGCTGCGCTGCACGCTTCGAATGCATAGTCGCCTATCGAGGTGATGCCTTCAGGCACTTTGATCGTTGTGATCTTCGCATTGCCTCTGAAGCACTCCGGTCCGATGGCCGTGACCTTGTGACCTCCGATCGATGAAGGGATGGCCGGCGCGGTCGCTTTGCCCTTGTATGCTGTCAGAGTTGCTGATCCGCCTGAGACGGTATACTCGAAGTCCCCCTGAGTCTGGCTGGCTGCATATGTATATGCGTCTTCGCCTCCTGCTCCTGTCAGGACGATGCCGCCCGAGAGCAGCGAGAGTATCATCAGGATGGACAGGATTCTGGCTGTATGTTTTCTTATGTTGTCCATAGTCTTACTGTAATTCTTCATTGGCTTTTTCCAGTCTCTCTTTCAAAAGCGGTATAGCGTATCTGGTCCAGTATTCGCCGGACAGGCCGCCCGATGTCATTCCGCCATGCGCGAATTCTTTGACAATGCCTATGCTGCTGCCGGTCAGTCTGGTTCCTGAAAGCTCGAAGTATTCCTGTCTTATGAACCGCTCGAGCTTGTCCGGGTCCACAGGCAAATCAACCCGGGAGACTCTTTTCCTGAGATGTCTCCAGAAATAAGGATCCCCGCGGAATCCCCATGAATTCGGTTCCGGGTCAAAAATAACAGATAATTTCATATTTTACTTCAGCGGAAATCGGCGATTTCTACCCCTTCTGAGCGAACTATATCTCTGAGCCGCTCCATCTCTGATCTGTCAGGTGTGCTGAACTCAGGATGATCGTACGGAAGGCCGATTGCCTCATACTTTATTCTGCCATAACTGTGGTAAGGTAACAATTCCATTTTTGCATATGGAAGATGATCGTGAACATATTTCGCGGAAGCGCGAATGTTCCCGTCGTCATCGTTGACGCCGCCGATTACCGGGATGCGGATGACAACTTCCGGGCCCTGCAGCCGGGCCAGATTGGCAATGTTCTCAAGTATCCTCTCATTTCTGACGCCTGTGTATTCGAGGTGCTTTTCCGGGTCGAAGATCTTGAGGTCCATGAAGATGAGGTCCATGCGCTCGAGGATCGGGGCGACGGTGTCCCAGTCGAACATGCCGCTGGTCTCTATGTCCATGCTGTATCCCATATCGTATATCTCGCGCGTGAGATAATCGAGGAATTCAGGCTGCGAAGTCGCTTCCCCGCCTGAGAAAGTGACGCCTCCTCCGCTGTACGAATAGAAGAGCCTGTGTTTCTGGATCTCTTTCAGGATGTCCTCGGCATCCGCCAGGCGGACCATCATCGTCCTTGCCCCTGCCGGGCAGACTTCTGTGCATCTGCCGCATGCTATGCAGCGTTCACGCTCTTCATTCATGTTTATGCCTATTCCCTGCGGGCATACCTCTGCGCACCTGCCGCAGCCGATGCACTTTCTCATGTGCCAGCCGACCTTAGGCTTTGCGCTGAATCCCTCAGGATTGGAGCACCACCTGCACCGTAGCGGGCAGCCCGCCATGAATATGGTTGATCTGATGCCGTCCCCGTCATTAACAGAGAACGGCTGGATCTGCATTATATAACCTTTTGCTCCCATGCCGTTCTCTCCTTTTCACATATTATTTATTAAAACTCTGTGTGCGCGTTCCTTGCCATGATCGAGTCCTGCATCTCTCTGGACAGGTTGGTGAACTGCGCGCTGTAGCCTGCGACTCTTACGAGCAGGCTCCTGTATTTCTCCGGATGTGCCTGTGCGTCTTTGAGCACTTCATTGGATATGGTGTTGAACTGCACATGGAATCCGCCGAGTGCAAAGTAGCTCTGCAGCATCGCGCCGAGGTTGGCTCTTCCTCTCTTCGTTGCCACGAGATCGTGGTTGAGTCTGAGGTTAAGAAGCGTTCCTCCGCTGTGTATGTCGTGCTTGACTTTGGCGGCGCTCCTGAGTGCTGCGAGGCATGTCGACTTATCGCTGCCGGTGTAAGGCGAAACGCCCTCGTTGATCGGATCCTTCGCGTGGCGGCCTTCCGGTGTTGCTCCGAGGACTTTGCCTGTAGGCAGATAGTTGGAGATGCCCATGAAGGCTGTAACGAAGTGATTGCCGTATATGTCTTTGTACTGCGTGACTTCATCGTAGAAGAAATCCGCGAGGTCTCTTGCGATGGAGTCGACGTAGTCGATGTCGTTTCCGTACTTAGGGCATGCAAGGGCGAGTTCTCTCAGCTCTTCATAGCCCTCCCAGTTGTTGTCGATCGCGTCGATGATATCCGCCAGTGTGCACGCCTTGTCTTCAAAGACGAGCTTCCTGATAACTGCCAGCGAGTTGGCTGTGACCGAGAGGCCTACGCCCGTGAATACAGGCCCGATGTTGTACTTGGCGCCTCCGTCGACAAGGTCTCTTCCGTTCTTCATGCAGTATTCATTGCATGCTGACATGAACGGGCGGTGGCCGATTTCCCTGTGGATCTGCTGCGCTGTGCAGAGGCTGATAACACCGTGCTTGACGAGATATCTGAACTGCTTTTTCCACGCTTCAAGGATCTCTTCCATGGACCCGAATGTCTTAGGGTCCTTTTCAGGCAGGGATACCTGCTCGCCGCTGAGACGGCTGCAGCCCTTGTTGAGCGCGAACTCGAGCGCTGCCGCAAAGCTGATGCTGGCCGCGGATGTCCACTCGAAGGTTTTGCGTGAATGCGGAACTACGCAGCCGCAGTTGTTCCAGTCTCTTGCATCCTTAGGCTCATAGCCGAGGTTGGAGAGCATCTGGTATCCTGTGCGGTCGCCGTGGATTGCAGGGAAACCGCATCCGGTGGAAACGAGCTCTGTAACTGCTTCCATGAAATCCGGCGGGCATTCCGGGTGGATCCTGCAGCTGAGTGTCGGCTGGTGTGTCATGCACTCTCTTGTTGCCTGGATCGCCATGTATGAGATGTCGTTGGTGGCATCTGAACCGTCGACCTTGGTGCCGCCGACGGTGAGGTTTTCGAAATTGGTATAGCCTGCGAAGAAGCTGGCTGTATTCTTGGAGATGGTCCATGCCCATTCGCTGTACTTGAGCCACAGGCATTCGACGAGCTCAAGCGCTGTATCGTAATCTATGAGGCCTGCTTCCTTGTCTGCCTTGTAGTACGGATACATGTACTGGTCGAATCTGCCTGGGTTCCATGCGAGCGGGTTCTCTGCGATGATGCCGCCGAGCTGAACGAACCATACGAACTGGATGGCTTCTCTGAAGCTCTTCGGCGGCTGCTCAGGGATGCGGGTGCAGATGTCCGCGATCTCTTCGAGCTCTGCGCGCCTTGCCGGATCAGCCTCGCACGCTGCCATTTCTTTTGCTTTGGCCGAATAACGTCTGCCGAGCGTGATCATGCCGTCAGCGATGAGGACCATGGACTTATAGAAGTTCATCTTCTCCATGTCTTCAGGAAGCGCTTCGTTGAGCTCTGCCATGTATGCCTCGGCCTCTGCCTTGATGCCGCCGTAGCCCTTAGGCAGGAGCACGTCGATGTAGTCGGCTGAGATCTCGCCGATGCCGTTACGCCACTTGGAGTCTGTATCAAGGAATCCGGTGTCCACGCCGATCTTCTTGGTCGCCTCTGATGTCCTTGCGAGGAATGCCTCTTCAATGGACCTGCCCTTCCAGTAAGGGAAGATATTCTTCCTTATGAACTCGGTCTGCTCAGGCGTGACATCGTAAGGGTCCTGGCCTCTTTCAGGGAATGTATCGATTTCGTCATTGATCCACAGCCATCCGAATTCAGGCGTCAGTATAGCGCACTTGCGGTACTCGCCGCTGGTGCCTACGATCAGCTCGCCTTCCCAGATGTTGACAGACAGTTCATTGCAGGTTGCGTTGAATGCCTGGGCCACTCTCAGAATGTTAGGCTGGCCCTCTGTCTGCTGAAATGACTTGGTGTAGATCCACGCACGCTCGTATGAGATGTGCGGCTTGGTGTTAACGTAATTCTGTCTGATTTTCTCTACCCTTGGTGTGATAGCCATGATGTGTCCCTCTTACTATTTAATCTGCTTTGCGTACAGGCAGCCGCCCGTTCTCTGTTAAGTCCGGCGCCCGGCAGCAACGTGTCGCAAGTCCCATAATCCCCACAATTTTACTTCAAGGACCGCGAAAATTCAACGTAAAGTCCTACTCGGCGCAGCAGAGTTATTCTTTTCACAGCCTCAATCTGATTCCGGATATTCAGTCTGTCCTGTGGCCATATGCCGGCCTTAAAGAATGTATTTTAGTGTAATGCGATAAGTAATGGCCAGTGCGGATCTGTGCGCGCACGGGATATTGAGGTTCGGGGGGGTGCGAGCTCCCGTGCACGCTTTCTGGCCCTCCGGGATGGGCTGAAAGGTGCTTGGTAATAGAGAATTATTACCATTTTGTGAAAATCGATCATTTTGGTATAACCGTTTTCATTTTTCATGGTCTCTTCGCGCCTTCAGAATAGAGTGCGTTCCTCTTGATGCTGCCGGAGAGACCCTTTTCGCTTAATTTGCCCCTCGTTTTGCCCCTTTCCGGTGCAGTTTGCCTCCTTAAAGGCCGCTCGGAGATGAGACGCGGGTGATTATCAGCAGCAGAGGTCAGGCCGATTATTACCAAATGCCTGGATAATCCTATTTTGGTAATAGTCTTCTATTACTTTGAGCCCATTTGATTGAATCCTGGTAATAGCGGGGTTTTTATGTTCGCAAGTATGCCTGTTGAAGGGGATAGCTGAAGGCCAGGTCAAATGATCCATGGCGCTATTTTCGGCTATTAATGCTGGATAATCGGTCGCCGGAATTGCACTTTTTATGTTTTTTCAATTTAAGTGTGATTTCTGTCGGTTTAAGGGAGAATCGGCTTTGACGGTTTTTCAGGGTACTTGTACAATTTACAGACTCCATATTTTAGCGATGTAATTTACTGACATCAGATGCGGAGGGCTGAGATGGCTTGCTTCCTTTTCAGCCTTACATCTGCGGAAAGAGGTTTACTGATGGATCATGATCTGCAATCACGTCTTATATATGAGCTGAAGATTCTTGAAAAGGACAAGGAGAGATATACGTCCCGTCTCTCGCTTCTTGATGAATACAGGGGCCAGAGACTGAAGAGACTATCTCCCAAAGACGGGTGTAATTATTACTGCATCAGAAGGAAAAATGCAGCAAAGTATAAGTATGCCGGAAAAGAAGCTGATAAGAGTGTTAGTCGCATTAAAGAGGCTGCGCACATAACGAGAGCATTGGATATAATCGACAGGAATATTTCCCTGACTGAATCACTTCTTGAGGGATATGAGAAGTATGATAATGCTTCAATAGATGAAAAGCTTCCTTTTTCATACAGGAGTGAAGAGATTATCAATGATGCTGATTATCTGGCAGTTGGAATGAAATGGAAGGCTGCAAAGCTTGCATATCAGGCGACATTCCCTGAGAACTATCCGCAGAATAAGACAGAGCGCACTTCAGACGGAACTATGGTGAAAACTATAAGTGAGATGGTGCTTTATGAGAGGCTGATTGCTGCCGGACTGATATTTGTATATGAGCTGCCCCTTCCAAGCAATGATTACGGGCCTAATCTATACCCTGACTTTACAGTTCTATCGCCGCTTGACTGCAAGACTGAAATAATCATCGAATATGTTGGCAGACTGGATCTTCCTCAATACAGAGATGAATTTTCAAGGAGACTCTATAGGTATCTGCTGAACGGATACACTCCGGGGGTCAATCTTTTCTTCGCCTTCGGAGATATGCGTGGACATATAGACTCGCTTCAGGTAAATAAGATTATTGCAGATATTCTGGGAATCAGATAGAAAAACAGAGGAACCGCCGATGCGGTTCCTCTTGTGAATCACACAATCAGTTACTTGTTGTATCTGTATACTTTTCTAAAATGAATCAACAGGTAATGCTGATTTTACCACCAAAGCATATAAACGTTGTTGAGCTGTGCCTTATGAGCATTTGCCTTAGTCATTTTGAATGTTTTAAAAGTGGTTACGTACTTTTCATTTGTAGGATTACCATCAAAATCTTTTGTGAGGGTTTTAGTAACCTTTGTACGCCATCCGGCTTTGTTGTACTTGTATGTAAGTACCCATCCTTCTTCAGAATCTTCTTCAGAAATTACTCTGCCCTTCTTGTCCTTCTTGATATTTTCTGCGAAGCCTTCTGTGTACCACTCTTTTGATTCGCCGAAATCATCATAATACGCAAAGTCTTCTGTTTCGGTTTCACCATCAACGTACTTAACTGTGGACTTTACAGGAGTCTTGCCACTATAGATAATTGTAGTTGTGCTATCAAGAACGAACTTCTTGCCGTCCTTATAATAAGCTTTAGCTTCGTATGGCATACCGTTCTTGTTCATCTTGGCAGTTACTTTATAAACAAGTTTGCCTTTCTTATTGTAGAACTTGACTGACTTCAGGTAACCCTTCTTAGTGTACTTATATACGGCCCTTCCGCCATCCTTTCCGGATGTCTTTGCCTTAGTCACGAATCCTCTCTTGTTGTATGTGTACTTTGTAGTTTCCTTAACAGTCTTACCCTTTGCGTTCTTATAGGTATGAACTGTCTTTGTTTCCAGAAGAACTGTAGCCTTCTTGGACTTCTTTGCTGCTGCGTCTGCCTTCTGTGTTGTAAATGCAAATGGAACTGCAAGTACAAGTGCAAATGTCAGTACCAGCGCAAGATAACGCTTAAAATACTTCTTCATAAAATACCTCCATTACTATAATTAGAAATATATGAGATTCCTTGGCATGAAGTCCTAAAAGAAAAATCGATTTAGTTGTTTTACATTAAGAAGTACTCAACGATTATCGTATATCATTTCAGAACTACCAAGATGCCAACTTTGCGAATAACGAAGGAACCGCTAACGCGGTCCCTTCTAATTCTATTTGATTATTCGAACAATGAAGAGATTACTTCTATATATTATTCAGCATCCTCTTCAAAATCATCATCATGGAATCCTCTAGCATAATCATTAAGCTGGTCTATTTTTATGTTAGACTTTGACATTTTGATTACCTTGTATGTACCTGTCCAAGATCTTCCATCGCTATATTTTGCTTTTTCCTTTATGCGATATCCTGACTTGCTATAAGTATACTTATAGGTTCTTGTAATATCCCCAAAATTATATGTCTCAGAAACTACTCTGCCTTTCTTATCTTTCTTTACCTTTGTAGCAGCCTCATCAACATACTTATAATCTGCCTTTGATACGCCATCTATTTCATAAAACTCAATAGGAATATTGGTAACCTTACCATCGCTGTTCTTTACAGAAACCTTTACAGGAGTTTTTCCGCTATAAGCGAATGTCCTTGTTGCTTCCAGAACCCACTTCTTGCCGTCTTTGTAGTAGCTCTTTGCAACCGCCGGCATACCTTTCTTATTCATTTTGACGGTAAGTTTCCAAAGAGCCTTGCCCTTCTTATCATAAGACTTAATTGATTTGAGATAGCCCTTCTTATTATACTTAAATACTTCTTTAAATCCGTATTTACCTGTTTGAGACACCTTTGTTACAAAGCCTCTTTTGTTAAAAGATTGTTTATAAGTATACTTGTAGAGTTTGCCATTTTCATCCAAGTCTTTTCCAACTTCCTTTGTCAGCTGAACCAGAACAACCTTCTTGGATTTCTTCTTTGATGCTGCATCCGCCTTCTGTGTTGTAAATGCAAACGGAACTGCAAGTACAAGCGCGAAAGTCAGTACCAGCGCGATATAACGCTTAAAATACTTCTTCATAAAATACCTCCAACTTAATTGAAAATTAGTTAAATTGTTTACTCGCTCGGCAGGATCAGGATGATTCTTGATTCTGCTAAATGAGGAAATAAAAAACAGCAATTTACTGCTTTTTCTTGACTTTAATTTTATTAAGGTACCCTTACATCATCAATTAGGGATACAAAATTTGCAGTTTTTCTTACAAAAATTGCAAAATCGCGGAGATTCTGTGTGAATTCCGCGATTATTATGTGTAAATTATTTTTTACAGTTGGTAAGTTTCTGGACTATTCAGAGCCCGGAGCGCATACATGGGGCACTATTGCATCAGTCTGCGGACCCCTATTTCACTGCCCTGCTCTCCATGCGGGCCATGTACTCGGATTTGAACGACTTGCTGTAGCCGCGGCTGATCATTATCTCAGTTCCGTTTCGCATTACGAGGCTGCCCGGACGGACCTCTCTGACCTTGTCAAGGTTGACGGCAAAACTGTTGTGGCAGCGTGCAAAACGGTCTGCCGGGAGCTTGTCGAGGATGACAGGGATACGGTCTTTCACTACGTACTTGCGCTCGTAGGTGACTATGAATGTCTTGCGGTCATGTCTCTCTAGATACATGATCCCTCTGCAGGCGATCCTGACCGTAGCGCCGTCTGTGGTCTTTACCACCAGGTAGGATTTTCTGTCATCATCAATGCCACAGACCTTGTCATATATCTCCGGAAGGCGCTGTCTGAACTGTTCCCTGATCACGTACCACACATGCTTAGTGTTGTAGACGTCAAGTGCATGTTCGATGCGCTTAGCGAGATATACGATATGACACTCAGGATAGAGGCGGTTGATCTCCTTTGCTGCTTCGATGCCGCTCTCCCCGTCTTCGAACTCTATATCTGTGAAGAGGACGTCCGGGGCCGGGCCCTTGTTGTGCAGGACTTCTTCAGGCGTACTAAAACAGGTTATCTTTGCCTCGGCTCCCCGCTTTTCAGCAAAGCTCTTTAGAATGGACGCTGCTTCATTCTGCCACTTCTTTTCTTCATCACAAATATAAATTCTTGTCATTATACCCTCTAAGCAAAGCCTCTTAGTTACATGTTCGATGCGCCGTACTTGTTGAGCAGGTCGTGCTTGAGGTTCCAGAGCGGCTTGGACAGGTCTACATAGTAGGTCTGCGGATTCTCGAATCTCAGGTGGCTGCCCCAGAGCTTATCGATCTGCTCTGCGCAGGTCTTCTTGATGGTGTCGATGTCAGGCTCTTCGTATACGAGCTCGCCCTTTTCGAAGATAGGAACGAGCAGCTCGATAGCGTCGTAGTTCTCGAGAACTTTGCGCTTCCAGACTGCGTTCGGATCGAAGATCTCGTACGGCTTGCCGTCAGGCATCGGCTCATCGCGCAGCATGATGACATCAGCAAGAGCTTTGCCTGTCTCCTTGTCGAAGAATCTTACGACCTTCTTGAAGCCAGGGTTGGTGATCTTCTCAACGTTCTCGGAGATCTTCATCTTAGGCACCATCTCGCCGTTTTTCATGATTCCGGACAGCTTGTAGACGCCGCCGAATACAGGTTCAGACCTTGCGGTGATAAGTCTCTCGCCTACGCCGAAGGAGTCGATCTGAGCGCCTTCGAGGATGACGTCTCTGATGATGTACTCATCGAGCGAGTTGCTGATAACTATCTTGCAGTCCTTCAGGCCCTCTTCATCGAGGATCCTACGGCACTCTCTTGTCAGGTATGTGATGTCTCCGGAGTCGATACGGATGCCCATGTTCTGCGGCTTTAATTCCTTGAACACCCTGATGGCATTAGGAAGTCCCGACTTCAGGACGTTGTATGTATCGATCAGCAGTGTAGCATTCTGCGGATACTGCTCGGTGTATTTCTTGAATGCTTCGTATTCGGAGTCAAAGCTCTGGACCCAGCTGTGCGCCATTGTTCCGAGAGCCGGTGTGTCGTGGTTGCGGTCAGCGATAGTGCATGCGGTGCCTGCGCAGCCTGCGATGTAGGAAGCTCTTGCTCCGTATACAGCAGCGTCAGCGCCGTGAGCTCTTCTGGTACCGAACTCCATGACCGGGCGGCCGAGTGCGGAACGTACTATTCTGTTGGCCTTGGTCGCGATCAGGCTCTGGTGGTTGAACTGCATCAGGATGAATGTCTCTACAAACTGCGCCTGGATCAGCGGTCCCTTGACGATCATAACAGGTTCATGCGGGAAGATCGGGTAGCCTTCCGGCACCGACCATACGTCGCAGCTGAACTTGAAGTCCAGGAGATACTGGAGGAAGTCCTCTGTGAAGCAGTTCTTGGTTCTCAGATATTCTATATCCGCATCCGTGAACTTGAGTCTCTTCATGTATGCGATGATCTGCTCGAGACCTGCCATGATGGCAAAGCCGCCTCCGTCAGGAACTCTTCTGAAGAATACGTCAAAGCACGCTTCTGCATCGCGCATTTCGGAGTTGAAGTATCCGTTCGCCATCGTGATCTCGTAGAAATCAGTCAGCATAGTGAGGTTGTAGTCATTCAGTCTTGAATAGTTCTTCATTGTGATGTACCGGGATTAATCCTTTCTAGCCTGGGGCTGTTCTCCTGTATCCGGTCTGCTGTATTACCCCTCTCAGCAGCAATTGATAGTGTTATTGCGGTGCCTGTTCTCCGGCCGGCGCCTCCGCCTCTGCAGGCTGCTCTTCAGGTGCTGCCTCCGCAGCTGCCTGATCCTCTGCTGCAGCCTCTTCCTGTGCTGCAGCTTCCTCTTCGGCAGTCTCGGCTGCGGCCTCTTCTGCCGCCTGCTCCTCTGCCTCAGCAGCCTCACTTTCTTCGGTATATACAGCCTGCTGATCCGCAAGCTGCTTAGGATAGTCCAGTATTACCTGCATACGCCAGTATATGATGCCGGCCGCCAGAACAACTATTATAACGGCCAGAACTATGTCGTTGATATTATGCAGAAAATTCTTGATATGTCTCATATCGAGCTCCTTGACAACAACTTTTATACGGCTGAATTATCAGCTTTGCCGCATCTTTTGTAATTATAATCTTAATCTCCCATGTTTGCAACGAGCAGCCGTATTGTCCTTGAGGATGCGCGCTTATGTATGGTAAAATAACAAATTGTCGGGAATGATAAGGAAGAGGAGCAAGTATGCGCGAAATCACGATCACAGCCAATGATGCCGGCCGTAGGCTCGACCGTTTTCTGAGGAAATATCTGAAAAACGCGTCGCTCAGCGAGATATACAAGCTCATCCGCAAGGACGTCAAGGTAGACGGCAGGCGCCGCAGCGAGTCATATATGCTGAACGAAGGCGAGATCTTGACTCTTTACATCTCTGACGATGTGATCGATAAGCTGACCGGCAGTGCCGGAAAGGTTTCGGGCCGGGCATCAGCACGGCGGAATGCATCTGCATCTCATGCAAAACGGCAGTTTCGCATCATCTACGAGGATGACAAGGTGCTGATAGTCAGCAAGCCGTACGGACTTCTGACTCACGGCGACAGGCACGAGAAGAAGGACCACCTCGCCAACCAGGTCAAGGACTACCTCATAGAGAAGGGCGAGTTCGATCCGAGAAACGAGAAGGTATTCTCTCCTGCTCCGGCCAACCGTCTCGACCGCAACACGACAGGGCTCGTGCTGTTCGGTAAGACATCAGGGGCTCTCAAGGCTCTTAACGAAGCCATAAGAGAGGACCTTACAGACAAGTACTACATGACCATCGCCTGCGGCGTCATAGAAAGAGACCTCACTCTGACAGGCAGCCTTGCCAAGGACGAGCAGGCCAACAAGGTCAGGATATATACAGGGGCGGGTGCAGCAGATCCGTCCGAAAAGACCCGCGAGGTCATAACAGGCGTCAGGCCGCTCAGCCACTTCACTACAGAAGCCGGACCTGAGATCACCCTGACGGAAATAAAGCTGGTTACCGGAAGGTCTCACCAGATAAGAGCTCACCTTGCCGGCATAGGTCATCCGCTGGCAGGCGACGCCAAGTACGCTCACTCTGTCAGCAGAGAAGCCGTACGCGAAGCCGGCACCTCTGCAGCGACCCGCCAGGAAATAGACAACATCAATGAATATTTTGCCCGCAGATACCGCATCACGACGCAGCTCCTGCACGCTTACAGGATAAGCTTTGCGCCTGAGGGTCTGCCGGATGAGATAGAATATCTTGCAGGCAGGAGCTTTACCGCTCCCCTTCCGCCTGCATTTGAAAGGATAACAGGAGAAAACATTGGATAATTTCAGCGAAGAGAATCTTAACAACAGTGCAAACGAGGCCGCAGGTGTTGCTCTTGCTGCCGGCGAGACAGCAGGCAGTTTTCTTAAGAGCCTCCTGATAGATGTGATCATCGCGGTCATTCTGGCAGCTATAGTGCTGTTCTTCATAAGGCCGACCATCGTCAAGCAGTCCTCGATGGAGAACACCCTCCACGAGAACGACTACATGATAATGTACAAGCAGGCCTACCGCTCGCACGCACCTGAGCGCGGAGACATCATCATATTCCAGAGCACAATGATCGATGAGAACACAGGCCGCGACAAGCTGCTCATCAAGAGAGTCATCGGACTTCCGGGCGATCAGATCGCGATAATCGACGACCAGCTGTATATCAACGGAGAGGCTTATCACGAGGATTATCTCAAGGACGGATACACACCTGCCTTCGAGATACCGGCAGCGGGCGAGACATATACTGTACCTGAAGGCGAGTACTTCGTAATGGGCGACAACCGCGCAGGCAGCATAGACTCGAGACGCTCCGAGGTAGGCAACGTGGCGGAAGGCGATATTAAGGGCAAAGTAGTTCTGAGGCTCTTCCCATTCAGCAAAATTCAGAGATTCTGATTCTGGTTCAGAATTTAAGCACATCCTTCAGGTGATAAATCCTCGAAGAGCTTTTCGCAACATTTTTGTATCCTTACGGGTTGCCCGCTCTTCTGCGGAATCACCATTCAGGATATGTTTAAATTCTGAACACCAATAAGTATTTGCAAATTATTGCTTCACGGTAAGCACACTGCAATGGCAAAGGGAAACGGTAGAAAAGTAGTAGCGAATAATAAGAAGGCCTTCCACGATTACTTCATCGAGGAGCGTTATGAGGCGGGCATCGTGCTGACGGGCACCGAGATCAAGTCGGTCCGCAAGGGCGGTGTCAGCATCAAGGAGAGCTATGCCAAGATAACGAGCAAGGGCGAGCTCATCGTGACAGGCATGCACATAGCGCCTTATGAGCAGGGCAACAGATACAATGTCGACCCGCTGAGAGTGCGCACTCTTCTGATGCACAAAAAAGAGATAAACAAGCTGTACGGTACGGTCAAGACCCAGCAGGGTCTGACTCTCATACCTCTTTCTGTTTATCTCGATGAGAACGGAAGATGTAAGGTTGAGCTGGGGCTTTGCAGAGGTAAGAAGAATTACGACAAGCGCGAAGCCGAGGCAAAGCGTGATGCTGACCGCAAGATGGACAAGGCGATCAAAGCATCGAGAAACCGCTGACCGGAGTTCTTCTCTGCAATCGCAAAGCTCACATTTCAGCAGAAATCAAAGCCGGCGTCACTGAGCAGTCAAGTTCAGTTCCGCCGGTTTTCTATTGCCCTATTTCAGCATCTTCTTGAGATACTGTCCTGTATATGATTCCTTCACCTGCGCGACTTCTTCAGGTGTTCCCTCGGTGACGATGCGTCCGCCGCCGTCTCCGCCCTGAGGGCCGAGGTCGATGATGTGATCGGCCTGCTTGATGACATCGAGGTTGTGCTCGATGACTACTACTGTGTTGCCCTCATCTACAAGCCTGTTGAGTACGTACAGGAGTTTCTCTACGTCTGCGAAGTGAAGACCTGTTGTCGGTTCGTCGAGGATGTAGAGTGTGCGGCCCGTGCTGCGCTTGGAGAGCTCGGTCGCGAGTTTGATCCTCTGAGCCTCACCTCCTGAGAGCTGCGTTGAAGGCTGCCCGAGGCTGATATATCCGAGGCCTACATCATCGAGTGTCTTCAGGTAACGCACGATGCTCTGCTGGTTCTCGAAGAACGGTATCGCCTCTGCAACCGTCATGTTCAGGACCTCGGAGATGTTCTTGCCCTTGTATTTGACCTCGAGTGTCTCATGGTTGTATCTGGCACCTCCGCACACCTCGCATGGTACGAAAACGTCAGGCAGGAAGTTCATCTCTACCTTGATGATGCCGTCGCCGTTGCAGTGCTCGCAGCGTCCGCCCTTGACATTGAAACTGAATCTGCCCTGGTTGTAACCGCGCACTTTGGCTTCAGGCATCTCTGCGAAGAGGTTCCTGATGTGCGTGAACATTCCGGTGTATGTCGCAGGGTTGGACCTCGGTGTCTTGCCTATAGGCGACTGGTCTATGTTGATGACCTTGTCGAAGTTCTCTATGCCGCGGATCTCGCGGAATTTGCCCGGGCGTTCCTGAGTCTTGTTGGTGACTCTCGATACGCCCTTGTAAATGATCTCGTTGACAAGGCTCGACTTGCCCGAGCCGCTGACGCCTGTGACGAGCACCAGCTTGCCTGCAGGTATCCTTACATCTATATTCTTGAGGTTGTTCTCCTGCGCTCCGATGATGTCGAGATAAAGACCGTTGCCCGGCCTTCTGACTGAAGGCACTTCGATATGCCTCTTGCCTGAGAGGAACTGTCCGGTTATAGACTCAGGGCACTTCTTGATATCCTCGACGGTCCCCTGTGCGACCAGCTCGCCGCCGTTGACTCCGGCTCCTGGCCCTATGTCAACGATGTGGTCTGCCGCATACATGGTATCCTCATCATGCTCTACTATGATGAGCGTGTTGCCCATGTCCGTGAGGTCGCGGAGAGACTTGAGCAGCTTGTCGTTGTCGCTCTGGTGAAGTCCGATCGAAGGCTCGTCAAGTATATAGAGGACGCCGACAAGGCCTGATCCTATCTGGGTCGCGAGCCTGATTCTCTGGGACTCTCCGCCGGAAAGCGTTCCGGCCGATCTGCTGAGCGTCAGATATCCGAGTCCTACATTCTTGAGGAAGCTGAGCCTCGCCCTGATCTCCTTGGTGACCATGCTGCTGATCTTCTTCTCCCTATCAGTGAGCTGGCCCTCAAGGTCCTCGAAGAACCTGAGCGCCTGAACGACTGAAAGGTCAGTCAGATCGATTATGTTCTTGCCTCCGACTGTAACTGCGAGCACTGTATCCTTGAGCTTGCGCCCGCGGCATACAGGGCACTCCTCTTCAGTCATCATGTCGGATATCTTGTTCTTGATGAATTCCGAATTGGTCTCTCCCCATCTGCGCTCGAGGCTCGGGATGACGCCCTCGAATGTGTGGTTCATATGAGAGACTCTGCCCGACCTGCTCTCGTATGTGTACTTGAGCCTGCGGGTGCCCGTTCCGTGCAGCAGCTCATCCTTGAATTTAGGAGGCAAAGCCTTGAACGGAACAGACAGGTCCGTGCCGTGGTCTATCGCGAGGCGGTTGAGCATCTGGCGGTAGAATCCCATCGCGTCGAGCGATGCGAATACGTTGCCCATAGCGCCGTTGAGGATGCTCTTGTTCTCGTCAGTCACGACTGCTTCGTCGGTGATCCTCAGGGTAAATCCGAGTCCGCTGCAGGTATCGCATGCGCCGTAAGGAGCGTTGAAGGAGAACATTCTCGGCTCCATCTCCTCAAGGCCGACTCCGTGCTCAGGACATGAGAACTTGGTCGAGTATGTGACTACAGTTTCTTTCTGCTCCGCAAAAAGATTTCCGTCCGGTGCAGTTTCGCCAGATCCAGTGCCCTGCTGCTGAATCACTTCACTGCCGCCTGCATCTTTCTTAGGCATGTACATCACGTTGCATATGCCCTCGCCTTCCTTGATGGCTATCTCGAGAGCCTCAGCGATACGGCTGCGGTTGTCTTCTCTTATTACTATCCTGTCGACGACTATCTCTATAGTGTGCTTGTTGTTCTTGGCGAGAGTGATCTCGTCTTCATCGAGGCGCTTCATCTCGCCGTCTACTCTGACTCTCGTATAGCCGTCGCGCTTTATCCTGTCGAAGATAGCTTTGTGCTCACCTTTGCGGCCCCTTATAACCGGTGCGAGGACGATGATCCTTGTCCCGACGCCGTGGCTCTGGATGTTCTCTATGATGCTGTCTATCGACTGGCTTGCTATCTCCCTGCCGCAGACCGGGCAGTGCGGGATGCCGATCCTTGCGTAGAGAAGTCTGAGGTAGTCGTATATCTCAGTGACCGTTCCGACTGTGGACCTCGGGTTGCGGCTCGTCGTCTTCTGGTCGATACTGATGGCCGGCGACAGTCCCTCGATGAGCTGGACATCCGGCTTCTTCATGAGGCCGAGGAACTGACGGGCGTATGACGAGAGAGACTCAACGTATTTCTTCTGTCCCTCTGCATAGATGGTATCGAAGGCAAGCGAAGACTTGCCCGAGCCCGAAAGACCGGTCAGTACGACCATCTTGTCGCGCGGAATCGTCACATCTATTCCCTTGAGATTGTGCTCTCTGGCACCTTTAATGACTATGTTCTTATCCATATCTGTATAATTATATTGCGATTGTTGTAATCTTATTTATCAACTGTCCGATTAAGCCCGCATACTCGCACGGAGTTCGAAGAGTACGTCTCTCAGCTCGGCAGCGCGTTCAAAGTCAAGCTGCTTTGCGGCTTCCTTCATGTTCTTCTCTACCTCGCGTATCGTCTCGCGGAGCTCTGCTGTGGTCATCGCCTTAGGGTCACGGCTGGTTCCTTCGCCCTTGTATTCCTCGACCGCACGCGCGATCTCTCTGACCGGCTTGACGATCGTCTTAGGCACGATGCCGTGAGCCTTGTTGTAGTCGTCCTGGACTTTGCGCCTTCTGGCTGTCTCATCGATGCAGACCTTCATCGCAGGACTAATGTGATCGGCGTACATAATTACCCTGCCGTGCTCATTACGGGCAGCTCTTCCGACCGTCTGGATGAGAGATGTCTCATTACGAAGGAATCCCTGCTGGTCAGCGTCGAGTATCGCTATGAGTGAAACCTCCGGAAGGTCGAGTCCTTCTCTCAAGAGGTTGATGCCGACGAGGACATCGAACTTTGCAAGTCTTAAGTCTCTGATGATCTCGAGTCTCTCGAAGTTGTCTATCTCGGAGTGCAGGTATCTCACCCTGATACCCTGCTCCTGCAGGAACTTGGTCAGGTCCTCTGCCATCCTCTTGGTAAGAGTGGTCACAAGGACTCTCTCGCCCGCCTTGGCAGTGCTGTATATCTCGCCGATGAGGTCATCGATCTGCCCCTCGGTCGGACGCACTTCTATGACCGGATCGAGGAGGCCTGTCGGCCTTATGAGCTGCTCTGCGGTTACGCCGCCCGATCTCTTCAGCTCGTACTCAGCCGGAGTGGCTGATACGTATACGGTCTGCCCCGTCAGCTTGCTAAACTCATCGAACTTAAGCGGCCTGTTGTCGAATGCCGAAGGCAGCCTGAATCCGTATTCAACCAGCGACTCTTTTCTCGAATGGTCGCCATTATACATCGCGCGCAACTGCGGCAGCATCGCATGCGACTCGTCTATAATTGTAAGGAAATCCCCGTCAGGGAAGTAGTCGAGAAGCGTATACGGTCTCTCGCCCGGCTTGAGGAAATTGATGTGCCTTGAGTAGTTCTCTATCCCCTTGCAGGTCCCGACCTCCATCATCATCTCGATGTCGTAGTTGGTCCTCTGCTCGAGTCTCTCGGCTTCGAGCAGCTTGCCGTTGGCGCGGAACCAGTCGAGTCTCTCCTTCAGTTCTTCTCTTATGGAAGCGACTGCGAGCTGCATGTCCTCCCTGCTCGTAACGTAGTGGCTGGCCGGGAATATGGATATGTGCTGCCTCGATGCAGTCACCTCGCCTGTCAGAGGGTCTATCTCCCTGATGCTCTCTATCTCATCACCGAACATCTCAAGCCTGACGGCCTCTTCGCCGCCGGCAGGATAGATGTCTATTACATCGCCCCTGGCCCTGAACGAGCCGCGCTGGAAGTCGATGTCGTTCCTAGTATACTGTATCTCGGTCAGCCGGCGCAGGAGATCCATTCTCTCTATCTCCATGCCCGGTCTCAGACTGATCAGCTGGTTGCGGTATGACGACGGACTTCCGAGTCCGTATATGCAGGAGACCGACGCCACGATGATGACGTCCTTTCTCTCGAGCTGGGCGGCCGTCGCCGAGTGTCTCAGCTTGTCTATCTCTTCGTTGATGTCAGCGTCCTTCTCTATGTACAGGTCCCTTGAAGGCACGTATGCCTCCGGCTGGTAGTAGTCGTAGTAGCTGACAAAATATTCGACTGCGTTGTCCGGGAAGAACTCCTTGAATTCGCCGTGCAGCTGGGCTGCGAGTGTCTTGTTGTGCGAGATGACAAGAGTCGGCTTCTGCACCGCCTCGATTATCTTGGCCATTGTAAAAGTCTTGCCGGATCCCGTGACGCCCATGAGTGTCTGGGCTTCTCTTCCCGCAAGTATTCCGTCTGCTATCTCTCTTATCGCCTGAGGCTGGTCGCCCGTCGGCGCAAAGTCACTCACGACTCTGAATTTACCCATTGAGTCTGCTGCCTTTCTCTTGTTCTGCCTGCAAATGATCCATCAGTTCCGCCGGCCTGATGCTGCACGTAATAGTATCACAAAAAGTCTCTTATAACCTCTGCATCATGATATCCCTTGTGATACAGCTCTTCTATCGTTTCAGGGTCCTTGGTCAGCGTGCTCATGCCGCCGATGTCGTCCGGCGCGACTATCAGCATTCTGCCCTGCTTCTCATACTGCTTTGCCAGCCACAGTTCGGTGTTGTACTTTATGGCCCTTCTGCTCATGGCCTCTGCTGCGGCAGGGTATTTTCTGGCTATCAGTGATGAAGTGAGGCGGTCCTTTTCAGGCGAGCGCTCGAAGTCCTTAGGCCGTGTAAGGAGCAGCACTACCTTGTCGCATCCGTCGGCAAAGCACTTCTCCAGCGGGATCGGGTCTGACATGCCGCCGTCATAGTATCTTCTCCCATTGACAGGGTAAGGCTGATTGGCAGCCGGAACGCAGCACGATGCTTTGATCGGCGCGAACTCATCCCTGCGGAGGTCCTGCTTGGTGAAGTAGTACGGGCGCCCGGTCTCAGCGTCAGTTGCAACTATGGTCAGTTCGGCAGGATTCGCCATCAGCGCATCATAGTCAAGCGGGCACTCTCCGTATGAAGCTGACATGGCCCCGTATATGTATTCAAGGTCAACGAAGTTGCGGTCCTTAATGAAATTCTTCACGCCCATGCTCTCATCGCGAAGGTTGTATTCCGTGTAGAATTTCAGATTGCGCCCGCGCTGCCCTGCAAGATACGACGAGAGATTGGCGCTTCCCGCGGATATCCCCATGCAGTAGTCAAAACGGATACCGTTGTCATGACACCAGTCGTAAACACCTGCGGTATACGAGCCTCTCAGTCCTCCGCCTACGTCTATAACACCTGTTTTCATTTCATTATGCTCCTTTTATCTGTTCTGTCTCTGCTCCGTCAGCCTGCGGGCAAGCTCTGCCGCTCCGGTGAAGCCATCCGCAGTCAGCTTTTCCACTGCAGCTTCCAGTGCCGGCTCAAATCTTTCCGACAGGTCATCGAATCTCTTCATGAATATCTTTCTGTTAAGCCCGATCTCATCACAGGCCCTCTCAAAGCAAGCTCTGTCTATGCGGCTCCATTCGAGCTCCCCTCCGATGGAGAAGGCCATCTCCCTTGAATGCGAATCATACACTACGGTACTCAGAATGTCGTATGCCGGGGCCAGTCTCACTGCATTGAGGTGCCGGTCATATACAAGGGCAAAATTCTTGATGTGCCCGTCCGTGTTGCCGGACAGCCAGTGGAACACGATGATATCCCACAGCTTCAGCTGATCTTCTATCGGGAATGCGGACCTGCGCTTCAGAAGGTCGAACATCATCTTCATGTATCCCCCGCCGGCCTTCTCATACTTGTCCGCTGCCGCTATACCCATGGCCTGGCCGAAATCCTCCTGATGCAGTCTCAGGGGACACGGCAGTCCGGATATCTCTCTTTCAGAGCCTTCCATGGTCCTGTCATACCGCTCTGTTGCAAATAGTACATTTCCCTCTCCGGATCCTCCGGTCATTATGATCCTGCTCTCCGCGATGCTGATGCCCATGAGAGACGCGGTCTGCAGCGCAAGCTGCTCATTCTCGACCACATGGTCATATCTTATGTGACTCTGCTTGAGTATGTGCGTGCTCGGCGCGCTTCCCACCGGGAGATACCATTTGCCGTCATCAGCAAGGTATGCTCCTATCTTGCCCGAAGCGCCTGTCAGGGACAGGTGTGCCTCAACGACCAGATCAGCGGATGTCATCGCCCCCTCAGATGCCAGCCTGAACATCATGTCGGGATCAAGCTCCCTGTACTGCGGCTCATCTGCAACGTAATGTTCCCCTCTTAGCTGGATAGCTCCGAGGCACTCTGCCCCGAGCATCTCGAGTATGGAGAGATAGTCATTGGCATCAGTCCGGTTGTTTTCCGCCACCGTGCGTCTGAGGAATCCTTCAGGCAGCAGCCCCTCAAAGAAACTTCTGGTCTTCTCAGGTCCGTAAGGCTCATCTGTCAGAGGCAGGCTGATGGATATAGCCCTCGCTGTATCCTGCGCAAGATAATCATCAGAGTACCTGAACGAGGCAGAGTATTCCGAGTCACCTTCGATGATGCCGACTTCACGCATCCTTCCTTCTATTTCCACCGAAACATATAGTTTTCTCATATCTTTCACTTCTGTTAAGCTGAAGCGGGGCAGGCATCGTCAGTGTCTGTTACTCCCCTCTCCTGCTCATCCTTATATCCATGCCAAGCAGACTTACCACTTCCATCAGCTTTCCGATCTGGATCGTCTCCTTGCCGTTCTCCAGTTCCGAGAGAAAACTGGTGCTCACACCAGCGTAGTCAGCGAGGAATGCCTGAGTGTACCCAAGTTCCTTGCGTCTGTCTCTGATCGCTCTTCCAAGCTCCTTCATATCATGTATGGTATGCATCCCTTACCTCCGCGCGGAATATCGTCGTACGGCTATTATATAGGAACTGTGGCAAATAAATAGCCGTTCGCCTATATTTAATCTGTTTAGATTATAATTTCGCCGAACGGCTATGTCAATGCGTGTTATTCTGATATCTCTGCAAGTTACGGCTCGCAGTATCCGCACGGGACGTATCCCTGATCGGTCAGTTCCTTGCGTGTAGCATGGACCTCTTTGCGGTTCTTCTTGTATATGCTCTGTGCGCCTTCGCAGGTCGGATAGTGGAAAACACCCGACCTAGTATTGACAACATAGTCTCTTGCGTCCTGCGATGCCTGCTCTTCTGTTGTTACCACGCCGTTCACGTAGTTGATCTCAGCACCCGGCGTCACGTTGAAGCAGTACACGTTGAACGCGATCCCTTTGCCCTGATCCTCGCACGACCACACCGTCATCTGAACGCCTCTCGGCACCAGCTCGTCTCCGCTGAACAGAGGCCTCGACATGTACAGGACGTGATTGCCCGTGTTCCATATGTAATGCTCAACTTCCTCTTCAAGCGGCCTCATCCCGTCGTGGTTGAGGTAGTGGGTGCCTGTTACGAGGTTTCGCTCATTGGCATTCTCGTCGCTGAGAGCCCAGGCTATGAGGTGGCACCGCTCCCAGTTCTGAGCCCTGGCCCAGCCGCTCGGGTGCACACTGGAGATGTCTCCTCTCTCCTTTCCTTCAGCCGGCATGGTCTCCTCGCCGAGGCATCCGTAGGCAGCCGTGCACCTTCCGAGGCTGTCGAGCTCGCCGTAGTACTCATAAGGAGTAAGGGCGCCGCTCTCGATCCTGCCGGATTTGCTTCCCTCAGTCTTCCAGCCGTCTCCGTCTCTCACAAGTCCTGCGCGCGAGTACACATCGTCAGGGAACAGAGGTACATTACCGTTCACCGTCACGTAGTGCTCTCCGTTATATTCAGGCAAAGCGCCTGCATCCAGGCCTGCGACATTTCCGCTGCTCTCGCCTGCGACTATCTGCTGTGCGGTATTGTCTCCGCTGCCCGGGTCAGCATTCTGCGGTTCCTGTGAGTCACTGGATTCCGCCTGGCCACTGTCAGCTGTCTCTTCAGTGGAACCGCTCTGCTCCATGAAATATCTGTCCCGGAATTCTTTGACCTTAGGATTGTCTGTCTCCATCAGCCAGAAGAATCCGAGAAGCAGCACAATCAAAACAGCAAGAGCCAGCCTGCGCTGGCTCCTGTTTCTGCTGTTATCCGGATTTCTTCTGCTGTCGTTACTGAAACTCATATGTCTCCGGCTGCCTCAGTGCATGATGGTGATCAATGTGCACATGAGTGCTGAAAGTATGTATTAGTTGGTCTTGCGTGCCTGTGCCTCGAGGATCTCGTCTGCTGTTCTTCCTGCGTTTGCAGCGATGCCGAGCATCTTGTCCTTGAGTTCCTGCTCGATCTTGGCGAGTTCCTTCTCAGCGTTAGCTCTTGCAACCTTGCCGTCTGCCTGAATCTGGATGATCTCGTCGAGAGCTCCGATGAGCTGCTGATTGGTGTGCTGCAGAGTCTCGATATCTACGATACCTCTCTCGCTTGCCTTGGCCGTCTCAACTGAGCTCTGGTGGAGTGCCTCTGCATTCTTTCTGAGCATTTCGTTGGTTGCCTCTGTAACAGCGTTCTGTGCCTCAACAGCCTTCTGTGTGTGATAGTTGTTGAGAGCGAGAACCATCTGTGTCTTCCACATAGGAATGACGTTGATGATGGTGGAGCGGATCTTCTCTGACATGATTGTGTCGGAGTTCTGTACCATTCTGATCTCCGGTGCGGACTGCAGGCATACAGTTCTTGAGAGCTCGAGGTCATAGAGTTTCTTCTCGAATCTTGTGATCATGTCTGCATAGTCCTGAGCAGCCTGTGCATCCTCAGGAGCGTTGGTCTCCTTGGCCTTGTTCTGGAGCTCTACGAGCTTGCCTGTTCTTGCCTTTTCGAGAGCCAGCTTGCCTGCCTCGATATACATCGATACTTCCTTGAAGTACAGCTTGTTCTTGTCATAGAGCTTGTCGAGCTGGACGATGTCCTTGAGGAGCTGCTCTTCATGTCCTTCGAGGAGCTTGACGAGTCTGTCGATGTTAGCCTCTGTAGTGCTGTACTGAGCCTTCATCTTCTCGAAGTTCTTCTCAGCGCTTCCGAACAGTTTGGAGAGGAATCCTTTCTTCTCTTCTTCTGTGCTGCTCTTGAGTTCAACGATAAGGGATGTAAGAACCTGACCGGTCTCTCCCATGTCCTTGCCTCTTACGCTTGCGAGAGCTCCGTCGGCAAAGTCGGAAACCTTGCGCTGAGCGCTTGCACCGTAGCTGAGTACAGCATTGCTGTCGGTGATGTCGATCTTATCTGCAACTGCCAGGATCTGTCTCTGCTCGTCAGCTGTGAACTTTTCGAGAGAGTTGGTCTTCTCAACAGGCTTTTCCTCTGCTTCGAGATCGATCATAGGCATCTCAGCGATAGCTGCAGCTGCCTCCTGAACGTCAGTGATCTGCTCCTGAACATCCTGTGTCAGTGTGTTGGTCTCTTCTCTGATCTTTTCCGGTGTCATTTCGAAATCTGCCATCTTTTGTCCTCCTTGCCCGGCCCCCCGAGCCATGCATGCACCCGTTGTCCCGGGCTTGATGTGATTGTTTATTGCTTACAGCCTTGCGGCCTTGGTTAACGGTTATTACAGATCGAAGTCTGAGTCGAGCAGGCCCTTGCTCGCAAGGGTCGTCTGCAGCATCTTGATATCTGTGGAGATATCATTGATGTCGTCCTCATGCAGCTTCTCGAGCAGGTTCTCGGAAGCCTCCGCTACAGAGTCGATGAGGCTGATGAGCTGCTTCTTGATTTCTGCCGCCTGCTCCACGAGATAGTTCGGGTTGGCGTCTATCTCGAGCGGGTTGTCGCTTACATCATCTTCCTTCACGTAGCTGCCCATGTTGGCGATCTTCTCGTTATACTCATCAGTCAGACGAACGACTTCAGGATAATACTTCTCTCTGAACTCCTTGACCTGGTCTGCCAGGTCAGGTCTTTCCTCTATCCTCTGATCGATCTTCTTGGTGATGGTGCGGAGAGTTCTCAGCTTGGCCTTGATCTCGGAATCATCTGTCATCGTGATCAGATCATCGATCGATTCAGGCACAACGCCTTTGTCTCTTGCCGCTTTGCGCTTTGCCTGCCTGTTGGCTGCAGCAGTCTTCTCGACCGACTGAATCGGTTCTCCGTTCTTTGTCATGACGAGAAGGCGGTTGTTGAAGTCTATATATGCGTTAGGGAAGAATCCCGCAACGATCATCTTCTGAAGATCGTCTGCTACCTTTTCTACCGGCCTGCCGACAAGCTGAGCGAGCTCGTCAAGAGATGTGTTGCCGTTGTAGTTGATCCTCGACTCATATGCGCGTACGCGCTTTGCCCTGATGTTGCTGAAGATCTTGAGGCCTGCTGCGAGTCCGGCAAGTGCCAGAGATATGATCGAATACTGCGCGATGGAAGCCGGGTCTCCTGATGAACCCATTGCCGCCATAGCGAACAGAACCGCTCCTACTGCCGACCATACAGCTCCTGGCGACTTTCCGAGTCTTATCTTGTCAAGCTTCTTGTCTGTCCTGCGCTTGGTGTATGTTCTGCCGACGCTTCCCTGGCTCTGCTGTCTGCGCTGAGCCTGTCTCTGTCTCTGGCCGTTGGTCTGCCTTGTTGTTGTCGTCTTGGTGCTGACGTGACCGTTGCTCCTTGTTGTTGTGGTGGTCTTGGTCGTTGTCGTGCCGCTCGCGGTCCTGGTCGTTGTGGTCTTGGTGACCGTGGTCTCAGGCATGCCGCCTGTTCCGAAGAGCTCGCCGAGGACGCCGCCGCTGCCGTCACCGCCGGTGACCATCTCTCCGAGGTCTCTCAGATCCTGCATTGTTGAGCTGACCGGGTCATTGCTGACTACCGTACCACGGTCTGACTCATCTGCGATCGTATAGTCCACTGACTCAGAGAACATGACGAACGAGATACTCCTCACGTCAGCAGGGATGGCGATCTTGGACCTGAAGTTCTTGGTCTCTCCGCTTGCCCATTCGCCTGCCCTGATTGTGGCAGTACCTATCTCCTGTCCCGTGACCTTATCGAGTATCTTGACTCTGAACGAAAAGTCCCCGAAGCTGAACCCCGAGTTGTTGGTTACAGAAAACTTGTAGCTGACCTTGCCGTCCTCAAGTCTCTGCGTCTTGGTCGTGCTCCTGGCCGAGTTCTTGAAATCCGATTCAAACCAGTCCAGAACCTGTGCACGTTCTGTATCATACATTGCCATCTGTGCCATAGCATTTTACCCTTTCCGTAGAAGCTATTAGTATCTGCGCCCCTCAGGACGCTATACCGAGTTCATTATACCATAACTAATGTGGACTCATGGAGTAATATTTTCGAGTTTACAAGTGTTTACGGGTATTATTATTGTGAAAAAACTTTCACAATTTTATTGACCCGTGACCATGTCAATGACGGCCCGACTGTGTTACAATTCGACAAGTGAACGGGGGAAAAAATATGAAGCAACTTTACAGAACAATAACAGCGCTGATGATGGCGCTTATGCTGATAATATGCATGTCTGCATGCGGCGCCAAGGACGACGCCGGAGAGGCCGGTGCTGCTGCGGATAACCAGACTGAGACTGAAGCTGCAGCAGACACAGAAGGCGAAGATGCAGCCGCGGCAGATGAGGAGCCTGCAGAGGCAGTCAAGACTCTGACACCTGACTCAGAAGAAGACCTCGGCAACAATATTCCTATGCAGATCGATTCGATCACGCTCTACGAGGACGGCAGCGTTGAGATCGTCCCTACGGATGACCTCAAAAAGAACGAGATCAAGGATGACGCCCAGGCGGTATATCCGTTCAAGGAGAGCGGCGAGGTCGAGGATATCTATGTTGTCGCATACGGCAACGGCGGATACAGGACCATAATCGCACTTCTCAAGGACGGTTCAATATCCGCAGTCAACGGAAGAGCCCTCATCGAGGACCACATCTTCGCAGTCATGGATGATGTCGCCAACAGAGACAACTTTGTCAAGGTTGAGAACGTCAAGGGAGAAGATGCTTTCTCAATAGTGGCTACGACAGACGACGGAGAAGAAGTCGTTCTCGACTACAGCCTCAACTTTGACGAGCCTGAAGCGGAATAGCAGCATCTGATGCATCATGAGAACACAAGCGCTCTGCATTATGCAGGGCGCTTTTTTGCGTGCAAAACCGCCTCCCCGGCGGACCGGAAAGGCGGCTCTGCATTTGTATATTGCGGTATCAAAGTGCAATCGATGTTCTAACCTCCGAGGTATGCTTTTCTGACCTCGTCGGACTGTGCCAGCTCTTTTCCTGTTCCGGAGAGTGTGATCCTTCCCGTCTCGATTACGTACGCTCTGTGCGCTACGGACAGCGCCATCTGAGCGTTCTGCTCTACGAGAAGTATAGTCGTGCCGGCTTTGTTAAGGTTCTGGATGATCTCGAAGATCTGGTCTACGAGGATCGGGGCCAGTCCCATTGAAGGCTCGTCGAGCATCAGGAGCCTCGGGTCTGACATAAGAGCTCTTCCCATGGCCAGCATCTGCTGCTCGCCGCCGGAGAGTGTTCCTGCTATCTGCTTTGTCCTCTCCTTAAGTCTCGGAAACTGCTCATATACATATTCAAGGTTGTGCGCTATCCTGTCAGGCTTGGTGACGAAAGCTCCCATCTGGAGGTTCTCTTCTACTGTCATCCCCTGGAAGATACGTCTGCCTTCAGGTACGTGCGAGATGCCCTTCTCTACGATCTTGTGAGCCGGGGTCCTTGCGATGGAGCTGCCGAGGAACTCGATGTCGCCCGTCTTGCTTCTCAGAAGGCCGGAAACCGTGTGAAGGGTCGTCGACTTGCCGGCACCGTTGGCGCCGATAAGAGTTACGATCTCACCCTTGTTGACGTCGAAGGAGATGCCTTTGATGGCATGGATCGCGCCATAGTAAACGTTAATGTTCTTAACGGTCAGTACAGAGCCCATTATTTCTCCTCCTTTCTGTCTTTGCCTTCGTCAGGCTTAGGAGCGACCTTCGAAGCGACAGTACCGACTTTGTACGCTGCCTCGATATCCTGCTTCTCCTCTTCCTCTTCTTCGAGCATCTTGCCTCTGCTCTTGCCGAGGTATGCCTCGATTACCTTAGGGTTGCTCTGGATCTCTGCCGGCGAACCCTTGGCGATCGTCTTGCCGTAGTTGAGCACCGCGATACCCTCGCAGATACCCATTACCAGGCTCATGTCGTGCTCGATCAGCAGGATAGCTATCTCGAATCTGTCTCTTATCTCCCTGATGGTATCCATCAGTTCGGATGTCTCTGACGGGTTCATGCCGGCAGCAGGCTCATCAAGCAGGAGAAGTCTCGGCTTGGTAGCCAGAGCTCTCATTATCTCTAGCCTTCTCTGAGCGCCGTACGGCAGCGATCCCGCTCTGTAGTCCGCAGTCTTGGTCATGCCGAAGATCTTGAGGTACTTCATCGCTTCCTTGTGGATGCGTTCCTCTTCCCTGCGGTACTTAGGTGTGTGCAGCATTCCGTCTATCAGGCCGTAGTCTGTTGTGTGGTGCAAAGCGACCTTGATATTCTCTTCTACTGTCAGTTTGTCGAAGAGCCGGATGTTCTGGAATGTACGCGCCATTCCTGCCTTGTTGATATCTACGGTGTTCATTCCCTTGGTGCTCTTGCCGTTGAAGATGATGTCACCTCTTGTCGGCTCATACACCTTGGTCAGCATGTTGAAGATCGTGGTTTTGCCCGCTCCGTTAGGACCGATAAGGCCTGCAATCTCTCTGCGTCCGATGGCTATGCTGAAGTTGTCAACAGCAGTAAGGCCTCCGAAGTCAATTCCGAGATCCTTTACTTCGAGGATAGGCGACCTGTCCTTATCCCTTTCCTGGAGGATGGTCTCGGTAACAGTCTCCTGGTCGTGCTCCTTGGCATCTACGAATACCGCACGGCCTCCGACGTTGTCGTTATAGTAGATATCCTGTCTGTTCTCATATCCGTGACCGGTATCGGTGGTCTCAACGTATTTCTGTCTGTCGTCTGCCATTTACGCTGCCTCCTTTCCGGTCTTTCCCTTGCCTTTGTCTTTCTTCTTAGGTTTGAATTTGTTGACAAAAGCAGTGATCCTTGCTCTGATAGCAGGATTGTATGTACCGATCATAACCAGGATGAGGACGATAGCGTAAGTCAGCATTCTGTAGTCTGCGAACTGTCTGAGAGCTTCAGGCAGAACTGTCAGAAGTGCAGCAGCTATCATCCCGCCCCAGATGTTTCCGATACCGCCGAGTACGACGAATACCAGGATCAGTACGGATGTGTTGAAGTTGAATTTTACAGGTGCGAGTGTGCTGTAGTTCTGTCCGAACATGCAGCCTGCCATGCCTGCGAGCGATGCGCTTACGACGAATGCCATGAGTTTGTACTTCTTGACATCAAGTCCGATGGACTCTCCTGCGATGCGGTTGTCTCTTATGGACATGATAGCTCTTCCCTGCTTGGAGTTCTTGAGATTGAGAACAACAAACAGAGTGAAGGCGGTCAGGATAGCTGCGCCCGTGAAGGTCGCGAGCTTGGTGACTCCTGTCGCGCCGATAGCGCCTGTAATAACTCTCTGGCTAGTGTCTATGCCGTCAATCGTATGGTTGAACGCGAACTTGAGATGTCCTTTGTTATCGAGTCCGAAGTACAGAACGTTCATGAAGTTCCTGACTATCTCGCCGAATGCCAGCGTAACGATAGCCAGATAGTCGCCCCTGAGTCCGAGGATCGGTATGCCGATGATGAAGCCTGCTATCGCTGCGGTAAATGCTGCAGCAAGGATAGCGATGACCAGTCTCAGCGGTCCGAACGCGATGCTCTGCTCGAGCACTCTTGTCACGACGATGCCTGTGAAAGCTCCTACCGCCATGAAGCCTGCATGGCCGAGTGACAGCTCTCCGGAAATACCTACTACGAGGTTAAGCGATATCGCCAGCGACATGTATACACAGATAGGCACGAACTGTCCCTGCAGATTGTGTCCGATGAGGCCGACTGCTGCTCCCAGCTGGAGCAGGATGTATCCGATAATGAGGATGCCGTAGGAGATCAGAGCCTCTCTTTTATACTCGCTTCCCTTGACAGCTCCCCTGAGGCCTCTTGGATTAATAGCCTTAAAAATTCTGTCTGCCATGGCTCACCTACACTTTCTCACTGACCTTCTTCCCGAGCAGGCCAGTAGGCTTGACGAGAAGCACAATGATAAGACAAGCAAAGACTATGGCATCCGAGAGCTCTGTAGAAATATAAGCTCTTGAGAAGATCTCGATAATGCCGAGAATGAGTCCGCCGATCATAGCTCCCGGAATGGAGCCGATACCGCCGAATACCGCTGCGGTGAACGCCTTGATGCCAGGCATAGCGCCGGTCGTAGGCATCAGTACAGGGTATGCCGAGCACATGAGAACGCCCGCAACAGCAGCAAGGCCTGAGCCGATAGCGAATGTGAGCGAGATGGATCTGTTTACATTGATTCCCATCAACTGCGCCGCACCGTTATCCTCCGATACAGCTCTCATCGCTTTGCCCGCCTTGGTCTTATTTACGAAGAGCGTCAGCACGATCATGATGACGATATTGGCTATGATCGTGAAGAGCGATTCCGGAGTGATAGTCAGCTGTCCGCCGGCTGCATGAATGGTGCTGACACCGTCAAACAGGCTTGTGAATACTCTCGGATTGGCTCCCCATATGAGGAGTGCTGCGTTCTGCAGGAAGTAGGATACGCCTATGGCTGTGATCAGTACAGCGAGCGAACCTGTTCCTCTGAGCGGTCTGTAAGCCAGCCTCTCTATTAATATACCGAGCAGGGTGCATACGACCATGGCAACGAGCAGAGCTAACCAGCCGTTCATACCGACATACATTGTCATGATGAACGAGACGTAGCCGCCGACCATGATGACATCACCGTGGGCAAAGTTCAGCATCTTGGAGATGCCGTATACCATTGTGTAGCCCAGAGCGATGATGGCATATACGCTGCCCAGACTCAGTCCTGATATCAAACTGTTTAAAAAATTCATAACCGTTTCCTTGTAATTGGTGTATATAAGATGAAATCCTGAAAATGGCCGCAGGGGTGCCGCAACAGGTGCAGCACCCCCATCTGTTAACAACTATTACTCAACCAGTCACCGAATATCCCATTGAGTCATTACTGCTCAACGTACTTGCCGTCCTGAATTACGCAGACCTTAGGAGTCTTGTCAACTTCGCCCTCTGCGTTCCACTGCATCTTCTCAGCTGTAAGTCCGCTTGCTGTGAAGTCTCCGCCTGTGAATACGCCGATCATAGCTTCGCAGATCTCTGCTGCGTCAGCATCTGTTCCGAGTCCTGTCTTGCCGAATGCATCGTATACTGCATATACGCAGTCATAAGCGTCAGCTGCGAACTGGATCGGAGTCTCGTTGAACTTCTCCTCATAAGCCTTAACGAATGCCTGAACCTTCTCATCTTCTGAGTATGGTGTGAACGGTGTCAGGAGCAGTACGCCCTCTGCCAGGGATGTGTCGAATCCTTCGAGGTCGAGGATTCCGTCCATGCCGTCAACGCCGAAGTATGTAGGATTGTATCCCATCTTGTTGGCCTGAGTCATGATGTTGGAAGCCGGTGTGTAGTAGATTGGCAGGAAGATCAGGTCAACGCCTGCGTTCTTCATGCTGTTCAGCTGTGCTGTGAAGTCAGCGTTAGCATCATCTGAGAATGCCTCAACAGCTGCGAGCTTCTTGCCGTCTACTTCATACTCGCTCTTGAACTTGTCAAAAATTCCGGAGGAGTAGTTGTCTGCGTTGTTGTAGATAACGCCTACAGTCTTGTCTGCATAGTTTGCCTTGATGTAATCAGCAGAAGCGATTCCCTGGTTAGGGTCGGAGAAGCAGAGCTGGAATACGTTGTCGTTACCCTCTGTTACAGCCGGGCCGGAAGCGGATGGTGTCAGAGCGAACATTCTGTCTTCGAATGCCTCTGCAGCAACAGCTGTACAAGGAGCTGTTGTTACTGTTCCGACGAGAACCTGCATTCCGTCATCTACCAGCTTGTTGTAAGCATTTACTGACTTCTCAGCGTCGTGCTCATCGTCCTGCATATCCCATACGAGCTGAACGCCGTCAGGATTAGCTGCGTTGATCTCCTCAACAGCAAGCTGTGCACCGTTGTTTACTGCGTTTCCGTAAAGAGCAGCCGGTCCTGTGAGAGGTCCTACGCCGCCGAGGTGCAGCACATTGTCGCCGCCTTCGCTGCCGCTGTCACTTGAACCGCCGCCGCATGCTGTCATAGCGAATACCATCATAACGGACAGTGCTACGACCAGAAATCTTGTCCAATTCTTCTTCATAATTCTTTCTCCTTTGATACCTTAGAATTACTTTTCTTTCTGACCTGAGTGATAGTTGATGTGTAACTTTGTCACGCCCGGCCTGTCAATGCTGCCGGTGCTGCCCGGACTGCATTATTAAAGCCCGCATCGCTGCGGGCTCACAAGTCTGGGTTAAGTTCGATCTCAGTACTTACGTCCGCCCTACAGCACAAATCCGTCCTTTTCAAGTCTAATGACCAGAAGGACGCTGATAATGCTGATAATGACGACGTTTGATGTGAAGTACATAATGATCTCCCTTCGTTTAAGTACAACCGAATTATAGTATTGTGAAGATTTTGTGTCAACACTTTTTGTGTGAATTAGCCAAATTTCGAGGCAAAATTTGTGTTCGAAATACAGAACAAACCTATTTTTTACCCATTTCGCCTAAAAACACCCCATTATCCCTGTTTAGCATAATAAATAACACCCCAGCACTCTTTGATATGCTCCCTTTATGAGAGACAGTGAAAAACAAAATCACTGTTAATCATGAAGGGAGTTTTCATATGGGAAGAATGGGTGTCAAGATACCTAATGAAACTAAACTCAAATATGCGAGGCTTTGCTTTGAGAAGAAA
>JAWRIG010000054.1:0-134728 GCA_040308005.1 Anaerovoracaceae bacterium | reverse complement strand
CGAGAGAAATACAACAATTCCTACCAAGAAGAGCCAGATCTTCTCAACTGCTGCTGACAACCAGACTGCAGTAGACATCCATGTAATGCAGGGTGAAAGAGAAATGGCTGCCGGCAACATCACACTCGGCAGATTCCAGCTCACAGGTATCGCACCTGCTCCACGTGGAATCCCTCAGATCGAGGTTACATTCGATATCGATGCAAACGGTATCGTAAACGTAAGCGCCAAGGATATGGCAACAGGCAAAGAGCAGAAGATCACTATCACTTCTTCCACAAAGCTTTCTGAGGATGAGATCAATGCCAAGATCAAGGAAGCTGAACAGTATGCAGAGGAAGACAAGAAGCAGAAGGAAGCAGTTGAGACCAAGAACCAGGCTGAAGGCATGATCTTCGAGATCGAGAGACAGATGAAGGATCTCGGCGACAAGGTCAACGATCAGGAGAAGTCAGCAGTAGAGGCTGCTAAGAGCGACCTCCAGAGCGCTATCGACGCTAACGATGTTGAGGGAATGAAGACCAAGATGGAAGCACTTACTAATGCATTCTATCCGATCTCAACAAGAATCTATCAGGAAGCTCAGGCTCAGGCTGGAGCACAGGGCGGCGCTCAGGGATTCGACCCTAACAACATGGGCGGCGCAGGATTCAACCCTAACATGGGCGGCTTCGGCGGCCAGGGCGGAGCAAACAACGGACCTAACAACGACGGCACCGTTGATGCAGACTACGAGGTTGTAGACGAAGACTAGTCTATGTGATATAGTTCACGGGTGCGCCTTAGGGGCGCACCCTGACTACATTCTATACAAAGGAAGCATAAGATAATGGCAGACAAGAGAGATTATTACGAGGTTCTTGGCGTTCAGAAGAGCGCAAGTGAGGATGAGATCAAGAAGGCTTACAGAAAACTGGCAATGAAGTATCATCCTGACAGGAATCCCGGCGATAAGTCCGCAGAGGAGAAGTTCAAGGAGCTGAATGAGGCTTACGAGGTACTCTCCGATCCGGACAAGAAAAGTAAATATGACAGATTCGGCTTTGCGGGAGTAGACCCTAGCTACGGCGGCGGTGCAGGCGGATTCGGCGACTTTGGCGGATTCGGTGGATTTGGCGGCACAGGCGGCATGAATTTCGATGACATATTCGATATGTTCGGAGGATTCGGCGGCGGCGCAAGACGTGCATCACGCAGAAACGGACCGCAGAAAGGACGTGATCTGCAGAAGACAGTAACGATCGAATTTACTGACGCTCTCTTTGGCTGCAGAAAGACCATCGAGCTGAGCAAGAACGTTAAGTGCAAGACCTGCAACGGATCCGGAGCACGCCCGGGTACAGGCAGAAAGACCTGTGACGCATGCGGAGGCAGCGGACAGATATCCCAGGTCAGCAATACACCATTCGGAAGATTCCAGAATGTCACCACATGTTCAAAGTGCGGCGGAACAGGACAGGTAATAGAGTCACCTTGTTCTGACTGCAGCGGTACCGGCAGAATCAAGAAGAATGTCAAGATCAATGTGGACATTCCTGCAGGCGTCGATACGGACAGCATCATAACAGTCAGAGGCCAGGGCGAGCCGGGCATAAACGGAGGACCTGAAGGGGATCTCTACATCGTTGTCAATGTCAAGGCACACAGCACTTACAAGAGACGCGGCAACGACCTGTATCTCGATCTTCCTATCACCTTCGACCAGGCTGCACTCGGAGCCAAGGTCCAGGTACCGGGCTTCGGAGAGACCTACAGCTACACTATTACACCGGGAACACAGACAGGCAGCTCATTCAGACTAAAGGGGAAGGGCGTACCTGATGTAAGAACAGGACGTAAAGGCGACCTGTATGTCAAGGTAATAGTAGAGGTACCGACCAAGCTCTCACGCAAGGAGAAGAAGGCGATCGAAGAAATGGCCGGAAAGCTCAGCGATGATGCATATCCTAAGAAGACAAAATTCAGCAAGCTTAAATTCTAATAAAGCCGGGAGAGCCGGAGGTCTCCGGCAGGCTCCGTAAAGCTGAAAACAAGGCGCACTGCATGAAGACCAGAACAGGTCCTGTGCAGTGCGCTTTTTAGATCTGATTATGTAATAAGCTGAGTCTCAGTGGGGCTTTTGCCTCAGATGAGACTCATGAGAGGAGCGTCCGACCCGTATAGATGCAAAATGTCGGCAGAAGCTCCTCGAATGCTCGTCTCAGATCAGGCAAAAGCCCACTGAGACCAGATACAAGTAACGCATTTCGATCGGAGGAGAGAGAATGATTGTAATACCTGTATATAACGTAATACTGGCACCGAAGGCCACCATATACATGGGCCTCGATCAGGTGCAGAGAAGTGCGGGTGAGAGAATAATTCTTCCGGGCGAGCGTGTCATTCTGATAGTCGCGAAGGAAAATCAGAATTTTGCAGACATGACAGAGGACAGCTTCTATCCGATAGCTGTTTCCGGAAGCATAACCGAGGTAAATCAGCAGGGTTATGTCGTTATCCGCACCGAATACAGGGTGGATGTTGACAGCGTCACCATTCATCCGAATCACACCATCAGCCTGCAGATCACCAGGCGAAGCGACATAGAAGACTTAAAGCCGGATGTAGAGGCGGAGAAGCTCAGGAACCTCAAGCAGGAGATGAGGGATTTCGCTGCAGGATTCGAGTGGGGCGATTCCATAGAATACTGGCTGAACCAGATAGAGACCATCGAGAGAGCCGCATGCGCGCTGTCTCCGTGGCTTGAAATAGACAATGAAGAGCGCTACAGAATACTTGCGGAGGACAGCCGCAGGAAGAGAGCGGAGCACATAGAGGAGATCATGTACGGCTTCCTTGAGATAGGCCGTATTACGAATGAGGCCATGAGCTCTCAGCAGAAGGAGCAGCAGCAGATGTTCCGGGAATCCGCCATCAAGCGCCAGATCGAGAGACTGCAGCAGGAACTCGACGAGATGCACCCTGAGAACGTGACGGATATCAGGAGATTCGAACAGAAGATAGCGGAATCAGGCATGAACGAGACTGCACGCAAGGAGGCCGACAAGGTCCTCAACAGGCTCAAGCAGGAAGGAAACCAGAGCGCAGAATCGGGAATGCTGTATGACTACCTCGACTTTGTCACAGGGCTCTCCTGGAAGAAAGAGGACATGGTCAATATAGACCTCGATGACGCAAGAAGGATACTCGACGAGGACCACTACGGTCTCGGAAAGGTCAAGGACAGGATCATCCAGCAGATCGCTGTGATGAATCTGAAGAAACAGCAGTCCGGATCTATCCTCCTCTTCGTCGGCGCTCCGGGCACGGGCAAAACGAGCATCGGCAGGAGCATCGCCAGAGCTCTCGGAAGAGAGTATGTCAGAGTCAGCCTCGGCGGTGTTCATGATGAATCGGATATACGGGGCCACAGAAGGACATATATAGGTGCTATGCCGGGCCGCATCATGGACGGCATCCAGAAGAGCGGGGTATCGAACCCTGTCATGGTCCTCGACGAAGTGGACAAGCTCTCGGCTTCATACAACGGGAGCCCTGCGAGCGCTTTGCTCGAAGTACTCGACCCTGAGCAGAACAACACATTCACAGATCACTATATGAACGTGCCGTATGACCTTTCGGACGTACTGTTCATATGCACGGCCAACACAACCGACACCATTCCTGAGCCGCTGCTCAACAGAATGGAAGTGATACAGTTCAGCGGATACACTCCGATCGAGAAGCTGTCCATCGCAAAGGAGCACCTCGTTCCGAAGTCAATGGAAAGCATGGGCATACTGCCTGAGCAGCTTAAGATAACCGACGAAGCCCTCAGGACGCTGATATCCGACTACACAATGGAGGCGGGAGTCAGAGGCCTCAGGAAGAGGATCGACAACATCTGCAGGAATTATGCAGTCAAAGTGTCCGCTGACCCGGATTCTGAATATGTCATCACACCGGATGAGGTGAGAGAAGAGATGGATGTAAGGCCTGTTCATCATGACAGGATACTTCCTGAACCGAGACCGGGAGTGGTGACAGGACTCGCATGGACTCCTGTCGGAGGAGAGATCCTCTACATCGAGACGATGTTCACAAGGGGCAAGGGGGAACTCATAATAACCGGCCAGCTCGGAGATGTAATGAAGGAATCAGCGAGGATAGCCATAAGCCTCGTCAAGGTGCTCTTCCCGGACTCCGAGAAGAAGTTCAGCGAAAACGACCTGCACATCCACGTGCCTGAGGGTGCTGTGCCGAAGGACGGTCCGTCCGCGGGCATCGCGCTGACGACGGCTCTCGCATCGCTCGTGACAGGGCATGCGGTGGATACTCACATAGCGATGACCGGAGAGGTAGCCCTGAGGGGTGCTGTGACACCTATAGGCGGACTGCCTGAGAAACTCATGGCTGCAGAGAGAGCAGGCATAACCAAGGTATTCATCCCTGAGGAAAATGAGTTTGACCTTAAGGATGTTGCTGAAGAGGTCAGAGAGAAGATCGAGATAGTGACGGCTGCTAATGTAGTGGACGTGCTCAGAGAGACAGGGGTACTGCAGGCTGCAGGAACCAGGGCATAGGACAAGGAGGACAGAGTGCTGTATTTCTGGAATGATTATCAGGAGGGAGCCCATCCGGAGGTTCTCAGCAAACTCATAGATACCAATTTTGAACCGTTGCCGGGATACGGAGAGGATGCGTATTCGCTTTCGGCTGCAGAGAAGATCAGGGCTGCATGCGAATGTCCTGAGGCTGAGGTGAGATTCCTTGCAGGAGGCACTCAGACCAACGTGGTCGTAGTTGACTCCATGCTGAAGGGGTATGAAGGAGTCATAGCAGCTGAGACAGGACATGTCAGCGTGCACGAAGCGGGTGCTGTGGAGACTACAGGCCACAAGGTGCTGACCGTGCCTCACTGTGAGGGCAAGCTCTGCGCATCTGACGTGGACACTCTGATCGCGGATTTCTATGCAGATGAGAACCACGATCACATGGTGTTCCCGGGAATGGTATACGTTTCTCATCCTACGGAATACGGCACACTCTATACGAAAGAAGAACTCGAAGCAGTAGCTGAGGTATGCCGCAAATGGGATATTCCGCTTTACCTTGACGGTGCGAGGCTCGCTTACGCGCTGGCAAGTCCTGCTTCGGACCTGACCCTCCCTGACATAGCAAGGATATGCGATGTGTTCTACATCGGCGGCACCAAGTGCGGCGCTCTCTGCGGAGAGGCTCTGGTGTTTACCCATGGGAATATGCCTCAGCACTTCACGACCGAGATCAAGAGACATCTTGCGCTCGGCGCCAAGGGAAGGCTCACAGGGGTCCAGTTCGACGCGCTGTTCACAGATGACCTGTATTTCAGGATAGGCAGGAGAGCCATCGATACAGCGATGCGCATGAAGGAAATCATGACGGAGAAGGGATACAGGCTGTACCTCGACTCGCCGACCAATCAGCAGTTCTTCATCATAGAGAACAGCAAGGTCGCGGAGCTGTACGAGAAGGTGGCATGCGGCTTCATGGACAAGTATGATGACGATCATTCTGTCATCAGGCTCTGCACAAGCTGGGCGACTGACATGAAGAACGTCGAAGCTCTGGCGGACATCATCTGATCGAACGGAAAATGAGAATAAAAATGCCGGTCAACTCTTTATGAACTGGCCGGCAATTGTTTTGCATATGATATCTGTGCAGTGACTATTCTGCAGGGTCCCAAGCTACCTGATCTCTGTAGCTGCCGAACGGTGTTACAGGGAGATATGCCTTGACCGCAAAGAAACGTCCGTACTGTTCGTTCTGGTTGCGGATGACTGTGAGGCATACAGCCCAGCCGCCGTCAAAGCTCAGCTGGATGGTATCCTTGGAGATCTCGCCGTGAGGACCTGTAGCAAATCTGACATCGAGCAGCTGAGTAGGGAAGTCTACTGTTGCTGTGTAGTGGTGAACGTTGCCAGGGATGCGTCCGAGGCCGTGATGAACGTTGATAGCACCTATACGTGTGATCTCGAGTTCATCGATAGGGTTGATGTAATAATAGTCATATTTGCTGTAGAAAAAGTCGAGCAGCTTGCGAGGTGCTTCAGGGTGATCCTTGCAGATGCGAGGGATCTCTCTTGCGATAGCCTCCAGCATCGGGGTGATCAGGTGGCCGTATGCATAATCATCATCCTTGAAGCGTTCGGTCCATACCTGACGGTCTTCGTGGGAGATCTGCTCGAGGATCGCATTCATGTCCTGGAAGTAATCGTTCGAGCAAGGAACTCCGAAGATCCTGTCGCCGAAGTCATCTATAACATTGTAAACGTTTACAGTATGCTCTTCATATTCAGCTGTGTGGCGGTCTGCTACAGCTGTGGATGCGATGATCCTTGCATCATTCTTGACCGAGAAAGCGATATGCCAGTCAAGGTCAGCACGCTCGAGAAGCATCTCGCCGAAAGAGTCTTTCATTTTGCGCGATGCGTCATTGAACTTCAAAACAAGAGGCTGTCCGTCTTTCTTGAAAAAGTACGGCTCTTTGTGGAGAATGCGATTGATGGCAGGTCTTGCCTGTCTCATCTTCAGGGCCTTTTCATCTGCGTCGGCCTTGTCCCACATCTCTCTGTACATGATTGATGCTTCATCATCGTATATCTCATAAGGAATGTTGTTGTCCTGCAGAACCTCTTCTACAGCCTTAAGTGATGCTGCCACAAGCAAAGTGTTGATCATTACCGGATTCCTCCTTCATTACTACATGCGCTATGTATAAGGCCTGATGCCCGGGCCATATGTTAACGAATTAACCTGTATCATTTACATTATAGACTATATGAAGCAAAAAAACACCAGAATAGGGACGGTTTTTGCTCTTTTATTACGATAACCACAATATATGGGATGTAGAGCGAAGATATTTGTGCTACAATAACTATATCTAGGCAAAACTATGCCGGTAATCACAGAGTTAACTACCGGAGAGAGGGTACCGTAATGGCAGAGAACAATCAGGACGCTAAGCAGACAAGTAAAAAAGATGCAAAGCGTGATGCTAAGATAGAGGCCAAGAGGCGCAGGCTGGCTGAGCAGCGTGCGGGCAGGCTGAGCGCAGATGCTGAACCGGCAGCTGCCGATTCCCCGACCTTCAGGGAATGGTATGATGCGGAAAAGCAGGCAAAGCAGCCGCTCGGTTCTGAAAATCAGGCCGCTGACAGGGAGATAACACCTCCGATCGGTGCGGCAAAGAGGCCTGTTACTTCAGACAGTGCCAACAGAGAGTGGAGACCTGTCATTCCTGAAACAGCTGCGGCAGGTGAAACGGGTGCTCCTGCAGCCCACAGGGCCGGGGCAGAAGAAGCGGGCAGCCGCAAGGCAAGCAGGAAAGACAGAAAGGCCGGAAAGAAGCGCGGCACAGGCGGAGGCGGATTCAGGGTCACACCTGGCTTTATCTTAAGATGCATCATCGCGCTGGCAGCACTCATACTGATAATCTACATAGTCCTGAGAGTGGCTAACTACAATGACAGCAAGCCTGATTTCATGGTAACTGACGAAGGCTTCTACCATGCCGAGAGATTCGACGGCGCGGTGCCTGTATTCGGTATCGATGTATCTGAACACCAGAAGGGCGATATCAACTGGAAGAAGGTGAAGTCCTGCGGAATTGACTTTGTCTTCATAAGAGCCGGTTACCGTGCTGCAGACGACGGGACACTCCATGAGGACAAGAACTTCAGGGACAATCTCAAGAAGGCAAACAAGGCGGGGCTCATGACCGGAGCATATTTCTACTCGCAGGCTCTGACACCGGGCGAAGCCAAAGAGGAAGCCGAGTTCGTTCTTGACATGGTCAAGGGCAAGGACATCTCAATGCCGATAGCGATCGACTATGAGATATATAAGGACGGCAGACTTGACAAGAAGATACAGGCCGGCGACCTCTATGCAGCGTCGCTTTATCACGATATAGTTCTCGGATTCACCAGCACGGTGGAGGATGCGGGCTATGAATCAGCCGTGTATGCCAGCAGGGACATGCTGACCAACTACATGCAGGCTGATCTGCTCGATGACATGGCTACTATCTGGCTTGCAAGATACGACAGCGATGCAGGCCTTGATGCAAACTATATGTTCTGGCAGTGCACCGAGAACGGCAAAGTCTCCGGCATAGACGGCGATGTGGACCGTGACTTCTGGTACATACAGCCTGAAAAGGTCTACGAGACAAGAGCGAAGCATAAAAAGAAAGCAGTATCCGTAAGGGACTGCCGCATTTCGTTCAATGAGAGCAAGACCGAGATTCACAGCTTCCGCGCGATGCCTTCATATGACATCACCTATGAGGAGAACGGCCTCAAAGAAGGCCGTGACTACATCGCATCGGTCATCCGCAACACACAGGCGGGAACGGGATATGTAATAATCAGAGGAATCAACAACTACAAGGACTGGATCATGTATCCGTTCACTGTTGAAGAGTAGACACGGGCGGCTGCAAGGCCGCCTGTACTTTACGGAGGAAAAACTATGAAATTCGTAAGCTGGAATGTTAACGGCTTCAGGGCCGTACTGAATAAAGGATTCGAGGATGTGTTCAGTCAGCTGGATGCTGATTTCTTCTGCCTGCAGGAGACCAAGATGCAGGCAGGGCAGGCGGACTTTCATCCTGAGGACTATTATGAGTACTATAATTACGCGGTGAAAAAGGGCTACTCCGGCACAGCTGTCTTCGCGCGCAAGTCGCTCGGCGAGCCGCTTTCGGTAGCTTACGGCATACACGGCACGCACGATGATGAAGGGCGCGTCATAACGCTTGAATATCCGGAGTTTTACCTGATCTGCTGCTATGTGCCTAATGCGCAGGACGGCCTGGCGCGTATAGACTACCGCTGCGAGTTCGAGGATGATATGAGAGCGTACATGCAGGAGCTTGACAGAGCCAAGCCGGTAATATACTGCGGAGACCTCAATGTGGCTCACAACGAGATAGACCTCAAGAATCCTAAGACCAACCGCGGAAATGCGGGCTTCTCGGATGAGGAGAGGGGTAAAATGACAGAGCTTCTCGGTGCAGGTTTTACCGACACTTTCAGATATCTGCATCCTGATGATGTCACGTATTCCTGGTGGTCGTACAGATTCAGGGCGAGAGAGAAGAACGCAGGGTGGAGAATCGACTATTTCATCATCTCCGACAGGCTCACAGGCAGCCTCGAAAAGGCCGAGATCCTGACGGATATAATGGGAAGCGACCACTGCCCTGTGACCGTGACGATGGGCTTCTGATGCGCTGCGGGGCGGCGGATAAATACATAAACATACATTGAAAAATGGTGATATAATTAAAAGGGGTATGGGACTGCAGTATTATCGCTCGATTTTTCAGAAGGAGATTACGTTATGGTAAATGAGAAATACTATGGCTATGGCACCGCGCCAAGCGTCATCCGTGAGCTGTTCGCCTACGGACTGGAGCAGGCCAAGAAAATCGGCAAGGACAAAGTCTATGACTACTCCCTTGGGAACCCGAGTATACCTGCTCCTGTAAAAGTAAACGAAACTATCAAGAAACTCGTTGACGAAGAAAGTTCCATCCTTCTGCACGGCTACTCAATGGCTCCGGGATTCGAGAGCACAAGAGAAGCAATTGCAGCCAATCTCAGAAAAAGATTCAACACCAACGCGCAGGCCAGCGAGCTGTTCATGACATGCGGCTGCGCTCCGGCACTTGTCGCAGTAGCAAGTGCTCTTACTACCAAGCATGATGACAACTTTGTTGTTATCGCACCGTATTTCCCTGAGTATAATGTTTTCTTTAAAGCCGGCGGCGGCAAAGTCAGAAGAGTAGATCCGGACATTCCTGATTTCCAGATCAATCTTGAGGCGCTCGAAGAAACTATCAATCATGATACAGTAGCCGTAGTCATCAACTCGCCGAACAACCCGTCCGGAGTTGTCTATACCAAGGAGACACTGCAGAAGATCGCTGCTGTACTCAAGAAAAAGGAGCTCAAATACGAGCATCCTATTTACATCATTGCAGATGAACCTTACAGGGAACTCGTATACGGGGACGCCAAAGTAACGTTCATCCCTGAAGTTTATGACAATACTATCGTATGCTACTCCTGGTCCAAGAGCCTGTCTCTGCCGGGCGAGCGTATCGGATATGTATATATACCTGCAAAGTGTGCTAACGGCAAGGTCCTCTATGCCGCAGTAGCCGGCGCCGCAAGAGAAATCGGTTCCGTATGTCCTCCGACACTGATACAGAGAGTCGTAGAGGAATGCGTAGACTGTGAGCCTGACCTCGTAGCATATGACGAGAACAGAAATGATCTGTACAACGGCCTCACAGAAATGGGCTATGAGTGCGCAAAACCGGACGGCGCTTTCTACCTCTTCATGAAGGCTCCGAACGGAGACGACCTTGCATTCTCCGAAGCCGCCAAGTACGAGGAGAATATCCTGATCGTACCTGGAACAGGATTCGGCTGCCCGGGATACCTGAGACTTGCATACTGCGTGGCCAATGAGACCATCAAGAACTCGATGCCGGGGTTTAAGAGACTGATCGAGAAGTACGGAAAGTAATTGAATATTAGTGAGGCGAGGCGCTCTTCGGGATTCCGGAGGGCGCCTGTTTATTATGTCTTGCTGAGATAGGCGCCGGTCTCCCGCGGTAAATTAGTGAGATTCACTCCCGGACGCGCCGTAAACGTTGATTTTGCGTTAGGAGGGAGTGAACTAAACGAGAAATCGCGCCTTGGCATTCACTCCCACATGTGCCGGAAACGTTGATTTTGCGTTGAGTGGGAGTGAATTTAACGAGAGATCGCGCCTCAGTGTTCACTCCCACAGGTGCCGGAGACGTTGATTTTGCGTTGAGTGGGAGTGAATTAAACGAGAGATCGCACCTCAGCATTCACTCCCTCAGGCGCCGGAAACGTTGATTTTGCGTTGAGTGGGAGTGAGTTTTGCGCTTCTGAGGCGGCTGGGATTCGAAATATTGAAATATATCTCTAAGATAAAAAGAATTATTTAATAAATGGGTTGTTTTAAGCATTCTGATATCGTATAATAGCCGTTGCGAATTAATACATTACTAATGAAAGTGGGGTAAATTTAATGGCTAATATTAAATCCGCAAAGAAGAGAATCAAAGTTATCGACAAGAAGACAGCTCGCAACATCAGAGTCAGAGGACACGTTAAGGAAGCTGAGAAGGCATTCCTTGCTGCAGTTGAGACTGGTAATGTTGAGGAGGCTAAGAAGGCATTCCAGGTTGCTGAGAAGAAGTTCATGCAGGCAGCTGCAAAGGGTACATACCACAAGAACACTGCTTCGAGAAAGGTAGCAAGATTCGCTAAGAAACTTAACGAGATGTCAAAGTAATCTCACCCGTCCCCACACCGCGTATAAGTTAAATACGCCAGGCAGCCGGAGTGTCTCCCGGCTGTCTTTTATGTTGTCCGGATTGTCGGATCCGAAAGGGCCTCTTCGGGGCGTGATGAAGGGTTCCGGGCGGCAGCGGCGAGTTGACAAGAGCGTTCGCCGCATGCGAAAATAACTATGTATGAGCCCTGCAGTATGATGTCTGCTGTAATGCATGCAAATACTGCAATTCGGGGGCTTCTGAGAACAATACAAACGAGGACAGAATGAGTTATTTAGACAACATCAGAAATTTCAGTATTATTGCTCATATCGATCACGGCAAGTCGACTCTGGCCGACCGTCTTATTGAGAAGACAGGCCTTGTAGACAAGCGGGATATGAAGGAGCAGTATCTTGACAATATGGATATCGAGCGCGAACGCGGTATCACGATCAAGCTGCAGACGACAAGGCTGCAGTACAAGGCCAAAGACGGACAGGAGTACATCCTTAATCTCATAGACACACCGGGCCACGTCGACTTCAATTATGAGGTATCAAGGTCTCTTGCGGCCTGCGACGGAGCGGTCCTCGTCGTTGATGCGACTCAGGGTGTAGAGGCTCAGACTCTGGGCAATGTTTATCTTGCTCTCGACGAGGACCTCGAGATCCTGCCGGTGCTGAACAAGATGGATCTCGACTCGGCGCGTCCTGACGACGCCAGGGCTGAGATCGAGGATATCATCGGGCTGGACGCGTCCGAGGCTCCGGAGATATCCGCAAAGACGGGCATGGGCATAGACGAGATGCTGGAGAAGCTCGTAGCAACGATCCCGGCACCGCAGGGCGATCCTGACGGCAAGCTCAAAGCCCTCATATTCGATTCATACTATGACAGCTATAAAGGCGTAATTATCTACACAAGAATATTTGACGGCCGTGTGAAGAAGGGCGATACCATTCGCATGATGAACACAGGCAAGAACTACGAGGTAACAGAAGTAGGATACTGCATACCTGGCACAGTCCCTGCGGACGAGCTCAAGGCCGGAGAAGTAGGATACATCTGCGGCAGCATCAAGCAGGTCGCTGATGCGCGCGTCGGTGATACCATCACGCTTGCAGCCGACCCGACAGATGCTCCGCTCAAGGGATATAAGAAGGCGCAGTCAATGGTATACTGCGGCATCTTCCCGGCAGAGGGCGAGAAGTATGAGAACGTCAAGGATGCGCTTGAAAAACTCCAGGTCAACGATGCGGCATTCAACTTCGAGCCTGAAAATTCTGCAGCTCTCGGATACGGATTCCGCTGCGGATTCCTCGGCCTGCTGCACATGGACGTCATCACGGAGAGACTCGCAAGAGAATTCGATCTCGATGTCATCACGACGCTACCGTCGGTAGTTTACAAGGTAGTCATGAAGGACGGCACGGTTCTCGATATCCAGAACCCGTCCAATCTGCCTAACCCTGTAGATATCGCTCACATTGAAGAGCCTATAGTCAAGGCCGATATCATGACACCTAACGAATTCGTAGGCAGCATCATGTCGCTTTGCCAGAACAGGCGCGGCAACATGATCCACATGGAGTATCTGACCAAAACGAGAGTCCAGCTCCACTACGAGATGCCTCTCAATGAGGTAATATATGACTTCTTTGATGCGCTCAAGTCGAGGACCCGCGGCTATGCGTCCCTTGACTACGAATTCCTTAGATACCAGCCGGCCAAGCTGGTCAAGCTGGATATCCTCCTGAACCGCGAGCTTATAGACGCGCTCAGCACCATCGTTCCTGAAGAGGAGGCGATGGCCAAGGGCCGCGGCATATGCGAGAAGCTCAAGGATATAATCCCGAGACATCAGTTCGAGGTTCCGATCCAGGCGGCTATCGGGCAGAAGATCATCGCAAGAGAGACCGTCAGGGCTTACCGCAAGGACGTACTTGCAAAGTGCTACGGCGGCGACGTTTCCCGTAAGAAGAAACTGCTCGAAAAGCAGAAGGCGGGCAAAAAGAGAATGCGCCAGTTCGGTACTGTAACAGTGCCGCAGGAGGCGTTTACTGAAGTTCTGAAGCTCGATGACGGAAGATAGATGAACAGAAAAACAGGACTATATATACATTTCCCGTTTTGCGTAAGGAAGTGCAATTACTGCGCTTTTCTTTCTTTTAACGCTGACGAGAGCGTGCGCAGGGACTATGCGAATGCTCTCATGCACGAGATAGAGCTGGCCGGAAGAAAATACAGCGGGCCTATCAGCACGGTGTACTTCGGCGGCGGGACCCCGTCGATAATGGATGTCTCGCTGATGTCGCTGATAGTTAAGGCGGTCAGGCGGAATTTTGACATCGCGCCTGATGCTGAGATAACCATCGAGGCCAACCCGGGCACGCTCGGCATCAAGGACAGGGTCGTTCGGGCAAAACTGATCGCGTACAGGTCGATGGGTATCAACAGGCTGTCGATGGGTGTGCAGTCGATGGATAATGTGAGGCTTCACATGCTCGGAAGGATCCATACGGCTGAGAACGTAGCCAGAGATTTTGCGATAGCAAGGGAGCTCGGATTTGATAACATCAACCTCGATCTGATTTTTTCGGTCCCGGGCGAGTCGCCTGAAGATGCGCTTGAGGATGCGAAAAAGATAATCGCACTCGGTCCTGAACACATATCCTGCTACAGCCTCCAGCTTGAAGAGGGAACACCGTTCTACGATATGGCGGAGCGGGGCGAGATACATGAGGTACCTGATGAAGAGGACCGGGGGACATACCACCGCATCATCGCTCTCCTCCGGGAGTCGGGATACGAACACTATGAGATAAGTAATTTTGCCCGCATGGAAGGGCCGGGCGAGGGGCCGGGGTTCGCAGCAGGCGGCAGGGCTGACTCAGAAGAACGCAGCCCTTACAGGTCGCAGCACAACTCGCTTTACTGGAATCTCGACAACTATATAGGGCTTGGCCTCGGGGCAAGCGGGTTCATGGGCGGCGTCAGATACAGGAACACAGACAGCCTGGAGGATTATCTGAGCATGGTGGCAGATGATCAGCTGCCTGTAATGGAAGAGAAAACCAATTCGGATTTTGACAATATAAGCGAAGCTGTTTTCACAGGCCTGAGAAGGCGCGAGGGAATTACTTATGAAGAGGCTGAGGCGGCATATCTGCTGAACGCTGAGCCGGACGGCAGGGATGCCCGGGAACTCTTCAGCGAGGTGTTCAGCGAGGCCCGCGCGGAGGCCGAAGAGTATGTTAAGCAGGGCCTTCTCGTTATCGATGAAGACGGCCTGAGACTCACAGAACAGGGGATAGACATCAGCAACGGAATAATGTCGCTGTTTGTATAGAAAGGAGCTACCGATGAAGCAGTACATAATGGCGCTCGATCAGGGCACTACGAGTTCAAGAACCATCATCTATGATAAAGGCGGAAACATAATCAGCGTCGCCCAGAGAGAGTTCACCCAGATATTTCCGCACGAGGGCTGGGTAGAACATGATGCGATGGAGATATGGGCATCGCAGATGGGTACCGCTCAGGAAGCTCTTCTCAAGGCCGGCCTCACATACAAGAATATCGCAGCGATCGGTATCACCAACCAGAGGGAGACGACAGTCGTATGGGATAAAGAGACAGGAGAGCCTGTCTATAACGCCATTGTATGGCAGTGCAGGAGGACGGCGGACTATGCCGTCAGGCTCAAGCCTCACGAAGATATGATCAGGGCCAAGACAGGCCTCCTTGCAGACCCGTATTTCAGCGGAACCAAGCTGGCCTGGATACTCGACAATGTTCCGGGCGTAAGAGAAAGGGCAAAGCGCGGAGAGCTCCTATTCGGGACCATCGAGTGCTGGCTCATATGGAAGATGACGGGCGGACAGGCGCACGTATCGGACTACTCCAACGCATGCAGGACGATGCTCTTTGACATCAATACTCTGAAGTGGGACGAAGAGCTGTGCGGCCTTCTGGATATCCCTATGTGCATGCTGCCTGAACCTGTGGAATGCTCAGCGCATTACGGAGATACCATAACCGAGCTGTTCGGCGGACCGATCCCGATCACAGGCTCGGCCGGCGACCAGCAGGCGGCTCTGTTCGGCGAGGCATGCTTCAATGACGGCGATGTCAAGAGCACATACGGAACAGGAAACTTTCTACTTCTCAACACAGGCGATAAACCGGTCGAATCGAAGAACGGGCTTCTGACCACAATAGCATGGGGCCTTGACGGAAAGGTCACATATGCACTTGAGGGCTCGGTGTTCGTATGCGGCGCAGCAGTCCAGTGGCTGAGAGACGGACTCAAGTTCTTTGAGAGCGCTCCTGAATCAGAAGAGATGGCTGCATCCGTAGACAGCGCGGGCGGAGTATATGTCGTGCCGGCGTTCGTAGGACTCGGAGCCCCGTACTGGGACCCTGAGGCAAGAGGCGCCATGTTCGGCATCACCAGAGGTACGACACAGGCTCATATAGTCAGAGCGACACTGCAGTCGCTGGCTTATCAGAATGAAGATCTTCTTTCAGCAATGAGAGCAGATACAGGCAAGGAAATATCGGTGCTCAAAGTTGACGGCGGAGCGGCTCTGAACAATCTTCTGATGCAGTTCCAGGCAGATGTGTCTGATGTAAACATCGTCAGATACGCGTCCATCGAGTCGACCTCTCTCGGAGCAGCATATCTTGCAGGACTCGCAGTCGGCTACTACAAGAATCTTAAAGACATCGTAGCCAGCAAGAAGATCTCGCGCACATTCAAGCCGGGCCTCGGTGAGAAGATGAGAAAAGAAAAGCTCGCAGGATGGCACAGAGCCGTCAGAGCGACAAGGGCATTTCACGATTAGCAGACAGCCACAGGCGGGGGGACCCGGTTATGAAGAACTATGAAGACATCAGGTACAGATTTTACGAGGCGGAAGTCAGCAAATGCCTGATCTGCCATGATCCGGTATGCAACCGTGCCTGCCCGCAGGGGGCCAGAACCGGAGATATTCTGAAATCACTTTATTTCGGCAATTACCTCGGTGCAGCATCCCGCCTGGGAACGACTGACTGCACATACTGCAACGCGCCTTGCGAGAAGGCGTGCATCATCACAGAAGCCGGCGGCCAGGTGGAGATCCGTGATATTATGATGGCTGTTCGCGATAATGCCAGGCTGCTTCCTGAACATCTTACTGAAGAAGTTGATATCTCAACTCAAATATGCGGTGTCAGGCTGGAGAATCCTTTCCTGCTGTCTTCCTCCGTAGTCGGCAGTACATATGACATGTGCCGCCGCGCATTTGAAGAAGGGTGGGCCGGGGTATCCTTCAAGACTATATGCAGCTTCCCGCAGCATGAGACCTCGCCGAGATTCTCTTCAGTCAAGAATCATTCAAATGCATTCTTTGGGTTCAAGAATATTGAGCAGCTCTCCGACCACAGTGTCGAGGAGAACATGCAGATATTCAGGCAGCTCAGAAAAGAATTCCCGACCAAGGTCATCATCGCTTCTATCATGGGCCAGGATGAGGACGAGTGGACCAGCCTTGCTGAGAAATGCGAAAAGGCCGGTGCATCTCTGATAGAATGCAACTTCTCCTGTCCTAACATGGAATCTGACTCTCTCGGCGTGACCATAGGGCAGTCAGAAGAGCTGATCGAGAGATTCACAAGAGCAGTCAAGAGAGGGACTAATCTCTCGGTTCTCGCCAAGCTCACACCTAATGTAACAGATATAGTACCGATGGCACTGGCGGCAAAGAGAGGCGGCGCCGATGGTATTTCAGCAATCAATACGATCAATTCGATCACGGGTGTCAACATAGATACTCTTGTAGCTGAGCCTGCAGTCCACGGCAAGTCGATAGTCGGCGGATATTCAGGGCCTGCAGTTAAACCGATAGCGCTGAGATTTATCTCGGATATGTCGCGCTGCGAAGAGCTTAAGGGCCTTCACATCAGCGGAATGGGCGGGATCGAAACCTGGCAGGATGCACTCGAGTTCCTGCTTCTTGGAGCCGGAAGCCTTCAGGTGACAACTGCTGTCATGCAGTATGGATACAGGATAATATCCGATCTCACTGAGGGCCTTGCTGAGTACATGAAGTGCAAGAATGTCACTTCGCTCAGCAGTCTGATAGGAGCTGCGAGCACAACTGTAGTCGACCATCAGAGCATAGAGCGTGACACTGTTGTTTTCCCGGTATTCAATGAGGAACTGTGCAACGGCTGCGGCAGATGCTACATATCCTGCAGGGACGGAGGCCATCAGGCCATCAAGTTCGATGCCGAAAAGCGCAGGCCTAAACTGATCGGCAAGCTCTGCGTGGGCTGCCATCTGTGCATACAGGTCTGCCCGGCAAATGCAGTAGGTACAGCCGGAAAATCAGTTGACAGACGTATAGAGTGAAAAAATAAAAAAATGCTGGACAAACACGTTTCAGTCCGCTATAATAACACTTGCGCTGAGCAAATCAGCGCATAATATGGCGCATTGGTCAAGAGGTTAAGACGTCGCCCTCTCACGGCGGAATCTGGGGTTCGATTCCCCAATGCGCTACCAAGACAGACCTATCCGAACCTTTACTTCTACCGAGGTGGTTATGCCACCAGGAGATGGTTCTGAAGGCAGACGGAAAGAACGGCTGAGGCCGTTTTTTTCGTGTTTCCTATTATTGTTTTACAAAAGAATATAGATATCATTTCTGCAGCCATAGAGACACCGGCAGATCAAATAATGGATTTTTACTAAGTCTGTAAAGATGTAATTCCAAGGGGTTCATAACTGCTGTTTATACACTATTAAGTAAATCTTCGATTAAAAAAAGAAAAATGGCATGATGGAGAAAAACCACCATGCCATTATAAAAACCGCCAAATCGGCTATTCTATTGAGTCTATATCAAGATAATAGCCAAGCACTTCACCAACGTCGGTTACTTTGCCCTTTACAGTAATGGTATCACCTTTTGAGAGAGTCTTTACCTTTTCAAGCTGCTCATCATTCTTTATGTAACAAGTTACACTCTGGAACATGTAGTTATCATTGTCTGATTCGAGTGCGAAATATGAACCATTAGAATCGATTGTACCAAGAACTCCAGTTATTGAAAGATACTGTCCTTTGTAATTATCGCTTGCATTCATAGCGTTATTATCCAATTCCTCGAATAATGTTTCTACTGAAACATCCTGATATTCGATTTTAGGTTCCTCCTGCTTTTCTTCAGTAGCTGCTTCTGACTGTTCAGTGCTGCTGGCAGTACTGGAATCATCTGATCCACCGGAGCCGCCGGCTGCACCACCTATACCTAATACAAGCACTGCTACCAGAATCCAGAACCAAACTCTCTTATAAATTGGCTTTTTGTTTTTACCTCCACACTTTGGACAAGTCTTTGCACCTGCAGCGATTTCAGCTCCGCAATGCTTACATATTGTCATTTTCTCTTTTGCCATATGAATACCTCACTTTCAAATGATAGCTTACTAAAACTATAGTCGTTTTATTGACTATAGTCAATAAACGGACATCAAAATACAGTTTCCTTAGGAGGCGCTTTGATGTCATGATCACTTTCGAGCCATTTGAGGAAACAAGAAAACGTACAGGTATCAGTACTTATCAGCTGATAACAAAATATAATATAAGCAGCTCTACGATTAACCGTATTCGCAACAATCTTCCAATCAGCACAGTTACATTAAATGACTTATGTGAGATATATCAGTGCAAAGTGGAAGATATCATTAAATACGTTCCGGACCATTGAACTGCTTTGTTTCTGATGCCTTATTCTCGTTATCTTCATGATGGAGATAAGTAATCTATGAAATAATAATAGTTCTTCCTGCAGAAAGTTGGTGTGCTGACAGCACGAAAAAAGCGCGGAACCATCCGCGCCTGTAAATACCAATCGCTTTTGTTCACTAAACATCCAGCGGCTTTAATCCGTTCCTCTCAAGCATCAGATTTACTTCAGTAACGGTTTTCACTCCTTGATTAACCGCGATAGCAATTCTTGCATCCCTTTCATCACGTGGATACAGAGCAGAGTGCTTAACAAGTTCGAGAGCTCTGTTTATCTGAGCAAAAGATGCCTGAAGACCGATACAAATCGCAATGACTTTATCACGGCTGGGTTTGGATCGTTCTCCGCTCAGAATATTATAGATGTAATTTCTACTCACACCACTTGCGTCAATCAATTCCGGAATAGTGATTTCCTGTTCTGCCATAAGCCTGTTAAGGAATCCATGGAGTTTTTCAGTATCTGAATGGTCTCTGATAAATCTCTCTCCATCGGTATCATCTCTGATTCCCTGAAGTCTTCTTGACAATGATCTTGTTGTATCCTGTTCCATTGCTCACCTCACAAGATAGGTTTGTGTTATGATAATAGCAAAAGTAATCAAAACGTTCCAGATGAACTGTATTATGAAAACAAGATCTTATGAACCTTCAAGAAGAACTGAGACTATCATTCTACAAAGAAATTGCGTCCGTCAATGAGCGGCATGGAGTGAAGCTGGTGCAACATACTGATACCGGCAAAGTTTATGTTAAAAAAACTTTGAGGCATTATGATCGTACAGTATTTGACCTGATAAAAGAGAATCACTATCCGGGAGTACCTGTAATAAAGGAACTGATTGAGGCAGATGATTCTCTGATAGTTATCGAAGATTATATAAGTGGACATAGTGTAGAAGAACTTCTTGAGGAAAAAACATTCACGGTTAGAGAAACTATAGGAGTAATATCTGATCTGTGTGATATCCTATGGCCATTTCACTCAAACATCCCTCAAATTGTGCATCGTGATATCAAGGATTCAAATGTTATCATTGATAACGAAGGGAAAGTATACCTTATAGATTTTGATGCCTCGAAAATTGTTGTTCACGGACGCAAACGCGATACCGATCTTATTGGTACAGAAGAATACGCTGCTCCTGAGCAATATGGATTCGGACAGTCAGACCAACGCACTGATATATATGCACTTGGTGTTCTTATGAACAAAATGCTGACAGGGATGTTTCCATCTGAGAATATGTATAGTGGCGAATTGTCCCGGGTGATTAAGCGTGCTACATCTATTGATCCGGAGAACAGATATCAGAATGTGCAAAGGCTCAAGCTTGCCTTGAGGAATTATTATAAAGCTGAAGAAGATCATGTTGAAGTTGAGATATATACAGAGTCGCAGTCTGATTCGGATGGATTACTCAAGAGACTTTTGTCTCGTTTGCCATTCCCAATAAGAGAACTACCAGGATTCAGGTCAGGGAGGCCTTTATATTTCTGGGCAGCTATGGCATGGTATACGCTGCTCATATCATTAGGATTCTTTGCAGTAGCAAAGAATCCAGAGTACACTCCTGCACAGAACAGATTCTATGACATAGCAACATTCTTGCTCTTCATTGTGCCGACATTATATCTTGGCAATTATCTTGGGATAAGAGACCGACTGCCATGGGTAAAATCTCAAAAGAAAGCAGTTGAGTATATAAGGATAGGGATAGGTACAGCTGCTTCGGTGTTAACTGTATTAATTGTAGTAACGATTGCTTCCTTGATTTTACATATGTAAGTTTCTATTAAAAATATATGCAGACATCCGCAGACAAGAGCGTCTGCGGTTTTTTGATAGTAAGTCTATGCGCTTGTTGACAAACATATGTTCGTTTTTATATACTTGCATCATAAAATGTAGAAGCAAGTAAGGAGTAGGTTACGATTTGTCTTTGTCCTATGGTGTAGCGAGCATCGGATTTTGGCACCCAAAATCCATTTCCCGGTAATTACCGGGAGGGGACACCCCCCAGACCCCGTCATTATTGAGATGAAAACAACTGCGTGGACACGTTGTGGATACAAGAAAAATGAAAAATAGAGAAGAAAAAATCAGAAAAACTATCAGGCTTTCAGAAGAAGAATATAAAAAACTGAAAGATAATGCGGCACTTTGCGGACTCACTGACAATGAATTCATCCGTCAGCTTTGCCTCGGATTGTCACCAAAACCACTTCCCGGAGACCAGTTCTGGGACAAGATGAATGAACTTTATGAGTGCCATAGGCGTCTCAGAATTAGAGCAAAACAATTTGAATATGAACCAGCTCTGCATGACTTTTACTCAGAAAGAGCAGATGAACTTCAGAATCTTGTAATGAGAATCATAGAAAAATTCACTCAGCCTGAGCCAATTTCATCTGAAAAATACTAACGGATGCAGCAGTTCCTGATCAGAATGGAGCATAAAAATGGCTACAACAAGTCTCTGGCATGTCAGCGGAAGGCTGACAGACCTCATTAAATATGTTGAGAATCCTGAAAAAACTATCGCCAAAGATGCAGAACTCGGCGAGCTTTTTGATGTCATAGATTATGTCAGACGTGATGATGCTACCGCTGAAGGGGAGTATGTTTCAACCATAAACTGTATGAGAGAAACAGCTTTTGAGCAGATGATCATGACAAAGAAACAGTTTGGAAAGACATCGGGATACATTGCATGGCATGGATATCAGAGTTTCAAACCAGGCGAGATAACTCCTGGCGAATGTCACAGGATCGGACTTGAACTTGCAAAAGAAATGTGGGGAGACCGATATCAGATCATAGTTACAACTCATCTTGATAAGGATCACATTCATAACCATTTCTGTTTTAATTCTGTCAGCTTTCGTGATGGAAAGAAGTATAACTACTCCAAAAAAGAGCGGCAGAGAATGATCGATATCAGTGACAGACTGTGCATTGAACATGGACTATCTGTTATTATGAATCCTCACAAGGCAGCATCAAGACCAGTATGGTTTGATGAAAAGCAGTGTAAAGATACTCTTTATAACATATATAGACGGGATATCGTTGATGCAGTCAATAACTCAAAGAGTGTGAATGGCTTCGAGAAATATCTTAAAAGACTGGGGTATCAGGTGGATCTTACCAAGAAACACTGGCGTATAAAAATGCCGGGACGGGATCATTACAATAGAATGGATACATTGGATGAGAGGTTTACTGCTGAAAGTATCACAGATCAAATAGTTCATACCAGAGGTCGCTTTGCAGAAAGGCCTTATGCAGTTGTTACATATCCGCCGGAAATGCCTCAGGAATACAGACAGCCGGGATTCATTGAGCGCATGATACAGGGCACCAATCTATACAAACTGTACCTGTACTACTGCTATCAGCTTGGGATACTGCCAGACAAAACCAGTTACAGACCTACGAGTCCTATCCTGAAAGAGGAATTGCGTAAGGCAGATGAGATAAGTGCTCAGGCAAGATATTTGGAAAGAAAAGGTGTTTCAACAATGGAAGATCTTCTCGCAGACAGAGAGGAGATATCTTCTGAATTGAAAGATTTGTCTGCCGCACGCACTAAGATTTACAACAAAATGCGCCGTGCGAAGCCGGAAGACCTACCTGAGTTCAGATCAAAACGCGATGAACTGAGCAAAAAAATAGATATCCTGAGGAGGGATCTCAAGTGTAACCACAAGATCGAGGAACGGTCAGCAACTATCAAAGATAAGCTGCTGACCGTGTTAGAAAACGAGAGAACACATTCACTCGATGGCAGAAACAGAAGCAGGGCTAGTGGGGACCGAAATGAAAGATAAGTTCTCATATAAAGTGCCTCCTTCTGAGGGTTATGTATGATAGAAGCAGTCAATGATAATCTGCTTCTACCGCCGCGGCGATCAGTTATTTGCTGCTAGAGCTCCCGGCGATCCCGTGGCATTGGATGATTCCTCATCCTCTGCCGTACCGTACACTGCTTCGAGATCTTCATTGTCCTCACATACATATGAGTCGCTATACTTCTGAAACAGGTAGAGATCCGGCATGATCGTCCTGACAATTGTCTGGATCTGTCTGTCGTTAAGAGTGTATGTTTTGCTCACCTCCAATCCTCGATATTGTGCCTCTTTAGAAGAGTATTACAGTATACATAGAACATATATTCTTGTCAATATGCTTGACGGCGAGGAGAGAAGGAAGTATTATTAATGTGGGATTTCCCATTGACCCACATAAGGAGGAAAAGAAAATGAACACAGCAATCAGGGAATACGATGCAAAAGTAGACTCTAAGAAACGTCTCACTTTGCGAGAAAGCCCTTATGAATACTACCATGTTGAGCATTATGCAGATGGCAGGATCATGCTGCAGCCAAGAGAATTGGTGGAACCGTTCAGGGTATCTGAGAATACTCTCAGCATGATGGACAAGTCCATGGAGAACATGAAGGAAGGTAAGGCAGGAAAAGCGATAGATCTTTCTAAATTTGAGGAGTAGTCAATGTTTACGATTAGAATGGGAATCCCTGAAATGGAAGAATTCTGGGAAGAGCTTGAGACCAAAGCTGATACCGGAATCGCAACCAAGGATGAAATAAAGCTATATAAAAAGATTGGAAAAGCGCTTGTCCTGCTAGCAAAAGATCCCCGTTATCCGGGGCTCAATTCACATGAAATATCCTCTCTTTCTGTGCGCTATGGGCAAAAAGTATGGGAATCATACCTGGAGAACAGGACTCCTGCAGCAGGCAGGATATTTTGGACTTACGGCCCGGGTCAGGGTGATATAACAATAGTTGCTATTGAACCTCATCCTAATGATAAGACCAATGCGTATAAGAAGATAACACTTTCAGCCATGGGAGAAGTATTGAAATAACCATGAAGAACGCAGTCATCTATGCGAGATACAGTTCGTATAAGCAAAATGAAATGTCAATCGAAGGGCAGATTGATGAGTGCAGACATTATGCTGAAGAGCATGATATGTTTGTCATACGTGAATATATTGACCGTGCTCAGACAGCGACTACTGACAGGAGACATGATTTCCTCAGAATGATAGATGACAGCGAGTATGGCAATTTTGAAGTTATCCTTGTATACCAGCTGGATAGATTTGCACGTAACAAGAATGATTCAGGCTACTATAAGAAAATACTTGCAGACCGCGGAGTCAAGGTTGTTTCTGCAAGAGAGTTCATAGCAGAAGACAGTTCAGGCGTCATAACTGAAGGCATGATAGAGTCCTATGCTGACTATTTCAGCAGACAGCTGTCTGAAAAGGTTGTCCGTGGAATGAGGCAGAGGGCAAAACAGTTCAAATATAATGGCGGCGGTCTTACTTATGGCTACAGGATAGATGAGGACGGTTACTATCAGCTAGATGAGAAGACTGCACCAATAGTCAAAGAAATATTTGAGAGAATAGCTTCAGGAGAAACCTCAAAGTCAGTCATGGATGACCTCAACAGCAGAGGGATCAGGACCGGAAAAGGGAATCCCTTCGGAAAGAGCTCTTTTCAGAATCTTCTCAAGAATGAGAAGTATAAAGGCACATATAAGTATGATGACATAGTCTTTCCAAATGCTATTCCCCGGATAGTGAGTGATGAGCTGTTTGATGAAGTGCAGGAGGTAAGAAAGAACCGTACACATGGACACAGGCCGGCAATAGAGGATTACATTCTTTCCGGGAAGTTATACTGCGGCCATTGTAAAACTTTGATGATAGGCACCTCAGGCACTTCACGGCATGGGACTACATACAGATACTACACCTGCACACATGCTCCCAAAACATGTGATAAAAAGAATATACGTAAGGACCATCTTGAGCCAATTGTGCTTGAGACGTGCAGAAGCCTGCTTTCTGACGCGGTCATAGATAAAGTAGTTAAGGCTGTTATTGCACAGAACAAAATAGATGAAGAGAGCCCTGAACTGATCAGACTCCGTGATGAGATCAAAAGCACAGAAAGTAAAATAGAAAGGCTTCTGGATCAGATTGAAGAAGGCCTTAATTCTATAAGAGCAGCAGAGCGGCTAAAACAGAGAGAACAGGAACTTTCCGAGCTTAAGCGGCAGATGAAGAAAGAAGAAGCCAAGCAGACAAAGCTGGATCCTGCGATTATTAGAGATTTTCTGGTTATGATACGTGATGGAGATTTCGATAATATCCAGTATCAGAAAATGCTTGTAAACACCCTGATAGACAGGATATATCTGTATGACGATCATTTCCTGATCATGCTAAATTATTCAGGCAGGAAAGGGAAATTGAGTTCAAAAGAAGCAGCAGGTATAGTACATTATTTTGACAGCGAAGGTTCTGCTACAGTAGGGAGCGGTCTACCAAGACAACGGCTGTAACAAGCCGTTTTTTTTATTCTTTAATCCCTCAATAGAAGCATGATGGCATTGTTCTTGCTGAATACTGGCAGATACAGTGCCCTTGTTTTATAATGGACATAATAATGCATTTACAGATTCAGCAGGTGAAATATATGGAAGGTAAACTGTTCAGAGAGAAAAGTCTTGAGACGATCTCATCTCCTGAGGAACTTAATGATTACATGCATGTGACCAGCCCTTCGGTGTGGCTGATTCTTGCTGCGATCATTCTGCTCCTGACCGGCATGCTGGTGTGGAGCGCTGTTGCAAGTTTTGACAGCTTTGCCAGCGGAACTGCTCAGGTTTCGAACGGCAATATGCATATATATTTTGACGATGAACAGATCGCCGAAAATGTGGACAGCGGCATGAAAGTCACCGCAGGCGAGACCGAGACCAGGGTAGCCAGTGTCGGAAAAGACGACAGCGGAAGGATATTCGCCATTGCTCCTACAACACTCGCTGACGGCACATACGATGTCCGTGTAGTATTCAATCAGACTCAGGTGCTGAGTCTTCTGTTCAACTGAGGGGATAGATGATGTCCGAAGAAAAGGCGTACATCACAAAAACAGGACACCGCAGACGCGTTCCTGTAATAATGCAGCTTGAAGCCCTCGAATGCGGAGCGGCCTGTCTTGCTATGGTAATGGCTTACTATAACAAGTGGGTGCCGCTTGAACAGGTCCGCATCGACTGCGGGGTCTCGCGCGACGGATCCAATGCCATGAACATGCTTATGGCGGCAAGACAATACGGCTTTGAAGCAGACGGTATCCGCTGCGAGCCGGATGTCCTCAGAAGTGACATCGTGCTGCCGTGCATTCTTCACTGGAACTTCAACCATTTTGTAGTGCTGACTGGATTCCGCGGCAAGTATGCTCTTATCAATGACCCGGCGAGAGGAAATGTCAAAGTGACACTCGAGGAGCTTGACAGTGCGTTTACGGGCGTCTGCATACAGATGATCCCGGGACAGAACTTCAGACCGTCCGGCAAGCCTAAGAGCGTGTTTGAATTTGCAGGTGCAAGGCTCAGAGGAACCGGGTCGGCGATGGCCTTTATGATGCTCGCGACCCTGACAGGCGCACTGTTCGGAATGATCAATCCTGCGTTCTCGAGGTTCTTCATGGACCATCTGCTGACGGGAGAGAACCGTGAGCTGTTATTCCCGTTCCTCGGGATCATGATACTTTTCGGCGTGCTGCAGGTGACGGCCGGCTGGATCCTTGCCGTCTATACGCTCAGGATCAACGGCAAGATGGACGTAGTCGGAAGCAGTGAATTCATGTGGAAGATACTGCATCTTCCTATGGAATTCTTCTCTCAGCGCCTTGCAGGGGACATCCTGTCGAGGCAGAGTTCGAATGCGTCGATCGCGTCAGTGCTCGTTAATACACTTTCGCCGCTTATACTGAACACCCTGATGATGGTCCTGTATTTCGTGCTCATGCTCCGCTGGAGCGTGACTCTGACCATGATAGGTGTCACATCGATAATACTTAACCTGATCGTTTCACAGATTATTTCAGCCAAAAGGATAAATATAACCCGCGTCAAGATGCGCGATGCCGGAAAGCTCGCTGCTGCGACAGTGTCCGGTATTCAGATGATCGAGACGATCAAGGCCAGCGGCTCTGAAAAGGGATTCTTCAGAAAGTGGGCAGGATACCAGGCATCGGTTAATGCGCAGAATGTGAGATTTGCACGCATGAACCGCTACCTCGGTGCTGTTCCTTTCTTCCTGTCTGACCTGGCCAGCGCACTGGTTCTCAGCACCGGCGTGTTCCTGACGATGCAGGGAAAGTTCAGCCTTGGTGCGATCATGATGTTCCAGGGCTTCATGAATTCATTCATGGCACCTGCGGAGGAAATAATCTCAGCAGGGCAGAGCCTGCAGGAGATGCGCACGGAAATGGAGCGCGTGGAGGACGTAATGCAGTATCCTAATGACCCTGCGCTTTCAGATGCCCCATATAAGGAGGAAGAAGATTATTCGAAGCTCTCAGGTGATATCGAAGTAAAGAATGTTACATTCGGGTATTCGCGCCTGGCTGATCCTCTGATCACCGACTTCAGCATGCATGTAAAGCAGGGGGGCAGCGTTGCTCTTGTAGGTTCTTCGGGATGCGGAAAGTCCACTGTGTCGAAACTCATATCGGGCATATGCCGTCCGTGGAGCGGCGAGATACTGTTCGACGGCAAGCCGGCAAGCGAGATCAACAGAAGCGTGTTTACAGGCTCTGTAGCTGTAGTGGATCAGGAGATAGTCCTGTTCGATGACACCATCGCAGACAACATCAAGATGTGGGACAAGTCCATCGAGGACTTTGAGATGATCATGGCTGCGCGCGATGCGCAGATATATGATGACATAATGGCCAGAAGAGGCGGATTCCGCTCCAAACTGGCTGAAAACGGCAGGGACCTGTCTGGCGGACAGCGTCAGAGGCTTGAGATCGCCCGAGTTCTGGCGCAGGATCCTACGATACTTATAATGGATGAAGCGACCTCGGCACTCGATGCGAGGACTGAGTATGAGCTTGTCAAAGCAGTCAAGGACAGGGGAATCACCTGCATTGTTATCGCGCACCGTCTTTCTACTATCAGAGACTGCGACGAGATCATTGTAATGGATCACGGCAAGATCGCAGAACGCGGTACTCACGAAGAACTGATATCGAAAAACGGTATCTATACTAAGCTGGTTACGAGCGACTGAAAGGAGGGAGACTATGGGCTGGTTTGATGAACAGATATCTCAGCGCAGGCTGTCGGATCAGAAGACCATGGGCGACTCCCTGCATCACATCGCATCCGCTGTGATGGGTAACAATGATTCATTTCAGTTTGACGACAACCACATTATCACGGAAAGAGCGATCGATGAGATCCTGAATTATTATCACTTTGACAGTGTAGATATACCTGATGAAATAACCGATCCTGATGAGCAGCTTGACTACTCTCTGCGTCAGCACGGAATGATGAGACGCAATATCAGGCTCGAAAAAGGCTGGTACCGCGATTCGATGGGACCGGTGCTGGCGTTCCGTGCTGAAGACGGCAAGGCTGTGGCCCTGCTGCCGAGGCTTTTCAGCGGATACAGCTATCATGACCCGCTGACAGGCAAGCCTGAACGCCTGAACAGCAGAACAGCTGCCCGTTTCAGGGAAGAGGCTGTCTGTTTCTACCGTCAGCTTCCTCTGAGGAAACTGACTGTAGCAGATCTGTTCAACTATCTGAGAGAATGCCTTGATGCGGGAGACTATCTGCTCCTGCTCGTGCTTTCGTTTGCTGTGACATGCCTCGGCATGATGATGACCAACATCACACGTGCACTTACGGGATTTGTCCTCGAAAGCAGGAACCTGTCACTTCTGGCAGGTACGGCAGCATTCATGATTTCCGTGCTTCTGGCATCCAGGCTCATCACCATAGGGCGGCAGCTTATCATGGACCGCCTTGAGATCAAGACGTCCTTCTCACTTGATGCTGCCATGATGATGCGCGTCATGAGTCTTCCTGCGGGATTCTTCCGGAGGTTCACTTCAGGCGAGCTGGCAAGCAGATACAGCGCGGTCGGAAACCTCTGCGGACAGGTGCTCGGAAATGTCTTCTCGATGGGGCTTTCGGCTGTACTGTCTTTCCTGTATATCGGCCAGATATTCCATTATGCGCCGGCACTGGTGGGACCTGCTCTGCTGATCATCCTCGCAGGTTCAGCGGTAGGAACTCTCACAGCGCTTGCCCAGATACGTCAGAGCCGCAGGATCATGGAAAAGGATGCGGTCAAGGACGGCATAAGTTTCTCCATCATAAGCGGTGTACAGAAGATACGCCTGGCGGGTGCGGAAAAGCGTGCCTTCGCAAAATGGGGCAATTCATATGCAGAAGAGGCTGCTCTCCGGTACAATCCGCCGGCGATCATACGCGGCGGGAGCGCGATCACCACACTCATATCGCTTGCCGGAACGGTCATGCTCTTCTATTTTGCAACTGTCAGCGGAGTATCGCCGTCAGAATATATAGCTTTCAACACAGCCTTCGGTGCAGTCACCGCGGCATTCACCTCGCTTGCGGGAGTAGGGCTTTCTGTTACCGGACTCAGGCCTGTTCTTGAAATGGCTTCGCCGATCCTCGAGGCAGAGCCGGAAGCATCCGAAAACAGGAGCGCAGTTCTCAGGCTCGACGGAAACATCGAGCTTTCCAACGTGTCGTTCAGATACGAGCCTGACACGCCTTATGTCATCCGCGACATGAACCTCAAAATCAATGCGGGAGACTATGTAGCGATCGTCGGAACGAGCGGCTGCGGTAAGAGCACTCTCATACGCCTTATTCTCGGATTCGAGACTCCTGAGATAGGGGCAGTGTATTTTGACGGGCGGGACATCACGAGCCTTGAACTCAGCTCTCTCAGACACTGCATCGGTACAGTGACCCAGAGCGGCAGCCTGTTCCAGGGCGATATATTTTCAAATATTTCGATCTCCAATCCTCAGATGAGCCTTGATGACGCATGGGAAGCGGCTGAGATCGCCGGGATCGCCGATGATATCAGAAACATGCCTATGGGAATGCAGACGATTATTTCAGAGGGCCAGGGCGGCATATCAGGCGGGCAGAAGCAGCGTATCATGATAGCAAGAGCGATAGCTGTCAAGCCGCAGATACTTATATTTGACGAAGCCACTTCCGCACTGGATAATCTTACACAGAAGAAGGTATCCGAAGCGCTCGACAAGCTTGACTGCACACGTATCGTGATAGCGCACAGGCTTTCGACCATACGCAGCTGCAGCCGCATACTGGTCATGGACCAGGGGCGTATAGTTGAAGAGGGGACATATGATGAACTGATCTTAAAGAGCGGCTTATTTGCCGAGCTTATAGATAGACAGAGACTTGATAATATCTAAGTAATAAGGAGGAAAAAGCAATGGCAGAATTTGAAAAATTAAGCGATGAGATGATGTCAAACGTAGCAGGCGGAACTCTTACACAGGAAGAAGCGCTCGGCAAGGCTCTTGAGCATGTTCAGCTTAAGAAGGACCAGGTAGACCTTATCAAGAAAGTCGAACTGGATTATGAAGACGGCCGCAAGGTATATGAGGTTGAATTCTATAAGGGCGGCGTTGAATATGAATTCGATATCGACGCTGAGACCGGTGCGGTTCTGAACTACGAGAAGGATATCGACTGATTTTCGGATTTAACATCAGACAGGTAGCGGAGGGACTATTATGCACGAACTTACAAAGCTTCTTAAAGATGACATGAAGCCGGCTCTGGGGGTAACTGAACCGGGAGCTATAGCTTTTTCGGTAGCCAAAGCAAAATCATACACTCACGGAGATCTCAAATGCGTTCATGTCGCTATGAACAGCGGCATGTACAAGAATGCGTTCACATGCGGGATACCGGGCAGCAGCAAGGTGGGCAGCATGTACGCTGCAGCACTCGGCTATGTGGCAGGAGATGCCGAAAAGGGACTGCAGTCACTCGCCGGCGTTACACCGGAAGACAACGAAGCTGCTTTTGCGCTGGTGGATGAGGGACTTGTCACCGTATCGATGAGCGGCATCACAAGCCGCATATTCATTGAGGCGACGGTCGAGACAACGGAGGACAAGGCAGTTGTCACAATAAGAGATTCACACACCAACATAGTCTGCATCACTGTGAACGGCGAGGTCGTATGCGGTGAAGCTGCTGCAGAGGAAGATGGTGCGGCAGGTGACGGAAGCGTAGTGACCGGCTCTATCAGGGACGCTGTCAGCAAGAGCGCATCGGAGGACAAGCTTATCCACAGATATACTCTTGCGGAGCTCGTTGAATATGCAGATACTGTCGACCTTGAAGAGATCACATTCATCGGGGAAGCTTATGTAACCAATCTGGCTCTTCTGATGACCGGCCTCGAGAGCGATAAGACGACCTTCGGGCCGATGCTCAGGAAGAAAAACGGGGGCAAGCTGGTATCGGATGATGAGCAGAAGACTGCATCGCTGATGTGCAACGGCGCGATCGAAGCCCGCGTCATCGGACTCGACAAACCTGCGATGAGCATCACCGGATCAGGCGCGCACGGAATCATAGCAACCATGCCGCTTTACGCTGCATACTGCGTCAACCACTACTCGATGGAGCAGCTTCTCAGAGCGACGGCTCTCAGCTATCTTGTATGCACATACATCAAGGAATACTCTGGCAAGCTGTCCGCGTTCTGCGGCTGCGCCATTGCTGCAGGATCAGGAATGGCCTGTGCTCTTGTATATCTCAGGGGCGGCACTGTAGAGATGATGGCACACACTCTAAACAACATGGCCAGCAGCATTACAGGCATGATCTGCGACGGAGGCAATCAGGGCTGCACGATGAAAGGGATCGCTGCAGTTGATGCGGCATATCAGTCGGTCGATCTTGCCATGAACGGTGTATACATCTACAATGAGCACGGCATCAACGGAAAGACTCCTGAAGATACGATGAGGAACATGGGTCTCATCGCATCACCGGGAATGGTCGGAACGGAGAAAACGATTGTCGAGATCTTCGAATCAAAGTAAGTATATTTCCGAAAAAGTCAATAAAAGCAAATTTCTCCTTGATGTACACACGAAAATCCGCTGATCGTGTGCTACAATAATGCAGATTTTAAAACACGGGAGGAGACTTAAGGATGGGAGACCATAAGAATCTTATCAACATAACTGATCTGACAGCTGCTGAGATCGATCACCTGATAGAGATCGCAGATGACATAATCGCCGATCCGGAAAAGTATCAGGATATGTGCGCACACAGGAAACTCGCGACGCTCTTCTTTGAGCCGAGCACGCGTACCAGGCTTTCGTTTACTGCGGCCATGATGGAACTCGGAGGCAATGTTCTGGGATTTGACCAGGCATCCTCGAGCTCGACATCCAAGGGTGAGAGCGTTGCCGATACGATCATAATGGCCAGCTGCTATGCAGATATCATAGCTATGAGACACCCGAAGGAGGGTGCGCCTTTCGTCGGAGCTCAGTATGCATCGGTTCCGGTAATAAATGCCGGAGACGGGGGACATTTCCATCCTACACAGACTCTGACCGACCTCATGACAATACACCGCAAGAAGGGCAGACTCGGCGGATATACGATAGGGATGTGCGGAGACCTGAAATTCGGAAGAACCGTTCATTCTCTGATCAACGCTCTTCTGAGATATGACGGTATAAAATACGTCATGATCTCCCCGGAAGAGCTGGAGCTGCCTGACTATATCAAGGAAACGCTCGATGAAGCCGGAGTAGAGTGGAAAGAGGTGAGGTCACTCGACGAAGCGATCCCTGAACTGGACATCCTGTACATGACAAGAGTCCAGAGAGAGAGATTTTTCAATGAAGAGGACTATATAAGGCTCAAGGACAGCTTCATCCTGAGAAGGGATATGCTCGAGCCGGCTAAGGAAGACCTTGCCATACTCCATCCTCTGCCGAGGGTGAATGAGATAGCCAAGGATGTAGACGATGACCCGAGAGCGTGCTATTTCTATCAGGCTCTGATGGGCAAATACATCCGTATGGCGCTGATACTGTATCTGCTGGGATTGAAATAGGAGGTCGGCAATGAATATTGACGGTGTAAATACAGGATATGTAATAGACCACATTACGGCCGGAACAGGCCTGGAAATATACAGTTTTCTCAAGCTCGACAAGGCTGACTGCACTGTAGCAATCATCCAGAGAGTGGAAAGCACAAAATACGGACGCAAGGACATCATCAAGATCGACGGCGACATTCCTATCGACTGCAACACGCTCGGATATATGGATGAGAATATTACAGTCAACAGGATCAAGGACAGAAAGCTGCTTGAAAAGATCCATCTTGAGCTGCCTGAAGTGCTCACGGATGTGATCAGATGCCGTAACCCGCGCTGCATAACATCAGTCGAAGAGGGAATAGTGCATAAGTTCAGGCTCGCAGACAGAGAAGCAAGAAAATACAGATGCATTTACTGTGATACTCTTCATACAGACTTCCAGTAATGCTCTGAGCAGCCTGTCTGCACAGGAAATAACATCAAAACAGCTCCGGGGATATTTCCCGGAGCTGCTTTATTAAGCCGGTTCAGGCGGCTTTACTGCCTTGATCTCATCTGAGCTACTGCCTTGTTCACATATCTGTTTATGATCTCTACTACTATGAAGCCGAGTGCTATTCCGAGGCAGGTGACTACCAGCGTGACAGCCTCGCTTCTGGCGACATGATGCATCTCCATTACTATGCCGTACATCATGTAATACAGATTAGGTCCCGGCACGAGAGGGAAGACACATATAGTCTGGAATATTGTGGCCGGAGCCTTGTTGACACGGGCCATTATCTGCGCATAGCCTGCGACGAATATCGAACCTACAAGCGTAGCGAGGAAATTGCTGTAGCCTGCGTTATACAGAACAGCATATACGAGCCATGTGCAGAATGCTCCGATGCCTGAATACAGGATCTGGATGCCCTTGACGTTGAACCAGTAGGCAAAGCCCACGCAGGCGGCTGTACATGATATGAGCTGGACTGCGAGACTAGGTGCGAGTTCCATCATGCTACATCACCCCCTTCATGAGGAGGATAGGCAAAGCGATGCCTATCGCTATTCCTGTGGCTCCGAGCACTGCCTTTGAAATGTTGATGATCCCAGACAGGGTATCTCTGTGAAGCAGATTGATGATGCCGTTGGTAAAACCTATGCCGGATATCATGAGCATGACGACGCCGACCGTTATGTTGCCGTAGTGGTGGCCGAGCCCGAGCTGGACGGACAGTATAATGAACGCCTCCACGACGAAGGATATTATCGCATTGAATATGAGCGGATTGTTTTCTATCCTGCCGAGCGCATCACCCATCGCAACTATGATGAGAGATGCAAGCAGCGCAACTATGCTGTCGGTCAGATCGCAGTTGAAGAAAACCGCAAATCCCGTGCCGCCGAGAACACCTGCAAGGTAATGCAGCCATTTAGGCTGAGCGGGGCGGCTTAAGACTTCATCAAGCCGTCTTCTCAGTTCAGGCGCATCAGGTGTGTCTGCACATACCTTTCTGGACAGATTGTTAAGATAATCGAGTCTGTCAAAGTTCATCTCGCCGCCCGGAACATGGCGTATCTGAGTGAATATGTCGCCGTCAGGCGTCTCTACTGTTGCCTGGATGTTTGAAGATATGACCCAGCAGTTGACATTGATAAAGCCATAGCTGCGGCAGAGACGGTACATGCTGTCCTCAACACGGTCTATCTCGGCGCCGCTGTCTATCATCTTTTCTCCGATATCCAGAATCCCCTTAAGTATCTGCTTGTAATCCACTTTTTTCCTCCGTCAAAAAACCCTTAGCAAGTGCAGATGCACGAGAATTAGGCTACCACAAAGTGATGCACCGTTCAACAGTGTTCACAGAAAAAAACGGCCGTAATGAGCTCTGCTTTCCGGTGTAAAATAAAGATGTCCCGTCAGGTCTTTCTGACCTTGACGAATTGAGCTATACTTATTAATGTACCTTAACCGAAAGGAACAATTCAGCAAAAGCAATCGAAAGGAAAATAGTTAATAAATGAGCTGGTATGACGAAGCAGTTTTTTATCACATATATCCCCTCGGACTCACCGGAGCACCTATGCAGAATGACTACGGTGAACCGGTGCACAGACTGAATGACCTGATCCCGTGGATCGGACACATCAGGGACCTCGGCTGCAATGCGCTGTATATAGGTCCGCTCTTCAAGTCGGTCGGGCACGGTTATGAGACAACAGATTACCGCACCGTGGACAACCGTCTCGGCACCAATGAAGACCTGAAGGAGTATGTGCGCATCTGTCACGAGAGCGGCATCAGGGTCATCCTGGACGGAGTATTCAACCATACCGGAAGGGATTTCTTCGCCTTCAGAGATCTTCTCGAGAACAGGGAAAATTCGCGTTACAGGGACTGGTACTGCAATGTGAACTTCTGGGGAGACAATGAATACGGCGACGGATTCTCATATGACAACTGGGGCGGATATAATTTACTCGTCAAGCTCAATCAGAGGAACCCGGAAGTACGCGATTATCTGCTTGACACCGTGCGTTACTGGGTGAGCGAGTTCGATATAGACGGACTCAGGCTGGATGCTGCGGATGTGCTGGACTTTGACTTCATGAAGTCGCTGAGATGGCTGGCTGATCAGGTCAAGGAAGACTTCTGGCTGATGGGCGAAGTCATCCACGGCGATTATTCAAGGTGGGCGAACGACTCTACGCTTCATTCCGTAACGAACTATCATCTGCATAAGGCACTGTACAGCGCACACAACGACCATAATTATTTCGAGATCGCTCATACCGTCAGAAGGCAGGAGGGCGAACTCGGCCTTAAGGATATGAGACTGTATAATTTCGTCGATAATCACGATGTCGAGAGAATATGGACAAGGCTCAGAAGTAAAGCGCACTTTACGCCTGTCCACATCCTGCTCTACACACTGCCGGGGATACCTTCTGTCTACTACGGATCTGAGTTCGGTATTGAAGGAAGAAAGGAGAAGTATTCGGACGCTTCAATAAGGCCTGAGCTTCACCTTGAAGACATGCAGGACAATGCCTGCTCGGAGCTCATCAGGGCTCTCGGAAAAATACATAATGCCGAAAAGGCTCTATCATACGGAGACTACCGCGAGCTGCAGCTGACGACCACGCAGTACGCTTTTGCTCGCGGCGATGTTATCATCTGCGTTAACAACGGAGATCAGGAAGCGTATTTTGACGTGCCGGGCGAAGGAACATACGCAGGAGCACTGACCGGGCAGACGGTATCTGCTGACGGAGGAAGGTTCAGAGTGACTGTCCCGGGATGCTCAGGCGAGATATGGATACCGGAAGGCCGCAGGGCAGACTATGAGCCTATCAGGCATGCCGTGAAAGCACCGCAGGAGAGCAGCACCGGTGCCGGGCAGGGGACTGCAGGATCAGAGACGGGGTGCGCAGAGCCGGTAAGAGAGCCGGTAAGAGCAGCAGACCCGGGCAAGCCGTATGAAGAAATGACGGTCGAAGAGCTGCAGGCGGAGATACTCGCAAAGATGGCAGCCAACGGGCCTGTGACTGACCGCATGAAACAGGATGTTATTGAGAACGTATACAGAGATTCACTCCTGAACTGGGTGAAAAGCTTCAGATAAGGGTTTGAATAGATGAACAGAAACAAAGAGATTATCAGAACCAGCCAGTTAGGGATTGCCGGGAACTTATTCCTCTCAGCCTTCAAGTTTTCAGTCGGATTCTTTACCAATTCCATCGCGATAAGAACTGACGCTGTCAACAACCTGACTGATGCGATGTCATCACTTATCACGATCATCGGCACGAGACTTTCTGAAAAGGAACCTGACAGAAAGCACCCGTTCGGATACGGCAGACTTGAGTATGTCACGGCGCTGACTATAGGCATAATCATTCTCTACGCAGGAATCAGCGTACTGAGACAATCGATAGCGAGAATCATAGAGCCTGAGCCGCTTGAATATTCGGCGGTGTCGATTCTTATAGTGGCTGTAGCTATGCTTATCAAGATCGGGATGGGCATATACACTAAGAAGAAAGGTGCGGAGCTCGAGTCGCCTGCGCTGACAGCTTCGGGAAAGGATGCCCTGGACGACTCGATCGAGACAGGCGCGACACTTGTCGCAGCGATCATTTACGTGAAGACCGGACTCAACATCGAGGCGTATGTAGGACTAATAATTTCAGTCATGGTCATCCGCACGGGAATAGAGACTCTGCGTGAAACGGTCAGCAGCATCCTCGGCGAGCGCGTCGATCTTGATATTGTATCGAAGGTCAAAGCGTCAATACTCAGCTTTCCTGAGGTGGACGGCGTGTTCGACATCGTGATACACAACTACGGAAAGGAAAAACTGGTAGGCTCAGCGCATGTGGAAGTCTCCGAGGTGCTGACGGCCGGGTGGATAGACAATCTGCAGAGGGCTGTAACGGCAAAAGTCTATGAGGATACAGGTGTGGAACTCATGGGTCTTTCGATCTATGCCGTTAACTCAAGAGATAAGGAGGCTGCCGAGATACAGGATTCCGTAAGAAAGGCAGCAGAATCCATACCGGAAGTCAGGAGCATGCACGGATTCTATCTCGATAAAGTCGACAAGGAGATAAAGTTCGAGATCGAGACGAGTTTCGATGTGAAGAACACTGCCGCTCTCCGCGATGCTCTGGCCGCAAAGGTGTACGAGCTGTATCCGGATTTCGATATCAGCATCACCGTCAGAAAGGATCTGACCGAATGATACAGGGTATTGCCCGCCGGATGAGGACAAATGACAGCCTATTTGGTGGATTAAAATAAAAACACTATGAGATTTTGTTGATTTTCACAAAGACGCAGAGTAAGATTCTGTTAATTTGATGAAAGCCGACATTCACAGGGCTTTCAGAAGGGAAAGATAATGAAGCACAGCAGATCATTTGCAGCAGAATACTATTATTACTACTACCGCAGGACGGTAGCTGTTTTGCTGTGAGTATGGCCTGAAAGTGATTATCTGAACCGGTAATAAAACAACCCATGCCCTGCAGCAGACAGCTGCAGGGCTGTTTTTATGCCGCGCTGCAGCAGACGGGGGACGATCTGCAGCAGAAATGCTGAACAACAACTAAAGGGACAAGGAGGAACACGAAATGCCCGCTATCAAATTCTATGACCACGAACCTATTCCAATGGAGATGCACAAGGTAAAGATCGTGCAGCAGCTCAATCTGCTCCCGACAGAGCAGAGACTTCAGAAGATGAAGGAAGCCGGATTCAACACATTCCAGCTCCACAACGGAGACATCTTCATGGACATGCTGACTGACTCAGGTGTCAACGCAATGAGCGATAAGCAGCTTGCCGGCATGATGATGCCTGATGATGCATATGCAGGGAGCGAGTCCTTCTACAGGATGAGAGACAAGCTTGAGGAGATCTTCGGCATCAAGTACTGCCTTCCTGCACACCAGGGCAGAGCCTGCGAGAATATCCTGGCTGAGAGATTCGTAAAGCCGGGAAACTGCATCATCATGAATTATCATTTCACGACTACCAAGGCGCATATCACCAGGCTCGGCGGTCATGTAGAGGAGCTCGTCAAGGATGAAGGCCTTGAAGCGGTAAGTGATCTTCTGTTCAAGGGCGATATCGATCTTGACAAACTCGAGGCATGCATAGAGAAAGAGGGTGCAGAAAACGTAGCATTCATGAGGCTCGAATCCGGCACCAACCTTATCGGCGGACAGCCTGTATCGGTACAGAACTTCAAGGATGCCTGCGCAATCGCAAGAAAGCACGGGATCATTTCAGTACTTGATGCATCGCTTCTGCAGGACAACCTGTACTTCAACAAGGTCAGAGAGGAAGCCTGCAAGGACATGACGATCCGCGAGATAACACGCGAGATCGCAGACCAGTTCGACATCATCTACTTCTCAGCCCGTAAATTCGGTTTTGCCCGCGGCGGAGCCATCCTTGTCAGGGATGAGGCTCTCTTCCATTCGATGGAAGACCTGGTACCGATGTTCGAGGGATTCCTCACATACGGCGGCATGTCCGTAAGAGAGATGGAGGCCATGACTGTAGGATTCGACGAATCCATGGATATGGATGTTATCTCACAGGGACCTCAGTTCATAAAATACTGCGTTGATCAGCTGGATGCGTACGGCGTCCCTGTGATCACTCCTGGCGGCGGACTCGGTGCGCACGTTGACGCAAGCCGTTTTGTAGACCATATCCCACAGGAACAGTATCCTGCCGGAGCCCTGACCTGTGCTTTCTACATCTGCGGAGGCATCAGAGGCATGGAGAGAGGTACACTCTCTGAGGAGAGAAATCCGGACGGCAGCGAGAGACTCGCATCGATGGAGCTTGTAAGGCTGGCTCTTCCGAGAAGAGTATTCACTCTGTCCCAGACAGAATATGTCATCGACAGAGTAAAATGGCTCTATGACCACAGAGACCTGGTCGGCGGCCTGAAATTCGTCCATGAGCCTAAGACTCTCAGATTCTTCACAGGAAGACTCGAGCCTACATCAGACTGGCCGGAAAAGCTGGCTGCAGCATTCATTGCAGACTTCGGCGAAGACCAGTAAAGGCAGGCGCATAATATACAACCTGTAACAGCGAAAAGCCCTCGCAGAGCGGATAATTATCCGGCTTGCGGGGGTTTTATGATGCTGCGGTTTTTGTGTCCGGCTGGTTATTTGCTGTATTTAAAGCTGCTTGCATTGCCTTCTTCATCGAGGGCGTAGATGTAGTCGCCGATATACACGCTTCTTGTGAGGTATTCGCTTCCGAGTCTGTGCTGATCATATATGTTCAGCTTGTCATCCGCTCCGAATACGAGTACGCCGGCCTCATAGTTGCTGCTTACAGCAGGTTCCTGCGCAAGCACGTCTTCAGTGGCAGATGCTTCTCCGCCGGATGCGGATTCCTCTTCGATCACGAGCGGCTCATCGTCATAGCTGAATACCGAATAAGGTATTGCATACCATCCGTCCTGTGAATTGACCGTAAGAGCCTTGTGCGTATCCTGCGCCGGGCTCGACATGTCTTTGAACTCCTTGCTGTCAAGGACTTTCGGAGCAGACGGATCGCTGATGTCGAACAGAGCCAGCTTGAGGCCTGCTGCGTATTCGCCGCCGTATCCGTTGTCGCCTGTGGCGTGGCCGATACCGAGAAGCCTTCCTTCGCCTGCCGGGATGAGCAGGGTGGAGAAGCCGTCTATCATTACTTCACCCTCGATCTCAGGATTCTCAGGGTCGCTCAGATCAATGATGAAAAGCGGATCGATCTGCTCGTATGTTATGACATATGCCTTGTCCCCGAAATACCTTACTGCTCTGATGCTCTCGTTGCGGGCAAAACCTGTGACTTTGCCTGCCTCATGAAGATCCCTGTCAAGGACGAACAGATTGTTGACATCCATGCCGTCTCTTGAGGCAGTCGTTGCGATGCGGAAGTAGCCGTCCTTCTCATCCATTGAGAACTGGTTGTCAATGCGGCCTCGGACTTTCGCAGTTGCGTTGAATTTCACATCAATTCCGTCGAGTGAAGCTCTTACAATGCGGGTGTATTCTGTTCCTGCCTCGCTGTCCCACTCGCTGACTGCAGTGTACAGGTTGTGGTCGTTGCAGTAGATGTCCTCTGATGCTCCGAATATGGCTCTTGACCTGCACTTCGCATCCTTGCCTGAGCTGATGTCCATGGCGCTCAGGATAACATATGAGGCCTGCTGAGGTTCAGGGATGCAGCAGATGTCTGCTGCTTCCATTTCCCTGTAGTATCCGTCGATCGTGCATTTCGGAACTACGCGTCCGCCTTTGTGTACGTACTCGCTTGTTACGAGATATACGCAGTTTCCGACCATTCTGCTTGAGACTATATTGCCTGTCTGCCTGAAGGATGTGATCATCTCAGGATGAGACCTGTCCGAGATGTCGTAGGTAACGATCCCGGTATATTCATCTTCACCGTCATATACATATCCGACGGTGACAAGCGTGTCGCCCTTAAGGAAGATGTCGTGCACGTAATTCTCTATATCTGATGTGCCGATCGAGGACAGCTTTTCAGTCTTTCCGTCCTTCGCCTCCAGAATGACTACTTCACGGTCGTTGCTGACATAATAGATGTATTTTCCGTCCGTCTTGACGATGTCAGCTTCATCGACATCCCCGACCTGAAGATATGTATCCGAGTGCCCGGCCGATGAATTGCCTGAAGCCTTGGCTTCTGAGCTCATGACCCTTCCTGCACCGGATGAATCCGGCGCTGCGGATTCGCCAGTAGCCATCTGGGAATCCTCGAGGAGCTCAACCCCGTCAACCGGATAATCGTTTCTGTAGTCATCGAGGCTGCTTACCAGGCGGTCGATCTCTGTCTTGTCGTTGAATGAATACAGGCTGCCGTCTGAGGTGACAGTATCAGGCGGAGCGGTAACCGACTGATATACCTGCACGCATCCGAATACTGCGATCAGCAGGCACGCTGCAGCAGCGATCCATCTGCGCGGCATGGTTTTTCTCCCGGCCCTGACTGCCGGCTTTTCCTGCACAGGGGTGAAAACCGCTTCGCTTTTCTTCTCTTCTTCCGGCTCGCGGTCCGGAAGCATTGCCAGTATGTTTTCTTCAGACAGAGACTCAGGCGCGCTGATTCCGTCGCTGTCCAGGACCGATCTGATATATTCAAGATCTTCTCTGTGATCTGTATTTCTGTTCATTGTTCTCTCTCCGTTATCAAGAAAGGTATTCACGCATCCTGGCCAGGCTCCTTGAGAGCTTGGACCTTACCGCACCCGGAGTAAGCGATGTTATTCCGGATATCTCGCGGCTTGTCAGGCCACCGAGGACCGAAAGCAGCACTATTGTCTGTTCTTCTTCATTGAGAAGGGCAAGTGCCTCCCGTATTTCCACAGAAACAGACGCAGGCAGCGATGCTGCACCGGCAGCATGTGAAGATGACGGCCCGTCATCGTAGATGCGCTGAAGATTGTCTCTGAGACTGACTGATTCTCTGATGCGTCTGACGCAGCAGTTGTGCAGTATCCGGAATATCCAGGCGCCGAAGGCTTCGGAATTCCTGAGCTGAGGGATGCCTTTCCATGCTGCAAGCACGCATTCGGATACAGCATCCTCGGCATCATCAGGGTTGCCGAGCCTGTACAGCGCGTAACGGTACAGTTTGTCCTTGTACGTGCCGTACAGCTCGCAGAAAGCTTCCTTGCTGCCGCTCTTCGCTGCCTCCGCAAGCCTTATTTCCGGTGTAAGATCAATGTGATTTCTGTCCACGTTGGTACCTCTTGTTCAGGTAGTTGTGCGATGCCCTGTGTATGCGGGCATCCGGCCTTTATTTGAGCGCTCTCATATGTATAGTATGACAGATGGTGCAAAGTGTTGCAAAAAGAAACAGAAATCTTTTCATGAATTTTGCGTAAAACACAAACGCGTCATTTTCAGCGGATGATTCCTGCAATTCCGTACTGCGGGATGTAGCGGAGAAGCGGGATATGTGTTATTCTTCATGGTATAAGAGGGATTGCGGCCTTACTGACAGCATGATTTGAAATAAGGCCCCGTGAAGCCGTATGGAAGATAAGCAGACTCAGGAAAAAACCAGATCAGGCAACAGAATACAGTTCCGGAAAAGTATCGCATTCAGAAGCATTTCGGGGCTCGTTCTTCTGCTGGTCACATTTGCGGTCTTAGTCGGTTATGTGGGATACAACGGATTCGCAAGCGCTATACTTGAGCAGTATGAAGAGGGCGCTCTTCTGACTGCCAATACGGCCACAGACATAATAGACGGAGAGGATCTGTACCGGTTCAACCTCAGCAACGGAGAGACCGGTGAATATAAGAAAGCATTCAATGAGCTTCAGACACTGTGCAATTCCACGGACTCTGCTTTCATCTATGTCATCCAGCCTGACCTCACAGATTACGGTCACATCAAATTCATATTCTCTGTAGCTAATTACGAATCAAGGTTCACGCCGTACGAATTCGGATATCTCAGAGAGACCACGAATGATGAGTACCGGGAGAAGTACAGGTCTCTGTACGAGCAGAGAACATTCAGCGAGATAGTGGTGCGGAACAAGGGTTTCATTGAGACTGATCCGCATATAACTGCCATGGTGCCGCTGAGAGGTTCGGACAACAAGGTCAAGGGCATACTCTGTGTACAGAGGCAGCTTGAAGAGCTCAGCGAGATGAGAAACCAGTACATACAGCGTGTCGTCCTGATACTTGTCATGCTGGCGCTGCTGGCTACGGTGGGACAGTCCATCTACCTTCACAAAACTCTGATCGATCCGATAAGCTGCATTACCAGAGAAGCCAGGCGTTTTGCACGTGACAACGTCAAGACCGGGCAGAAGCTTACTGATTCCATACGCACCAATGATGAGATAGGCCTTCTGGCAGGCTCCATTGACCGCATGGAGGCGAGGATACAGACATATGTCGAGGATATTACGAGGATAACGGCTGAAAGAGAGCGTATCAGCGCTGAGCTGTCGCTTGCTACCCGCATTCAGGCGGATATGCTTCCGAACGAGTACCCGCCTTATCCTGACAGGACGGACTTTGACATCGATGCGGCTATGACGCCGGCCAAGGAGATAGGCGGAGACTTCTACGACTACTTCCTTACAGATGATGATCATCTCGCCGTTGTCATGGCGGATGTTTCGGGCAAGGGAATACCGGCGGCTCTGTTCATGATGACATCCATGACCATGATCAGGAATCAGGCGATGACAGGCGCCGGTCCTGCAGAGATACTCGGATTCGTCAATGACCAGATATGCGCCAACAACCGTGAGGAGATGTTCGTTACGGTGTGGATGGGTATCCTGGATCTTAAGACAGGTGTTATGACTGCGTGCAATGCAGGGCATGAGTATCCTATGATCACTAATGCTGACGGAGTGTTTGAGATATACAAGAATCCGCACGGATTCGTCGTCGGAGGCATGCCGGGGCTGAAATATAAGGATTATGAGCTCATAATGAAGAAGGGCTCCAAGATATTCCTCTATACCGACGGTCTGGCTGAAGCTCAGAATGCGGAGGGAAGTTTCTACACCGTCGAACGGGCTCTGATCGATCTGAACAGGATCAGGGAGAACAATCCGGAAGAGATAGTAAAAGGCATGGCTGCTTCTGTAGATAAATTCGAGCACGAAGCTCCGCAGTTTGACGACCTGACGATGCTGTGCCTTGAATATAAAGGATAAAGGAGAATGTAATGAGTGAGAGAGCTGAAAAGGCAGCTAAGCTGCACAGAGAAGGATATAACTGCTGCCAGGCTGTAGCCTGCGTATTTGCCGATGAGCTCGGTATGGACGAGTCTCTGCTGTACAAAATCGGCGAAGGTTTCGGCGGCGGCATGGGAACCGGAAAAGGAGTCTGCGGAGCGATGTCAGGTGCTGCTATTCTTGCAGGACTTGTCCACAGCGACGGCAACACAGATGACCCGGGCAATACCAAGAAGACGACCATGAAGCAGGTAGGCGCCATGCAGCGTAAATTCGTCGAGAAAGCCCAGAGACTGTACTGCATCGACATCAAGACCGGAAACAACGGCCAGATGTTCACATCCTGCGATGACTGCATCCGTTACGGAGTCATGGTTGCAGAAGAAGTCCTGGGGTTGTAATATTAGTTCTTGCTTCCGCGGCGCAGGGGGTATATGATGCGGAGGCAGGAAGGATATTAGGATATTAGATGGACAAGACAGAAGGAAATATCAGAGCGGCATCAGATTACAGAACCGGAGTGATCTGCGTCATAGCATGTCAGCTGATATGGGGCGTGTGCCCGGTATACTGGCAGGCTCTCGAGCCGATCCCGTCATGGATAATCATCCTGTACAGGATAGTCACGATGTTCGTGTATTCGTATATCGCCGCGAGAATCAGATACAGCAGGGAAGAGATATGGGGGCCGCTTAAGGAGCGCAGTGTAAGGATCAAGTACTTTACTGCCGGCTTCATACTCACGGTCAACTGGAGCATATACATATGGGCGATGACGTCCGAGCACGTAATACAGTCGGCGATTGGATATTACATAGAGCCGCTTGTAATCTGCGCCGTAGGCATCATCGTTTTCAAAGAGCAGGTCACAAAATACAATCTTGCAGCGATGCTCTTCGCTCTCGCCGCTATAATACTGATACTTGCCCATTACAGGCAGGTGCCGGGAGTTGCACTGGGCCTTGCAGGAACATGGGCGGCATACTCAGCTGTCAAGAAGACTGCAAAGCAGCCGGCGGTAATAGCGCTCGTATATGAGACCATGGTATATGCGGTAATAGCAGTTTTTGCGGTCATCTATATAGAGACCAGAGGGATCGGGGCCCTCAGCTTCGGTGTACCGGGAAAGTTCGCGTTCATGCTCCTCAGCGGGCTTGTAACACTTGTACCTGTAGCGCTCTTCGGTACTGCCGCGCCTAAGGTGCCTCTGCTGGTTATAGGGCTTGCACAGTACATCAGCCCTACGATCACACTTCTGCTCGGAGTATTCCTGTTCAAAGAGCCGATAGACCCGGTGCAGATCACCGCATTCATTATTATATGGATCGGACTCGGCATCTTTACCTACGGAGAATTCAGAAGAAATGTCAGATAGTATAGATTCAGAGACAAGTAAAGAAACAAAGAAGAATAATGATGCATCACGAAAGGACCTGACAAGAGGATCGATCCTCGATAAGGTTCTTTTGTTTGCCGTTCCTCTTATGCTGACAAGCATGCTGCAGCAGCTGTTCAACGCGACTGACGTTGCTGTTGTAGGTAAGTTCGCAAGTGAGGAAGCCATGGCTGCTGTAGGAGGAAACGCGTCGGTCGTTTCGCTGCTGGTCAATTTCTTCGTTGGCCTTTCGGTCGGCGCCAATGTTGTTATAGCCAAAAACGTCGGAGCAAGAAACCCGGGCCGGGCGAGAAAGGCGGTATACACCTCCATGCTGCTTGCCGTCATATGCGGCCTTTTCGTTGCGGTCGCAGGCAACATCATCGCAGAGCCTATCGTGCATGTCATGGGAGTGCCGGAAGAGGTAGCACCGTATTCGGTCCAGTATCTCAGAATATATTTCGGAGGCGCGCCTTTCATCATGCTCTATAACTTTGAGGCCGCGATATTCCGGAGCAACGGAAATACGAGAACACCTCTCATATGCCTCTTCATCGGCGGCGTTTTCAACGTTGCGGCCAATCTGTTCTTCGTCATCGTTCTTAAGATGGATGTTGACGGTGTTGCAACTGCAACCGTAATGGCCAATGTCATCAGCTCGATGATGCTGCTCTACAGACTCCGCAAGGAAAAGGGATTCATCAGAGTCAGAGTGACCAAGTTGTGGATAGACAAGCCTGTGCTCGTGCAGATAGTAAGAATAGGACTTCCGGCAGCTCTTCAGAGCACGGTCTTCTCGATCTCCAACCTGTGCGTCCAGTCGGCTGTAAACAGTCTCGGAGCTGACGTCATGGCTGCATCATCTGCAGCTTTCAATATAGAGATATTCGTCTTCTTCGTTGTCAACGCCTTCACGCAGACTCTTGTGACATTCGTGGGGCAGAACTACGGAGCAGGGGAGTTCAGAAGATGCAGGGAAATTGTAAGAAAGACCCTGCTGGCAAGCTGGGGGCTGACGATGATTGTCAGCATAATCACTATTCTTTCGGTAAATACGCTGATGGGACTTTTCACAGACGATCCTGCGATAGTTGAGATTGGGGCTCTGAGAGTAAAGATACTTATGTACGGCGAGACCCTGAATGTAATAATGGACAATCTGTCCGGAGCGATGAGAGGTCTCGGCAAATCGATGATACCGGCAGTGGTATCATTCGTCGGGGTCTGCGGCACCCGTATCACATGGGTGTTTACAGGCTTCAGGGTATACCACACATTCTTCTCTCTGATGATGGTGTTCCCGATCAGCTGGGGCGTGTCCGCACTTGTCATAGCGATAATGTACATACGAACGCGCGATAAGATGCTGCCGGTATGACAGCCTGTCAGCTGACTCTGTTGACCATGAACACGCCGCTTATGATAAGAATAAATCCGATTATGAATACAGGGCTGAAAGGCTCACCGAGAAATATCACTCCTGCCAACACTGATACGACAGGGGTGATATTTGCAAATACGGCAACTCTGCTGACTTCCAGCTCAGTCATAGCGTAATTCATCAGAAAGAATGCTGCGACTGAACATACTACCGACAGAAAGAACACCGGAATGATTACATACCTGTTCTGCAGTGCAGCGGCCATTTCAGGCACGAAGTCAGCACCTTCGGTGATGAGAGAGCTTCCCGTGAAGAAGATGAAGCCCATGAGCATCATTATGAATGTACGCTCAAATGAGCTGAATTCAGCGGATATCGAGCGGCTCAGCACGGTGTAGAAGGATGCTGAGATAATGGCAACAAGAAGGAACAGTATCCCGGATGCGCTTATGATGCCTTCACCCGTCTGAGTGACGGATATAAGAGATACACCCGCAACGGAGCAGAGTATCCATAAAAAACGCTTTGCCGACATGTGCTCTTTGAGGAAAAACACTGACAGCACTGCCGTTGAGATAGGGATGAGTGAGATCATGAGGCCTGAAAAGGACGATGTTGTGCGCCTGATGCCTTCGGTCTCTGCGATAAAATATATGACCGGCTCGCACAGTCCCATTAGAAGAAAGCGGACTACGGGCTTTCCCTTCAGGATGACGTGCCCGGCTCCTGCGATGATGAGAACCAGCATAATCGCCAGGCTCAGTGTGAACCTCGCTGACAGCAGAACAGAAGAGGATGTGTGCTCTATGCCGACTCTTGTCGCCATAAAGCTGAATCCCCAGATAATATTAGCGGTGACGGCAGCAATTACAGCCCGCTGATTAGGGGCTTTCTGATTATTTTCCATACCGGAAGAGTGTATCAAAAAAAATCATTTTCTGAAAGGCTTGAATTGTGTGGGCTGCGGGGTTTTCGCAGTATTTCTTAAATATTGTTAAGATGTATCCGGGGAGATATACGGATATAATGTGATTGCGTGAGGGGGGCAATGCGCATGATACATTCATATTAAATAGGGGACAGGTGAAATTATGACTTATGAACAAGGTGCGGAGCTGATGCTCAATGCCTTGAGAGGCATACACGGAAAATTCAAGAAGATGTACGGCCAGGCTGCTCTCAGGCTCGATAAGGATACATATATCCTGACGGGCGGGAACCGTCTGCTTTCTGATGTCAGCGAAGAGCATCTCGTGCTCTGCGATATCAGCACTGGCGGCCTTGGCGAGATATTCGGAAGCAGGCCGGATATAAACGGCATCATGATAGGCATCACCCAGGACATGGTGACGGTCTCGGGCGAAGGAGACTTCCTCAGGACAACACTCGAAGACCTGGCGCAGCTGACTGGTGAAAAGGTCAGAGTGATACCGGATGCTGAACCGGCAACCGTTACAGAAGCTCTCGGAGAGGCGAGCGTCTGCCTCATAAAGGGGACGGGCGGAATTGCGGCAGGCTCGAATATAAGAAAGGCCGTTGCCGGAATACAGATTCTCGAAAAAGCATGCGAAGCCGAGGTCCACGGCAGGCTGATAGGCGGCACTGTGCCGATCGCACCGGAGCTCGCTGAAGAATACAGAAGAAGTTTCAGCTCGGACTATGTCAACAGAAACGAAGACGGAAAGAAACCGTTCATAGGATTCGAGGAAAAGGAGTTCAACTTAAGAAGCCAGCTGATCGAGATGGGAAAGGAGCTTGTCAAGAGCGATCTTTCATACGGCTCATGGGGTAACCTTTCAGCGAGACTTAATGAAAAAGAGATGCTGATCACGCCTTCTTCGATGGATTATTTCGATATAAGGCCTGAAGATATAGTCAGGATGGACATCAATACTCTCGTATACGGAGACCAGCGCGTCCCGAGCAGCGAATCGGTCATGCATGCTGCTCTGTACAGGTCCGACCCTGAGATCGGCGCTGTGATCCATACGCACTCAAACGGCATGTCTGTATTTGCCGCCTGCGAGGCAGGATTCGCGGCAGGCCATGAAGAGGTGAAGAACCTCGTCGGTGACACCAGAGTCTGCAGATATGAAAAACCAGGCACAGCTGAGCTGGCGCTCTCCGTAGCGGAGACAATGGCCGGCACGCATTCTGTGGTGATACCGCATCACGGAGCGGTATTCACAGGGCCTACGCTCCATATGGCATTCCTTATCGCTGAAGCTGTGGAGCTGCGGGCGAGGAACATCCTCGGATTCGACAGCAGACCTGCTGATAATGAATAAACGGCATTAAAAAAGCTGCTGCACCATCTTCTGATGATGCGGCAGCTTTTTTTCGTTCTGCCGTCCGCCTACAGGGACAGTATCCTTTCAGCGACGCTGCCCCAGGTTATTCCTGATGTATCAGGTACAGGGCCGGTCAGCCGGTCATCTGCTATATCTGAAATAAGGGTGCGGAGCGTTTCCTCAAGATCATGCGTGAATTTGATGCGTCCGTCTTCAGTCGGTGCATCAATGGATGCCATCTCAGGCATCGGAACGAACCTGACATTGTGATGAGGCACATTGGCTTCTATCCACGGCTGAACGCCCGGAAGGTCAGTGCTTACCGGCACTGCACCTGAAGCCATAGCCTCGATCAGGACGAGAGGGAGGCCTTCAAAGTACGAAGGCAGCACGAAGATATCACTGTACTTCATTATATCCGCGAGGTGATCCTGCGATATCTGCCCGAGCCACTCGATGTTGCCCGGAAGTGCGTCAAGCATTTTGCGCACATGTTCGTCCTGACATCCTCCTGCCAGCGTGACCTCAAAATACGGCACATCCGGATCGGATGAAAGGGAGGTGAGAGCCGTAAGCAGTTCAGGCACTCCCTTGGGACGGCTCATTTTGCCCGCATAGCATATCATCACAGGCACCGGTGCATCCTCCGCGATGGAGATGATCTCAGCGCGGGTCGCTCTTCCGCGGGAATTGAACAGTCTGTCATTGTAGCCGCTGCCTATGACGGTGACGCGGCCTTCACCAAGCCCGAACAGCTCCTGTATCCTCGTTTTCTGGTCCGCGTGCAGCGCCAGCGCCCTGTCAAGACCTGCGATCTCAGGGCGGACCATGTCTCTCAGATTATCACAGTTGATCATCTGCCTCAGATCAGTGCCGTGGGAAATGCCGTAGATCTTTCTGCCCGGGAAATGCTTTCTTACAAGAGCTGTCAGCAGGAAGAGGTGGTGACAGACTATAAGATCGGGATCGAGATCTGATACTGCCCGCGATACTGCGCCGATGAAGGCATCTTCGAACTGCCTTACCATCTCAGGTGTCAGATCGCGGTAGCGTACAGAGGTGTACGGCATGATATCCGACATTCCGACGACAGGAAAAGGAAGGGCGGTGACCGATGAGGCCGGCCTGCGGACCTTGCATGGTGCATGCAGGTCTTCAGCCGAGGCGGCTTTCTTTGCAGCGGTATCGGTGAAGAACACCGGATAGCAGCTGACTCCCTCAGGAAAACTGACCTCGTCATCCGGATATATTCCGCAGACTACTGCCTGCGTGTGCCCGGAAGAAGCCCACGATCTTACGAGCTCCGTGAGATATGTACCGCTTCCGGTTGAGTGCGGTTTCTGTGCTGTAATGCTTAAAATCTTCATAATTATCCGTTATTCTGCTTGTGAACAGTGTTAATCGCGGCTGTTGTGAAACTGTTGCATTTTTTCACAATAAAAACACATTAGGGTAATTCTTTTCTCTTGAATTATGCACCAAAAATATAGTATAAAAATAGTGGTCAGGCAATGTATCTTGTTTTAAACATTCTTAACAGGCCTGCGCATTATGGTTAATACCCGCATAAACTATGGAATCAGGCTGCTCCGTTCTCGGGACAGCTATTTTTTATAAGAGGAGAGTGATATCCGGTGGGACTCTTTTACGAAGCTGACAAAACCTTCGAAGATCTGATGAAGGAAAAGAAGAATTTCGTTTTTATCGGTGAAGCCGGGAGCGGAAAGAGCGAGATCGTTCTTAATATCGCGAACAAGCTGGCGCAGCAGACCGGCAGAAAGGTCGACCTTTTCGACCTCGACCAGACCAAGCCGCTTTACAGATCCCGTGATATGCAGGAAGATTTTGCAAAGCGCGGAGTCAATATCTTCTATCAGGATCAGTACCTCGACGCGCCTGTCATGGTCGGAGGCGTGAGGGTATCACTTGTCAGCGACAACTACACTTTGCTCGATATCGGGGGCGGCCATCAGGCGGCGAAATTCGCAGGAGCCTATGCAGACCTTCTCAGCAAGGACGATGCTGTGCCTGTATATATCATCAATCCGTACAGACCGTGGACCAAGAGCGTCGATGCCATTGACGGCACGATGCAGCACATTCTCGGTTCCATGAGGCTGGATCACATCTATATACTCGGAAACCCTAATCTGGGTTACGCAACTACCGTTAATGAATTCATGGAGGGGCTGGATCGAATTGACGAACTCCTGGACGGCTTCACTGTTGTGAACAGCGCCTGTGTTCGAAGAGACATCTACGATGAGGTCAGGGAAAGAACAGATAAGTCTCTTGTACCGCTCGATCTCTTCCTGACCTATTCATGGGTTGATTAAGCAACAAGGAGGGGCCCACGAAGTGGGAAGATTCCTTATTGCAAATGAGCAACAAGGAGGGACCCACGAAGTGGGAGGATTCCTTATTGCAAAATAGATATTGTTACTTATAGCTTAAGGAGGGAATTTAATGGCAAGAATCGAAATCACAACAGAAGCTTGCAAATCATGCTCCTACTGCGTCATCTCATGCCCTAAGAAGTGCATCGAGATTTCGGAGAAAGTTAACTCCAAGGGATACCTCTATGCGGAATCCGTAAGACCTGCTGACTGCATCGGCTGTGCTATGTGCGCTCAGATCTGCCCTGAATCCGCTATCGAGGTATGGAGATAGGAAAGGAGACTGATATGGCAGAACGTGTATTTATGAAAGGCACCGAGGCTATCGCTGAGGCTGCTGTAAGAGCAGGATGCCGCTTCTTCGCAGGCTATCCTATCACTCCGCAGAACGAGATTCCTGAGTACATGGCAAGAAGGCTTCCTGAGGTAGGCGGCACATTCGTACAGGGCGAGAGCGAAGTAGCTTCCGTCAACATGCTGTACGGCGCAGCTTCCACAGGTATCAGAGCAATGAGCTCATCCTCTTCCTGCGGTATCTCCCTTTACAGTGAGGGCGTTTCCTACTGCGCATCAGCACGTATTCCTATGGTATACGTCAATGTTCAGAGAGGCGGCCCTGGAATCGGAGCTATCCAGCCTGCTCAGCAGGACTATCTGCAGGCAACCAAGGCATCCGGCAACGGCGGATTCAGAATGATCGTACTCGCACCTGATTCAGTTCAGGAGTGCGTTGACATGGTATACGAGGCATATGACCTCGCAGAGAGAGACCAGAACCCTGTACTCGTCCTCACAGACGGTGTTATGGGAACAATGATGGAGCCAGTAGTACTTCCTCCGATGAAGACAGACGAAGAGCTCGCAGCATGCAGAGCTAAGTTCGCTGACAGAGCTATCGTTGGTCACCCTCTCGGACAGCAGGCATTCTGCAGACCTGGTTCAGTAGGTGACGGACAGGAGCAGGAGAACATCAAGGCTGCTGCACTGTATGAGACATGGGACAAGGACGTAAGAGTAGAAGAATACATGATAGACGATGCTGAGATCGTATTCGCAGCATACGGAATTTCCGCCCGTATCTCCAGAGCTGTTATCAGAGAGCTCAGAGCACAGGGAATCAAGGCCGGAATGATCAGACCTATCACTGTTTCCCCGTTCCCGTATGATGCATTCAAAAAACTCGACTTCAACAGAGTCAAGGGTATCGTCGATGTAGAGATGTCCATCCCTGCACAGATGAGATGGGATATCGACTATGCAGTTCAGGGAAGATGCCCGATCAAGGAAGTCCTCAGATCCGGCGGTCAGCTGCTGACCAACGACCAGGTAATGAAGGGCGCAATGGAATTCATTAAGGAGGTGCTGTAATGGCTGAAGAGAAGAAAGTCTATTCAAGAACCAAAGGCATCATCGAAGGCGCAGTCTCCGGATTCTGCCCTGGATGCATGCACAGCACAATACATAAGATCATCGGAGAGGCTGCAGAAGAACTCGGTCAGCTCGACAATCTCGTAAGAGTAGAAGGCGTAGGATGCTGCGGACTCGGACAGTTCTATGTAACATGTGACGAAACAATCGCTGCTCACGGAAGAGCAGGCGCTGTAGCTACAGGCATCAAGAGATCATCCCCGAAGTCACTGGTTTACACATATCAGGGCGATGGTGACCTCGCTGCTATCGGACTTGCTGAGACATTGTCTGCAGCAAACAGAGGAGAGAACTTCACAGTTATCTTCGTCAACAACGGTATCTACGGCATGACAGGCGGACAGATGGCTCCTACAACACTCGTAGGCATGAAGTCCACAACAACACCTGGCGGACGTAATCCTGAAGAGCACGGATATCCTATGCACATGTCCGAGATCATCAACCAGCTGACAGCTCCTTACTACATTGAGAGAGTAAGCTGCGATACACCTCAGCACGTAATCGCTGCACGTAAGGCTATCAAGAAGGCATTCCAGTATCAGCTTGACGGCAAGGGATATTCGATCGTTGAGATCGTTACATCCTGCCCGACCAACTGGGGCCTTGATACACTGAAGTCTCTTGACTTCCTCAGAGAGAAGATGTTCGAAGAGTATCCTCTCGGAGTATTCAGAGACGAAGGAAAGAAGCTTAAATAGGAGGGGTACCATGGAAAGAAATCTTATGATCGCCGGCTTCGGCGGACAGGGAGTTATGACAATGGGTAAGCTCCTGGCAGAGGCAACATCCCAGGCTACAGACCTGAATGTCACATTCTTCCCTTCATACGGTGCTGCCATGAGAGGCGGCACAGCTAACTGCTACGTAGTTATTTCAGATGATCCTATCGGAGCACCTGTTAGCTATTCGCTCGAGGACCTCGTAGTAATGAACGGACCGTCACTGCACAAGTTCATCGGCAACCTCAAGCCGGGCGGGACACTGTTCGTCAACAGCACTATCGTTACAGACCCTATCGACAGAGACGACATCAAGGTCATCAAGGCTCCTGTAACACAGATGGCTATCGACATCAAGAACGAGAGAGCTCTCAACGTTATTATGCTGGGCGTTTACGTAGGCGCTACAGATGCAGTTCCTGAAGAAGTAATCGTAAAGGGCATCGAGCACAAGTTCGCACACAAGCCAAAACTGATCGAGCCTAACGTAGAAGCTTTCAGGATGGGACTTGAAATCGGAAGACAGCAGAAGTAATCGATAGAAAACACATAAAGATGTCTGCATTTACTGATGAAATGCAGGCATCTTTTTGTTATAATAAACAAGTTAATGCGCGGGGCGTCTCAGGACTGAGAGACCGGACCCTGCATAAGAGTAAGCAGCACTACAGAAAAGACTAAAAAACAAAGCTCTCATTCGAGCGGAAAGGTCAGAAAATGAACGAAAAGGGTAAATACTACATCTCAACACCAATCTACTATCCGAGCTCCAATCTGCACATCGGACACACATACTGCACCGTAATGGCAGACGCTATGGCAAGATTCAAGAGACTTCAGGGATATGACGTAATGTTCCTGACAGGTACTGACGAGCACGGACAGAAGATCCAGACCAAGGCAATCGAGAAGGGCGTTACTCCTCAGGAGTACGTTGATGAGATCGTTGCAGGCATCAAGGATCTGTGGGCAACCATGGAGATCTCTTATGATGACTTCATCAGAACAACCGAAGAGAGACACATGACAAGAGTCCAGAAGATCTGGCAGAGAATGTATGAGAAGGGCGATATATATAAGGGAGCCTATGAAGGACTGTACTGCACACCGTGTGAATCCTTCTGGACAGAGAGCCAGCTGGTAGACGGCAAGTGCCCTGACTGCGGCAGACCTGTAGAGAAGGCAAGCGAAGAGGCGTACTTCTTCAAGCTTTCCAACTATGCAGACAAGATCCTCAAGCTCTACGATGAGCATCCAGAATTCCTCGAGCCTGAGACAAGAAGGAACGAGATGAGAAGCTTCATCGAGCAGGGACTCGAAGACCTCTGCGTATCAAGATGCACATTCGACTGGGGTATTCCGGTACCTAACGATCCTAAGCACGTAATGTACGTATGGGTAGATGCACTCTCCAACTACGTTACAGCTCTCGGCGGACCTGATGACTGCGAGAAGTACAACAAGTACTGGCCTGCAGATGTTCATCTGGTAGGAAAGGAAATCGTAAGATTCCACTCCATCATCTGGCCGGCAATGCTGATGAGCGCCGATTTGCCTCTGCCAAAGCAGGTAAGAGGACACGGATGGCTCCTGCTCGGCGGCGAGAAGGTATCGAAGTCCAAAGCTTCAAAGGGCGAGGATGTTATCGATCCTGTTATCCTCATCGACCGCTACGGCATCGATGCTCTGAAGTACTTCCTGCTCAGAGAGTACACCTTCGGACAGGACGGAAACTTCACGAATGAAGTAATGCTCAAGAGGATGAATTTTGACCTCGCTAACGACCTCGGAAACCTTCTTTCCAGAACTGTTTCGATGATCGGCAAGTACTGCGGAGGAGTTGTTCCGGCAGCACCTTGCAGAGATGCTATCGATGACGAGCTCATCGAACTTGCTACAGGAACAGCAAGCAAGGTCGAAGAGAGAATGAGCGAGTTCCAGTTCAACCTCGCACTTGATGATATCTGGAACATTGTAAGAAGAGCCAACAAGTACATCGACGAGAAGACTCCTTGGGTCCTCGCCAAGGATGAGGCGAGAAAAGATGAGCTCGATACAGTTATGAGAAATCTCGCAGAATGCCTCAGAATCGTTTCGATCCTCATCATCCCGTTCATGCATACCACTTCAGACCGCATGAGAGATCAGCTCGGACTTTCTGAAGTACCGGCTGTATGGGAAGACGCATTTGAGTTCTATCAGATGGAGGGAGCTGAGACACATAAGGGCGACCAGCTCTTCCCGAGACTCGATATCGACAAGGAACTCGAAGCACTCTACGAGATCAGCGAATCGATGAAGAAGTAAAGCTGCTGCTAAGCATATCAGATCTTAAGAAAGCAAAAGTGAGGTACACTGTTTCCTGAATTATCAGCATATTTCGGATGATGTACCTCATTTTCTTTTCCGGATGCAGGAAGAGGTTGCCATAATGCTATTTGATGCACATACACATTTGAATTTTGAGAAATTCAGCGATGAGGAGAGAAGAGATCTTGCACGTGAAATAGAGGAATCGGAGCTCGGTTACATCATAGATGTCGCCGACTGCACGGAAAGTGCAAAGCAGGCTCTCAGGGACGCTGAAGACTATGACTGGTGCTATGCAGCGGTCGGGATACATCCTGATCACGCATCCGTGTACACTGATGCGGATATCGATGAAATACGCAGGCTCGCATCGCATCCCAAAGCTGTTGCGATAGGAGAGATAGGGCTCGATTACTACTACGGCACAGACGACCGCGAAGAGCAGCAGGAGCTTTTCAGAAAACAGATACGCCTTGCCAACGAGCTTAGGATGCCTATAATGATCCATTCGAGAGATGCCAACCAGCTAACGATGGACATCCTTACTGAAGAAGGAGCTTTCAGCGATGAGAGAAAGAGCTGGTTTCCGGGGCGCCCGGCTCCGGGCACAATGTCAGGGGGAGAGATAACGGATTTCGTACCTGATGCCAGAGTGCAGATGCACTGCTACTCGGGCTCGCCTGAAATGGCTGAGGAATATGTAAAGCTCGGCGCCACGATATCGCTCGGAGGGCCGATAACCTTCAAAAATGGCAAAAAGACGGCAGAGGTCGCCCGCAGGATACCGATAGAATTCCTGCTTTCGGAAACGGATGCTCCGTACATGGCACCCGAACCTCTGAGAGGCCGCCCGAACAAGCCTCATTATGTAGAGCATGTCGTCAGGCGCATGGCCATGATCAAGGGCATCAGCTATGATGAGGCATCCCGGATACTTACAGAGAACGGGAAGAGGTTTTTCTCAATTCCGCGATGAATCATATACCGGCCGATTCGGTCCGGTTACAGACAGACTATGAAAAACAAAAAAAGCAGAAACCGCATAATTGACAAAATCATAGACAGCGGCCTTATACAGGAAGGCTCGCACATAATCATCGGCCTCTCGGGAGGTCCTGATTCGCTTTGCCTGCTGCATTCTCTTGCGCAGCTGGCGGATTCTTTTGACCTGACTCTGGTACCGGTGCATGTCAATCACAAACTGAGAGCGGAGGCTGATTCCGAAGAAGACAATGTGGTTAAGATATGCGACAGGCTCGGACTTGAGTGTGAGACCTTCGAGGCTGACTGCAAGGGCCTTGCCGATGAGCTTAAGATATCAACCGAAGAGGCGGGCCGCCAGATAAGGTATGAGATATTCGATGAAGTGGCTGCGCAGATTGAGGCGGATGGTGTTCCGAAGAGCAGGATAATGATCGCAGTGGCGCATAATGCGGATGATCAGGCTGAGACCGTGCTGTTCAGGCTGCTTCGCGGCACCGGAGTTCACGGACTTTCCGGCATGCCTGTAGTCAGAAATTCCGAGTCGGGATATACGATAGCAAGACCGCTTATAGATATCGAAAGAACCGAGATAGAAGACTATATAAAGGAAAACAGGCTGCACCCGAATATAGACGCCTCGAATATGACAGTCGACTATACAAGGAACAGGATACGCAACGAGCTCATCCCTTATCTTGAGAAGAATTACAATCCTTCCGTCAAGCAGGCTCTCAGAAGATATGCCGAGCTCGCCGAGCTCGATGATGCTCTTCTGAACGAGATCGCGATATCCGCTCTTGACGGGCATATTGCATTTGAGCACGAGCCTGAGAGGATACTCCTCGATATAGAGGACATGAAGATGAATCCTCTGTCCATCAACACAAGGATAATGGGATTCATCCTCCAGACCATGAGGCTTGAGAAATACGGGTCTTATGAACTCATCTCACAGCTTACGCAGCTCATATATACCGACAATCCGTCTGCATCCGTGGACATGCCTCTCGGAGCGAGAGCGTACAGGGAGTACGATACGATCATCTTCGGGGACGCGGATGAAGAGACGCAGATAGCACCTGACAGCAACCTGAGAATGGTGCCGCAGGTGATGATGATCAAGGACTTCCATCCGGATGATGACTATATGTATGCGGCTTTCGACTTTGACAAGTTCAACAAGGCGCATCCGGGCAAAGTCGGAGAGCTGAGGCTGCGTACAAGGCGCGAAGGTGACTATCTCCCGATGAAGAAGGGAAGCAAAAAGATACAGGACCTTCTCGTCGATTCCAAGGTGATGAAGAGGGCCCGCGACAGCATTCTGATGGTGGCCATCGGAAGCGAGATCCTGTGGATACTGCCGAGCAAATATTTTGCCGGAAAGAACGAACAGGAAAAGGGCAGATTTTCACCAAAATATCATATAACTGATAAAACAGAACGTGTGCTATTCATTGAAATAGTGGATAATATATGATAAAATTTGTGTCCAGAACACAAAAATTGTTCGGAAATTTCCCTTATTTTCTTATAAGAAAGGATACAGGATTTGAAAAATATCGGACGCAGTATAGGAATTTATATCATTGTTTTCCTCGTCGTGCTGTCGGTCTCAATGGTATTCCGCAACATAGGATCGGGCAATGATTATAAAGAAATCAAATTTTCACAGTTCGCCAGCCATCTTCAGGAAGGTGACTATGAAAAGATCAATATAACAGACCGTCAGCTGACGGGAACCAAGAAGAACGGAGATATGGAGATAACATATGCTCCTTCAGCACTTGAGATCAACTGGCTTGAGGAAACAGTCCTCTATCCGATGATCAATGAGAAGAAGATAGAACTTGAAAGTGATCCGCCGGAGAGCGAATACAACCTGTTCAATCTCCTGCCTACGATACTCATGGTGGTGGCGATGGGATTCCTGTTCTACTTCATGATGAGCCAGGGAGGCAACAGGCAGGCATTCCAGTTCGGAAAGAACCGTGCGCGTCTGTACAAAGGCGACGGCAAGGTCATTACATTCAAGGATGTAGCGGGTCTTGAAGAGGAGAAGATGGAACTGTCCGAGATCGTCGACTTCCTCAAGAACCCTGCCAAATACGACAAGCTCGGCGCAAGAATACCTAAGGGAGTACTTCTCGTAGGACAGCCGGGTACAGGTAAGACATACATTTCCAAGGCGACTGCAGGTGAAGCAGGCGTTCCGTTCTTTACTATCTCCGGATCCGACTTCGTTGAGATGTTCGTCGGTGTAGGTGCTTCCAGAGTAAGAGACCTCTTCGCTGAAGCCAAGAAAAATGCACCGTGTATCGTTTTCATCGATGAGATCGATGCTGTAGGACGCAGAAGAGGCGCAGGACTCGGCGGCGGAAATGATGAAAGAGAGCAGACTCTCAACCAGCTGCTTGTCGAGATGGACGGTTTTGACGGCAACATCGGCATCATCATCCTTGCTGCTACCAACAGGCCTGACGTTCTCGACCCGGCTCTCTTAAGACCGGGCAGATTCGACAGACAGGTCGTCATCGGAATGCCGGATATCAAGGGAAGAGAAGAACTCTTCAGACTTTACACCAAGAATAAACCGCTCGCAGATGATGTTTCCCCTGAGATCCTCGCCAAGAGGACACCGGGATTCTCTCCTGCGGACATTGAGAATCTGATCAATGAAGCAGCTCTTCTCACTGCAAGGCGTAACGGCACCAAGATAAGAATGGACGAGATCGAAGAGGCTACGACCAAGGTAATGGCAGGCCCTCAGAAGAAGTCCAGAGTTATTTCCGATGCAGAAAAGAAGCTCACTGCTTATCATGAGGCAGGACACGCTGTTGTAATGAGAGCTATTCCGGGATCTGACCCTGTACACCAGATAACGATCATCCCTAGAGGAATGGCCGGAGGATTCACCATGTGGCTGCCTGAAGAGGACAGATTCTTCGAGACCAGAGGCCACATGATCGATACGATCAAGCACCTCCTGGGCGGAAGAGTTGCTGAAGAGCTCAAGCTCGACGACATCTCGACCGGCGCCAGCAATGACCTTGAGCGTGCAACGGGTATCGCAAGACAGATGATCACAAAATACGGCTTCAGCGAAAAGCTGGGACCTGTATCATTCAGCTCAAACGATGAGGTATTCCTCGGAAGAGACTTCTCGACAAGGCAGAATTACTCCGAAGAAGTTGCATCTGAAGTCGATCACGAGATCAGACGTCTGCTCGAGGAATGCTATGCCGAGACACGCAGGATCCTGCAGGAGAATGATGACGCCTTCGAGAGAGTTGCACAGGCACTCCTTCTCGTAGAGACGATCGACGGCGAGCAGTTCGAGAGACTGTTCACAGGAGAGATCGCTCCTGAAGACCTCAAGGCTGAAATAGATAACGAGAACCGCGAGATCGCACGCAGGAACAGGCTTGAAGCCGAGGAAAGCGAGCGCCTCGAGGCAGAGAGAAGAAGAGAAATCGAAGAGCAGAGAAGAAGGGAGCAGGAGGCTCAGCTTGAGCTTGCTGAAGACCTCGGACGTCCTAAGGATGTCATGGACTGGTCTGAGGAGCCGGAGGACAAATTCGGCTACGAGGAGTACAAGAGGGCGACTGACAGGCGCAGGAAGGAAAAGATCCAGCCTAAGAAGCTCACTGCAGAAAAGGAGGAGACTGCTCCGGCACCTGCTGCAGCAGAGGAGAAAGTCCAGAAACCTGCAGAATCCTCTGCAGCGGAAACAGAAGCCGCAGCACCTGCAGAGGAAGTTAAGATAGAGCTTAAAGTATCCCCAGAGGATACAGCAGGCGAACCTGCAGCGGAAGCAGGAGAGAAGGCGGCTCCGAGAAAGAGAAAAACACAGACCGGTACAAAGTCTTCCGGCAAAGCATCAGCAAAGGCAGAAGATGCAGCTGATGACAAGCCGAAATCATCCGCAAAGCGCTCTTCCGCTAAGAGCAGGAAGACAGAAAAAGCCGATACAACGGCTAAGGAAGACACACCGGAAAACGAAAAGGAATAATTACCAATGAAGATAACTGTAAATGATTGCTTAAAACTTGATGCATTCGCCGGCTGCAGCGTACTGGCGTGCCACGAAAATCTCGACAGAAGAGTCAGGACGATTTCCGTTCTGGATGAGACTGATCTTTCGATGGGGGTCGAGAGGAACGGTGTCAGAGAGCAGATGGTCATCACGCACTTCTGGAGCAGCAGAAGAGACGTGGATGCACAGGTAAAGGCTGTACAGGGACTCGGAGAAAAGGGTGTAAGCGCGCTCGTAGTCTATCTCAGCGATAAGGGTGTCAACGCAATGGATCAGAGCGTCGTCGATGCAGCAGCTAAGGCAGGTCTGCCTCTGCTGACAATAGAGGACGACGGCAAAGTGACCTACTCAATGCTAATTGAGCAGGTGCTCGACAAGATCCTCTACGGACACAACTACAGCGACAACATCCTCAACAACACGATTTATCATCTTCTCAACTTTGAGAAGCACAGCAGTTTTCCGTTCGCTCTGAGAGAAGCGGCTGTAAACAACGGATACCAGGTCGTGCTGCTCACTGAGGAATTCAATCCTATACTTACAGTTGAGACAAGGCATGTTGTCAGCATTGAAGATGCGGTGCAGCATGCGCGCAAGCAGGAAGTGTTCCACCAGAGCACATTCACGAGAGTCGAGATCCAGGGCGTCGTTACATACTGGGGCAGCATCGAGATCAAGAATGCCAGATACATTCTCATGATAGTGGATAATGAAGACAACTATTCCGCTGCTGAGATGACCAAGCTGGCTGAGACGATCCAGCTCGCTATCGGTATGTGGAAGTACACTCCTGAGAGAGACTCGAGAGCTGAGTTCATCAAGTCTGCAGTTCGCGGCGACCTTTCATTCTGCCACACACTGCTCGATGAATCAGGCCTTCGCGGAATGCAGTTCCCGAGCGCTTTCCTCATAAGAGATATCGATGAGAGCGAACTCTTCGGAACACTTTCAGATTTCAGAAACCGCTACGGATTCAGCACACTTACGGTAAATGAAGGCAATGAGACTTACGGAATAATCTATTCCGAAGAGGGCCAGGACAAAGGCGTTTCGGTCAAGAACGCATGCCTTCAGATGTATGACAGACTCAAGAGCGGGCGCAAGGAAGCCAGAATATTCCACATTACAGGAATCGAATCGCTCGAGGCCGTAGTTGACGGATTCAAGCTGATCAACAGAACGAGCAAAATGATCGAAAAGGTATTCCCGTACAAGAGAGTATTCTCCAAGTATGAGATATCCATGGTGTGCGACTGCGTATACATGCATACCGGATCAGCCGCTCTCAAGAAGATGTATCTCGATCTTCTTGAACCATTCGAAAGGGAAGTATCTTCAAACAAGGGCAGAATGCTCCTGGATACGCTTTCAACATTTGTACTGGATGCAGGCATGAATTCGAACAAGACAGCCGAGTTCATGAATATCCACAACAACACCGTTCAGTACAGACTCAAAAAGGCCAACGAGATCCTCGGCGCGGAGATGACCGCAAACAGGATCATTCCGGGGCTGACAATGGCACTTGCTATCAAGAGACTGGAGGAAATATAGAATGCTTCTTGCCATAGATGTAGGCAACACCAATCTCGTGCTCGGGGTATTCGACGGGGATGAACTCGTCGAGAGCTGGAGAATGGCAACTGACAATAACCGCACTGCTGACGAGTACGGTACGATCATAGATATGATGCTTAGGCACGACGGGATCGACCCGGGTAAGATCGATGATGTGATCATCGCTTCGGTAGTACCGTCGCTCCTGTTCACGCTTGAGCACATGTGCCTCAAATATTATGACCTCAGCGCCATAGTTATCGAGACAGGCATCAAGACAGGCCTCAAGATAAAGTATGATGATCCGAGGCAGGTCGGTGCTGACCGTATCGTAAATTCAGTGGCTGCACATACCAAGTACGGCGGCGACCTCATAGTTGTAGATTACGGTACAGCTACAACCTTCTGCTGCGTTACGGCAGACGGAAGCTTCATAGGCGGTGCTATCGCTCCCGGAATCAAGACGCAGGCTGCTGCGCTCTTCGAGCATACAGCAAAGCTGCCTAATGTAGATCTCGAGCTGCCGGGCAAATTCATCTGCAAGAATACCACCGAGGCGATGCAGTCGGGTCTCATCTATGGACATATGGGATTTACGGAGCATATGATACGCGGCATGAAGCAGGAGATGGCTGCCGAGACCGGCACTGATCCTGCAGACATCAAGGTAGTCGCTACAGGCGGAATGGCAACGATGGTCGAAAGCGGTGTTGACTGCATAGATATCATCGACAGGAGACTGACTCTGAGCGGTCTTCAGATACTGTACGAGAAGAACAAGGGACTGCACAAGAAAAGAGTGCTTCAGGACTAATGGAATACAGGATAGGAAATATCAGTCTGGAGTCACCTTTTCTGCTTGCACCGATGGCGGGTATAACAGACGCTGTAATGAGAACGCTTTGCGAAGAGCAGGGCGCTTCTCTTACGTATACGGAAATGGTCAGCGCCAAGGGGCTCTATTACGGTGACAGGAAGACTCCGCAGCTGACATACATTCCCGAAGATGCAGGCCCTGCTGCCATACAGATATTCGGAAGCGAGCCGGACGTCATCGAATACGCGGCTGCTAAGCTGGACGGGCTTGCCAATGTCATTCTTGACATCAACATGGGCTGCCCTGTGCCTAAGGTCGTAAGAAACGGGGACGGCTCTGCACTGATGCAGGACCCTGACCTTGTGCACGATGTCGTGGCAGCGGCAGTAAGAGGCTCATCCAAGCCTGTTACAGTCAAGATCCGCAAGGGATTCACAGAAGACAATATCAACGCAGCGGAGGTGGCAAAGGCTGCCGAAGCTGGCGGTGCATCTGCGGTAGCCGTACACGGCAGGACAAGACCCCAGTACTACAGCGGGACTGCTGACTGGGATATAATAAGAGAGGTCAGGAAAGCTGTAGGCATCACGGTCATAGGCAACGGAGACATTTTCTGCGGCGAAGACGGCGTCAGGATGCTTGATGAGACCGGCTGCGACCTTGTCATGGTAGGACGGGGAGCCATGGGCAATCCGTGGATATTCAGAGACCTCAGAAGAGCACTTGACGGTCTTGAACCTCTGCCGGCACCGTCAGGAAGAGAAAAGACTGAAATGATGATCAGACACCTTGAGATGCTGGCTGAACTCAAGGGTGAAACGACAGGCGTCAGGGAATTCAGGAAGTTCGTTGTTCAGTATACCAAAGGACTTCCGGGTTCTGCACATGTCCGCAGAGAGGTTAATGACGCTGTTACAGTTGAAAGGATGAAGGAAATACTTGAAAGTCAGAACTGGTAGAACAAGAAAATACGTCATCAGGCTTGCCGTATTGACGCTGATGATAAGCCTTCTGAGCGGATGCACCACATTCGACAGTTTCAGGCACGCTTTTTTCGAGGAAAAGACCGAGAACCAGATGCCTGTAATCACTATCGGAGTATTTGAGCCGCAGACGGGAAGGACATCAGACAAGGGACAGGCTGAGCTCAAGGGAATAGAGCTCGCAAACAGCATATACAGCAATGTAGACGGATACAAGATAGTCCTGTCAAAGGTGGACACACAGTCCAAGGTAAGCACAACCAGGACAGTCGTACAGGGACTGATCGATATGAAGCCTGTTGCCATCATCGGAAGTGCAGGCGAGGCATCGTCTCTTGCAGCATCGGAATACATAGAGGCTGCAGGAATTCCGACAATCACACCGTCGGCGACCAACCCTCTCATCACTCAGACCAACGACTATTATTTCCGCGCATGCATCACAGAATCTCAGATGGGAGAGGGCCTTGCCGAATATGCGTATAAACAGCTCGGCTCGACTAATATAGCCCTGATCACTCTGAAAAATGACAGCAGCACTGCGGCGCTCACTGACGGATTCCGCGATAAGATCAAGAAATACACCAAGAAGAACAAGGTCAAGGCCATAAGTGTATCACAGGAGATCACCGCAGACGAAGACAGCATGAAGAAAGCTGTAAACAAGATCGCTTCAAGCGGAAGCAACGTGTGCTTTGTCTCGCTCGGAACGGAATCTATGGACACATTCTTCACCATGGCTGAGGAAAAGGGCCTGACCAATGTCACATACCTCGGACCGAGGATCTGGGGAGGCCAGGACTTTGTCAACATGATGAAAAAGCACCCGGATATCAAGGTCGTATTCCCGTACATGTCCGTAATCAGTGGAACGAGCCAGGCATCTGATGCGCAGACCAAGGAAGCTGAAAGATTCCAGATCGAATACGAATCAAGATACGGAGCTGATGACATCCCGACAGAGAATGCTGCTCTCGGATACGATTCATATCTGCTCCTTATCAATGCGTTACATAATGCAAAGTCGCTCGAGGGCACGGATATAAGGAATGCTATGCTGGGGCTCAGCGAGCTCAAGGGCGCAACCGGCGTCTTTACATTCGATGACAGGGGCAACGTTATAAGAACCGTCAATCTGTCCACGATAACAGATGATATGATCGTGTCAGAATATGTAACAAAAAGTGAGGCCGAAGCAAAGGAACTTGAAAATGTAGAGGCCAATCAGGAAGCGGAGGAACAGTAAATGGGATATCTTGAAAGACTTGAAACCTACAGGGATGACATGCTGAGGACTCTTAAGGAATCAGTATCAATGCCGAGCGTCAAGGGAGAACCGGTCAGGACGGCTGAGGGCGATCTCCTTCCGTACGGAAGAGGAGTCCACGATGCACTGATGCACACTCTCGGTATCGGCGCAGCAATGGGATTCGAGTCTCATAACATAGATAACTATGCAGGATATATCGACTATAAAGTCGCAGATGACAAGGCTGCCAAGGCAAAGACCGTCGGCATCGTAGGACACCTCGATGTTGTGCCTGCAGGCGCAGGCTGGGAGACAGACCCGTTCGTCATGACAGAGAAGGACGGATACCTGTACGGCAGAGGCACATCAGATGACAAGGGCCCTGTTGTAGCCTGCCTCTATGCTATGAAGGCACTCAAGGAAGAAGGAGTTGAATTCAAAAACAACGTGAGGGTCATTCTCGGACTTGACGAGGAGACCGGCGATTCAAGCATCAACTACTACACCGAAAGATACGGACATCCGGATATGGGATTTACCCCTGACGGAGACTTCCCGATCGTAAACGGCGAGATGGGAATCATGGTCTTCGATCTTGCAAGAAAGCTCACCGCTGCACCTGCCAAGGAAGACCTAAGACTGACCAGAATGGAGGCCGGTACTGCTCACAACATGGTGCCGGGTGAAGCAAGGGCGGTCATCGCAGGAGACAAGAATCACTTCGGACTCATCGCAGACCGTGCTGCTGCCTATGCTGCAGAGACAGGATACAAGGTCAAAGCAAAGAAGCAGGGAAACTCTCTTGTCATTGAGGTCAAGGGACAGGCGGCTCACGGAGCACGCCCGCAGCTCGGAGTCAATGCGATAAGCATCATGATGGATTTCCTCGGACGCATATCGTTCGCAAGCGAGGAACTGAACGAATTCATCGCATTCTACAACGATCATATCGGTTTTGACCTGCACGGTGAGAGATTCGGAATTAAATTTGAAGATAATCACTCAGGCCCATTGATTTTGAACGTAGGAATCGCTAATATAAACGAAGAACTTGCGAGCCTTACCATCAATATCAGGTTCCCGGTCACATACAGCGACGTTGACCTGGTAGTAGGTATGGAGAGCTGCATCCGTGATACATCGATAGGCATCATCACAAGAATGGTTCAGAATCCTATCTTCATGGATACTGACAGCCCTATGGTGAGCAAGCTTCTCAAGGCCTACAGGGATGAGACCGGCGACACAGAGAATGCACCTATAGTGCAGGCCGGCGGTACTTATGCCAAGATGGTCAATAATATCCTCTGCTACGGCGCAATGTTTCCGGGCGAAGAGGATACAATGCACCAGGCGGGTGAAAAACTCAGCATAGATTCATTTATGAAGATGGCGCGCATCTATGCAAGAGCTATATACGCCCTCTGCTGCAAATAATAATTCAATAATCTGTTTCAGGGCGTGGTGAAAGTCCACACCGGTGGTGATTGCTCTATGCATAAGTCCACGAGCCGCAGGGCCGAACTGGTGAGATTCCAGTACCGACGGTATAGTCCGGATGAAAGAAACATAACATTACAGGGACTTAAGAGTAAGTTGTAATGAATGGCCTTGACCTAATGATCAGGGCCATTATTAATGCCTGACAGATTCCACCAAATTTTTATAACAGGAGGAATATGTTATGAACAATTCGAGCAAAATCAGCACAGCAATGATCGCAAGACTGGCAATGATGACTGCAGTATCACTCGTACTGCTGCTCATCGTCAGGATACCATTCCCACCGGCACCATTCCTGGTGTATGACCCGGCAGATGTGCCTATCTATATTACGGCATTCGCATACGGTCCGGCAGCGGGACTCATCGTTACACTCGTTGTATGTCTCATACAGGCATTCATGCTCGGGGGAGACGGGCTGTACGGGTTCCTGATGCACTTTGTGGCTACCGGCATTGTAGCTGTAGTCATCGGTCTTATGTATAAGAACAACAAGACAAGGAAGAGAGCTATTACTGCACTTATCACAGGCGTTATCGTAGCTACCGCTGTAATGTGTGTCATGAACCTCATCGTGACACCGCTCTACATGGGAGCTCCGAGAGCAGCTGTAGTGGCTATGCTCCCGACCGCGATCATTCCGTTCAACCTCCTCAAGGCAGGTCTCAACGCAGTGCTGACGTTCATTCTCTACAAGAGAGTCAGCGGATTCCTGCACAGAGAAGCGGCTCTTGCTGTTGCGGAGAGAACAGAATAGAATAAAAACAGATTAACAGTAATGAAGAATATAGAAAAAGGTTCTTTTATCATTAACAGTGAGGCTGAGACGCGCGCTCTCGGCCTCACTATCGCTGAGGCTGCAGAGCCGGGCGATATCGTTGCCCTCATCGGTGATCTCGGAACAGGCAAGACTGCCCTGACGGGATACATCGCTGAGGGTCTTGGCATAAAAGAAGATGTGATAAGTCCTACCTTCACAATAGTAAGAGAGTACAGAAGCGGCAGACTGCCGCTCTATCATTTCGATGTCTACAGGCTTTCGTCCGGAGAAGAACTTCTGGACACAGGAGCTGAGGATTATCTTGAAGACAGCGGCCTTTCTGTAATAGAATGGGCTGATATCGTAGCGGACGTGCTTCCTGAGGATTCACTGGTCGTGATGCTTGAATATGCAGGAGAAAACGCCCGCAGGATCACAATATTATAATGACTAACATACTTGCAATCGAAACAACAGGAAAATACGGTTCGGCAGCAGTCATCAAAGAAGATGGCAGTGTTTACTGCGCCTCTTCGGAAATGGAGATGAACCACCTCAGGGACATCATCACCATCAGCGACGAAGCGATCAGAATGGCCGGCATCACCAAGAAAGACCTGACACATGTCGCTGCATCTGCAGGGCCGGGATCCTTTACCGGCATCAGGATAGGAGTGACTACGGCCAGGACTCTCGGACAGATGCTGGATATTCCGTGCATAGCCGTTTCTTCTCTTGAAGCGATGGCTGAGAGGGTGCTGCCTGAGGCAGTCTCCTCTGATGCTCTGTACATCGCGGCAATAATCAACGCGAGAAGGCATCAGACATATGCAGGAGCATGGCAGGCGGTATTTACCTCTGATTATGAGCAGCAGAGCATTATAGAAGAGCTCCCTGAAAAACAGTACATGATAGAGGAGCTCCTTGAGGAGCTGACAGGAAGGTCTGCAGAGACCGGCGGCAGGGTGTTCTTCACCGGAGACGGGATAGATGCATACGGGGATATAATAGAAGAAGCCTTTGCGGCAAAGAACATGCAGGATTCTCTTATTCTCGCAGATGAGAAGATAAGATATCAGAGTGCGGAGACCGTTGCGCGCATCGCTCTTGCCAGGGCAGCCGCTGGAAAGGTCCTTACGTATGATGAGCTGCTCCCTGAATACATGCGTCTTTCGGAAGCAGAGCAGAGGCTCAGAGAAGGTACGCTCAGCGATAAGATAAGAAAGGCGAGGTAGGCACATGGCAGTACTTAAGATAAGACAGGCCAGACTGTATGATGTTCCGGCTCTTGCAAGAATAGAGAGGGATTCGTTCACTTCACCGTGGAGCGCGGAGGAGATAACCCGTGAGGTCACAGGGAACGGGAAGTCCTATGTAGCTGTAGCCGAGATAGACGGCGAGCCGGTCGGGTATGCTGACATGTGGATAGTAGCGGGTGAGGCGCAGCTTTTCAATATAGTCGTCGACCCTGCTTACCGCGGGAACGAAATAGGATTAAGGCTGCTTTCGCATATGCTCAAGGTCGCAGCCGCTACATGCAATGTCATTACACTCGAAGTAAGACGGAGCAACGTGCCTGCTATCTCGCTTTACCTTAAGAGCGGATTCAGGCAGACAGGACTGAGAAAGAACTACTACAGAGACAACAATGAAGATGCTGTCCTGATGGACAGGGATCTTGATGAAGAGGAAGATTACGGATCCGGGGAAAATGACCTGGATGTGGACATAGAAATTCAATGAAAAACGGCAGACATCTGACACTTGGAATAGAGACAAGCTGTGATGAGACCGCAGTCAGCGTTGTTGCTGACGGACGGGAGATGCTCAGCAATGTCATCAGCACGCAGATAAGCATCCATACGCAGTTCGGCGGAGTCGTGCCTGAAATAGCTTCAAGAAGGCATCTTGAGAACATCAATGATGTTATCGCAGGAGCGCTCACAGAGGCGGACGTCACCATGGATGAGATAGACCTTATCGGAGTCACCTACGGGCCGGGACTTGTAGGCGCTCTTCTGATAGGCGTTGCTGCTGCCAAGAGCATCGCCTATGCATGCGACATCCCGCTGGTTGGTGTCAACCACATGCACGGACACATTGCGGCCAACTATCTTGAGCATCCTGATCTTGAGCCGCCGTTCATGTCGCTTGTCGTATCAGGAGGACACACCAACATAGTGAACGTTCCTGATTACAACAGATGCGAGAAGATAGGCGGGACCAGAGACGATGCCGCGGGCGAGGCCTTCGATAAGGTGGCAAGAGTAATAGGCCTGGGATATCCGGGCGGCCCTAAGGTGGACAAAGCGGCCCGCGAAGGCAACCGCGATGCCATCGAATTCAAGAGAGTGTGGCTTGAACCGGGCAGCTATGATTTCAGCTTCTCTGGCCTCAAGACGCAGGCGCTCAATTACCTCAACACCGAGAGGCAGGCAGGACGCGAGATCAACGTCAATGATGTAGCGGCGAGCTTTCAGGAGGCTGTCGTCGAGGTCATAGCTGAAAAAGCGGTCAGCGCGGCTCTCGAATACGGACAGAAGAGGATAGTCATGGCCGGAGGCGTTGCATCAAATACAAGGCTGAGAGAACTGATCTCTGAGAAGGCCGGCGCGCACGGGATAGATGTTCTTAGACCGAGCCCGGTCCTCTGCACTGACAACGGCGCTATGATAGCCTCTGCAGCATATTACGCATATAAGGCAGGCGAGAGATCGGGATATGATCTCGATGCGGTACCTGCACTCGAATTCTGAAAATGATAGTATTATCCGGCAAAGAAATAAGTAAATCGTACGGAACTGACATCATCATAGAAGATGTCAGTTTTGGCGTGGAAAAAGGTGACCGGATAGGCATCGTCGGACCGAACGGCAGCGGCAAGACGACCCTTCTCAGCATAATAGCAGGGGATCTCGAGCCGAGTTCGGGCAATATATACATAAGAAGCGGCATGACGCTCGGATATCTTCGCCAGAAGAACCATTTCTTCTCTGACGGAACAGTCATCAGGGAAGCCGAGAAGACATTCGAGCACTTCTTCCGCATGGAGAAGGAGCTCGAGCTGCTTCAGGAGGGAATATCCGACCATACAAGGCCTGACTTCGAAAGGTGTCTGACGGAGTATACGGCGCTGATTGAAGAATATGAAAAGCAGGGCGGATACACATACAGAAGCGAACTGTCTGCAGTCCTTAAGGCGATGGGATTCAGCGATGAGGACCAGCAGAAGAAGATAGATGTCCTTTCGGGCGGAGAGCGGACAAGACTGGCGCTTGCCTGCATGCTGCTCAGAAAGCCTGACATCCTGATTCTGGATGAGCCTACCAACCATCTCGACCTCAGGATGCTCGCATGGCTTGAGAATTATCTCAGGGGATATCAGGGGACGCTCCTCGTCGTATCCCATGACAGATATTTCCTCGACCGCATCGTCACAAGGATCTTCGACATGAGCGGAGGCACTCTGTCTGCATATACGGGCAATTATTCCGAATTCCTCGTCAAGCGCGAGGAGCGCATGGAGGCTCTGAGGCGTGAATATGAAAAGCAGCAGGCCGAGATCGCAAGACAGGAGGAAATGATCAGAAGGTTCAGGCAGCACGGCACCGAGCACCTTGCAAAGCGTGCAAGGTCAAGGGAGAAGAGGCTCGCCCAGATGGAGATCAGGGAGAGACCGTCTGAGGTGCAGAGCCGCATGAAGCTGGGATTTGAATCAAACTACAAGAGTGGCGGGGAAGTGCTGGTATGCGAAGACCTTGCCAAGAGTTTCGGGGACAGGCAGCTGTTCTCCGGCGTTTCTCTCGATGTACGCAAGGGCGAGAAGATATGCATCATCGGAGACAACGGAATAGGCAAGACCACGCTTCTTAAGATCCTCATCGGAATGGACAAGCCGGACAGAGGCTACCTCAAGACAGGGTACAATGTGGATTTCGGCTACTACGATCAGGGGCAGAGACTCCTCGACGATAACGAGACCGTTCTCGGAGAGATGAAGAACGCATATCACCTGTATACGGATACAGAGATGAGATCTCTTCTCGGGAGATTCCTCTTCAGGGGAGACGATGTGTTCAAGAAGGTCGGAGACCTGTCGGGAGGAGAGAAGGCCAAGCTGTCGCTTCTCAAGCTGATGCTCTCGGGAGCCAACACTCTGGTGCTCGACGAGCCTACCAACCATCTGGATATCGAATCCAAGGAAGTAGTAGAGGACGCTCTTCTCGATTTCGGAGGGACGCTCATCATAGTATCCCACGACAGATATCTCCTTACGAGGATCCCTGACAGGATACTCGAGCTTACTGAGGCCGGGATAAAAGAGTACAAGGGCAACTTCGAATACTATCTTGAGAAGACCGCTCCTGAGCAGACTGACGGCGGACAGCAGGGCCAGCAGAAGCCTTCCGGGAAGATATCTGAAACCGAGAAGACGCTTGAACTGGTAAGGTCGTCCGAAGCTGACAGGCAGGCAAAAAAGCAGAAAGAAGCCGAAGAGCGCAGGAAGGCCAGAAGAGGCGATGAGATAGAAGAAAAGATCCACGAGCTCGAGGGAAAGATCGCTGACATAGAAGAGTCTATGGGAGATCCTGCAAGAGCATCGGACTTCGAATGGATGCAGGAGCAGTCTAAGATAATGGCTGAATGCGAGGCAGAGATAAGCTCGCTCTATGATGAGTGGATGGAGCTTCAGTAGTTATTTTCACGCGGTATGCTGCTGCCGGAGCAGAGATGAAGCATCCGTAAATAAAATGTTAAATAATCTTAACAATACATTGTGAAAAATCCTACTAAATTGTTGCCATAATTGGTCCTAACTAATATAATATTAATCGATATTTACAGAAAGACTATCAATCATTACGATAACTGACGGCAGACTGCCGGTTACCGTAGAAAGAATACGAGGTGAAATAAATGGTTTTTGAAAAGGTTAAAGCACTTATTGTTGAACAGCTCGATGTAGATCCGGATACAGTTACAATGGACACTGATTTCATGAAGGACCTCGAAGCTGACTCTCTCGATGCTGTAGAGATTATCCTCGGAGTAGAAGATGAATACGGCATTGAAATTCCTGATGAAGTTGCAGAGAACTTTACCAAGGTTTCGGATATCGTAGAGTATATCGAAGCAAACAAGTAACACGGAACAGACCGGAAGACAGGCATCAGGTTTTAATAGTGGGGGGAAGGCATAATATGAGCACTAAGCCAAAAGTATCCAATGCTATTATAAGGAGACTGCCGAGATACAGGCGTTACCTCGGACACCTTCAGACAAGAGGTGTGCGCAAGGTTTCATCCAATGAGCTCAGCGAGATGATCGGTTATACTGCATCACAGATCAGACAGGATCTGAACACATTCGGCGAATTCGGCCAGCAGGGATACGGGTACGAAGTAGACAAATTATATAAGGAAATCAACAAGATACTCGGTCTTGACAGAGAATATAAGACTGTAGTTGTCGGAGTAGGTAACCTCGGACAGGCTATCACCAACTACACCTATTACTATAAGATCGGTTTCAACATCATGGGTCTGTTCGATGTCAACCCTAAGATCATCGGCAACTGGATCAATGACGTTGAGGTAATGGACTACAACAAGCTTACCGAGTACTGCAAGAGAGAGCACATAGACATCGGAATCATCTGTGTTAACAGAGAGAACGCCCAGGCGGTAGCCGATGATCTTATCGCAGGCGGAGTCAAGGGTATCTGGAATTTTGCGCCGGTAGACCTTGTCGTGCCTGAAAATGTAGCGCTTGAATCCGTACATCTCTCGGACAGCCTTCACGCTCTTTCATTCATGATCAAGAGCATGAGCGAAAGGGAAAACAGCGAGCAGTAGGCATGAAGTGCCTGCGGCTGTCAAACGACGGAGAATGACAGAAAAAAATCCCGTAGCCTGAGCTACGGGATTTTCAATAAGCATTCAATATGCTGTGCTGTAGACTAAGCCTCAGCAGGTGCACCTACAGGGCAGTTAGCTGCGCAAGCGCCACAGTCAATGCAAACGCTCTCGTCGATAACATAAGGTGTACCCTCGGAAATAGCTTCTACAGGGCATCCGGAAGCGCAAACGCCGCAACCGATGCAATCATCAGAAATCTTATATGCCATAATGAATCCTCCTTCTGAAAATAATATCTACATGCGTAGTATAGCATGCGGAAATTGATTTGTAAACACATCGCAAACATTGAAATTTGTACATTTCAGGACTTTTTTAAGCTAACATTGTTCATCTTTGTACGGGGATAAGACAATAATGAAAATAGTATCTTTTACAGGAAAAAGCGGCACGGGAAAAAGCTATCAGGCAACGGCTCTGGCGCAGAGCAGGGGCTTTGATGCGATAATCGATGACGGCCTGCTTATATACAAAGGACAGATAGTCGCAGGCACTTCTGCAAAGAAATGCGCCTCCAAGGCTGCCGCCATGAGGACGGCACTGTTCAACTATGAGGACCACCGCAATGAGGTGAAAAGCGCTCTCGTGAGGTATCAGCCTCAGACGCTCATGATAATAGGCACATCAGATAAGATGACCAATATAATCGCCGAGCAGCTAGGACTTCACGAGCCTGAGGAGCGCATATACATAGAAGACATTACGACCGAGGAAGAGCGCGCCGAGGCGGCGCATCACCGCTACGATGAAGGTCAGCATGTCATCCCTGCGCCTGTAGCCCAGCTCCGGAGGGATTTTGCCGGATACTTCATGAATCCTCTCAAGTTCTTCAGAGACAGGGCTCTCGGCAACGCCGTTGGCCGGGCTGACAGGGAAGAGGACGACGGGCCTGCTGACAGGACGGTCGTAAGGCCTCAGTTCAGCTACTTCGGCACCTTCACGATCAACGAGCAGGTGATAAGGGATATCATCCGCATAGCTGCGGCGAAGTACGAGGATACGCTCGTTGTTGCGGACAGGATGAGCAACGGCAAGCAGAACAATATGTCGGTAACTATAGACGTAAGAGCTGTCAAGGATCCGAGGTCGGTAGAAAAGTGCATCGAATTCCAGAAGGATGTATATGATGCGATCGGAAGCATGACAGCATTCACAATAGACAGTGTCAATGTAAGGATAAGAGACATTGCGCAGGGTTATGAGGACCTGCATTCACGCAAACTCCACTGATCAGAATGAACAGAATAGAAATAAACAACGTAAAGGACATTAACCTCGAGCACGTATTTGAATGCGGGCAGTGCTTCAGATGGGTGCCGGCAGGAGACGGCTCGGGAGACTATATCGGCGCAGCCGGAAGGTATGCTGCGAGAGTGCAGCTGAATGGAACGGATCTTGTGATCGATGCGACAGGCGGTGATGAGGACTTCTGGAGAGACTACTTCGACCTCGGCACCGACTACAGCGCTGTAAAATCCGCTCTGACGGCAAATGAGCCTGCGATAGCAAAGGCTGCAGATTACGGATACGGGATCAGGATACTGAGGCAGGACCTCTTTGAAACACTGATCTCGTTTATAGTGTCTCAGAACAACAACATACCGAGGATAAGAAAGTGCATAGAAGCTCTGTGCTGCAGATACGGAGAGCGCATAGGCGAGGCTTTCGGACGGGAATGGTATGCTTTTCCTGAGCCTGAGGTGCTGGCGGCTGCATCTGAAGAAGACCTTGCAGCTCTGCGCCTCGGTTACAGAGCAGGATATATTAGAGCCGCAGCTGAGAGATTCGTACATGACCAGGAGGCAGGACACCTGCCTGAGACGAGAGAAGACATTCTCTCATACAGGGGAGTCGGACCCAAAGTCGCGAACTGCATAATGCTCTTCGGCCTGAGAGATGTCGGAGCTTTTCCAGTAGACACCTGGGTGAAGCACATCATGAACGATATGTACGGTTTCGACGAGAGTGACATGAAGGGAATGGAACGCTTTGCCCACGAGAAATTCGGGGAACTCGCCGGATATGCACAGCAGTATCTGTTCTATTATTACAGGGACAATTCGAAATAGCCCCAGGCTGAAAAAAGGCCAAATTAAAGTGTTGACATTCACAGAGGGCATGAGTAGAATAGTAGAGGTGATTGGCACTCGGACGATAAGAGTGCTAACAAAACAGAAGAACTAGGAGGCATAACAATGAGTATCGGAATCAAGCCACTCGGAGCAAGAGTTGTAATAAAGAAGATGGAAGCTGAAGAAAAGACTGAGGCAGGTCTCCTGCTTTCAGGAAGCGCTAAGGAAAAGCCGCAGCAGGCTGAAGTACTGGCTGTAGGCCCTGGCACCAAGGACGAGCCGATGGAACTCAAGGTAGGCGACATCGTAGTTTTCAGCAGATACGGCGGCAGCGAGCTCAAGTATCACGGAGTTGAATATACAATCATCAATCAGAAGGACATTCTCGCTACTATCGAAAAATAGTAACAGCGCAGGAATGCAAACAAGACAAGTCAAAAATGTACTCACTAAGGAGGATATAAATAGATATGGCTAAAGAACTTTATTACGGCGAGGAATCAAGAAGAAAACTGCTTGCCGGAGTAGACAAGCTGGCAGACACTGTAAAGATCACACTCGGACCTAAGGGCAGAAATGTTCTTATCGAGAAGTCATACGGATCACCGCTGATCACCAACGACGGTGTCAGCATCGCAAGAGAGATCGAGCTCGAGGATCAGGTTGAGAACATGGGAGCTCAGCTGGTCAAGGAAGTAGCTACCAAGACTAACGATGTTGCCGGTGACGGTACAACAACAGCTACTCTTCTCGCTCAGAGCATCATCAGAGAAGGATTCAAGAATGTTACAGCAGGAGCTAACCCGATGATCCTTAAGAAGGGTATCGCAGGCGCTGTAGACGCTGCTGTTGATTATCTCAAGAGCACAGCTAAGATCGTTGACGACAAGGCATCCATCGCACAGGTTGCTTCTGTATCCGCTAACGATACTGAGATCGGCGAGCTCATCGCTGAGGCAATGGAGAAGGTCGGAAAAGACGGCGTTATCACCGTTGAAGAGTCCAAGACACTCGGAACTACTCTCGATGTAGTTGAGGGTATGCAGTTCGACAGAGGATATCTCTCACCATACATGGCTAACAACGAGAAGATGGAAGCTGTTATGAGCAAGCCTTACATCCTGCTCACAGACAAGAAAATCAGCAGCATCCAGGACATCATCCCGCTGCTTGAGGGAATCATGAAGGCAGGAAGAAGCCTCCTGATCGTAGCTGAGGACGTTGACGGTGAAGCTCTTGCAACTCTCGTACTCAACAAACTGAGAGGAACACTCGACGTAGTTGCAGTCAAGGCTCCTGGATTCGGCGACAGACGTAAGGCTATGATGGAAGACATCGCAATCCTGACAGGCGGCGTTGTTATCTCCGAAGAACTCGGATATGAACTCAAGGAAGCAACAGTCGACATGCTCGGACAGGCTGAGACAGTCAAGGTCAACAAGGACAACACTGTTATCGTTAACGGTGCAGGCCGCAAGGATGAGCTCGATGCAAGAATCGCTCAGATCAAGTCATCAATCGAAGAGACAACATCCGAATTCGATAAGGAAAAGCTGCAGGAGAGACTTGCAAAGCTGTCAGGCGGTGTAGCTGTAATCAATGCAGGTGCTGCAACTGAGACAGAACTCAAGGAAAAGAAGCTGAGACTCGAGGACGCTCTCAACGCAACAAGAGCTGCTGTTGAAGAGGGTATCGTAGCAGGCGGCGGCGTATCCCTGATCAGAGCAATCGAGGCTGTAAAGGCATATGCTGACAAGCAGGAAGGCGACATGAAGACAGGCGCTAAGATCGTAGAGAGAGCTCTCGAAGAGCCTGTAAGACAGATAGCTACCAATGCAGGATTTGACGGTGCTGTAATCGTTGCAGAAGTCAAGAAGGCAGAGGGCAATGTCGGATTCAACGCAGCTAATGAGAAGTATGAAGACATGATCAAGGCCGGAATCGTTGACCCTGTCAAGGTAACAAGATCAGCACTCCAGAATGCTTCCTCAGTAGCAGGCATGCTCCTGACAACAGAGGCAGGCATCACACAGATCAAGGAACCGGAACCACCAATGCCACAGGGCGGCGGAATGGGAATGATGTAATGGTTCCTCCGGATCATACGGCGTTGCCGTATGGACGGAACCATTGATCTCCGGGGGCTGAGCCCCTCCGATAAAGCGTTCCTACGGACGGAACAATAGATCGTATATAATTGCCCCGCAGTGATGCGGGGCTTTTAATTTGCTCGAAAAGTTTGTGAAGACTAACTTCTGGAAATCGCTTTATTTTGCATTATGTTAGTGATATAGTAGGTAAAAATCATTAAACATTGCGAATAGTTAGACTGATTTAACTGCTATATTTGCGCATTTTAACGGCCTGTTCCATGATAATGGATCCACTGTACAGGTGAGCATCTGCCGGAAATGCGCTGTCAATTACAACCACTTAATGTTTCTACCCCTAAGATCACAGAAAGAGGTGCAAAATGGCAACAGTTCTCAAAGAACCATCAAGAACTTTCAATGAATATCTTCTCATTCCGGGCTATTCAAGCGCTGAGGCAAGACCGGAGAATGTTTCTCTCAGAACCCCGATCGTTAAATACAGAAAAGGTGAAGAGGCTTCACTTTATATGAACATTCCGCTGACATCTGCTGTAATGCAGGCTGTATCCGATGACGGAATGGCAGTAGCACTCGCCAAGGAAGGCGGCATCGCATTCATCTTCGGCTCACAGTCAATTGAGAGCCAGGCTGCAATGGTCAGAAAGGCCAAGAGCTACAAGGCCGGATTCGTTCCGAGCGATTCCAACCTCAAGCCGGACGCTACTCTTCAGGACGTTCTCAACCTCAAGGCTGAGAAAGGTCATTCCACTATAGCAGTAACTGAAGACGGAACAGCTGAGGGCAAGCTCCTCGGTATCATAACCAGCCGTGATTACAGACTTTCAAGAATGGATCTTGCTACTCCTGTACATCAGTTCATGACACCGTTCGAAAAACTGATCTACGGAAAGGACGGCATCACACTTTCTGAGGCCAATGACATCATCTGGGACAACAAGCTCAACCAGCTGCCTATCATTGATGACAACCAGAGACTGACAGCATTCGTATTCCGCAAGGACTATGATTCGCACAAGGAGCATCCGAATGAACTCCTCGACGCTGACAAGAGATACGTTGTAGGCGCAGGAATCAACACAAGAGACTTCAAGGAAAGAGTACCTGCACTTCTCGATGCAGGAGTTGATGTAATGACTATCGACTCTTCAGAGGGATATTCAGAGTGGCAGGCTATCACACTTAAGTGGATCAGAGATACATACGGCGACTCCGTAAAGGTAGGAGCTGGAAACGTAGTAGACGCAGACGGATTCAACTTCCTCGCTGACTGCGGCGCTGACTTCATCAAGGTCGGTATCGGCGGCGGCTCGATCTGCATCACAAGAGAGCAGAAGGGTATCGGAAGAGGACAGGCTTCTGCTGTTCTCGAGGTCGCACAGGCAAGAGACGAGTACTTCAAGAAGACAGGCGTATATATTCCTATCTGTTCTGACGGCGGAATCGTATATGACTATCACATGACGCTCGCACTCGCAATGGGCGCAGACTTCATCATGCTCGGCAGATATTTTGCCCGCTTCGAAGAGTCACCATCAAGAAGACTCATGCTCAACGGCAGCTATGTCAAGGAGTACTGGGGCGAAGGTTCGGCAAGAGCCCGCAACTGGCAGAGATATGACCTCGGAGGAGATGCCAAGCTCAAGTTTGAGGAAGGTGTTGACTCATATGTACCTTATGCAGGACCGCTCCATGACAACGTTGAGCTGTCACTCATGAAGGTTAAATCAACAATGTGCAACTGCGGAGTTCTTTCGATTCCTGAACTCCATAAGAATGCAAAACTGACGCTCGTATCTGCGGTAAGTATCGTAGAGGGCGGAGCGCATGACGTTATCCTCAAGGATGTTTCACTGCGCGGCAATTCCGACAGATAAAAGGAGGCATATAATGGACAAGAGACCGGAAACAATGGAACGTATCACTACCCGTGCACTCGCTGACAAGTTCATCGAGGAGCAGCTCGCTGAGATCAAGGCTCAGGTTGGCGACAAGAAGGTTCTTCTTGCGCTGTCCGGCGGCGTTGACTCAAGTGTAGTAGCTGCACTGCTGATCAAGGCTATCGGCGACAATCTCGTATGTGTACACGTTAACCACGGCCTCCTCCGTAAGGGCGAGCCGGAAATGGTAGTCAAGGTATTCAGAGAAGAGCTCGGCGCTAACCTGATCTATGTTGATGCTGTTGACAGATTCCTCGATAAGCTCGCAGGTGTTGATGATCCTGAGACCAAGAGAAAAATCATCGGCAAGGAGTTCATCGAAGTATTTGCAGAAGAGGCTTCCAAGCTCGAGGGAATCGAATTCCTCGGACAGGGAACTATCTATCCTGACATTCTCGAATCCGACGGTGTCAAGGCTCACCACAATGTAGGCGGACTTCCTGAGGACCTGCAGTTTGAGCTCGTTGAGCCTGTAAAGCTCCTCTACAAGGACGAGGTAAGAGTAGTAGGATCCGCACTCGGACTCCCTGACAGCATGGTATACAGACAGCCGTTCCCGGGACCTGGACTCGGCGTAAGATGCACAGGCGCTATCACAAGAGACAGACTCGAAGCTCTCCGCGAAGCTGACGCTATCGTAAGAGAAGAGATCGGAAAGATGGACGAGACTCCTTGGCAGTACTTCGCAGTCATTCCTGACATGAAGTCCACAGGCATCAAGGACGGCAAAAGATACATGGGATGGCCTGTAATCATCAGAGCTATCAACACTGTAGACGCTGTTACAGCAGAGTCTGTTGAGATTCCTTGGGAGATGCTCAAGACAATGAGAGACCGCATCATCGAGACAGTACCTGGTGTCAACAGAGTAATGTGGGATATCTCAGACAAGCCTGTTTCGACAATCGAGTGGGAATAAGGTTCTCTCCGGATCTACGGCGTTGCCGTAAGGTCGAGAACCTTGATCTCCGTCGGCTTCGCTCCTTCGATAGAGGTGCAGAGTGGAAAGCCACATTGCTGAACCCATTGGAATCACTGCGTTTCAGCGATCGGCCAAAAACCCGTGATACTAATTTGATACTAAAAATCAACCAAAAATCTTCAGACGCCGGAGTGCTACATTTTCCAAGCACTTCGGCGTTTTTCGTTGGTGAGATCCGGCCGAATTCGCATCACACATTTCAGCATCGCTCGTTATATTGATAACCTGTTTGCATGGACTGAATAAACAAGTCTATAATTAATAAGAATTGTAAAAATGTTGAGGAGGGACTTGCTATGATTATTCAGTGTACGAAAAAGGTGCTTGATAAGATTGGCATGAAAGATGCTGAGAAAGCACCTGATGCGCCGACTTCAGAAAATGAAAAACTGAAGATGCAGCTTCACTCATGGCATGTCAACTTGCTGACCATAGACAGAAGGAAGGTACTGCTGTTTCTTAATGATCTGTCTTCTGTGAGTGTAATTGTTTACAGGCCTCAGGTAAAGGATTATAAGCATCTGAATGAAATCCTATTTGAGGGTATCGAAACTCTTATGCGAAGATATGGGGTCAAAGAAGATGTTATAAGACAGTATCTTGAAGATGATGAGCTTAACTGTATATGCCGAAGTTCAAGCAGGAGTGTTCTCGCCAGAATGAATCAGTTCGGTAATGCTGTATCATGGACTTCCCTTAACTTCAGAGATGATCGGAAAGTGCAGATTAATGCGATGCTCTCTCTTATGGACTACATTACCGGAACACATCAAGGCTACAAAACACCTGACGAGCTTTTTATAGGGGCTTTGGCTGAACTGTATGGTGATGGTACGTATGAGAGTGTGAGAGACAGGAAGAGTTATGTCTTAGATATACGTCTCGACATTGAAGGTCATGATATTCACAGGGTGGTAGAGGTACCCGCACTGTTAACATTCAGCGATTTACATAGAGTAATAAAAACGACGTTCGGCTGGTTCGACTACCACTGTCACTGCTTTGATGTGATGCATGACGACTATGATCCTGATGAATCAGAAATGAATGGTCCGGGACATAGTTATAATACAAGATTGTACATATATGATAGTGATGATCGGAATGCGCTGGACTTTTTGGATACTGTAAACTATGAGGTCATCGGTGACAGAAGGATAATGCTGGATGAAGTCTTCGAAGAAGAGGACTGGTGTTTGTATACATATGATTTTGGCGACAACTGGGAACACATAATTACTGTCAAGGAGCGTAAGGCTATGGGAGGGGTTAAGCGTGCAGTCATGCTGGAGAGGCAGGGAGAACGCCCACCTGAAGATGTTGGCGGTGAATATGGTTATAATGAATATCTCAGAATAATCAATGACACCGCTGATCCGGAATATGATCATATACTTAACTGGAGTAAGATAACCAGAGCTGAAGAAAAAACAGACGAAGAAATCAATCGAAGCTTAAGCTGGATAAAATAATGAGGACACCATGAAACTGACACAATTAGCCGCCTATAGAGTTGTAGAGCGTGGCCTTGATTATTACCTTGATGACAATGTCAGCGATATTATGCAGACGGGTGCTTCGGAGTTCCAGGCAAAGGTGCTGGGAAGCAGGAAAGAGCCTTATATAGTTAGGATCAATCTTGAAAAGCCGAGATCCTCAAGCTGCACATGCCCATATGCTACAGGCACCAATGTGTGTAAGCATATGATCGCCTTGTATTATGCCATAAATCCGAAAGAAGCTGATAAAATCGTTGAAAATCGACGTATGTATGAAGAATGCTACAACGATTACGATGATTATGACGAATACGATTATTACGAAGATGATTATTATGATGAGGATGAAAACTGTGGCGATGAGCTATCATACAAAGTAAATGCTGAATATGAAGCAGATATGATCCTGTACGATGAGATGCTTGATGATTACCTATACAGTTTGTCTGAATCTGAGCTGAGAGGATTACTGAAAGCCAAGCTTAACGAAGACAGAAGGGGTACATATTTCAATTATCTGAGGAACAGAAGAGATGGTTTTATCTTCAAGCGAGGCGATTCTTATTCCTTTATTAATACTATTAACGTAAGAATGGCTGAAATGGCTCAGCTAATTGATTATGATTGGAAAGATTATACACAACCACTTCTGAAAGAAGATGAGAAAAGCAAGCTCGTCAGACTCTGGAGTGATACTGAAACCAGGGGTTATATTTCTCAGGTATTCATGAGACCGGAGCTGGCCGTATATGGTGAGTATCAGTGGATAGTTGCTCAGCTTAAGAAGCACATTTCAAAAGAGGATAGAGATAAATACATAAAGGAATTAAGAAATCAGCTTCTCGCACTCAAAGGAGCAAACATCAAGACCACAGTCCCTAAGTCAAATGTACTGATCTGCATATATCTGCTTAACACAGATTTCAGAACAGACAATCTTGGAGTGGAACTTCTCAAGAATGCCAAATATTCAGAATATGTTAAGTATGTTATTAATGATACGGAATCTGTAAATAGGCTGTATAGATCATTCCTGAAAGCTGTGGAAGATAATCCTTACCGCAACAAATCTTATATTCCAGATGTACTTCATGATTTCTATCTGGCTTCCGGCAAAGACCAAGATATATTTCTGAATTACTGTAGATATCAATATCTCAATACCAACGATGTTGAGTGTCTTCGCAGGCTCGATGAAGCCGGAAAACTGGGAGAGTTTGAAAAGGAAATCGAATCCGCTCCAAGAACGCATACTTTACTTACCACTGTCTATAAGTACACCGGGGAGACGGATAAGCTATACAATTATCTTATGCGAACAGGAAGTGACTATCTTCTGATTAATCACATCGATTACCTGAAGGAAGATTACAGCGATGAGTTGTTCACGTACCTGAAGGAAAGGATGTACGATAAGCTTTCTGAAGGAAAAAGGCGCGAAGTATACCGTGAGGCAGCGACTTATGTAGTAGGTATCGGTAAGCTCAAAGACGGAAGAAGAAAGGTAGAGGAGATATTGAGCTCGCTTAGAGTATCAAGGTATTCAAAATGCAAGCTGCTCTTTGAGATTATAGAAAACAGACTTCTCCATTTGAAATGGGATTGAGACTGATTACAAGCTGTCGTAATTTGCTGTTTCACTTTCATATTCGGTTGCAGAGCTATGTGGTATAATGGTCTCAGTAATCATACGGCTTTGCCGTAATGAAGAGACCATTGACCTCCGGAGGCAAGCTCCTACGCTGGAATTTCTACATCAAATAAATGGGTTGGGAGACATATGATCAATAACACTGCATATCTTTCAAATAATGGTGACATAATCTGCTTCAACTATAATGGCCGAAGGATCAGATTCAGAGGGCCATATAGTTTGGTGTGCTTTGATCACGTGAAAGAATGGGATAATGGCTATATAGAGGTTATGACGAGATTCAGCCACACCGAAGAGCTAATTGAGGAATATATAGATCTTGTACCAATTTTGAAGAATCTTTACATTGATCCCGAGAAATTCCTGGGGAATATAAAGAAAGTTGAGGTCAGAAATGTCTGAAAAGGAAATTATCAGCATTGCGGATAATGCGGATATGATAATTAACGGCTTTTCTTTTACTGCAAACGAAGATGGCTTCATTCGTGTGCTTAATCTTAATAATCCTGAAGAAGCTTGCTTGCTAAATTTTTTGTAAAAGCTAATGGAGACACTGTCGTTCAGAACCGTGGTATCCTAACGGATGTCGAAATCAGGAAGATACAGAAATTCATTAAGATCAATTATCTGACTATGTACGAAAAATGGTCAGAGTATTCAAAAGAAGGTTACTACCAGGGATAATCGTGACAACAATATTTGGTAATAATACATTGATACTATTTTGATACTAAAAAACCGAAGAGTCCATGGAATGGATAAAAATAATAGAAAAAATATGCAGAAAAAACTGTATTTATAGGTATTGGGTCGGTTACAATGGTTACATCTGAAGAATTCGAATAACACAAAAAGCTTAAAACCGTTGGAAACCCAACGGTTTTATTGTGCAGTGATGTCAAATTCATGTCAGCTTGTGTTAATATAAAAGCAGTAGAGGAGAGAAAACAGCAGGACAGATTCGATAAATTCTTATAAAAGGAGAGTTGGTGTATGGACTTTAACCAGATAAATAAAGAACTGTTTTCATTTCTTGACCACAGTCCCAATGCGTTTTTTGCTGTAAAAAACATGTGTGATATTCTGAATAAGAACGGGATGACGCGCCTGTATGAAGGCAAGCCGTGGGATCTCGAATCCGGCAAGGGCTATTACGTGACCAGAAATGATTCCGCGATCATCGCGTTCAGGATCCCTGAGAAGGATTACAAGGGGTTCATGATTATGGCCAGCCATTGTGATTCTCCTGTATTCAAGATCAAGGCTAATGCTGAGATCACGGTAGATGACCGCTATGTGAAGCTCAATGTAGAGAAATACGGCGGGTTGCTTTGCGCTCCGTGGTTTGACAGACCTCTTTCGGTAGCAGGGAGGATCGTTGCCAGAACAGAGGACGGCATCGAGACAAGGCTTGTGAATGTCGACCGCGACCTCATGATCATTCCTGATCTTGCTATCCACATGAACAGGAATGTCAACGATGGATATGCATATAACGCGCAGGTAGACATGCTGCCGCTTTTCTGCGAAAAGGGCGAGGAATCAGATTCTTTCATGAAGCTCATTGCTTCGGAGGCGGGCGTATTCGCTGAGGATATTCTTGATATGGATCTTTTCCTCTACAACCGTATGCCTGCTGCGATGCTGGGACGGAGCAACGAGTTCATATCGAGCGGGCGACTTGACGATCTGCAGTGCGCTTTTGCTTCTCTCAAAGGATTTGTAGAAGCGACACCTGAAGGCTCGGTGGCGGTACATTGTGTATTCGACAATGAAGAGGTGGGCTCGGGCACCAAGCAGGGCGCCGCGGGCAGCTTCCTTAAGGATACTTTGCACCGCATAAACAGTTCGATGGGAAAGACAGAGGAGGAGTACCTGATGGATATCGCCTCAAGCTTCCTCGTCTCAGCGGACAATGCGCACGCAGTTCATCCTAATCACACGGACAAGAGCGATCCGATCAACCGTGTTTATCTCAACAAGGGAGTCGTAATCAAATACAGTGCTAACCAGAAATATACTACTGATGCAGTATCAGGAGCCATAATGCGCGCGATCTTCGATAAAGCGGGTGTTCCGTATCAGACATTCACCAACCGCTCCGACATGCTCGGCGGTTCCACGCTCGGCAATATCGCTCAGAGCCAGGTGTCACTGAACACCGTAGATATCGGTCTCCCGCAGCTTGCAATGCATTCCCCTTATGAAACAGCAGGCGCTGAGGATACCGCATATCTTGTAGATACCGCCCGGGTCCTGTTTTCCTCATCCGTTGAGGAAACCGGCAACGGTATATATAAACTGTCCTGACAGTTCCTGGTGTAATACTGCCGATGACATGTATGATCCTGATGGGAAGTGGATCAACGTCAGCTGCCCGGCCGGCATCAGTACCAGTTATAATAGTAGTAATTCCCTCCGCCTTCGAGCAGGAAGTAATTGATCATCGAAGCATATCTTGCCGGACTGATCTCTGTGTCGTTATATTCGAATGTGAATCTGTACTCAGGTTCCCACTTGCCTTCGCTTTCTTCCGCGGAGGCTTCTTCATTTTCATTATCTGCAGGCGCCCAGGTATTTCTGATAACTTCTGCTACTTTACCGTCCTTAACGGTGATATCGAATTTGTACTGGTTGCCCGAGCCGGGGAATGAGGCGAATACTGCAGTGGTGGTATCGAGGAGCCCGTTTTCTGCATAGTTTGCAGTATATGATCCGTCAAAACGGCGCCAGATTTTTTCTTCCTCATCATTATAATTCGCGAAAATCCCGTCATTAACTGTCTGTCTCAGCAGGCCGTTCTCAGTTTTGACTATAACTGAATCCACTTCCTCCATGTGATCAATGACAGGTTCCTCAGGAGGGGATATTATATTCTCGTGCAGCACCAGCGTGAAATACTCATCTCTGTTGCCATACTGGAATACCTTCTCGCCGATCTTGCGTCCTGTATCATCGTAAGTCAGAATCCTGTCAACATATCCATCGCCGGTATAGCTGAACCGGAGCGTTTCACCGCTGCTCGGGTTCTTCTGTGCCATGCTGACAGGCTTGCCGCCTTTAAGCACATATTCAAAACTGGTATTGATGACATTATCTGATTCCGTCATCTTTTCTGTAACCGGATAGCCATCCTTGTACTCATATTCATATGAACATTCTTCGACCCATGGCAGGCCGTCGCTGTTGTAATCGATCCCGTACCTGGTGACTTTGCTGACAAGGGCCGGGCTGCTGATATTTGCAGCTGATTCTGCACTGCAGCCGGAAAGCAAGGCAGCAGATATTATCAAAACAAGGATTACGCATAATTGTCTGGTAAGTCTTTTCATGAGCCAGGCACCTCCTGATATGATTATAAACTATGGAATGTGATTTTGTGGTATATTTATATACAGGCAGACGGCCGCCTTACGGGGCGGCTTTAACACTGCTGAAATAAAAGTAAGGAGTGTATCAGAAACATGGGCGTATTAAGCAAACTTGAACCAAAGGAAGTATTTGAAAATTTTGAAGCTCTGTCAATGGTTCCGAGGAGAACATTCAGAGATGAGAAGATCAGTGATTTCTGTGTTGAATTCGCCAAGAAGCATGATCTTGAGTATGTACAGGACCATGCGGGCAATGTCATCATTTACAAGCCGGGAACAGAAGGATATGAGAACAGTGAGCCTGTCATCCTTCAGGGGCACATGGACATGGTGGCGAGCAAAACACCGGATTCCGATCATGATTTCGATACCGATCCTCTCGATCTTTTCGTCGAGGACGGATACATCGGAGCAAGGAATACAACCCTCGGCGGTGACGACGGCATAGCTCTCGCATATGCCATGACTGTTCTCGCCAGTGATGATATCCCGCATCCTCCTATCGAAGCAGTCTTCACAGTAGATGAAGAGATAGGTATGGGTGGCGTTGAAGCTCTTGACGTATCCATGCTCAAGGGCAGAAAAATCTTCAACATAGACGGCGAGCTTGACGGAGTACTCAATGTAGGCTGCGCAGGCGGAACCGTATGCGATGTTGTCATCCCTGTATCCAGAAGAGAGAGAAACGGAGTCAAGGTGACCATCAGATCAAAGGGATACCTGGGCGGTCACTCAGGAAACGATATCCAGAGGCAGAGGGGCAATGCCAACAAGGACATGGGCCGCATCCTGCACAGCCTGAGCAAGAAGATAGACTTCTCGCTTCTGTCTGTTAACGGAGGCAATGCAGCTAACGTAATAGCTCAGTACTGCACTGCAGAAGTCGTCATGAGTGCTGACAGGGCGGTGGACTTTGTCTCCAGACTCAATGATCTTGTAGATGTCATGCGTTCAGAGTATCAGGGCAGCGAGCCTGATATGGTAGTTGAGACTGAGATAGGAGAGGAAGATACTTACGAAGTATTCAACTGGGAATGCACTGTAAATGCTATCTGGTATCTGTACGGAGCGATCGACGGAGTACAGGCCATGGAGCGCAATGTACCGGGTGCTGTAGAGAGCTCGCTCAACACCGGAATAATAGTCACAGACAAGGACTCTGTTGTTGTTACATATCAGGCAAGAAGCTCTATAGAGAGCAAGAGAGATGAGATGGTCCAGAGGCTCGGACTCTGGAGCGAGATCGTCGGAGGACATGTCGTAGTACATTCCGCATATCCTGCATGGCCGTACAATCCGGAATCTGAACTGAGAGCTGTTATGGTGGATACATACAGGGATATGTTCGGAGCAGAGCCTGAGGTCAGCGTCATCCATGCCGGACTTGAAGGCGGAATCCTGATGGGCAAGAACCCTGATTTCGACATAGTCACATTCGGACCTGAGATGCTGAATGTACATACACCTGGAGAGAGGCTGAACATAGAGTCGACAAGAAAGAACTGGGAGTACCTCAAGGAAGTGCTGGCGAGACTCAAATAGATATATGCTTACAGCAATCATGTTGTTTGCTGTAAGGGAGGATAGACATGGTTTCAGTAAAAGGACCCGGATTTAAGATCTTCGCCGTGATCATAGCTGTGATCGCGCTGGCTTTTGGTGTTTACTCGACTTTCATCCAGTCAGCAGGCTATCTGAAGACGACCGGTACGATCGTCTCAATTGAAGAGGATCAGGAATCCGGAGAGGATGATGCATATATTGTCACAGCTAAGTATACAGTGGACGGCAAGGAGTATACTAATGTGCTTGATTCATACAGCCCTTCATATGAGGTAGGCGGAACAGTCGAAATACACTACGATCCGGCAGACCCGAACAGGATCACTTCCGGATACGGCATCGGCATCTACTCTATGATAGTGGGCGCCGCGATTCTCCTGATAACAGGATTCGTAACGGTCAGGCAGAAAAAAACCGTCAGTCAGCTTAAGGAGGACAATGGAGAGATCAGCTATCTTCCGTCTGAAAAGGGCGAAGAACGCGAGCTGTATTTTGTCACCGACCTTGGCACGCCGAAATTCGGACATCGCCTGGAAGATGCAGAGCGAAGAGTGCTGTACGAAGCGAAAATGACAAAGTTCACGATGCTCTCCGATTATGAGTTTGACTTCATCGACCATGAAAAGATGCAGACGACGCGTCACCTGATAGGTCATACAGAGGAGACGGACTGGAACACCCTCATTATCGATAACAACAGCACTTTCAGGCTGGACGGGATGGATGTGTGGAAACACCTGAGGTCCACAGGAGTCACAATTGATTCGCGATTCGGCAAAGCTGAAGGTATTATGCCGAGCTACGATATCCGCAGAGATGGCGAGCTTCTTGCATACGCGGAGAACACCAGTCAATATGTCCACGAAGAAGATGCCGCGCAGCATAAGGTCGCGAGCAAAATTCCGAATCCTATGTTCTTCCGCGTCTTCACCAGCGAGAAGAACCTCGATCTGCTGTTTATGATACTGGTAGCCCTCGCGCGCACAGGTGCAACAGACGAGAGAGGCGGCAGCCGCCGCATGCTGCTGAATACTGTCACTGATAAAAACAGCCCCGGAGGTCAGAACTGATCCAGGGCTTCGCGCGCGATTTTACTGTCATCGCATGGTATTTTTCTGCCGCGTATATCCTGATATGTCTCCGGCCCTTTGCCGGCAATCAGGATCACATCCCCGGGACGTGCCATGGCAAATGCTGCGAAAATGGCCTCCCGTCTGTCAGGGATCACAGAGTAGTTATCGCGGCCTTCCGGTACTCCGGAGAGGATATCTTTCACTATTGAGTCAGGATCCTCAAACCGCGGATTGTCATTGGTAATAATTACATAATCGGCGAGCTCAGTGCTCACGCGTCCCATGTCAGGGCGCTTGCTCTTATACCAGTCCCCGCCGCAGCCGAAGATGCAGAAAATCTTACTGTCATAGTACTGCCTGAGTGCAGTGATGAGCGCCTGCAGGGAGAGGGGATTGTGAGCAAAATCAACGACTGCCACCGGTGCCGGAAAGGCGCCGGTGTTTTTTATGATCTGAAACCTTCCCGGAACGGAAAGGTGTGCCAGAGACTGCCGGATCGGTTCTTCCGGTATCTGCAGCTGAAGAGCTGTCCCGATGGCACCCAGTGCGTTCAGCACTGTGAATTCACCGGGCATCGGAACGCTCACCTTAAGACCGGTGTCAGGTACATCGAAGGATACGCCCGGACTTCCTCCTGTTATCTCATAAGAAATATTGACGGCCCGGTAGTCTGCTGCCTCTGACAGGCCAAAGGTCTTCAGATCACAGGTATGCCCATCTGTAATGCGGTCAATATTAGGGTCATCGATATTCACGATCCCCGTGCGGCACTGCCTCAGCAGCATGCTCTTGCATTCCAGATAGTGATTGAAATCACGGCATTCTCCCGGCCCGATATGATCATTGCCTATGTTGGTAAATATGCCGTAGTCAAAGATGAAGCCCTGACTCCGGTGATACTGCAGTGCGGTAGAGGAAACTTCCATCACGACACTGTCAAGACCCGCCTGTACCATGCGGTAGAGGGTGTGCTGCAGGAGCTCCGCTTCCGGAGTGGTATTCTGTGATTCCACGTGCTCATCGCCGATGATGTATTCCACCGTGCCGATCAGGCCCGGGCGGCGTCCTGCTGCCTGCAGCATCCCGTACAGCATGTAGGCTGTCGTCGTTTTTCCTTTGGTGCCGGTTATGCCGATGGTAAGGAGGCGGTCCGCCGGGTGATCATACCAGGCAGCATAGATGAATGCCATCGCATACCGCGCGTCATCCACGAAAACAAAGACCGAAGAAGAGGAGGTATCTTTGGAAAGAGCCTCCTCGAATAGTGCCTTTTCAGTAAGAATGACTGAAGCACCGGCATCTATGGCTGCTGACAGATATTCAGGCCCGTTGAAAGCGGTATATCTGCAGCAGATAAACAGGCATCCCTCCTCAAGTCTGCGCCCATCGCAGACAACGGAAGGAATCTCCATATCTGACAGGGCATCCTGCGATATACCGCAGGATGCCTCAACTGTATAGTTTAAATCAGCAAAAAGTTCTTTAAGTAGTCTGGGTCTCATTCTCTTCGCTCTTATCCCGCAAAGCTCCGAAACCTTTTAATACGATGCGCCCTCTGCAGCGCAGGCGCCGATGCCCATTCCGATGAAGAAGCAGTTGTCATTCGGATTGCCTGTATTGCCGAATCCTGCTCCCATAATTGCGCATACGAAAATACCGGTTCCTTTTCCGCCTGCGACCTGCTTCAGCTCATCTTCTGAGAGTTCGCCCTCTGCTCCCGCCGCAAATGAATCTGCATATTCTTTGAATTCTTCAAAGGTTGCGGAGAGCCCGTGCTCTCTGGCAATCGGAGTCAGCACGTTGTCAAAAACTGCTTTCTCATTCTTTTCGCCTGTGTAGGATTCTGCTGCTTTTCTGAGTTTCTCCTGAAAATCAGCATCAGTCAGCAACAGTTCTCTGAATTTGATAATATCTGCTTTTGCCATAACGATTCCGTCCTTTCTCATGATTGTGCGCAGAATATACTGACTTAATAATATCATATCAGCTCAGTTGTTGCAGTATTGTTATCGAAACTGAATGCAGATAGTTTTTACTTGAAAAATATCTGAGGCCGGATGGTATAATGAGAAAAAAGAAAGCAGAACGAAATAAGATGAAGCACAAACAATCGAACATGAAACTGAAAATAATGGCAGCGGCAATTCTGTGTATCAGCATGGTGTTGTTATCATGCTCTTTTGCAGGTAATAATACGGATCCGCTGGATATAGAGGCAGGGCAGGTGCTCAGCGATGTCTCGCCTGAAAGCCCTCACGATTCATACTTCAGGTCTTATGAAATACCTGATGATGTCTTTGAGACTATGAAGGGAAACTCTTTCAAAGAGGACGGAAAGATAAAGAGAGAGGACCTGAGGTACCTGAGACTCCTGTATGTCGATTATGACGGGAACACCCGCATGGGCGAGATGGTGGTAAATGCTTCATGTGCGGATGAAGTGGTCGCTGTTTTCAAGGAACTCTATGAGGCCGGGTATCAGATCAATAAAATGGTCCTTATTGACAACTATTATGATATCGCAGTTACTGATGATGACCGTGATACCGAGTCAGATGATCAGTCTATCTACGATAACAACACATCAGCCTTCAATTACAGAACTGCATCCAACAATCCTGATGCGCTTTCCAACCATGCACTCGGTTATGCGATCGACTTGAATCCTGTCGAAAACCCATATGTGTTTGCGGACGGGACTTCAGGAGGACCGGATGCCGAAAAGTATCTTGACCGGTCTAAAGCGTCACCTGAGAATCACATGCTCGCGGATGGGGATATCTGCGTGGAGACATTCAAAAAACACGGCTTCACATGGGGCGGTGACTGGAATGGCGACAAGGATTATCAGCACTTCGAGTGTGCTGAAAAAACGCCGCTTACTGATTAAGCACTGATAATAAAGCCGCAGCACCTTGTAAACACAAGGGCTGCGGCTTTTTTAATGAATATGGTAAATGATGTCAGTCAGCTGAATGGTGTTATTTATGTGCCGCTGCATTTTGTGATATCATTAAGGACAGTATATTACGCGGAGACATTGATCCTGATCATCGGAGGAAGATATGATAAAAATCTGTATTGAAGTTGATAAAATCGACTATGAAAAATGCTTTGAGAACCTGATACCGCAGGTAACAAAAGAATTCAGATCAAATAAAAACCCGGGTGAGCTTGACAAACTGATAATAAGACTCGGAGACGATCTTGTTCCGGTCGTAAATAAGCTTGTCGGCTATCTCGATACGGACACGAGAGATCAGATCATAGTATGGATAGTCGAAATGATGCAGGATACGATCGTGGACTCTGTGAATAAGGCGCTGCATGATTATCTTGGTGTGGATGCGATCATTATCGGAACCATATACGCGAAGGACCAGAGGGGAACAAAGATATCACTGCATGCGGGGCAGGTGAGGACTGACAGCACGCAGCTTACTGATTCTCCTGCGCTGACCGGAATTATCGGGGGCGTGGCAAAATTTGCTTTCATGTTCTCTGATCCGGGAGCAGTAGAGAAGGATGTGGTAAAACTGCTTTCTTCCGACTATGTCAAGCCTAAGATCATTTCCACACTGTCTGACGGCCTCCATAAAGCCGGACTTGAGATCAGTATAAGCGATGTCGTGATCAAGGAAGACTTAGGATATGACAAGATACCACGCATGATGGATCCGGATAAGGATGAGGGCATGCTTCCGGATGTTATCGAGGATAAGATCATTGACGCCCTTGTCAGCTGGCTGAAAGGAAGTGCAAAATGAAGAACCTGAAAAAGCTTACTCTTTTACACTCCAATGACCTTCACGGCGATTTCCTTGCAGAGAAGGTGGACGACAAGCTCGTCGGCGGTGTTTCGCGCCTGTCAGGCTACATAAACAAGGTCCGCAACGAGGAGAAAAATGTCATCTATTCAATCTCAGGCGATATGTTCCGCGGGTCGCTGATCGACAGCGAGTTCAAGGGACTCTCGACGATCGAGATCATGAACCTGCTCGCGCCTGATGTAGTGACGATCGGAAATCATGAGGCGGATTACGGGCTTGCGCACATGCTGTTCATTGAGAAGTGCGCATCATTCCCGATCATCAATGCCAACATGTATATAAAGTACGTCGGCACGCGTCTGTTCAATTCCCACTTCATCAAGGAAATAGATGGAATGCGTGTGATGTTCATAGGGATACTGACAGAGGATGTGCTTGCGAATACCAAGAGCGAAGGCCTCGTCGGGACACTGATAGACATACAGGACGCGGCAACTGAGGTCGGCAAGATCTGCGATGCGTACCGTACGAGCGACATCGATCTTACAGTTCTGCTCACACATATCGGCATTGAAGAGGACAAAAAGCTGGCAGAGGCTCTCGATCCGGCGTTCGGAGTGGATATAATCATCGGAGGGCACAGCCATACGCTTCTTTCAGAGCCTTGCGTTGTTGCGGGCATCCCGATCGTACAGGCAGCTATAGGAACAGATCAGATCGGACGTTTCGACATCATGGTCGACACAGATAACAACTGCATAGACTCATATACGTGGCAGTGCATACCGATCACAGAGGAGACCTGTCCGCGCGATGAGGCTCTCGAGAAGGTCGTAAGCGACTACAGGGATTATACAGACGAAAAGTACGGACGCGTTCTTACAAGATTCCCGCGTACTTACACACATCCTGCGCGCAATATGGAGACCGAACTCGGTGACCTCATGGCAGAATGCATGCGCGATCAGACCGGTGCGGATCTTGTTATCCTGGGATCGGGAAGTATACGCAAGCCGTCGCTCGGGCCTGTAGTCACGGTCAGGGATTACATGGAGATATTTCCTTTCAAGGGCCCTGCTGTAGGCTTCAGACTTACGGGCCCGCAGCTCAGGCATATCGTGAAGTACATGCTCCGGGAAGACTCTTTTATCGATAGCGAGCATAACGAATGGTTCCAGTTCTCAAAAGGATTCTGCTGCGAGTTTGACAGGAAGCAGCACGAGATCATCTCGCTTAAGATGAACGGAAAAGAAGTCTCAGATGAAGATGCGTTCACCGTTGTCATGCAGAAGTTTTTCTTCGATAACATCGGAAACTTCCTTGACCTTCCTCTTGAAGAGATCGAGAAGAACGGCAGGCCGCTCGAAATTGCCGCTAATGCACCTAACATACTGGAAGAATACTTCAAAGACCACGAGAGCATAAAGCTTGACGGCGAGCAGAGACTGATAATTCACACATAACAGTGATAGTGAGGAAAAAATGACTTCTAAGGAATGGGAACAACATACTCTTGACGGGGACCGGAAGATCAAAAAAAGGATAGAAAAGTACAGAAAAAGGAGCACAGCACGGGTGATCCTGGGAATTTTTGTTGCTTTTTTCGGCTTTGAGTCGCTTAACGATGTCATCAAAAGCTTCAGCAAACTTGCCACTCAATATGCCAAGGAGGCCGGCAAAAGTATGTCGATCGAGGTGGCAGCCGGAGCATTCAAAGCAGGGGCAGAGGGGACTGACAGCAGGCTTGTCACGGCCTCTCTGATACTGATCCTTCTGGCAATCATCGTATTCGTCTGGGCGGTGACAGCTAAGAATAAGGCAGATGAAATCGAGAGGGAAATGTTCAAATGGGAGCCTGGAGAAGAGGAGATTGCGGATCTCAGAAAAAGATTCGATAATGATTTTGTCAGAGGCGTTCTGTCTGAAATCTCGGCAAGCGATACAGAGAGTGTTACAGTAGCTCTTGACGGCATACTGATCGATAACAATGACGGCGAAGTAACCTACAATTTCAACAGAGAAGGTTACAGGCGGCTCACGAACTATGAGAGCAAGCAGCTGGCGTTTTTCATAGGAACCGAAGCTTTTCCTGACGGATTCATTCTCCATCAGGTGAAAAGGCACGCTACGGTATACGACAATTATGCCCGCGGCTATTATGAAATCGGAGAAGTCTGGGAGAAGGCACCTGATGAAGATGAAATAACCAGGAAGAATGTACGCTGGCTTCTTAAGGAGATAGTCAGACTGACCGGTTACAGAAAACTGAAAATCAAAGATGAGCCGGTCAAGACGGCTGTGGTTGAAGGCGGACATATAGTGCTGAACAAGGGTTACAGTGAAAACAGCGAAAAATATAAGGCACTATAACAGCTGATGAAACACAGAGGAGCAGCAAAAACTGATTTTTCGTCCGGACCTGTGTGGAAAAGCATCCTGGCCCAGGCGATCCCGCTTACTATAGCCCAGCTGGTAAGCCTGCTGTACAACGTCATAGACCGTGTTTATCTCGGCCACATGGGCGACGGAAGCAGCATGGCGCTGACCGGTGTCGGGCTGACTTTTCCTGTGGTCACGCTTCTTATGGCCTTTGCGCTGCTGTTCGGAAACGGAGGCATCCCGTTATTTGCGATGGCCTGCGGTGCAGGAGACCAGCGAAAAGCCGGAAGGATCATGGGTAATTCCTTTGCTCTCATCCTGATAAGTGCGGCAATTCTCACCGTATTCTGCTACGTGTTCAGCCGTCCGATACTGTTCGCGTTCGGTGCCAGCGAGGATTCATTCGTCTATGCCAAGAGGTACCTCGACATATACCTCACAGGCACCGTTTTCATGATGATCACGACCGGGATGAACGGATACATCAATGCGCAGGGGTTTGCAAGGACCGGCATGAAGTCCGTCATAATCGGCTCGGTCACCAATATAATCCTCGACCCTGTGCTGATTTTTGCACTGGACATGGGAGTATCGGGAGCAGCGCTTGCGACAGTCATAAGCCAGCTCATCTCAGCACTCTGGATACTGAGATTCCTCACAGGAGATCAGGCTGCTGTGCGTCTTACAAGGGACATGATCAGAGTCAGGCGCGGAGACACTGCAGACATAATCAAGCTCGGCATGTCCAATTTCATCATGCAGAGCACCAACGGACTTGTTCAGATAGTCTGCAACTCAACGCTGCAGATATACGGAGGCGACCTGTATGTCGGCATCATGACCGTGGCTAATTCCATACGCGAGATATTCTTCCTGCCTGTGACGGGGATCTCAGCAGGTTCGCAGCCTGTCATAAGCTTCAACTACGGCGCAAAGCAGAACCAGAGGGTCAAGGACGGGATCAATTTCAATACGCTTATCGGCATGGCATATACCGCGGCTGCCTGGGTGCTCGTTCTGCTGTTTCCGGAGGTGTGGATCGGGATCTTCTCGAGAAATGCCGAGCTGATACAGACAGGAAGCGAGGCACTCAGGATATATTTCTTCGGATTCGTGTTCATGGCATTTCAGTTCGCGGGGCAGTCCGCCTTCCAGGCTCTCGGTGACGCGAAGCACGCCATATTCTTCTCGCTTCTGAGGAAGGTTATCATCGTAGTGCCGCTGACACTGCTGCTGCCTGCTGCGGGGTTCGGTGTAAAAGGCGTATTCATGGCGGAGCCTGTTTCGAATATCATAGGCGGAACAGCATCGTACGTAACCATGCGCCTCACAGCCTACAAAAAACTCTGACGCATTTGATGATATGGTATATAATAGAACAAAAATTGACTGAAAAAGGGGAGTTTAGCGGATGAGAAAGACCAAGATCGTATGTACTATAGGTCCGAGCAGCGAATCGGAGGAGATGCTCAAAGAACTGTGCCTGGCAGGAATGAATGTTGCCAGACTCAACTTCTCGCACGGAACACATGCAGAGCATCTTGAGAGAATCAACAGAATCAAGAAGGTGAGGGCGGAGCTTGGTCTTCCTATCGCTATAATGCTTGATACCAAGGGCCCTGAATTCAGGATAGGAACATTCAAGGAAGGCAAAGTAGTCCTCGAGGAGGGTGCAAAGTTCACCTTCACAACGGACGAGGTAGAAGGCGATGACAAGATTGTTTCTGTAAGCTACAAGAACCTCGCCAATGAGCTTCAGGAGGGGGATACCATCCTTCTGAACAATGCACTTCTCGAATTCAAGGTGCTGTCGACTGACGGAACCAGCATCGTCACCGAGGTAATAAGCGGAGGCGAGCTTTCCAACCGTAAGTCGATGAGCTTCCCTGGCAAGCACATGCAGCAGATATACCTCTCCGAGCAGGACAAGTCAGATATTGCCTTCGGAGTTGAGCAGGATGTTGATTTCATCGCATGCTCATTCGTCTCCGTCAAGCAGGACCTTGTTGATGTCCATGACTTCCTTAAAGCTCTCGGAAAGGATGATTCGGTCGAGCTCATTGCCAAGATCGAAAATCAGTCCGGATATGACAATATCGATGAAATATGCACACAGTGCGACGGCATAATGGTTGCAAGAGGAGACATGGGAGTAGAAGTGCCTTTCGAAAGGCTGCCTGCTATCCAGAAGGACCTCATCTACAGATGCCGCATGATAGGAAAGCGTGTAATTACGGCGACCGAGATGCTCGAATCCATGATACACAATCCTCGTCCGACGCGTGCCGAGACCTCCGATGTAGCCAATGCTGTTTACGACGGGACGAGCGCAGTAATGCTGTCAGGCGAGACTGCTGCAGGCGAATATCCTGTTCACGCTGTTAAGGCTATGGCCAAGATCGCCGAAGAAGCAGAGCACAATATCGACTACAGGAAGCAGTTCTATCAGTACGACTTCAAGATCAAGAACGACATGGACGCTATCTCCCACGCGACATGCGGAATGGCGATGGACGTCAACGCAGATGCGATAGTAGCCTGCACTATGTCAGGGCGCGTAGCCAAGATGGTCTCGCGTTTCCGCTCGCCTATAGACATCATCGGACTTACCACCAACGAGAAAACATGGCGCTCCCTTGCGCTCTCCTGGGCGGTAACACCGAGGATGTGCGAGATAGTCCCATCCACAGAAGTCCTGTTCTTCATGGCGAAGAAAGCGGCTATAGATGCGATGGCTCTCAAGGAAGGGGATAAGATCGTGATCACCGGAGGAGGAACAACAGGTATATCCGGGAATACCAATCTGATCAAGATAGAAACCATATAGATCGCGCGGATCAGCATAAAAGGAACATAAGGAAGGCCGGAGCTTGAAACTCCGGCCTCTTTTGCTGAGTATTCTTTATGACCATACGATCCAGATAAAGACGTAGCCGACGATGACGGCAACTAAGGTATACGGAACGCCGATACGCATGAAGTCTTTGAAAGACACCTGGTAGCCTTCGCTTTCAAGCAGGCCTACAGCCGTAATGTTTGCGGAGGCGCCAATCGGCGTTATGTTGCCGCCGAGTGTGGCACCCGAAAGAAGGCCGAAGTACAGAAGATAAGGGTCGATACCGAGTGACTGTGTCACTGCGGTCAGTACCGGCAGCATGGTAGCGACATAAGGGATGTTGTCCACGAATGCGGATATAAGAACGGAACCCCAGACTACGATCGTGTACAGCAGGAACTTGTTGTTTCCGCCGGCCTTTACGATCAGGTCTGCGATATCATCTATAAGGCCTGTATTGATAAGGCCGCCGATAACGATGAAGAGGCCCGTGAGGAGACCGAGCGTACCGAAGTCAAGCGTACGTACTGATGCGACGGTGTCTTCGGTATTGCCGTCCCTGATGGTGTCGATGATTATCGTGATGACTGCAAGCGAGCAGCATATGACACCGTTGGTGATACCAGGGGCGTTCGGGATGAAGGATGCTGTGATGAGGGCTCCGACCATCAGAAATAGCATGACAGTAGGGAGAAAGTCGGTTACTTCAGTTCTCTCAACTGATTCGATTTTCTCCTTATGCTTGCGGAAGATAAAGAGCATCACAGGTATGGTGGCAATAGCTCCGAGCTCTACCGCAAAGAAGATGCCCGGGCGGCCTCTCATCCAGAAAAAGTCCATGAAATTCATGCCGGCGTAGTCTCCGAGCATGATCGAAGTTGTATCACCTACAAGAGTGGCTGCGCCCTGCAGGTTGGATGATACTGAAATAGAGAGGATCATGCCTACCGGGTCGATCCTGAGTTTTTTGCATATAGCCAGGCCGATCGGCGCTACGATAAGCACCGTGGATACATTATCTATGAATGCGGATATGATGCCGGCGAACAGAGACATGCGCACGGTTACCCACATTGCGTTTTCGGATTTGGACAGAAGGATATCTGCAAGAAGAGCAGGCATTCCCGAATCGATGAAATAATAGACGATGACCATCGTTCCTGCGATCATCAGGAGGACATTCCAGTTGATGACGGATGGCAGCATTGATAGCGGCAGAATACCTGCAGCAAGAAAGACCACAGCAGCCGCGAGCGCGGTATACGGTCTGTACTTAGGTGCTGCGACCATGAGGACATACATAAGTATGAACAGTATTAATGCGGTAAGCTTCATCTCAGTCCCTCCCGTAATATGTGCATTACAGCAATGATATCACTTTCAGAAACGAAAGAGAACAGCATGATTCCCTGTACAGGCTGCAATATCTTGGTTCGGCAGAAATACAGCGGCCGCAGGATGCCAGAGTGTATAATTGGTGTAATATTGCTACCACAGGAGGGAAAACTTAACATGCAGAAGAAACCTATCACCAATAAGCTGCTGTGGATATTTGCCATAGGGCAGTTCGGCTGGAGCCTGCTGTCAGGAATCGTATCCAACTGGATGGTCTATTACTATACGGGAACTCCGGATGCCCAGAATCCCAACACAGGCATATTCGCTTCAGGTATCACACAGGATCCTATCCTGTTCAAGCTGACGCTGTTCGGCCTTGTAATGGCAGTAGGGCGTATATTCGACGCGATCACTGATCCTCTTATTGCAGGATGGTCTGACAGGTCGAACTACAAGGGCGGACGCCGCATACCTTTCATGCGCACCATCGCCATTCCTTTTGCCCTTATAACGATAGGACTTTTCACACTGCCTCAGACGGCAAATATAGGAGTCAATGACGCGATTCTGTTTGTGCTGCTGTTAGTCTTCTACCTGTTCATGACTATATTCTGCACTCCTTACAACGCTCTCATCGCTGAGCTCGGAGACACGCAGGAACACCGCATCAACGTATCGACATACATTTCATTCACATTTATCGCAGGACAGTCAATTTCCTTCATGCTGCCTAATGTCGCAGGAGCGCTTCAGGGTGCTGTCGGACAGGCAGGGTCGGTACGCCTGGCTGTTGCCATCATGGCGACTGTGGCATGCATAGCTATGCTGGTTCCTTCACTCTATATCAAGGAAAGAGAGTATATAGACTCCAAGCCGAGCGAGACTCCGGCATTCTCATCGCTTCTCAAGACTTTCAAAAACGGCCAGTTCCGCAGATTCGTATACAGCGATGTTATATACTTCTTCGCGCTGACTCTGTTCCAGACAGGTCTTGCGTTCTATGAGACCAAGCTCATGGGAATAGAGGACACATGGACATTCGTGCTGACTGCTACGATGACATTCATAAGCGTTCTCCTGTATCCGGCTGTCAATAAGCTCGCACCGAGACTCGGCAAGAAGAAGCTGATCATAACCGGATTCTTCGGATATGCAGTCGTATTCCTCATCACATTCCTCTGCGGAAAGGGTCTCTACTGGGGATTCATCGTTGCAGTATGCGCTGCAGTCCCGATGGCCATCCTCGGCATCCTGCCGCAGGCCTGCGTTGCTGACGTTGCCGAGCTGAGCAGACTTGAGACGGGCGAGGACAGAAGCGGCATGTTCTTTGCTGCACGTACATTCGCCTTCAAGATGGGCCAGGCTCTCGCAATGGTCGTCTTCACGTCCATAACAGTATCCGGAACACCTGCAAGCTACCGCGCAACAGCTGCAGTCGCATTCGTGACCTGCGTGATCGGAGCGTGCCTGTTCTTCCTGTATAACGAGAAGATGATCCTCTCGAAGATAGAGGCTATCAAGGCTGAACAGAATAAGTAAAAATAAGTGATTTGATGTTTGCTATACATCTGATATAATGGGTACGGACATCCTGACCGCGAGGTATTCCGAGCGGGAAGTTTGCGGTAATAAACAGTGCCCTGTGTGTCAGCGGCATTATATTTAGTACATTCTGCAGACTGTTTTCTTTTCGGGTGACCGGAGTGAAGACAGTCTGTTTTGTTCACAGGAGATTTCAGATGCTTAAACTCGCTGTATATGGCAAAGGCGGCATCGGAAAGTCCACGATGACTTCCAATCTTGCAGCCGCATTTGCGTCACTGGGGAAAAAGGTCATCCAGATAGGATGCGACCCCAAGGCGGATTCTACTATCAACCTTCTCGGCGGAAAGGCACAGCAGCCTGTCATGGAATATCTGAGAGACCATGATTCGGAGCCGGGCTCGATCGAAGAGATATCCCAGAAGGGATACGGCAATATTCTGTGCATCGAGACCGGAGGACCTACACCCGGACTCGGCTGCGCGGGGCGCGGCATAATCGCGACCTTCAACCTTCTCGAAGACCTTGAGCTCTTCGAAAGGGAAGAGCCTGACGTCGTGCTGTACGATGTTCTCGGAGACGTTGTCTGCGGAGGCTTTGCAGCACCTATCCGCGAAGGCTACGCTGAGCACGTCCTTATTGTCACATCGGGAGAGAAAATGGCTCTCTACGCAGCCGACAATATCTTCCGCGCCGTAGAGAATTTTGCAGACAGAGGATATGCAGATGTTGCGGGCATCATACTGAACCGCCGCAATACGCCGGGCGAGGAAGAAAAGGTCAGAGAGTTCGCAGAGGCAAGAAATCTCGAAATAATCGGGGACATCCCGAGAAGCGATGAGATCAATGTGTATGAAGACCGCGGCATGACTGTCATCGAGGGCGATGCGGACCTGCCGGTAAGCAGGAAGTTCATCGAACTAGCAGAGCGTCTTCTTGCGATGGAAGAAAGATAAGAACAGATATCCATGATCAGAGAACCATACAGCATAACGATTGAAGAACTGAATAACGCGGGAAAGGACAGCATTCCTGAGGAGCTGATCCCTTCGACTCAGCTCATATACAGCTCGCCTGCCACGCTTGCGTTCAACTCGCCGGGAGCGACCGGATTCGGAGTCAAGAGGGCCGGCCTTGTCGTGCCGGAATCTGTAATGCTGCTCGTTGCACCGGGCTGCTGCGGCCGCAATACCAAGCTCGTCGCAGAGATACCGGGTTATGAAGACAGGTTCTTCTTCCTTCTGATGGATGAATCTGACATAGTCAACGGAGACCATCTCTCAAGAGTACCTCAGGCAGTAAAGGAGGTCGTTGAGTATCTCGATGAGAAGCCGTCGGTCGTGATGGTGTGCGGAACATGTGTTGATGCACTCCTCGGAACTGACTGGGACAGGGTATGCCGCAAGGCAGAAGCTGCCGCCGGAGTAAGGGTCAGGCCGTGCTACATGTACGCTCTTACGCGTGAGGGAAGAAAGCCGCCGATGGTGCTTGTAAGAAAGACCATATATTCCATGCTGGAGCCTCTTAAGAAGGACCCGAGAACGGTCAATCTGCTCGGTTACTTCTCGCCTCTGAGAGACGATTCCGAGCTCTATGACATACTGCATCAGATGGGGATCAGGAAAGTCAACGAGATATCCCGATGCAAGGATTTTGACAGCTATCTCGGCATGGCGGCTGCGAACTTCAACATCGTGCTGAACCACGAGGCGAGGACCGCAGCAGAGGATATAGCAGGAAGGCTCAGCATACCTTATCTCGAGCTCACAAGGCTGTATCAGATCGATAAGATCGCAAGCCAGTACAGGGCGTTCGCAGGCAGCATCGGTGCTGAGATAGACGATTCGCCTTTCAGGCAGAGCGCAGAAGAGGCCGTGAGGCGTTTTGCGTCAGAACATCCGGGCTGCAGCATAGCAGTAGGAGAGATGATGAACGCCAACGCGTTCGAGCTGGCTCTCGCTCTTACCAAATACGGATTCAGGGTCCCTGAGATATATTCGAATATATCTTCTGAGGACTATGTATATATAAGAAGGCTGGCGGAGACGTCGCCGGAGACCAAGGTGTATACCAATCTGTCTCCTACGATGATGTACTATGACTGCAGCAATGCAGAGGTCAGCCTCACGATAGGAAAGGATGCGGAGTACTACCATCCTGACTGTCCGAATGTGCCGTGGAATGAGGAAAAGCAGCCGTTCGGATATGCAGGCGTCACAGCTCTGTTCACACAGATGATCGAGGCTCTTGACGGCAGAGACGAAGAGGGAGGCATCAGATGAGCGTAAAAGGACTCAGAAAGATAATATACCCGTTCGCTCCCGACCAGTCTGGCGCCGTATCCGTGCTGTATGAGCTGGGCGGAATGGTAATAGTCTGCGATGCGGGCGGATGCGCAGGAAATGTCTGCGGGTTCGATGAACCGAGGTGGCTCGATACGAAAAGCGCTGTATTCTCTGCAGGCTTAAGAGACATGGACGCCATTCTCGGGCGCGATGACCTCCTGATCAGAAAGATCGAAAAGGCGGCGGACAGACTGGATGCAGCATTCGTCGCCATCATCGGAACTCCGGTGCCTGCAACGATCGCAACGGACTATAAGGCTCTCAGGAGAATGGGCGAAAAGCATACGGACCTGCCTGTCCTTGCGCTGAACACGAACGGGATCAGGCTGTATGATGACGGAGCATCCAAAGCGTATCTCGAGCTGATGCGAAGGTTCGCGGAAGGAGAAGATGAGGGGATCATCCCTGGCTCGGCAGGTGTGCTCGGAGTCACTCCTCTTGATTATGATGAAGCTGATGCGCCTGAGATGATCAGGGCATGGCTCGCTGAAAGAGGCATCACTCACCAGGCATTGTACGGTGCGGGAAGCTCATTTGAGGCATTAAAGGATGCAGGCAGGATGGAAAAGAACATCGCAGTCTCACCGGCAGGCCTCAAGGCGGCAAGATATCTCAGGGACCGCTTCGGTACACCATATGAGGTATGCGACCCGCTTGCGGAGGCGGCTCTCTGCAGAGCTGTCGCCTGTGATGCTGCAGGAGATGAAGATGCCCGCATTAAAGAGCTATTTGAAGGACAGAGAGTCCTCATCATCCACCAGCAGATAAGGGCCAATGAGATCAGGAACCTTATACGCAGCCGCTGCGATGCGGAAGTTAATACCGCCACATGGTTCATGCTCGATGAAGAGCTTAAGGAAGACGGAGATGTCCGCATCAGGGAGGAAGAGGATTTCATCAGGCTGCTGGAAGACGGCGGTTATGACGTCATCATCGCCGACAGGTCCTTCCGCAAGGCAGCAAGGGGATATGCCGGAACATATATCGATCTGCCGCACTTTGCAGTGTCGGGCGGATCGGCAGGATAGAAAGGAGACAGCTGTCAATGCAGCATGCTGAAACAGCAAGGGTGTACGGGATAGTGCAGGGGGTAGGCTTCCGTCCGACGGTGGCCAGGCACGCTGCTGCACACAGGATATGCGGAAGCGTTTCAAACAAGGGACCTTTCGTGGAGATCGACGCTCAGGGAGAGAAGGAGGATGTCGATGCCTTTTTCGATGACCTTCTCCACAATCCTCCGGAGAGAGCGATCATCCTGAAGCTCGACAGAGCCGACGCACCGGAGAACATAGGCACGGCAGACAGCTTTGAGATAATAGAGAGCGCCAAGGTGCAGGGCGAGATATTCGTTTCGCCTGATATAGCCATATGCGACAAGTGTAAGAAAGAGTTATATGACCCGAAGGACAGAAGGTATCTTCATCCGTTCATAAACTGCACGTCATGCGGCCCGCGCACCACTATACTTGACGGCATGCCGTACGACAGGATCAGGACGAGCATGTCGGAATTCCCGATGTGCCCTCAGTGCGAGTATGAATATACTCACTCCGAGACGAGAAGGTATGATGCGCAGCCTGTATGCTGCAATGAATGCGGCCCTCAGGTATACCTCATACCGACAGACGGAAGCGCGGAGCTTCCTGTGGATGTCAATAAGCTTCCGAAATGGAAGAAGGACGGTCCTGCTATCACAGAGATAAGAAGGATAGTAAGCGGCGGCGGAATAGTTGCGATCAAGGGAATAGGAGGATTCCATCTCTGCTGCGATGCAACCAACCAGGAGGCTGTTCAGAGGCTGAGGGATATCAAGCCGAGGCCTGCCAAGCCTTTTGCCGTAATGATGAAGGACCTTGATACCGTCAGAAGAGAATGCATCACTGATCCGCAGCAGGAGGAGATAATAGACGGCCACCAGAAGCCGATCATTCTCCTCAGGAAGAGCGGCAGGAAGGATGCCAAGCTCGCTCCCGGCATCGCACCTGACAACCCTTCAATCGGAGTCATGCTGCCGTATGCTCCGGTGCAGCTGCTGCTGTTCGATTATCCTGACGGCATAGTGATGCCTGACTGCCTGGTCATGACCAGCGGCAACGTGTCAGGCGCAGCCATCTGCAGGGATGATGAGGATGCGGTGAGAGAGCTCTCGAGGATGTGTGACATGATCCTGTCCCACAACCGTCTCATAAGACTGAGAGCGGATGATTCTGTCATGGATTTTCACCGCGGAGAGCCTTACATGATAAGGCGCTCAAGGGGATACGCGCCTCTTCCGTTCATGCTCGACATGCCTTGCGAGGGCAACATCCTGGCGGTAGGAGGGGAGCTCAAGAACACATTCTGTGTAGCGAAGAACCACCTTTTCTATCCTTCGCCTTATGTAGGGGATACAGAGGACCTTCGCACGGTAAGAGCCCTCAGGGAATCCATGAAGAGGATGTGCGACCTGCTTGAGTCTGAGCCTGAGCTCGTCGCATGCGACAAGCATCCTAAATACAACACCACAGCGGTTGCCCATGAGCTGGGACTTCCGGTAATGGAGATCCAGCATCACTACGCACACATCGCTTCATGCCTTGCGGAAAGCAACCGCACGGACAGGGTGATAGGAGTGTCCTTCGACGGCACTGGATACGGCGATGACGGCACTGTCTGGGGCGGTGAGTACATGATCGCTGATCTCGACGGATATGAAAGGGCCGGCCACATAAGTCCATTCCTTCAGAGCGGCGGGGATGTATCAGCCAAGGAAGGCTGGAGAATAGCAGTATCCATGCTCTACGGAGCGTGCAGAGATAAAGAAAAGACAGAGGAACTTGTCAGAAAACTGGACCTGTGCGGAGATCAGGAACTGAGAATGCAGTTCATGATGGCTGACAGGAACATTAACAGCATCAGGTCAACAAGCGCAGGAAGGCTGTTTGATGCAGTCAGCGCAGTCCTCGGGGTCAGAAAGAAGTCGACCTTCGAAGGTGAAGCTTCGACAACGCTTCAGTACACAGCTGAGCGTTACAGCGAGGACCCGGGGAAGAGCAGGTATACAGAAGAAAGAGGCGCGGCAGTCAGGACGGAAACAGAGTCCGCCGGAGATGAGTGCCTCGTCCACGATACACAGGACCTCTTCATGTGGCTCGCCGGGGAGAGACTCAGCGGCAGACCGCAGGAGGAGCTGGCGTGGGAGTTCCATCAGGCCCTTGCTGACGGCATCGTGAAGACCTGCTGCAGCCTGAGAGATACAAGCGGCATCAGCACAGCTGCTCTCAGCGGAGGAGTGTTCCAGAACAGGCTGCTTCTCAGGATGTGCGAGGATGGACTTAAGAAAGAAGGATTCGAAGTGCTGATCCACAGCATGGTGCCGCCTAACGACGGAGGCATATGCCTCGGACAGGCAGCTGTGGCGATGAGAGAGCTTCTCAGAAGAAAAGGAATGGATGTAAGTGCGAGAGATGAGAGCGAGTCTGTTAACGGCAAGCTCCAGAGCATCAGAAAATAGAGGGAGGAAAACAAAATGTGTGTAGGATTACCGGCAAGAGTTGTCAACATCAAGGACGGAATGGCACTTGTGGATGCTTCGGGCGCAAGAAGACAGGTATCCGCAGAGCTTATTGATGAGCTTGATCCGGGCGATTACGTAATGGTCCACGCGGGCGTTGCCATTGCGAAGATCACTGCAGATGATGAAGAGGAAACAGACGCACTGCTGGAGGAACTCTAGGATCATGGCTGAAGTTAAGAAAGTCTCTGCAAGAGAGATAATAGAGAATTACAGCGGACCTAAACTCCGGATAATGGAGGTGTGCGGAACTCACACGCATGAGATATTCCGCCTCGGGATTCGCAATATCCTTCCGGAGAATATAGAGCTCATATCCGGACCGGGATGCCCGGTCTGCGTTACACCGGTAGGATTCATAGATGAGGCCGTTTATCTTGCTCAGAAATGCGGCTGCACTATCACGACCTTCGGAGATCTCATAAGAGTTCCGGGCACTGAAAAGAGCCTGGCAGGAGCGAGAAGCGAGGGCGCGAAGATCCAGCCTGTATATACACCGACTGACGCCGTGCAGTACGCTGAGGAGCATCCGGATGAGCAGGTCGTTTTCCTTGCTGTAGGATTTGAGACAACGACACCGTCTGCCTGCCTGGCCGTAAGAATGGCGAAGGAAAAAGGCATTGATAACTTCTCACTTCTCACGGCAAACAAAACGATGACCAACGCATACAGGGCTCTCAAGGGCAGTGCTGACGCCTTCCTGTATCCGGGACACGTAAATGCGATCACAGGTGCAACTTCATGCGCACAGCTTGTTGATGAAGGCATATACGGCGTTGTATGCGGCTTTACAGCCAAGGAAATACTGACAGCGCTTGCAGTGACTGTAAGAGGCCTTGAGAAGGGAGAGCCGTTCTTCCGCAACTGCTATCCGAGGGTCGTCACTGACGAAGGCAGTATCTCCGGAAAGAAGATAATGGAAGAGTTCATGGAGCCGTGCGATGCTGAATGGAGAGGTCTCGGGATCATTCCTCAGTCAGGACTCAGGCTTCGCAGTGAATTCTCTGAATACGATGCGAGAGTGAAATATAATCTGCCTGAGATGAAGGGCAAGCCTAATCCTGCATGCCGCTGCGGTGAAGTGCTGCAGGGCAAGTGCACACCTGCAGACTGCAAGGTGTTCGGAAAGGGCTGCACGCCGCTTCATCCGATTGGAGCGTGCATGGTATCCAATGAGGGAACCTGTGCGGCCTGGTATGCATACAGAAGGGAGAGCGTAAATGAGTAAGACAGTAACGCTTGCACACGGTGCAGGCGGCAAGCAGACATCAGAACTTATACATGAGGTATTTGAATCGCATTTCAAAAATCCTCTCTTCACTGCTGATGATGCAGCGATACTTGAGGTAGAGCCGGGCAGGCTCGCAATGTCGACTGACGGCTTTATCGTTTCTCCTTATGAATTCCCGGGCGGAAATGTCGGCAAACTCTCCATCTGCGGAACGGTCAACGACCTTTCATGCATGGGAGCACAGCCGCTTTATCTCACATGCGCCTTCGTCATTGAAGAAGGATTCCCTATGGACAAGCTTGAAGAGATAGCTGCAGCGATGGAGAAGACTGCTGCTGAGGCAGGCGTCAGGATCGTTGCAGGAGATACCAAGGTCGCAGGCAAGGGCCAGGTCGACGGAGTCTTCATCACAACGACCGGCATAGGCCGCATAAGAGACGGCGTCAGGACGGGCGGAGCTCTTGCAAAGCCGGGAGATGCTGTTATCGTCACAGGTGACGTCGGAAGACACGGATGCACCATACTGCTTGCCCGCAATGAGTACGGTATCGAGGCGGATGTGGACAGCGACTGCGCACCGCTGTGGGGAACGGTCAGCTCGGTTCTCGATGCATCGGATGATGTCCATGTAATACGCGATGCAACAAGAGGCGGCGTCGGCACCGTTCTCTATGAGATCGCTGAGCAGAGCAACGTCGGAGTGCGTATCGAAGCTGAGTCTGTTCCTGTCGATGATGCTGTAAAGGGCGTATGCGGCATGCTCGGACTTGAGCCTCTGTATCTTGCATGCGAAGGCCGCCTTGTCATAATCGCTCCGCGTGAAGAGGCTGACAGCATAGTCGAAGTGCTCCGCAAGGGAAAATACTCAAAAAATGCTGCGATCATAGGAGAGATAACCGAGGATATGCCGGGCAAAGTCGTCATGACGACAGAGATCGGGGCGGAGACACTGCTGCCTCAGCCGGGCGGAGAGCTCCTTCCGAGGATCTGCTGATATATAATTTTCAGATGAATAACAAGTCACATACAGACAGGGGTGCTGCCTGCCAGCAGCACCTTTTCGTTAAACGCGATACAATCATTCATCTGCCCAGGATGTGTGGTAAAATCTAGTAACAGCCGTCGTCAACCTGATACACGGCCGGATAAATAAATTAATGAAAGTAAGGTGGATACTTCTTTATGAGCGGTAACCGTAAGAACAGAAAACAGAGTAAAAAGATCATAGTCATACTGCTGATGCTCGCACTGTGCGTGCTGGCGGTATGTTATATTTTCAGCCTGGCACACAGCAGGACTGAAGAGAGGAAGGCAGAAGCAGCTGCTGCAGAGAAAGCAGATCAGGCTGCGGCCGAGGCTGCTGAAGAGGCCGCTGCCCAGGAGGAAGAGGCAGCACAGAACAATGCAGGCTCACACGTATATGCTCACAGGGGCTCGGCCGGTGACAACGAGCTTTCTATCGCAGCATATGACAAGGCCGTGGAAGCGGGCGCAGGATATATCGAGGCGGATATGGTCGTATCTGCAGACGGCACTGTATATGTCGCGCATGAAGATGAGTCTGAGCCTATGACGGGCTACGGCGGATATTTCTCAGGCATGACAGACGGTCAGATAGATGCTCTTAAGACGCGCTCAGGCAATAACATCCTGAAGCTGACCGACCTCTTTGAGAAGTACGGCGATTCGGTCAAGTACATTGTGGATATCAAATACTCGGCAGCCCGCAATACGGATGCCTTCATTAAGACTGTAAAGGATGCAGGCTATGAGGATAAGGTAATAGCAGCATCGTTCTATCCTAAGGCTCTGAGTGCTGTTGAAGAAGCTTTCCCTGACATGACCAAGATATATCTTTGCAGCGACCAGGGCACATTCAATGCGGGGCTCGGATATTCATATGCAGACATACTCTGCGTACCTTCTTCAATAATGACTGCCGACAATCTGAAAGCGGCTCATGACAGCGATAAGCAGTTCAGCGCATGGACTCTAAACACTGAAGAAGAGATAAAGAGCGCTATAGAGCTCGGTGTGGATACGTATTTCACAGACGACTCAGCCCTCGCGGTAAAGCTTGAAGAAGAGAACAGGAACTGATATGGATAACAAGTTACTTGAGGAAAAACTGACAGCTCTCGGTGAGACCGAGATGCAGATGTTCAGATTCATGCTGGACAGACCTGCCGGAGCTATACTGACAGTTGAGACGGACAAGATGCTGGCCCAGCTCCTTGCTGAAGACGGCCTCGCAGAGGTGGACGGGGACAAGGTCATCATACCGGCAGAGATACGCGATGCGTACAGGGATATGTGGTCTGATGAGCTGACTTTAAAATGGCGCAAGAGAAACTGGATGTACAAGTGCCTCGAGGCAGGAAAGTTCCTGTACGGAGTCATGACATGGGATGTCCTTAAGGATCTCTTCGCACTGAGATATCCTCACTCGGATATGGATGAGGTGAAGGAGCTGTTCGCTTCCACGCCTGTCTTCTACCAGTGGTTCACTGAGAGAGACGGACAGCTTGTCCTGAACGGATTCGAAAAGGATGACTATTACAAGTATCTCCTGCAGGTACAGAAAGATATACCATTCTACATACCTTCTAAGGAGGAAGTGGAGGAGCTGTACGAGAGAGGCTGCCTTATCAGCCGCGAGTCTCATGCAAAACTGAAGGATTACATCGATGAGACGTTCGGATGCGGTGCTGATGCCTCAGAGCTCAAGATGGCAAGGCTCTATCAGGCTGTAAACGACAGGGCGAGAGTCAACGATGCAGTCGAGCTGTTCCTCGCAGGTGACGTAGAAGACAGCGGGAAACTTGAGTTCCCTTCAGACGAAGCCGAAGTTAAGTTCATCGAGCTCTATATGGATATGAGCAGGGAGTGCCGCGTCAGAGACAACCGCGGACACGACTGGTATGAGATGACAGCCATCATGGCGGAGAAGAACAGATCCGCCGAACCGGAAAAGAAGGCTCCTGTCAGGCGCGTCAAGATAGGAAGAAACGAGCCGTGTCCATGCGGAAGCGGCAAAAAGTATAAGAACTGCTGCGGCAGGAACATAAGCTGATTCTTATGGCAGGACAGTATAACAGACAACAGGATAATCCGCTGGGATCAGCGCCGCTGATCCCTCTGATTGCGGCTTACGCGATACCGTCGGTGATAAGCATGCTGGTTGGTGCGGCATACAATATCACCGACCAGATTTTTATTGGCCATGTTGTCGGAATGCTGGGCAATGCTGCCACTAATGTCGCTTTTCCTACCGTCACTCTTACGACAGGCATCAGCATGCTGTTCGGAATAGGCACTGCAGCCAACTTCAGCATCAACCTCGGAGCAGGTGATGAGGAGGAGGCAAGGCGGTATGTCCATAACGGGCTGACAGGCGTCGCCATAGCAGGAATCATTACAGGCGTACTTGTATTTCTCTTCAGGGACAGCATTGTTGTGCTGTGCGGTGCTGATTCGGGCGGGAATGTCTTCCCATATGCGGTCTCATATCTATCTATAACAGCCTGCGGACTGCCTTTCCAGATGTTTGCCCACACATCTTCATCCATCATCAGAGCGGACGGAAGCCCGGGGTATTCGATGATGTGCACTGTAACGGGGGCGGTACTTAATATATTCCTCGACTGGCTGTTCATGTATCCTTTCGGCATGGGAATAAAGGGCGCTGCTGCAGCGACGGTCCTGTCGCAGATGGTGAGCTGCCTCATAGCAGCACTGTACTATCCCAGGTTCAGGGCTTTCAGACTTTCTTTCAGAGAGCTTGGCATCAGCAGCAGGCACCTCATCGGCAGCATGGAGGCAGGCATACCTAATTTCTGCAATCACATGCTGATGATGTGCACCAATATAGTACTGAACAACATGCTCTCGACATACGGGGCCATGTCAGTATACGGCCCGGATATCCCTCTGGCCGTATCGGGTGTCGCTCAGAAGACCAGCATGATAATGGTATCCTTTGCCGTCGGAATAGCGCAGGGCTGCCAGCCTGTATGGGGCTACAACCTCGGAGCTAAGAAGTATGACCGCGTAAAAGGAGCATACTGGAGAGCATTTACTGCAGCCTTCCTTATAGGCGTCGTTTTCTTCTTCGCATTTCAGCTCTTCCCGAGGCAGATCATATCCATATTCGGGACTGGAAATGACCTGTATTATGAGTTCGCGGAGAAGTATCTTAGAGTATTCATGATGCTGGTATTCTTCCAGAACATCCAGCCTGTATCCATAAACTATTTCTCTGCAACGGGCAACCACAGGCAGGGCCTGCTCGTGTCTCTTTCAAGGCAGGGACTCTTCCTCATACCGCTTCTTATCATCCTTCCGAGATTCATGGGCATAGACGGCATCCTCGCCGCGAGCCCGATATCCGACACGCTTGCATTCATCATGTCCGTTTCAATGGTGGTCCTGAGCTTCAGAAAGTTCGGAAAAACGGGGGAAACCGGCTCAGAAAAAGGGGCGAATGCATAAATAAAGTCATTTTGCTTGATGAAGAAGAGAAAAAGACGGTATAATTATTTGGTTAAACTTATAAAAAACGGAGGTATCGGGATAATGACTAAAGGCGAACAGTTATACGAAGGCAAAGCCAAGAAGGTATTCAGCACAGAGGATCCGGAGTTGCTCATCGTTTCATACAAGGATGATGCTACAGCTTTCAACGGACTCAAGAAGGGAACTATTCAGGGCAAGGGCGTTATCAACAACAGAATGTCCAACATGCTCATGAAGTATCTTGAGACCAAGGGGATCCCGACTCATTATGTTGAAGAGCTTAACGACAGGGATACAGTCGTAAAGAAGGTATCCATCGTTCCTCTCGAGGTAATAGTCAGGAATATCGCAGCAGGCTCCTTCTCCAAGCACTACGGAGTAGAGGAAGGCGTTGTATTCGAATCACCGACTGTTGAGTTCTCATATAAGAATGACGACCTTGGCGATCCGCTTCTCAACACTTATCACGCACTGGCTCTCGGCCTTGCGACTGAAGATGAGATAAAGCTTATTGAAAAGTACGCATTCGGCGTCAACGATATTCTCTCCGATCTCTGGAGAAAGTGCGGCGTCATTCTCGTAGACTTCAAGCTCGAGTTCGGCAGACTCTCCGACGGCACTATCGTACTCGCTGATGAGATCAGCCCGGATACATGCCGCCTGTGGGACAGCGAGACTAAGGAAAAGCTCGACAAGGACAGATTCCGCAGAGACCTCGGAGGAGTCGAGGAAGCATATAACGAGATCATGAGCCGCCTTGAAGAAAATATGAAGTAATAAAGGAGTAAGCAGATGGGTAATTGCGCAGTAGTAGGCATCAACTGGGGAGACGAAGGCAAGGGCCGTATGGTAGACCTTCTGACCGGGGACTACGATGTAGTAGTACGCTTCCAGGGCGGAGGCAACGCAGGACACACTGTCATCAATGAAAAGGGCAAGTTCGCTCTTCACCTGCTGCCGTCCGGAGTATTCAGAGACGGAGTCCTCAACATCCTCGGAAACGGTGTCGCAGTCGACCCGGAGAACCTGTGGAAGGAGATTCAGGATGTCGCAGACAAGGGTGTGGACATCACACCTGAAGGCCTGAAGATAAGCGACCGCGCGTCGCTTCTGATGCCGTGGCACAGAGAGCTTGACGGACTCGAAGAAGCCCGCCTGGCAGATAAAAATTACGGGTCAACCAAGCAGGGCATAGCTCCGTTCTATTCAGACAAGTACCAGAAGAAGACTGTTCTTGCAGGAGAGCTGTTCTATCCTGAAGAGCTCCGAGCTCATATCAAAGACCTTCTCGAGTGGAAGAACCTCACTCTGACAGGTGTCTACGGTGCAGAGCCGTATACCATGGAGATGATGGAGGAGTGGCTGTCTGATTACTGTGAGAAGATCAAGCCTTATGTCTGCGATACAGGACTTCTCCTCAAACAGGCACAGAAGGAAGGAAAGAAGATCCTCTTCGAGGCTCAGCTCGGAGCACTGAGAGACCTTGATTACGGTATCTGCCCGTACACCACATCTTCGAATACGCTGGCAAAATACGCACCAATCGGATCAGGCATCCCTTCGGCGGAGATCGATGAGATCATCGGCGTTGTCAAGGCTTATTCGACATGCGTAGGCGAAGGCCCGTTCGTAGGAGAGATGTCAGGCGAAGAAGCAGACAGGCTCCGCGAGGCAGGCGCTGAATACGGTGCCAAGACAGGAAGACCACGCCGCGTCGGTCCGCTTGACCTCGTAGCTACAGCTTACGGAACAGAGATGCAGGCAGCAACAGGACTTGCCATCACCAAGATGGACGTCCTCAGCTATCTTGACAGGATCCCTGTTATCACTCATTACAAGGTCAACGGAGAACTCACAGACAGGTTCCCGTTCCCTGCACTCCTGAATGATGCAGAGGCAGTCGTCGAGTATGTAGACGGCTGGAACTGCGACATCTCAGGAGCTCGCAAGTGGGAAGATCTGCCTGAAGCAGCTCAGAACTACATCACAATGATCGAGAAGGCTACAGGCTGCCCGGTCACATATGTTTCTGTCGGAGCTGAGAGAGAAAGCATCGTAATAAGATAAGGGGGAAAACACATGCCAAACAAGTACGAATCCCCGCTGTCCTCAAGATATGCATCTGACTACATGCTCGGACTCTTTTCATCGGATACAAGGTATCAGACCTGGAGACGCCTGTGGGTATCTCTTGCAAATCAGGAGATGAAGCTGGGCCTTCCGGTCACTGAAGAGCAGGTAGCAGAGCTCGAGGCTCATATAACGGATATTGATTATGAAGTCGTAAGGCAGAGAGAGAAGGAAGTGCGCCATGACGTAATGGCTCACGTATATGCATACGGCAAAGTCGCACCGTCGGCTGCCGGCATCATCCATCTCGGAGCAACGAGCTGCTATGTCACAGACAACGCAGACCTCGTCATATACAGGGATGCTCTCAAGTACATCCGCGCAGAACTTCTTAAGGTCATCGCGAACCTCGCAAAATTCGCTGATGAGTATAAAGCGATGCCTGCTCTCGGATATACGCACTACCAGCCTGCACAGCCGGTGACTATCGGAAAGAGGGCGACACTGTGGATGCAGGACTTCGTATCGGATATAGGGGAAATCGATTTTGCCCTTGAGAATATCAAGTTCCTCGGATGCCGCGGCACAACGGGCACTGAGGCGAGCTTCATGGACCTCTTCGAGGGAGACGAGGCTAAGATCGACGAGATGAACCGCGGAATAGCTGCGGACTTCGGATTCACCGAGTGCTTTGACGTATGCGGCCAGACATACCCGAGAAAGGTCGACAGCAGGATCCTAAATGCGCTTTCATCTGTCGCACAGAGCTGCTACCGCATGGCGAACGACATCCGCCTGCTGCAGCACGACAGACAGGTAGAGGAGCCTTTCGCCAAGAACCAGATCGGTTCTTCTGCAATGGCTTACAAGCGCAACCCGATGAGATGCGAGAGGATATGCTCGCTGGCAAGGTATCTGATGGCAGACGCTGCAAACGCTCCTATGACTGCTTCGGTGCAGTGGATGGAGAGAACTCTCGACGACTCGGCCAACAGACGTATCTCAATGCCTGAAGGATTCCTGTGCGCTGATGCTATCATCCGCCTTGCTCAGAACGTGACAGACGGTATCCACGTCAACGAGAAGATAGTGGAGAAGACTCTCCGCGAGTTCCTGCCGTTCATGGCTACAGAGAACCTTCTGATGGAAGCTGTAAAGCGCGGCGGCGACAGACAGGAGCTCCACGAAGTCATCAGAAGGTGCTCGATGGAAGCGACGGCTAAGATGAAGAACGGCGAGGAATGCGACCTGATGGACAGGCTGATGAAGGAAGAAGTGTTCCAGCTCAGCTCTGATGAGATCAGGGACATCCTGAGGCCTGAGCTGTACATCGGAAGATGCCCTCAGCAGGTAGAGCAGTTCCTGGCGAAGGTAGCTCCGCTGATCGAAGGCGTAGAGGAAGAGTCCGCAGAGATCAATCTGTAACACGTGCGGTGCCGGCAGCGGCAAAGCATATGAATATCAGTCAGAAAGCCTGCACATAACGCTGCAGGCTTTTTTAGAGCAGCAGGGCTTATCATACGCAAAAAATATGATAGAGCCAATAATATACGTATCATAAAGATGTTTCTTACGGGGATATTTATGTTATATAATTCCCGCAAAGTATGTTAAATGAGTAAATATTTCCACTATGTAAATAAACAGAAGACGACAGGGAGGGAATGAGATGGAATATAATTTTCCGGTAACAAGAACAACGACACCTAAGGAAAAGCCGACAGACTGCAAGACACTGGGATTCGGCAAGTATTTTACGGACCACATGTTCATCATGGAATATGATGAAGGACAGGGCTGGCACGACGGACGCATCGTCCCTTACGGACCTATCAGCCTCGATCCGGGTTCGACTTCACTTCACTACGGCCAGCTGATGTTCGAGGGCCTCAAGGCTTACCGCAATCCGAAGGGAACACTCAATCTGTTCAGACCGGATATGAACGCCAAGAGACTCAACAACACCAATGAGCGTATGTGCATCCCTCCGATGGATGAGGATCTTTTCATCTCCGCTGTCAAGGCGATAGTCAAGGTTGATGAGGACTGGACTCCGACTGATCCGGGAACATCACTTTATATAAGACCGTTCATCGTATCGCCTGAAGTAAGCTTTTCAGTACTTCCGGCCAAGAAGTATCTTTTCATCATCATCCTGTGTGCAGTAGGCGCTTACTATGCAGGAAATGAGAGCAAGCTGCACGGCAGCCGCATCCTCGTTGAGGAGAACTACATCCGCGCTGCTGTAGGCGGAACAGGTGCTGCCAAGACTGCAGGCAACTATGCATCCGGTATGATCGCTTCGTACAAGGCTCATGACCACGGATGCGAGGAGGTTCTGTGGCTTGATTCCAAAGAGCACAGATATGTTGAGGAAGTAGGAACATCCAATGCATTCTTTAAGATAAACGGAAAGATTATAACTCCTGAGCTGACAGGATCCATCCTGCCGGGTGTTACCCGCGACAGCGTCATCAGACTTCTGAAGAAGTGGGGATACGAAGTAGAGGAGCGCCGCATCGAGCTCGCTGAGGTATTCGAGGCAGCTGAGAACGGCACACTCGAGGAGGCATGGGCAACAGGAACAGCATGCGTTATCTCACCGATCGGTGTTCTTGTTTACAAGGATAAGGATTATCCTGTAAACAACGAGGTTGTCGGCGATGTCAGCCAGCGTCTGTATGACAGTCTCTACGGGATGCAGACCGGAAAGCTTCCTGATGAGATGGGAGACTGGATCGTAGAAATCTAGTGTCTCCGGAGTGATCTGAAACGGAGGGTCATTATGGAACTCAGGACTCTTCAGTACTTTGTTACTGTAGCTGAGGAACTCAATATTACAAGAGCCGCGGAAAAGCTGCACATGAGCCAGCCTCCTCTGTCCGCTCAGATCAAGAACCTTGAATCTGAGCTTGACACCGTTCTCTTCATAAGAGGCAAGAGGCGTCTCAAGCTGACTGAGCCGGGGCAGCTGCTGTACAGAAGGGCCAAGGATATTCTGAGCCTTGCAGACAGGACGCAGGCAGAGATACTTTCGATGGGCGAAGGCATGAGAGGCACTATCTCCATAGGCCTTGTCGAGGGTATGGCGCCGGACATCGCAGCAGAGTGGTTTGCGGGCTTCATGAAAGAGCATCCGAATGTGAGATTCAGGATACTTGACGGCAGCACCGATGACCTGCTTGAAAAACTCCGCAGCGGCATCGTGAGCCTTGCGGTCATCACTTCACCTTGCGATAACTCTCTTCTCCACAGTTTTCACGTAGGAGAGGAGAAGATGACTGTCATCATGAACAGGGACCATCCGCTTGCAGTTGAAAACGGCAGAAAAGTGCGTATCAAAGACCTTGTAGGCGAGAATCTGATCGTACCGAGCAGAAAAGCTCTCATCGATACGATATACAAATGGTTCCGTAATGTCGGAGCCGAGCCGAATATAGTCTGCGAGATGGACAGCTATCTTGATGCGGCCGCGCTCGCCGGGCGAAAGGTCGGACTCAGCATATATCCGAGGACGGCATACATTCCTAATGAGTCGCTTGTCTCAAAGGAGATAGCCGGCAAGGACAAGAAACTCGAGTATCTTTTCGTATGGCGAAAGGGGCATCCGCTCCCGACCATCGAAGAGCGATTCATAGACTTTGTCAAGGACATGATAATGGAACCGGAAGATGAGTGACCGGGCCGGGATGCAGCAGATGTAAAGATAATTAAGGAGAGGATATCCGGATAACGGGGTCCTCTCTTTTCATATGCTAAAAATATGACACGCCCAATGATATACGTATTTTATTTAGCAAAAACAAAGGTTTATTTTAGAAATATGTTTTTACTTGTCTGGGCAGCCTTCGGAAAGAAGGCAATAACAGGGAAAGGGGTGACTGGAATGAGTACAGTTTCTGATTATTTCGGATCAATGGTATTTGATGACAAGATCATGAGATCGATGCTTTCCGCAGATGTTTACGGATCGCTTCGCAAAACTATCAATCAGGGAAACCCTCTCAATCCGGATGTCGCCAATGCTGTTGCCCAGGCTATGAAGAACTGGGCTGTCTCCAAGGGTGCGACACACTACACGCACTGGTTTCAGCCGCTGAACGGTGTTACAGGCGAGAAGCACGACAGCTTTATCCAGGGGTCTCCGGACGGCGGAGTCATCATGGATTTTTCAGGAAAAGAGCTCATCAAGGGCGAGCCTGACGCTTCATCGTTTCCGTCAGGCGGACTCAGGGCTACATTTGAGGCCAGAGGATATACCGCATGGGACCCTACGTCCTTTGCCTTCATCAAGGACAGGACTCTGTGCATACCTACAGCCTTCTGCTCGTACAGCGGTGAAGCGCTGGATGAGAAGACATCTCTTCTGCGTTCAATGGACGCACTGAACAGGCAGGCTCTGAGGATAATGCACATACTCGGCAATGATTCTGTAAAGAGGATCCACGCCGTAGTCGGTGCCGAGCAGGAATACTTCCTGGTGCCGCTTGAGCTGTATGAGAAGAGACCTGACCTGAGATTCACGGGAAGGACGCTCTACGGAGTGATGCCGCCTAAGGGACAGGAACTCGATGATCACTATTTCGGACCTATCAAGCCGGAAATTACCAGATTCATGCAGGAACTGAATGAAGAGCTGTGGAAGCTCGGCATACTTGCCAAGACAGAGCATAACGAGGTGGCTCCTTCGCAGCATGAACTGGCCTGCATATATACCAAGGTGAATGTCACTACTGATCAGAACCAGCTTGTAATGGAAATGATCAAGAAGGTGGCAGAACGCCACGGATTCGTAGCGCTGCTGCACGAGAAGCCTTTCGACGGCGTCAACGGCAGCGGCAAGCACAACAACTGGTCACTCTCCACCGATAAGGGCGTCAATCTGATGTCCCCGGGTGATACGCCGCACGATAACGCGCAGTTCCTGCTCTTTCTCTGCGCGGTTATCAGGGCGGTCGATGAGTATCAGGATCTCCTGAGGATATCTGTTGCTTCCGCAAGCAATGACCACAGGCTCGGAGCCAATGAAGCTCCGCCGGCTGTCATCTCGATATTCTTCGGTGACGAGCTGACTGAAGTTCTCAGGTCCATAGAGGAGGACGCTCCTTATGAAAAGCACGAGGACGTTCTCATGAAGCTCGGATCGGTCGTACTCCCGGGTTTCCGCAGGGACAACACAGACCGTAACAGGACATCGCCGTTCGCATTTACCGGAAACAAATTCGAGTTCAGGATGCCGGGATCGATGAGCAGCATCGCTTTTCCGAACGTAGTCATCAACAGCGCCGTCGCGGATTCTCTTGAATATTTTGCCGGCAGACTTGAGGGCTCTGAGAACGTCGGTAGAGATATCTATGACCTCGTCAGAGAGACTCTCAGGGAGCACGGAAGGATCATCTTCAACGGCGACGGATATAACGATGAGTGGATCGAAGAGGCTGAGAGAAGAGGCCTTTCGAACTACAGGACAACAGCCGACTGCGTGCCTCATCTCACAGACGAAAAGAATGTCAGGATGCTGACAGAGCACGGTGTATTCACAAGATCGGAGCTTGAATCAAGATGCGAGGTAATGCTTGAGACATACTGCAAGACCATCTGCATCGAGGCTAAGACCATGAGGTCGATGGCTGTAAAGCGAATCGCACCGGCAATTGAGAGCTATACCGCTGAGCTTGCGAGAAATGCCGCAGACAAGAGGAGCATGATACCTGACCTAGAATGCAGATTCGAGGAGAAGACGGTGAGGTTCCTGTCTCAGCAGACCGACAGCATCTATGAGGATGTGGAGCACCTCGAAGAAGTGCTCGGTTCACTCAGCTGCGAGGACTACTGCAGCGATGCAGGCATCATAAGAGACAGACTTCTTCCTGCGATGGAGCAGCTGAGAAAAGACAGCGACGCTGCCGAAGCCGTCACATCCAAGAAATACTGGCCGCTTCCTAACTACGGGTTGCTGCTGTTCGGCGAGAAATAGGAGGTCCTGATATGTGCACGATAATGACTGTAACAGGACGCCTCACCAGCATACCTGAATTTGAGGAAGCATTCGCCCTGACCAAGTACAGGGGCCCGGACGATACCAGAATAATCAGTGCGGGAAAAGGGATCATGGGATTCCACAGACTGGCCATAATGGGACTTACGCCTGAAGGCATGCAGCCGTTTGAAAAGGACGGATGCTGCATAGTCTGCAATGGCGAGCTTTATGGATTTGAATCAATAAAAAAGGAGCTGGAGCAGAAGGGCTACGCTTTCAGATCCGGCTCGGACTGCGAACTGTTGCTGCCACTGTGGTTTGAGCACGGCACAGACATGTTCGGAATGATGGACGCCGAGTTCGCCTGCGTCATATATGACTGCAGGACGGATGAATTCATAGCGGCAAGAGATCCGATCGGCATCAGACCGCTTTACTACGGTTATGACAGGGAGGGCTGCATCGCATTTTCAAGCGAGCCTAAGAGCCTGCTGGGAATCTGCAGCAAGGTGATGCCTTTCCCGCCGGGGTGTTACTGGCAGAAGGGGGAATTCATAAGATACCGTGACATGACGGAAGTCAGTAAAAATGTCACAGGTGATCTTGATGATATCTGCGGTAACATAAACAGGCTGCTGACGAAAGGGGTCAGCAAGCGGCTGGTGGCTGATGCCAGGGTCGGTTTTCTCCTCTCGGGAGGCCTCGATTCGTCTCTTGTGTGCTCCATAGCCGCAAGAGAGTCAGAGGAGCCGATCAGGACTTTTGCCATAGGCATGGACATCGATGCCATAGACCTCAAGTATGCCAAAATAGTCGCTGACTTCATAGGAAGCGACCACACTGAGGTCATAATCAGCAGAAAGGATGTAATAGATGCACTTGAGTACGTAATATACCTGCTCGGCACCTACGACATCACAACGATCAGAGCATCCATAGGCATGTACCTGGTGTGCAAAGCCATTCATGAGCAGACAGACATACGCGTAATACTGACAGGTGAAATATCCGATGAGCTGTTCGGATACAAATACACCGATTTTGCACCGTCGCCTGAGGCATTCCAGGAGGAGGCCGCAAAGCGCATAAGAGAGCTGCACATGTATGACGTTCTCAGAGCTGACAGGTGCATATCCGGAAACAGCCTCGAGGGAAGAGTGCCTTTCGGAGACCTTGATTTTGCATCATATGTCATGTCGATAGACCCGGCTCTTAAGGTCAACACCTACGGAAAGGGCAAGTATCTTCTGAGAAAAGCCTTCGAGGGAGACTATCTTCCTGATGAGATACTCTGGCGCGAAAAGGCCGCATTCTCCGATGCAGTCGGTCACTCGATGGTCGACGACCTGAAGGAGTATGCAGAGACACAGTACACAGATGAAGAGTTCGAGGCGGGCTGCATGAAATACGAGCATGCCAGGCCGTTCACTAAGGAGTCGCTGCTGTACAGGGACATATTCGAGAAATACTACACGGGACAGGCAGAGATGATCACAGACTTCTGGATGCCTAACAGGTCATGGGAAGGCTGCGATGTTGACGACCCTTCAGCAAGAGTACTGTCCAACTACGGAGACAGCGGGAAATAGTTATCAGAATCAGGGAATCTGTTCGCAGACTCCCTGATTATGTTTTTAGTAAGCACAAAAGGGCTTAAAGCTCAATGGGCGCCATAATTATTATGCCGCGTATGCAGATTAGCACTCAACCGCTGGAACTCCCGCGGAAAAGAAAGTGGTATTGAATATTTCGGAGGAGGGAATGATGAACAAGAAGTATATTTTCGTTACAGGCGGGGTCGTTTCCGGACTCGGCAAAGGCATTACGGCCGCATCGCTCGGCAGACTTCTCAAGGCCAGAGGCATCAAGGTGGCGGCACAGAAGCTGGACCCGTACATCAACGTCGACCCGGGCACTATGAGCCCGTTCCAGCACGGCGAGGTATTCGTAACAGATGACGGGGCGGAGACGGACCTTGACCTCGGACACTACGAGAGATTCATAGATGAAGACCTTAACAAGTTCTCGAACCTCACCACCGGTAAGGTGTACTGGAACGTGCTGAACAAGGAGCGCAGGGGGGAATACCTGGGCAGCACAGTACAGGTCATCCCTCACATCACCAACGAGATCAAGGAATTTATATACAGTGTCGGCATGGAGAGCGACAGCGACGTCATAATCACTGAGATCGGAGGGACTGTCGGAGACATTGAGAGCCAGCCTTTCCTGGAAGCTGCAAGGCAGGTGAGCATAGAACAGGGCAAAGCCAACTGTCTGTTCATTCATGTCACACTCGTGCCGTACATTACCGGATCAGGGGAACACAAGTCCAAACCGACTCAGCATTCTGTCAGGGAACTTCAGAACATGGGGATTTCGCCGGATATCATAATAATGAGATCGGACAGACACATCGATGAAGAGATTTACGACAAGATATCTCTCTTCTGCAATGTCAAGAGAGACTGCGTGATTGAGAATAAAACTCTCCCGGTGCTCTATGAAGCCCCGCTGATGCTTGAGAAAGCACATTTTTCATGGATAGTCTGCCGCGAGCTCGGAATCGACGCGGGACCGTGCGACATGGAAGACTGGAAGGAAATGGTGGAGAGGATCAAAGCCGGAGGACGCAAAGTCACTATCGCTCTGGTCGGTAAGTATATAAAGCTGCATGATGCATATCTGTCAGTGGCCGAAGCTCTCCGCCACGGAGGATTTGAGACGGGGTGCACTGTGGACATCAGGTGGATAGAGGCGGAGGACATCACTGCAGAAACTGAGGATGAGATGCTCGGTGATGCGGACGGCATCCTGGTGCCGGGCGGCTTTGGCGACCGCGGAATCGAAGGCATGATAAGAGCTGCAGGATATGCGAGAAGGAACGACATACCTTATTTCGGCATATGCCTCGGCATGCAGATCGCAGTAATTGAATTTGCCCGCAGCGTACTCGGATACGAAGACGCGAACTCAGGAGAGTTCGATGAAAACAGCGCACACAAGGTCATAGACTTCATGCCTGACCAGTACGGTGACATCCCTAAGGGAGGAACGATGAGGCTCGGAGCATATCCATGCACAGCTCCTGAGGGATCTGTGCTGAGGGGCATCTATGGTACAGGAGATATAAGCGAGAGACACCGCCACCGCTATGAGTTTAATAATGAGTTCCGCGATGAATTCACTGCTGCGGGCATGCAGATTGCCGGCACATCACCGGACGGAAGGCTGGTCGAATCGGTCGCTTTGCCTGAGAACGGATTCTTTGTGGGCGTGCAGTACCATCCTGAATTCAAGAGCAGGCCGAACAAAGCCCATCCGGTATTCAGGGAGTTCATCAGGGCTGCAGGAGAACTGGCGGAAGAGAGGAGGAAACAAATATGTGCGGAATAGTAGGCTTTACGGGAAGGCAGCAGGCGGCGCCTGTTCTGCTTGATGGTCTGTCAAAACTGGAATACAGAGGATATGACTCGGCAGGGCTTGCTGTCAGAGACGGGAGCTCACTTGCGGAGGTCGTAAAATCCACCGGAAGGCTCAGGAATCTTGCTGAAAAGACAGATAACGGCAAGGCGATGCCGGGAACATGCGGCATCGGGCACACAAGGTGGGCTACACACGGTGAGCCTTCACAGACCAATGCGCATCCGCATGTCAGCGGCAATGCAACAGGATCAGCTTCGGGACCTGTGGAGTCGGATGTCGTCGGTGTGCATAACGGCATCATCGAGAACTATGAAGAGCTTAGAAGCAAGCTGCTGAGCCACGGGTACTCCTTCTACAGCACGACGGATACCGAGGTCGCCATCAAGCTGGTCGACTACTATTATAAGAAGTATAAGATCGGGCCTATCGATGCCATAAACAGGATGATGGTGCGTGTGCGGGGATCATATGCTCTCGCTCTGATGTTCAGGGACTACCCGGGTGAGATATATGCAGCGAGGAAGGACAGCCCGATGGTTATAGGTGTTGCTGACGGGGAGACCTTTCTGGCATCGGATGTACCGGCAGTGCTGAAGTACACCCGAGACATATACTACATAGACAACCTGCAGTCTGTAAGGCTGCTGCCGGGAGAGGCACACTTCTTCGACCTGAACGGAGATGAAGTTGAGATGGAAAGCACTCACATATCCTGGGATGCAGAGGCGGCAGAGAAGAGCGGATATGAGCACTTCATGATCAAGGAGATCCATGAGCAGCCTAAGGCAGTAAGAGATACTCTCGCGAGCATGATAAAGGACGGCAGGATCGATCTTTCTTCGGCCGGCCTTACAGAGAATATACTTGCAGGCATCAGTGAGGTCAGGATAGCTGCATGCGGCTCGGCATGGCATGCGGGAATGGCCGGCCAGTATGTGATTGAGGACCTTGCAGAGATACCTGTAAGAGCAGAGCTGGCATCCGAATTCAGATATAAGAAGATGATCATTGATAAGGATGCCCTTGTCGTCGTCATATCCCAGTCGGGAGAAACGGCTGATACTCTTGCCGCACTCAGAGCGGCTAAGGAGCACGGCCTGAGGACTCTCGCTGTCGTCAATGTAGTCGGCTCCACAATAGCGAGGGAAGCGGACAATGTGCTGTACACTCTTGCAGGGCCTGAGATAGCAGTAGCTACCACCAAGGCGTACAGCTCACAGCTTGCTGCAATGTACGGTCTCGCGCTGGCTCTCGCCTCTGCGAAGGGAAGGATTGATGATAGTGACTGCAACTACTATATAGAAGAACTGCAGACTATCCCTGACAAGATAGACCGCATCCTTGAGAACAAGGAGCGGATACAGTGGTTCGCATCCAAGTACTCCAATGCTCATGATGTCTTCTTCATCGGGCGCGGGCTCGACTATGCCATCAGCCTTGAGGGCAGCCTCAAGATGAAGGAGATAAGCTATATCCACAGCGAGTCATACGCTGCAGGAGAGCTCAAGCACGGAACTATAAGTCTGATTGAGAACGGGATACTGGTGATCGGTGTCCTTACACAGGGCGAACTTCTGGAAAAGACGGTCAGCAACATGGCGGAGTGCAAGGCGAGAGGCGCCTACCTCATGGGTGTCACGAGTAACGGCAACTACAGCGTTGAGGACTCCGTAAACTTTACGATTTACGTGCCGAGGACCGACGAGCATTTTGCCGGAAGCCTTGCGGTCATCCCGCTGCAGCTTCTGGGATACTACCTGAGTGTTGCAAAGGGGCTTGATGTGGACAAGCCGAGAAACCTTGCGAAATCAGTCACTGTAGAGTAAAATTTTCCCAGCAAAGCAATAAGTGCCGGCTGTTGATAAAGCCATGCGCTGCAGAACCATGAAACCACAGAACCATACGAAAGGAAACATATGGCTGCAAACAGGATCCTTATAATAGACTTCGGCGGACAGTACAATCAGCTGATCGCGAGAACAATCATTGTTCTTCTTCTTTCTGGATGACGATAAACCATCTTCATTTTTCATTTCGAAGAGGATCGAGAGCAACTCTGTACCAGCTGCATCGTACTCTCTGTAGATATAGTCGCCCTTCTCACCTGCTGCAGTGTCTTTCTCAAACACTGCATTTGGTATGACCGGCCTGATCAGATGGTCATACGACTGCTCGCAGTGCTGTTCAAGAGACTCTCCCAGGAGCTTAGTAGAAAGACGCGCCTTATAGTCCTTGAGGCTTATGATCTGATCATCTTTGTACTTATTCTCTGCTTTCAGCGCTGATATATCAGCATTCAGGTCAGAGATTATTCTATTCTTATCAGCTTCGAGGCTGACGACCTGGTCCAGATGTTCGTTCTCCAGCCTTGCCTTAAGGGCTTCCATTTCTGAAGCCGCTGCCTTTGCTCTGAAGTCGAGCTGTTCTTTCAGGCGGATGTTGTCTTTGTTCAGACCTGCAATCATCTCGTCCTTTTTCTTTACAGCGGCTGCAACAGCCAGGTTTTTGTCCATCTCTGAAGAATCGATGATAGCTTTAAGTTCTGAAATCTGTGCGCCCGTCTTCTCCCTGAGCTCAACAAAGCAGCGTCTTGCTTTCTCAAGTTCAGCCTGATTCTCAGCCTCTGCCTGCTGCCTGATAGAATCGGCTTTCTCTGCCAGCGTCATTTCCAGTTCTTCCTTTACAGCCTTTACTCTTCTGTTTACTTCTGCGTTACAGACCTCATTCACTATTGAGTGATAAGCCTTATCATCTATAGGGATCTGTTCTCCGCAGTTAGGGCATGTGACCCTCATCTCTGCACTCTTCATAATTATTTACTTCCTTTCTGTTCTGTTTTCATATCACCAAGTACACTTGCGATTCTCTTCATGTTCATGAACAGATTTCAGGCATGCAAAATGCTGTCTATACAATCGCAAACTCCCAGGAACGGATGCTCGACGAACTGGCGGATATATTGGTTGAGCTGAGAGATATGCTCCGTGGATAGGAGTCATTATTGCGTCCATATCCTTCGCAGCTAAAACGAAGCAGAAGAAAAGAATAGAAGAAGAGGGGTATAAGTGGAGACACTTCAAGGTTTTGTCACCGACATATCTCCACCGGTGGGATAGAAAGCCGACAGGGTTTACAGCATGGTGCTTTGATACTGATGAGAGCTGCCAAAGATACCATATCTCACTTGCCCGTTCAATGGAGTCGCCTGAACCGGGCAGCATCATCAGGGTATGTATGCCCGGCAATGCCCGGATCACAGAATATGCAGACACATATTATCTGGGCGATTATTATGGTTTTGAGGTAATCAGCGTTTTATGAGCTACTATATTAATTTCAGATTTGAGAATCTTGTATACAATGAGTCCTGTTATTCCGGAACATTCTGCTCATTGGACAGCGATATACACTGTGATTTTTCTTATGACAGAAATACGGGAAAGTATGCGGTGAGAAAATGCAATGTTCCGGTTAGCGAAGCATTGCCGCTGCCGGTATGGTGGCTTGACAAAACACTTAGAGAGAAGGGATACCTTGAGCCGAGCGAGGCCAGGATATGCTTATAGGAGAGAACATGGACAGAAGTTTAGAAGATCGATCCAAGGTCGTTCCTGAACAACTTGAGAGAAATGAATACGACCAGGGGCTCCGGGAGCAGGAACGTAAAATCAGAGAAAAAGTCGAAAGCAACAAGAACCTTATTGGCAGATGCTTTGAAGGTGATATCAAAGACAGTATTCTCATATTCCATAATTGGGGAGAGACCGCGCCTTGCTACTATAAGGTCGTCTCCAATCATTCTGATGATGAGAACTGTGTTGAGTGCCTGGCATTCAGTAAAGAGCCTATCATCAACTTTAAGCCGCGATCTCATCTGCATTACCATCCGGGCGATAGGGTGCTGGGACTCTATGATTTTCAGGGATTCTTCTCGCAGCCAGTATACGTAGAAGCTCTTGTGGAAATGAAAGAAATCAGTCCGGATACTTACAATAGTGCAGCATATGAATTTCTACGGGAACTGCTTGATGCGGATTGGAATGAATCCGCTGGATTGAGAGAGAATACGCGAGAAGTCTGAATAGAACTGATAACAATAACGAATCTTAAAGTAGTATTTTAAGATTTTTCGCTATTCAGCAAATTCTTAAAGTAGTATTTTAAGATTTTTCACTATTCAGCAAATTCTTAAAGTAGTATTTTAAGATTTTCGCTTTCACGCATTTCCGTAAAGCAGAATAGTGGGTTCATGAAGAACTGTTATACGAGACGATTATGTTTTAGATGTTGAAATTGCATATACCTGTGGGGATGATGCTTATGATGTATGCATATATGACTTTAAACGACGGAACGGAAATCAGGCATTCACCGACTCTTTCGGATAAAGACGGTAAGAAGGTGATGGTATATTTCGAGCGCCAGTCAGAGCTCGGGGCTGAAGTTGCTATATGTGAGATTCCTTCTTACAAGTGGATGGAAAGCGTAGGTTTTTCGGAAGAAGAAATGGAATTCTTTTCCAAATTCCTGCATTCGAATGAGCATCTGATCCTTAAGTATGCAGAGAATGGTGGGATCGGACTTGCAAATCCGGTATAAAAGGCCGGTCTGTATATGATTTGTAAATATCCGTATAGTCATTACATAGATTATGGGGCTTTTATTATGAACGAAAACGTGGATTCCAGAATAAGCGCGGATGAACTGAAGCATTTGATCGAAGCTGAACAAACTGATAAGGGGTATGAATTCTCTATTAGAAATGATAGATATCTGAGCAGGATCAGCACTGATGTGTTGTCAGAGTACAGCAAGATTGCATCAGATATCATGGAGCACACTGCAGAACTTGTTGAGACAGGTAAAGTGACCGCTCAGGATCTGCAGGTACTGAATGATCAAATCGGGAAAGCATATCCTGAAAAGGATGAGCAGGAACGGATATTGTTTCTTGTTATCAAAGCAAGAAGTAAGGGGATAATAGACGAATACTTAGAGGCATGCATACAGAGGCAGACTACACTAAAAGGGCTGGCCAGTCGACTCGGCTACACATACCTTAATAGAACGTCCGACTGTCATGTCATATATCCTTTCTGTCATGGATGTCTATGCTAATGGATACAAGAATGATCCAGCGTATTATTATGGTAGTGGAGCTTATTGGCTGCTACGAGCACTGATTGCGGGAGATCCAAGAACGCAGAAAAAAGAATACGTTGAAGGAACTATTAAATGAAGCCAGGGCTGGCAAAGGTAAGCAACAATGAAGACAATACAAGAACATTTAGCTAAATGTGACAGACATAAATAACGAAGAAGGCCAATTATTATATCAATAACACCTAATTTGGGGTAAGAAATGAGTGATTCCGTAATAATAACATCGCTGAAACAAATAAACTGGGATATAGCAGAGAACAGAGCTGTTGCAGATCAGCTTATCGCAGATGCGAAGGAATATATGTGTCGGGTGATCGATCATATATATACAGGTAATGAAATAAGGTCGGACTGTTTTATGGATGCTTATGAGAAACAGGATGAGATCAAGAGGCTTGACAGAAAGCGCACTGTCGCTCATGACGAGATGCTGAAGAGTTTTGCACCATTTATAAGCTTACTGAAAGAACAGGCAGGATTTGATGATGCTGACTACCGACTGGATAACCGGACCCGGATAGCAGACTTTGTGGCGCTGATCGCGTTCGAACTGCTAGATATACTGCCAGAATCAAAAGGCGAAGGAAACATCAGAGACGAACTTGCAGAAAGGATACACTCAGGCACTATCACATTTGGACAGATATCTGACAGAATAGAGGATGAGATCTACAATAAGGGCATATCGGCAGAGGATAAACTGATAGACGAAATATCACGGCAGATACTGGAAAAACACATCGAAGCATTCAAAGAGTTAGCTAAGTAAACAATCAGATGAACTACAAATATAATGAACCAAGTTATGAAGAAGTTGCCCATAGCGATGATCCGCTTCTTAGCGTTTCACCTGAAAGGTATGATGCTTTTCTTGAGGCATTGCAATACGGGATAAAAACAGCAGAATCATTTTTGAGAAAACAGTTTGTGATAGAAGAAACTGTTCTGCATCAAGAACTGGACAGATACAGAAAAGAGTTGATCGAATTTACATGGCTGGCTGTGCGTGATGATCCGGCGGAACTCAGGGATGTGGAATGCCGGGGCAAGGGAACCTATGAAAGCGTATCTGTGAACCTGAAATTCCTGATCAACGGATCATTCCTGTTCAGCCGTTATGATGAACTGGAGGAAGCGGAATATACGATCTCGGCGGAAGTGTCTTCACAAAAGCAATAAGCAGCAATCGCAGTATATTTTTCAGAATCACCATGTTAAAATCATTACATCAAGAGGGTAGATAAGATATCAGGATGGAGGAGAAGCTATGAGAAAGAAATCAGCAATACTGGCAATATGTGTATCCTTGATGATGGTATTTGCCATGATACCTGCAGGTGCAGGGACGTTGTATGCAGATGCTGCCGATGGCGTGAAGTATACGATCACATTCCAGGATGAGGATGGAAATGTACTTCAGACCAGCGAAGTGGAAGAAGGCGTTAGACCGGTATATACCGGCGATCAACCGGGGAAAGCTGCGGATGATACGTATCTGTATTTATATAGAGGCTGGAAGGATACTTATGGGACGTCATACTCAAATACTGAAGAACTTCCTCCAGCTACAGAGAAAATGACTTATACGGCTACTTTCTATCAGCATGAAAAAGATCCACAAGGCGCTTTAGAGGCCTCGATATATGGCATGAATGAAACCTTGGAGTACGATGGCGAGAAGCATCCCATGCCTTTTCAAGTGACTTATCTAAATAAGGCAACAAGCATACACTACACATCTGTAGTAGGTATTGATATTAAGCCGAAAAAAAAACATGGGGATATAAATCTCTGGAACGCTGATGTCGGATACTACGAAGTTAATTTAAGTAGCAATTATCTGGATTGTTTTGGTGCTACTGCAGACAGGATGTGGGTTGAGGTAATGAATGTAGTTGAACCGAAATCCAGTTTGACGATCGCTCCTGCTCCTCTGACTATAACGGCCAAGGATCAGACTTATACATATAATGGAGAGATCCAGGGCGAGGGCGATACCACTTATGCGGATCCGGAGCAGATATCTCAAAAGGTCACTGTAGAAGGTCTGAAGGGCGGCGACTATGTGTACAGCGTCATTCTGGACGGTCAGGACACAGCGGTTGGCGTGTATAAAGATGCGGTCACTGCCGGGAATGCCGTTATATATAGCAAAGACGGAAAGGATGTTACAGGCAACTATACCATCACCTATAAGGCCGGCACACTTACGATAGAGGAACCGGCAGTTTCCCAATATACTGTTACCTTCGTTGATGGTCAGGGCAAAACGCTGAAGACACAGAAGGTCGAAAGCGGCAAGGCAGCGACAGCACCTGCGGACCCGAAGAGAAGCGGCTATACTTTTGCCGGCTGGGACAAGGACTTCAGCAAAGTGACTTCAGATATGACAGTTACTGCCAAGTGGAATAAGGTTCCGGCACCGGCTGTTAAGGTCAGCGGGAATAAGGTTCCGGCACCGGCTGTTAAGGTCAGCGGGATGCTTCTGGCTAAGATGACAGCGAAGGGTAAGAGCAGTCTTGAGTTTACCTGGAGCAAGGTAGATGGAGCGCAAGGTTATGATATATTCCTCTCGAGATGCAATCATAATGGGAAGGTGCAGAAACTCAGCAAGGTCATGACCATCAAAGGCAATCAGACTCTCACATGGACGAAGAAGAAACTGACTAAGAAGGCTTCATACAAGGCGGTCGTCAAGGCTTATGTCATGAAGAACGGCAAGAAGACATATGTCAGAACCAGTCCGATGGTACATGTCTATACATCCGGAGGCACTAAGAACTACACAAACGCCAAGAGCGTGACTGTAAAGAAGACGAAAGTCACTCTGAAGAAAGGCAAGACATATAAGATCAAGGCGAGCGTGAAGAAGCTTAAGAAAAGCAAGAAGCTGATGCCCGCCACGCATGAACCAAAACTGCGTTACATCAGCAGCAACAAGAAGATCGCAACAGTCAGCAAATCCGGGAAGATCACAGCCAAGTCAAAAGGCAGCTGCAAAGTCTATGCGATCGCAGTCAACGGAGCGAGCAAAGCGATTACAGTTACTGTTAAGTAAGCAACAAGGCGACAGGAAGGAGACAGGAGACAGCCGTCTCCTGTTTCCCAGATCAGTAGCCCCAGTTTACAAGTACTCGAATGGAACAGTCATTGGTTATTCTGTAGAAATGTATAACGGAGACGCCTCAAAGCTGAAACTTGAGGTTCAGAATCCGATTGAGACAGTGTCAACATATTCGGATGAATTCAATCCTATAAGCCAGAAATTCGTAATGCTGAACGGTCGCAGACTTGTAAGATACTGTGGAGTCACACAGGAAAAATACAACAATCAGACAACAAGCACTATTAAATTCGGCAACCTGGATAGCGACCTTTCATCCTGCGGACTTGTTAGCGGAAATGTGAATGTAGTGGTCGCTTACAATGGAGCAAAGATAGGAACGATAACCTTCAACCCGAACAAGAACGCAACTTCAAGCGGCCTGCATCCAAAGAGACAGTTCTACCTCGATGTTGCAAAGGCGGCAGTAGCGGCAAACGGGGGGAAGAAATCCTACGCGGACGATTGGCATGCTATCCGAGATTACGTATACGATAATTATCAGTATCCGCCGGAAGGTGAGTCTGGAACAGGCCCAGACTATATAAACTGCATCGGCGGAGCAAGGATCTTTGAGACCTACAGCATGTATGAGTATAATGTTTACGGTTTCCTGGCATATCCGCCAGACAGCACAAACTATGGCTCACATGTAGCCTTTTACCGGGATGATGCACCAAACGGCATAAAGTACGAGACGCAGGGTCACAAATAGTAAAAATTAATCAAAATAAGCGTTAGTGACTGTATGATGATGTCATAACGATGTCAAAATGTTTGGTAAAAGAAAATAATAGGTTAAATATGTATATGGGGACATATAAATATACTGCAATTAACACAGTATATTGGTATAACCACAATCACACTATAGAGATGGAATAGTAAACAAAAAACCGCAACACTTTGAAATTGCTAGTGTTGCGCTTTTTTTATGTGTCATTGGCCCAAGAATGACCCAATTATTCACTGGTTATCTGAAATATTAACTGCACGATTGCAGTTGTAAATGCATCAAACGACGTAGAGGGAGCAAATATGCGACAGTAACTTTTGCAATCGATGCATTTAAGAATGCATAACTGCCCGTTTGAAATAGTTATTGTCACAT
>JAWRIG010000053.1:0-35794 GCA_040308005.1 Anaerovoracaceae bacterium | reverse complement strand
CGGAGCATCCGGCTCGCCGAACCGTATATTATTCGCGACCGTATCATTGAAGAGATATACATTCTGGAATACAAAACTGTAATTGGACATCAGCGAATCCATATCGTATTCGCGTACATCCGTGCCTCCGAGTGTCACCCTTCCTTCATCAACATCCCAGAATCTCGCAAGGAGATTGACGAATGTAGTTTTGCCGCCGCCTGAAGGTCCGACTATAGCGGTCACAGTGTTCTGAGGGATCTCTGCAGAGATGCCGTCTATTATTTTCTTTCTCTCATATGAAAAGCTTATGTCTTCCGCTGCGAGGTCCCTTCTCTCAGGTGTCATGACCCTGCCTGTTATGTCCATCTGCGGCAGCTCAAGTATCTCCTGAGCCCTGTCGACACTCATGTCAACTACCCTGAGAAGCGCTGAATAATTGCCCGCCGTCTCGAGGCTCGCATAGACTATGAAAGCCGAGACGACCATGACCGCTGCGGTCAAAAGATCCATGCTTCCTCTGACATAGAAAAGACATGAGAAGAATATCATGGCTACTCCGGTCGCCTTTGCCGCGAAGCTCTGAAGAGCCATCCTCGGCACGAGCAGCATCTCCATATCAGTATTTGCCCTGCAGTTGTCCGAAATGGCGGTATTCAGCTCCCTGCTCATCGCTCCTGTCAGGTTGTAGGCCTTGACCTCCGCCATGCCCTGGATGTATTCGACCACCTTTTCGACGAGCTTCTCGTCGGCACTGATCTTCCTCCCTGCCATGGTGCCCGCCGCCTTCTGAAGGCTGCTGTTGGCCAGCATGAATACGATAAGCCCTGCAAGAAGCACGCCGGCAATACGTATGTCGAACAGAGCCAGCATTACTGTTATGACAGCAGTCGTCAGGAGGCCTTCGCATACGAGCATCACGACTCTTGTGGCTACGTTCTCGAGGTTCTCCATTACATTGGTCGTGACAGAGGTTATCTGCCCGAGGCTGTTTTCGTTGAAATATCCCATAGGCAGGTATCTCATGTGCTCTGCGATCTCTATTCTTTTATTTGCGCAGGTGTCATATCCGCCCTCTGTCTGGAGCATCGTGGACTTTGCCTTGATGAGTCCCGCTCCTGCAACGCTTACTATCATGATGCCGAGCGAGAGCAGTATATCCTGCTGCTGCACCGAGCCGCTTATAAGTGCTCTTATCATGACCGCTATGGCCGGTATCTTCAGAGCTTCAAACACCGCCTGGAACAGTCCGAGCACTATCGAAAGGCGGAATTTTCTTCCGTTGACTTCACCGCTGAACCTGAAAAACTTTCTTATGATATCTATCATTACCATGCACCTCCTTCACTGTCTCTCGCCGACATGTGAGCGGCGTACATTTTCGAATAGAGTCCCTTTCGTGAGAGGAGCTCATCATGAGTTCCGCAGTCGTCTATACGTCCGTCGGAAACCACATATATGCAGTCCGCATCGGTTATAGTCGAGAGCCTGTGCGCTATGACGATGAGCGTTTTGCCCTTCGTCAGTTCTGAAACAGAGCGCTGGATCACTGCTTCGTTCTCAGGATCGGTATAGGCTGTCGCCTCGTCAAGAATAACTACCGGAGCAGCCTTCAGCATCGCTCTTGCGATGGATATCCTCTGGCGCTCGCCGCCTGAAAGGTGCCCTCCCGACGAGCCGACCATGGTGTCGTATCCGTTCTCAAGAGACATGATAAAGTCGTGGCATCCGCTTCTCCTTGCGGCTTCTTCAACTTCCGCGTCCGTAGCATCAGGCTTTCCGATGCGTATATTTTCGCGGACTGTCATATTGAAGAGGTAGTTGTCCTGGGATACGAACGCTGTCATGTCAGCAAAGACAGGCTGAGGTATATCGCGGATATCCCTGCCTCCGATGGTTATCCTGCCGCTCCCCGGGTCCCACAGAGAAGCGATCAGCCTTGCTATCGTCGATTTGCCGCTTCCCGACGGGCCGACAAGCGCAACGTAGCTGCCCTCCGGTATCTCCATATTTATGCCGTGAAGGACTTCCTTGTCCTTATATGTAAATCTCACGTCCTCAAGGCGTATCGTGCTGCTTTCAGGTGCCGCGCCTGTCTCCGGCCTCGTCATCTCTTCAGCCTCGACTATGCGGCGCACTTCGCCTACTATAGTGCCCATGGTGCGGATATCGTCGCTGTAGCTCATGCACGTTATGATCGGGGTTATGACTCCGACCGCAAGAATGATGACCTTGACAAAATCATCCGGTGCAAGGCTCCCGCTTCTTACAAGCGCCCCGCCTGCCGGAAGGACCGCCAGCATCGTAGCAGGCATCAGCACCATAGCGAATGCAAAAGGAATGATGCTCGCCCTCATCCAGTCTATGTAGCTGTCTGCCGCTTCATGAGCATCGTGCACGAATCTCTCGTAGCTTGATTTTGTCTTGCCGAACACCTTTATGACCTGAATGCCGTTAATGTATTCAACAGCGGTATTATTAAGTGCCTTCGTTGCCGTTACGGTATGCTCATAGAACTTCATGCTGCCCTTCGTCATCATGAACACATAGCAGACCATCCCGAGCGGAACAGACGCAAGTGCCGCAAGCCCCATCCTCCAGTCAATGGTAAAGATGTATATCAGTATGATGACCGGTATCAGAAGATTGGCAGTGAATTCAGGCACTATGTGCGCAAGTATGGTCTCAATGGAGTCTATCCTCTCGACCAGAACGTTCTTAAGAGCGCCTGTAGACTGAGAGAGAACATCTCCGAGAGGAACTCTTGCAAGTCTCTCCGTTCCCCTCTTTCTTATCTCGCCGAGCGCTGCAAAGGTCGCCCTGTGGCTCGTAGCTGTGCTGAGCGCATGAAACAGCACTCTGAATGCCCAGAATGCGAGCATCAGCAGGCAGAGCCTGCCGTACAGCGATGCATCTCTGACCCCGTTCATCATGGCCGTCACTATCTCAGCCACGGTGAAGTACGGAGCAACGGAAAAGGCTACTCCGATCACAGCCAGCACAACGCTCAGGACATATTCCTTCCTGTGATCTCCGGCCTGATCCAGCACCCATCCCATTGCGGACGGTTCCTTTTTCTTTTTTACGCCCTTTTCTTTCTTGTTTTCTTCCTGACTCATTTTGTCCTCCTGATCTGATGCATCATCCCTCTCATCAATCAGTTAACGTTATTCGCCGCATGTTAACTTTCTCTTAATAAACCGAGTGCCTGTCTCCTCTTCGAAGACAGGCCTCTTACATGCTGCAGTATTTTTGCAGTGTATTATTCTGTTATCTGCTGCGGGCATCTCCGGCGGACGGAGCAAATCCCATAATGGATTTCCATCCCGGCATGAAGAACTCCTCGACAGTATCGAGATATTTAAGCGCATCATCCAGCGAATATCCGTGTGCGACCGGCTCAAAGAGAGCCGTGCAGTATGCGGTTATGAGCATGTGCAGCTCGTCCGGTGATATATCCCTGACATCATATCCGGCTTCTTTAAGCTGCCTGAGGTGAGGCATCAGTCTGTGCTGATGATCCTCAACCATATCGTTGAGGAAATCCTCGTATTTTGATCCTCTGGCTTTATTGATGATAAGAGAGTACTCCTCCATCCTCGGATATATGAGTTCTCTCATCATGTCTATCTCTGTTCTGTTCCACAGCACATCGGGGCCGGCTGCACCGGATGTATCCGAAGCGTTTCTCACAGCTTCCTCAGATGCTGCGACATGAGACTCGATCCACTTCTCCATGTCTGACAGTGCAGGCTCAACAAGTGCTTCAAACATCGCCTCTTTGCTGTCAAAATGCCTGTACAGCGCAGCTGCTGTGAGGCCGCATCTCTGGCCTATACGCCGCATCGAAGCCTTGTCGTAACCATACTCTGAAAATTCCGCCATCGCGGAACGTACTATCTTTTCATGACTGAGTGTCTTGTCTCTCGGCATTGTTACCCCTCTGTGCACGCGGAAATGTAAAAGAACTCTAATTTAGTTAGATATGATTAACCACTATTAATTTACCTTCTCTTTCCTTCAATGTCAACAAAAAAACGGCGGACACAAAGTCCGCCGCTGAATGTATTATCTCCTATTATCCGAGCTGCTTGTTGCACCACTCCTGCCATGCCTTGTAGGTCTGTGGTCCTACTTCGCCGTCAACAGTGACTCCGAGGAATTTCTGCATAGCCTTGGATGTATTTGTTCCCCATACTCCGTCAGCCTCTGCGCCGATCTTCTTCTGGATAGCCTTGATGGTCTCAGCGCCCATGATGCCGTCTTCCTTGCAGCCGAGGATGTGCTGTGTTGTAGTGATGGTCTTCTTTCCCCACTGTCCGTCAACGTCCAGCTTGTAAGCAGCATTTGCCTTAGCCTTTGCAGCAGCCGCAGCCTCTGCCTCTGCCTTAGCCTTTGCAGCAGCTTCTTCTTCCTCTTTGGCCTTTGCTGCAGCAGCAGCCTCTGCTTCTGCCTTAGCCTTTGCTTCAGCTTCTGCCTTTGCTCTTGCAGCAGCCTCGTTGACCTTAGCCTGAGCAGCTGCTCTTGCTTCTGCAGCAGCCTTGTTGACAGCCTCTGCTGTCTTGGTCTCAGCAGCTACTACCTTCTCTTCAGCCTTTGCCTTGACAGTGCTTGCTGCCTTTGCTCCGGCTGCCTTTGCCTTGGATTCTGTTTCTTCCTTAGTGCTCTTTTTGAGTCTATCAAATAATCCCATTGTTCACCTCTTTCTGCCGGCGATCGTTCATGCCCGGCTCATAGTCTGCATTACGATATACGCTTTAATTATAAGCCCGGCCGCGTAATGAATCAAATACTACTTACTCATATCTGCAATATATCATTCATTCTTACCAGCTGTGCAGAATATATGTTATTATAGTTATGAATGGACTGAAAAACGATATTCATATTATTAAACAGACTACGGCCTTCACGGCCACAGGAGTAATTTTATGAAAGAAGTAATGGTTGAAATCACAGATAGCGTTATCCGCGTATGGCTGAGCGGCCGCATCGATTCCACCAACTCTGAGGAAGTCAAATCAGAACTCTTCAGCAGCATCGGGGATGCGAAGGGCAAAGTCATAGTTGATGCCTCTGATCTTGAATACATATCAAGCGCCGGGCTGAGGATCCTGCTGCAGCTTCGCAAGAAGCATTCGGATCTCAGCATCATCGGTGTCAGCACGGATGTATATGAAATACTGGATGTAACAGGCTTCACACAGATGATGGATGTCACCAGGGCCTACAAGAAGGTTTCCATCGAAGGCTGTGATGTCATCGGGCGCGGCGCCAACGGGACTATTTACAGGATAGATAAGGATAATGTCGTAAAGGTATACAATAACGCGGATGCCCTTTCGGACATTCAGCATGAGCGTGAAGTCGCCAGGCTGGCTCTCATCCTCGGAATACCTACAGCCATCTCTTATGATATCGTCAAGGTCGGCGACAGCTACGGCTCGGTATTTGAACTTCTGAACGCGAAGTCATTCTCGAATATACTTACCGAGGAACCTGAAAAGATGGACTGGTGCGTTGAGGAATACGTAGAGCTGCTGCACAAAATCCATGACACGGAAGTGCCTGAGGGAAAACTTCCGGACATGAAGGAAACTGCCGTTAAATGGGCCCGCTTCATGAAGGATCACCTTCCTGAAGATTCAGGCGAAAAACTCGTCAGCCTTGTTGAAGCCGTACCGAAGAACAACCACATGATCCACGGCGACTATCACACCAAGAATGTCGAGCTTACAGGCGATGAGGTCCTTCTGATAGACATGGACACCCTCGCAGTCGGAGATCCGGTATTTGAATTCGCTTCCATATTCAATGCTCTGATAGGATTCTATGAACTCGATCACAGCATGATAAAAGAGTTCCAGGGATACTCCTTCGAGGTCGCAACTGAATTCTGGAACAAAGTCATAAGAGCGTATGCAGGCACCAATGATGATGCTGTGATAGAAAGTCTTACAGACAGAGCCCGCATCATCGGCTATTCAAGGCTCATAAGAAGATCCATCAGACGCGGCGGTCTTGAAGACGAAGCCCGCAGCAGAGAGATAAAACACTGGACTGAAGAACTGATCGGACTGATCGCGCATACTGACAGCCTTTCATACACCGAGATCCTGAAATAACATACTGAAAACAATTCCATATATGCAAAATCAGCATTGCAGCCGCTGCCGCAATGCTGATTTTTTCTGTTCTATTTTACTGATTATTCTAATGCCAGTATGTTTCTCTCGGCATTCTGTTAATGGCACGGCGTCCTGCCGGCTTCTTTTCTTCCTTCTCCTTCTTTCCTGTGTATCCGCCCCTGTATTCGAAGCTCAGCATCGTCAGGTCATCAAACTGCGGCGCATCCTCTACGAACATGTCAATTGCCATTTTGACATTCTTTATAGCCTTCGCCGGAGATGCATCCGGTTCAGAGTTCAGGGCCTCCAGCATTCTGTCGGTTCCGAACAGCTCATCATCACTGCTTGTTGCCTCAGGAACACCGTCGGTATACAGGAAAAGCCTTGTTCCCGGTTCAAGCTGCAGCTCATAGCTCTCGTATTTCATATCTTCGAGGGTGCCGAGTACGAATCCGTGCTTGTCCATGAGGAGTTCGTATTTTCCGTCCGGCGCTTTGATCGCAGGATATTCATGCCCTGCACTTGCCGCGCGAAGAAGTCCTGTATTAAGGTCAAGCACACCGAGCCACACCGTAACAAACATGTCCGCAGTGTTGCGAAGATGTATAAGGTTGTTCGCCGCTTCAAGCATGATACCCGGATCAAGCTCAGGTACGGCTATCGTCGTATTGCTCAGGATGATCATCGATTCCATCATGAAGAGTGAAGCCGGGATGCCCTTTCCAGCCACATCAGCCATGACCAATGCGAGATGATCGTCATCTATGAGGAAGAAGTCGTAGAAATCCCCGCCTACTTCTTTGGCAGGATCCATCACAGCGTATATGTCAAAATCGTTTCTGTCAGGGAACGGCGGGAACTGTGTAGGAAGCATATCCATCTGTATGCGCGCTGCCAGGTCCATCTCTGTGCGCACACGCTCATTTTCTGAAGTCAGGCGGACAAGAGCCGCTTCGTGTTCGCCTATGTCATGCTCCATGCCGGCCATGATTATGCTGAGATGCTCGATCTCATCTCCGGTATGTATTTCCAGTCTGTCAAAATGGTCGGTCGCAGTAATTCCGGCATTTCTGTCCTTAACGTACTGCTGTGCAGCCTGCCCGATCCTGTTGAGCGGACTGACAACCGTTTCCTGCAGTTTTCTGTTGAGCCTGCGTCCGATAAGGAACATGACCACAGCAACAGCTACAGCGTACTGGAGGACAAGATTTCTCAGGCCCTTGGCGACGCCGGACAGAGTAACATCCGCGAGAATGAAAGCACGGACCCCATCATGTGTATTTCCGACCGGATATCCGCTGGTGCACATGAATCCGTGCCTCGGGGTGTTTCCTATGTCGTAAAGCTTGCCTTTGCCGTTCCAGGTCGTGAAGGCGTTCATCTCTTCTTCGCCGATCGCCTCCCACTCTCCCGGCAGGCATGCCGTAGACGGGTCTTCATCAGGATCGCATATGTACAGAAGCGACGATGTCTCGACGTCGTAAACACCGAAATACAGGTATTCAACATCGCTGTTCTTCCTGAGTCTTCCCAGCATCCTTTTGAGTCTCTGGTAGTCCTCATCCTGTTCAAGAAAGTCAAAATTGTCCATGTATTCGGCAGTGAACTGATTCTGTCTCACGTTTTCAGGTATGGACTTGTATGCTTCAAGCGCTCTGATGGCCAGAGCGTCTGTATCCGCTATCCTGTCCGCAACGACAGCCGCACTTCTGGCAAGGCCGAATGACTCCGTAATGTACTGATCGACAAGAGCATTGGAATAGAGTCCCAGCGCAATCACGAGCAGCACAGCTCCCACAATAAGAGATACTGTCAGTACAGATGATGACAGCTTGTTGACCAGCGAGCCTTCACTGCCGTAATTCGATTTTTTCCTGAAAAACTTACCCATTTTCTGAAACCTTTTTCTCAGTACAGGCAGTAACGGCAGTCAGTTAACACATACACATTTTCTGACAATTTATATTATAGCATACCTCTTCGGTCAGCATCATAAGTCTTTGTTATCAAAGAGCACAAGCCCTCCCCTGCGGCTGTAACCGGTGTCCCACAGCCTCTGGAAGTCGACCCACTCGTACGAGCTGTATGTCACGGTCTTTACGAGCAGAGTATCCTCTCTCTGATCATAGCCGTTGATCAGAAACCAGTGCCAGTTGTAGTCAGAGAGCCCCCTGTCCCTGTGATTGAGTATGAGAGTCGGGACAGGATATCCTGCGTCGATCTGCTTTATTAGCGCAGCTGACGCTTCCCCGTACGGAGCAGTGCCTTCAAGCGCTCCCATCGCAATGCTGTGTATGCCTCTGTCTCTCAGGTATTTGCCGTATCCGTTTATGAATATCTCCACCCTGTCTATGCCCGACATGCGCGGCCACAGGTACTTCTCCATCATATGTGCAAAATCGACATATTCGCGTTTTGAGAGCCTCTGCGGGTCAAACGGATATATTCCCTCCACTCCTCTGTGCAGGGCAAAATAGAGGCTGCTGTCGCAGGCAGTCTCTGCGCCGCAGCCGCCGAGGCGCATCATAAAGGACCTGAACCAGTCCTGATTGCCCCCGTATGAATTTCCTATATAAAAATGCTCAAGTTCTCTTTTCGTGATAATACCCCTGTGTCTTTTATTATTCAGGCGGCCTCATGAGCCTTCTCAGGCTCTTTGTTCACCGTTATAAGGACACCTATGAAAACTATTATGATCCCGGCTATCTGTCTTGCAGTCACAGGCTCGCCGAGCATCAGATATGAGAAGATCGCAACGAACACAGGCTGTGATGCGTATATCAGAGTCGTGTGACCGGCGGAGCTTAATTTTTCCGCGGTCGTCTGCAGTATGAATCCGGCCGCTCCGCATCCGAGTGCCAGGTACATAAGCTGTCCCCACCCTGCAGCGCTGACCGGAAGACTGAATCTGTCCTCGAGTATGAATGAAAAAATAAAAGCGTATGCGGATACAAATATCAGCTGGAATGTCCCGAGGACAATCGGATCATGCTTCTCCGCATACCTCTCGGTATACAGCATCTGAAATGAATAGAAGAAAGCGCTCATGATGCAGATGAGATCACCCTTATTAAGCGTGAAGTCTCCGGAAAGACACATGAGGCCTACGCCTATGAGCGTTATTATGATGCTAAGCATATGTCTTCCGTCAGGCCTTTTCTTCTCCTGAATGAATACTATGATAGGCGTGAAAAAAGCGACCAGGCTCATCATAAATCCTGCATTCGATGCAGTCGTGTATTTGCATCCGAGCGTCATGCACACATATGAAATAAAAAGAAAAGACCCCAGCACCCAGGCGTGCACCGCTGTCTCCCTGTCGAGACTGCGGTAGCGCTTTCTGAAAACAGCGAAGCAGGCCGCAAATGCGATGAGAAACCTCAGCGCGACCATATTGTACACTTCCAGTTCAGAAAGTATCTGCTTGGAGAAAATGGTCATGGCGCCGAAGATCATCGTCGCGGCCAGCATCATCATATCGCCTGCCAGGTATCTTTTGCTTTTCATTGCTGTGATGTCTGTTTAGCCGCTTCCCTCGCCTTTCGCTCTCTGCTCTCAAGATATCTGTCGAACTGGATCTTGAGCAGAGCTGCTGTAGGAACAGCGACCAGCATTCCGACGAACCCTCCTACGGCACCGCCGCCGATCAGAGCAGCGACTACCAGCAGCGGATGGACCATTACGTTGCTGCTGAGGAGTCTCGGATTGATTATATTGCCGTCAACGAACAGGAGCACTGCAAGTGCAACAGCACCCGCAACGAGCTGTGTCCATGCTCCGGTCGGTATGCATACAAGTGCAAGAGTCAGATAACCGACCACCGGGCCGACATACGGTATCAGATTGCCGCATCCTGTCAGGACACCGACGACGGTGCCGTTAGGAACACCGATGATCATCATGGCGATAGTTGTCATTACGCCTATGATGGCTGCATCTATGAACTGTCCTCTTATGTATCCTGAGAATACCCTGTCAGCATCTGCAAGGAACTGCTTCAGTCCTGCCAGATTCGCTTTGCCCGCAAGAATCTTGAAGGCGCGCAGCCAGTAGGAGCTGATCCTGCCGCTATCCAGCATGAAGTATATGGCGAAGATAACTCCGAACAGGAGGCCTGAAGCAACGTTGCTGACGCCGTTCACGATAGCGCCGGCTATTCTGCTGATGCGTTCTGCGGAGAGCCCGAACACTCCGAGGTATTCTTCGAGTTTTGCGGTAAATGAGTTGAAGTCGAGCTTCATGTACTCTATCAGGCCTCTTATGTCACCCACGTCGATAGTGCTCACCGTCCTGACAAGAGTGAATACGAGTATCCCCAGAATTCCGAATACGATAGCAAGCGCCAGCATTATGCTGATAACAACGGCGCCTGTTCTGGCGATTTTTTCCAGACCTCTTTCCTTAAGTCCTGTTTCAAGCTTTTTCACAACAGGCCTCAGGAGGTAGCTTATGATCCCGCCTATGACTATAGGCCTGAGCACGGACATGAACAGGCTCCATGCCATGGACCACACACCCCTTGAGCAGTACAGGAGATATATGACAACAGCAGTGATGATCACACCTACCGATGCATATGAACACATTTTGATGTATCTACGGTCAAAATCTATTTGCGGCCTTTTCATTATGCCTTTTCCTCTTTTCTAATGATGCATTGAAGCCCATATTGCGGTGATCAGCCAGAGTGTGCCGGCTGCTTCACATACCCTGTTCGCTGTCCTGTCTGCGTAGAACAGCCCGAGGCTTATGCCTCTTTTCGCAGGATAGAATAATCTTAACCGCTTTTTGTTGGTTATATCAAGCAGAATATGCGATGCGAATGCGGCAGCAAACCACGGAGCCGCCTGCGGGAATAATAAATACAGAAATACTGTTTCAATCGCCATCGCCGTAAGCGAATGCGAAAATCCCCGGTGCGATGAAACATTCGCGAATGCCAGAGTCAGCACCAGCCCGGCGACTCCCGCGCACCACAGGTAATTTCCGCTCTCCGCAACTGACTTTATCATCCCTGCACCTGTCGCACCGTCGAATATGAGAGCAGCGGCAGTTATGACAGCTGCGAGTATCCTCTGTCTTGAAGCATCTTGTCTCTCCCTGGGTGAATCGCAGTCGATATCACATATCAAAGAGCCGGCAGCCGCTCCTGCTATTACAGGTAGAGCTGCCGGCACTGATTCCGGCATTGCGAGCGTCCATGCCGCCGCCATTCCGATTGTCAGATGTGCCTTACCGAGCATTATGCCTCAGCAATAGCCTCTATCTCGCACTTTACGCCCTTCGGCAGAGCCTTGACAGCAACGCAGCTTCTTGCAGGCTTGGATGTGAAGAACTCAGCATATACAGCATTGAAAGCTGCGAAGTCATTCATATCTGCAAGGAAGCATGTTGTCTTGATGACCTTGTCGAAGCTTGAACCTGCAGCTTCCAGGAGAGCGCCTACGTTCTTGCAGCTCTGCTCAGCCTGCTCTTCGATACTTGCAGGAACTTCGCCTGTAGCAGGATCTACAGGAATCTGTCCTGATGTATATACAAAACCATTGCTGATGTATCCCTGTGAATATGGGCCGATAGCACCAGGTGCTTTATCAGTTGCGATTACTTTCATGTTTATACCCCTTTCGTTGAAAAAGATCCGGCATCTGCCTTACAATCCGATGTGTTAATTATACGTCACAATTCCGCATCCAAGCAACGCAAATGTGCTACAGTGTGATTACCCAGCCGCCCATCGGGTCTTCGATCTCGCCGGTCTGCATTCCGTAAAGAGTATCGTAGAGTTTCTGGCTGAGTTCGCCGACCTTCTCGCCGTTGATAGGATATTCAGCATCCTTGTAGCTGAGAAGTCCGATCGGTGAAACAACGCATGCTGTACCGGTAGCCCACGCTTCTGTGAGGCTGCCGTTTTTGATCGCTTCGATAACTTCTTCGATCTCGAGCCGCTTTTCCTCAGTCTTTATGCCCCACTTCTTCATGAGCTGAAGTGCACTGTCTCTTGTTACGCCAGGAAGGATCGATCCTGTCAGCGAGGATGTGTAAACGGTATCGCCGATCTTGAAGAATGCGTTGGAAGTTCCTACTTCCTCGACATACTTGTGCTCCTTGGCATCGAGCCAGAGGACTTCCTCGCAGCCGTGCTTTTTAGCCTCTGCGCCTGCGATCATTCCGCATGAGTAGTTGCCTCCGCACTTTGCGAATCCGGTGCCGCCTACTGCAGCTCTGATGAACTCTTCCTCGACCCAGATGCGGCTGCCGTGGAGTTCCTTGTCGTTGCCCTCATAGTAAGCAGCTACCGGTGTCATGATGATCACGAAGAGATATCTCGATGCAGGATGAACTGCCATGCTAGGTTCAGGTGAGATGATGAACGGACGGATATACAGCGATGTTCCCGGCTCTTCAGGCACCCAGTCGATGTCTGCCTTTACAGCTGCCTTGACTGCTGCGATGAAGAGATCAACATCGATCTCAGGGATGCAGAGTCTCCTGTTGGAGTTCTGCATGCGCTTTGCATTCATGTCCGGTCTGAACAGGTTTACTCCTCCCTGCGGATTCTTATAAGCCTTCATTCCCTCGAATGTCATCTGGGCATAGTGAAGTGTTGTTGCTGCCGGGTCGAGCTGGAGCGGTGCGTACGGAACGATGCGTCCGTCATGCCAGCCCTGTCCCTCATCATACTCCATGATGAACATGTGGTCTGTGTAGACCTTTCCGAATCCCAGAGCCTTCTGATCAGGCTTTTCCTTAGGTGCAGTTGTTCTTGTTACCGGGAAATTGTATTCCATGTCTTGGTTCCTCCTGTTATATTGATTCACTCTGAAGTGATTATTTGCATGTATAAAAGCCTGCAGCAGTTATTCATGCTACATGACCAGATTGAAGCCTTCACCCTTCAGCTTCTGTCTTACCTGCTCAAGCTGCTCGAAGTCTCTTGTCTCTATCTCGAGTGTAAGTACGCAGCTTGTTACTGCGGTGTTCGGGTCTGAGTGTCCGTAGTGTACTCCGGTGACATTCGCTCCGCATGAAGCGATGATCGTAGCTACGTCCACAAGCTGGCCCGGCTTGTCCTCGAGCGCGATCTGAAGTGTCGCATTTCTGCCGCTTGTAACGAGTCCTCTTGTGATGACGCGGGAAAGGATATTAACGTCGATATTGCCGCCTGAAACGAGGCATACAACATTTTTGCCCTCTACAGGGATCTTGTCTGCCATTACAGCTGCAAGTGAAACAGCGCCTGCGCCCTCTGCGATCAGCTTCTGCTTTTCGATCAGAGCCAGGATAGCTACAGCTATCTCGTCCTCGGTGACAGTTACAACGTCATCAACGTAGTTCTTGATGAGCTCGAATGTCAGGTCGCCCGGGTGCTTTACAGCAATGCCGTCTGCGAAAGTGTTGACGGTCTTGAGCGTTACCTGCTCATCGTACTTGAGACTGTCTGCCATGCTTGCGGCCTCTCTTGCCTGAACGCCGAATATCTTGATATCCGGCTTGAGGCTCTTTGCAGCATAGGCAACACCCGAAATGAGTCCGCCGCCTCCGATAGGAACGACTATGGCATCGACATCCTTGAGCTGGTCAAGGATCTCAAGTCCGATCGTTCCCTGTCCTGCGATGACATCAGGATCGTCGAACGGATGGATGAATGTAGCGTGCTCTTCTTCCTGGAGCTTGCATGCATACTGGTAAGCGTCATCATAAGCTCCCTTGACCAGGGCCACTTCTGCCCCGTATGACTTGGTCGCCTGGACCTTGCTGATAGGAGCTCCGTCAGGCATGCAGATAGTAGCCTTAAGGTCCATTCTCTGCGCTGCCAGCGCCACGCCCTGTGCGTGGTTGCCCGCACTGCATGCTACGATGCCGGCGGCCTTTTCCTCATCTGAAAGTCTGCTTATCTTGAAATACGCGCCTCTCAGCTTGAAGCTTCCTGTTACCTGAAGGTTTTCAGTCTTGAAGTAGACCTGATTCTTCCCGCTGAAATGCGGTGAGTATATGAGGTCTGTCTTGCGCGCCACATCCTTGAGAGCAAATGCAGCCTGGTAGATTCTGTCCAGTGAAAGTTGATTGTTCATTATACCCTTTTCCTTAAATATCTATCTGTGAATGGCCGCCTTCAGGCCGCCGGGTTATCGTTCATTGCTTACGGGTCAGTCCCTTAGCCTTGCCGCCTCGCCTCTGAGCCAGGTGATGAACTGGCTTGCGGTACGGCCGCTCATGCCGCCGTGGCGGAGTTCCCACTTTCTCGCGAGGTCTTCAAGGTCCTTTTCTCCGATATCTATTCCGTTCCTTCTTGTCAGCTCCCTGACTATGTTCAGGTATTCGCCTGCGTTAGGCTTGGAATAGTAGATGGTTACACCGAACCTGCTTGCAAGGGAGAGCTTCTCCTCCATAGTGTCGGAGCGGTGGATGTCCTCGTTGTATTCCATATCCGATCTGTCGCCCCAGGTCTCCCTTATCAGGTGGCGCCTGTTGGAGGTCGCATAGATCAGCACCCTGTCCGATCTTGATTCCAAAGCTCCCTCCAGCATAGCCTTGAGTTCCTTGTAATCGCTCTCATTCTCTTCGAATGAAAGGTCATCTAGGAATATTATGAACCTGTAATTCCTTTTTTTGATCTCTGCCAGCACCTGAGACAGCTTGCTCCTGTCCGCCTTGGAGATCTCCACGAGCCTCAGCCCGCGTGCAAAATAGTCATGCATCAGCGCGTGTACACTTGTGGATTTGCCCGTGCCGCTGTCTCCGTACAGCAGGACGTTGTTCGCATGTACGCCGTTTATGAAGGCCTCTGTGTTTTCCTTAAGAGTCTTCTTCTGCTCTTCATAGCCGACAAGGTCGCTGAATCTGACATCCTCAGTGTCTGTAACCGGCACTATCCTCATCTCGTCCTCGCCCTCGGCGACTCTGAATGCTTTGTAAAGTCCGTATATCCCTATGCCGTACTCAGCATAGTACTGAGTCATAACGCGGGCAAAGCTCTTGACGTCCGATGCGTGGGACAGTTTGCCGGCAAGTGTTCTTATCTGCCTGCCGGGGCCGCTTTCAGATTCCTGCGCAAAAGGCAGCCTGTAGTTGGTCAGCATTTCGAGAAGATCCGTTCCTGTCGCTTTCCCGACAGCAGCAAGGTCATAGTTCATGAGCTGCATGAAGAGCTCGAAGTCCTTCTCGGCCAGCTTCATCATTGTGGATGACTGTCCGATAGCTCTCCTCTCTCCTGCAAAAGTGAAAGGATTCTCATGCATCATGAGCATGTATGCTATCCACTGCTGCCACAGATTGCCGTACAGTGCGAATTCCGTAGCAAATGAAATCAGACGGCGCGTCAGGTGCATCACCCTTTCAGCTGCAGCCGGATCGGCCGGAGCCTGATGCGCACCTTTGGTCTTGGCGCCATGCTCTGCAACTGTGCGCACCTTGCCGTACGCATCCATCATTACCTTCTGAGCAGGCGCTTCGCCGGCCCCTGAATTCAGTACGGCAAGAGTATCATGCCAGTCGCTTGTATTCTGTTCAGTATCACCGTAAAAAAGGAATCTGAAATCAGCCATTAATGATTACTCCATTTTCTCAAGAATCTTGTCTTTCATCTGGGTGCCTGTGAGCCATGTCTCATCTTCAGGCGCCTTGATGTCTCTTGTCCTCCAGCCCTCTTCGAGCACTGCAGATACAGCATTTTCAATGTAATCAGCCTCTTCTGCAAGGTCAAATGAATATCTGAGCATCATTGCTGCCGAGAGGATCGTCGCTATCGGATTGGCAAGTCCCGTGCCTGCTATATCCGGAGCGGAGCCGTGGATAGGCTCGTACATTCCTCTTGAAGTCTCTCCGAGAGATGCCGATGCGAGAAGTCCTATGGACCCTGTTACCTGCGATGCCTCGTCAGAGAGGATGTCACCGAACATGTTGGATGTGACGATAACATCGAAGAAGGACGGGTCGCGGATGATCTGCATTGCCGCGTTATCGACGAGCATATCATCGAGGCGCACATCAGGATACTCGGTCTCTCCGAGCCTGTGAACTGTCTCGCGCCAGAGCCTTGAAGACTCAAGCACATTCGCCTTGTCGATGCTTGTGATATGTCCCTTGCGTTTGCGGGCAGTCTCAAAAGCTCTTCTGGCTACGCGCTCTATCTCGGCAACGCTGTACTCTTCTGTATCGAAGGCTGCATCGCCTGCTTCATTTCTGCCTCTCTTGCCGAAGTATATGCCTCCGGTCAGTTCGCGGACGATCATGAGGTCGAATCCTCTCGCTGCAATATCCGGTCTCAGAACGCACGCATCTGCGAGCGCAGGCTGGATCTTGGCAGGTCTCAGGTTGGTGTACAGCTCAAGAGCCTTGCGCAGTCCGAGCAGTGCCTTTTCAGGCCTCTTGTCTCCGCCGAGCTTGTCCCACTTAGGTCCGCCGACAGCTCCGAGCATGACGCTGTCTGAAGCGAGGCAGCCGTCTATTGTTGCCTGCGGCAGAGGCTCGCCGTACTTGTCGATGGCATTTCCGCCCGCTGCATATTCAGTAAAAATGAACTCATGACCGAATTTCTCAGCTGTCCTGTTCAGTACCTCTACCGCATCAGCGATCACTTCAGGGCCGATGCCGTCGCCCGGTACAAGTGCTATATTGAATTTCATTGTTTTTTCCTCAGTCTATATCTATTGACAGATACTTGTTATCAGTAAACGCCAGGATTATTCCTGCTTTTCCTTCAGATACTTCAGAAGTCCGCCGCTTTCAACGATTTTCTGGATGAACGGAGGGAACGGCTTTGCCTCAAAAGTCTGTCCTGTGGTCTCGTCTGTTATCCTTCCGGTCTCAGTATCCACGGTCACTATATCTCCCGCCTTGATCGCTTCGCTTGCCTCAGGGCATTCTAGGATAGGGAATCCGATATTGATCGAGTTGCGGTAGAATATGCGGGCAAAACTGGCGGCTATTACACATGATATGCCGCTTGCCTGTATCGCAACAGGTGCGTGCTCTCTCGATGAGCCGCAGCCGAAATTCCAGCCGCCTACCATGATGTCACCGGACTGTACCGTACCGGCGAACGAATCATCTATATCCTCCATGCAGTGCTTTGCCAGCTCTGACGGCTCAGGCGCATTGAGATATCTTGCAGGGATAATAACATCTGTATCGACGTGGTCGCCGAATTTCCATACTTTTCCTCTGAACATATATCCTGCCTCCTTATTTACCCGGAACTGCGACGCAGCCCGCGACTGCGGATGCCGCTGCTACAGCAGGACTTGCGAGGATGACCTCACTCTCAGTATGTCCCATGCGTCCTACGAAGTTACGGTTGGTTGTTGCCACTGCTCTCTCACCGGCAGCCATGACTCCCATGTGTCCTCCGAGGCACGGTCCGCATGTAGGTGCGGAAACTGCGCAGCCTGCTTCGACGAATGTCCTGATTATCCCCTCTTCGATACACTTAAGGTATATCTTCTGGGTTGCAGGTATCACGATGCAGCGGACGCCGTCAGCGACCTTCCTGCCCTTGATGATGTCTGCAGCGATGCGCATATCGCTCATCCTGCCGTTCGTGCATGATCCTATAACGACCTGATCGATCGGCATGCCTGCGACCTCTTCGGCTGTCTTCGTATTGGAAGGAAGATGCGGAAGCGATACGGTCGGTTTGAGCTCGGACAGATCGATCGTAACGGTCCTCTCGTATTCTGCATCCTCGTCAGCTGCGAATACCTGAGGCTCTCTTTCGAATCTGCCCCTGACGTATTCCATAGTCTTTTCGTCGACCGGGAATATGCCGTTCTTTCCGCCGGCCTCTATGGCCATATTGGATATGGTGAATCTGTCATCCATGCTGAGTTCAGACACTCCGTCTCCTGTGAATTCAAGAGACTTGTAAAGTGCTCCGTCGACTCCGATCTCGCCTATGAGATGCAGGATGACGTCCTTTCCCGAAACGTACGGCTGCAGTTTTCCTGTAAGTTCGACCCTGATAGCAGGCGGCACCTTGAACCAGTTGAGTCCCGATGCCATGCCGGCAGCCATGTCTGTCGAACCGACTCCTGTCGAGAATGCTCCGAGAGCGCCGTATGTACATGTATGAGAGTCAGCTCCTATGATGCAGTCTCCCGGGCCTACGATGCCCTGCTCAGGCAGGAGCGCGTGCTCGATGCCTACTGTACCGACATCATAGAAGTGGCGGATATTATGCTTGCCTGCAAAATCTCTTGCGGTTTTGCACAGCTCTGCTGACTTTATGTCCTTGCACGGTGTGTAGTGGTCGAGAGTGATAACGATCCTGTCCTTGTCGAAAACTTCGGTAAAGCCGGCTTTCTCGAACACACCGATCGCTACCGGTGTGGTTACATCATTGCCGAGAACTATATCGAGCTTTGCCTCGATAAGATCGCCCGCGTGCACCTCAGGCAGTCCTGCATGTGCGGCAAGGATCTTCTGTGTCATTGTCATGCCCATGATTCATTCCCCCTTACGCTTCTGCTTCCCTGCTCTGAGCTGCGAGCTTGGCATCGAAGGCAGCGAGCTTGTTGAGCGCCTTGAGATATGCGTTTACGCTTGCTTCGATGATGTCAGTCGACAGACCTTTTCCGGTAAAGGTGCGTCCGTGTGCATTTACCTTGACCGTTACGTCTCCGAGAGTGTCCTTGCCTTCCGAGATCGAATGGATGTTGAAGATGTCGAAGGAGTGCTCCGACGGCTTCATAATCATATCGATAGCATTGTAGGCAGCATCTATAGGGCCGTCGCCGAGCGCTACATCCTGGAACTTCTCGTCGTTCTTAATAAGACTTACGGTGCAGGTTGCGGTCGTGAAGTTGCTTGTGGATACCTGGAACCAGTCGAGCTTGTAGCCGTCTTCAGTATCGGTATATATATCACCTGTGTTGTGGGTAGCTATGGCTTCAAGGTCAGCGTCTGTGATGTTCTTCTTCTTGTCGCAGACGATCTTGAATTCTTCGAAGCAGCTGTTCAGCTCTTCCCCGGTGAGTGTGTATCCGAGCTCTTCAAGACGCTTTGCTACCGCATGACGTCCCGAATGCTTGCCGAGAACGATATTGTTGACATGAAGTCCTACCGACTCCGGCGTCATGATCTCGTAAGTCTTCTTGTTGGCGAGAACTCCATGCTGGTGTATGCCTGCCTCATGCGCAAAAGCATTCTTGCCTACGATCGGCTTGTTGATCGGCGCAGTCTGTCCGATGATGTTGTACACCGTCTTGCTCGCGCGGTGGATCTGTGTGGCATCGATGCCTGTATCCGCCTTGAATTCGTCCTGTCTGGTCCTGAGTGCCATTACTACTTCCTCCATGGAAGTGTTTCCGGCTCTCTCTCCGAGTCCGTTGATGGTGCACTCTATCTGTCTTGCACCTCCGCGGACTCCCGCCAGTGAGTTGGCAGTTGCCATACCGAGGTCGTTATGGCAGTGCACTGAGAATACCGCCTTCTCTGCGCCGCGGACGTTCTCCTTCACCTCTCTGATCAGGTATTCCATCTCTTCAGGTGTGGTATATCCGACGGTATCAGGCAGATTGATGGTAGTCGCACCGCTCTCAATAGCAACAGCCGTGATCTTCTTCAGGAACTCTATGTCGCTTCTGGTTGCATCCTCTGCGGAAAACTCTATGTTGGAGCAGTATTTCCTGGCATATGCAACCATCTTTGCCGCCTGCTCAAGCACATGGTCAGGTGTCATCTTGAGCTTGTATTCCATGTGTATAGGAGAAGTCGCGATGAAGACATGGATCCTCGGATCCACAGCTCCCCTGACTGCATCCCATGCTGCATCGATGTCCTTAACATTGCAGCGGGCCAGACTCGCAACGGTACAGTCCTTGACGTTCTCCGCAATAGTCTTGACAGACTCAAAATCCCCCGGAGATACGATGGCAAATCCCGCTTCGATAATGTCGACCTTGAGTTTCTCGAGACAGTGCGCAACCTCGATCTTTTCCTGGAGGTTCATGCTGCAGCCCGGTGACTGCTCGCCGTCTCTGAGTGTCGTATCAAAAATTTTTACCTGGTCCATAATAACCTCTAATCTGTATATGGCTGTGCAGTGATCATCTCACCGCACAGCCGGCTAAGTGTACGATAGCTTTACTATTCAAGTATCGCGCCCTTGTCTGCCGAGCTTACCAGCTTGGCATATCTTGCGAGGTAGCCTGTTTTGATCTTAGGCTCAGGGCATACCCATGCAGCGCGTCTCTTTTCAAGTTCCTCATCGGATACCCTTAGTTCTATGGTCTTGTTGATGATGTCGATCGCGATCATGTCTCCTTCTTCCACCAGGCCGATGTTTCCGCCTGAAGCAGCCTCAGGGCTGACATGTCCGATGGATGCGCCTCTTGTTGCGCCCGAGAATCTGCCGTCTGTAATAAGAGCAACAGACTCATCGAGTCCCATACCTGCGATCGCGGATGTAGGATTGAGCATCTCTCTCATTCCCGGGCCGCCCTTAGGTCCTTCATATCTGATGACGACCACGTCGCCCGGATTGATGCCGCCTGCATAGATGACCTTGATGGCATCATCTTCGGAGTCAAATACCCTTGCAGGGCCTTCATGCTGCATCATGGATTCCTTGACTGCAGCCTGCTTGACTACGCATCCGTCAGGTGCGAGATTGCCCTTGAGGACAGCAATTCCGCCTGTCTTCATGAACGGATTCTCAAACGGACGGATTATCTCAGGGTTGAGGTTAACCGCATGCTCGATGTTCTCACCCATTGTCTTGGTCGTTACTGTCATTACCGACAGGTCGAGAAGATCTCCCTTGGTGAGTTCCTTCATTACCGCATATACTCCGCCTGCGTCCTCGAGGTCTTCCATGAAGGTGTCACCTGCAGGTGCGAGGTGGCACAGATTAGGAGTCTTCGAGCTGATCTCGTTGGCCATGTCAAAACTTACATCAACATGCGCTTCGTGAGCGATTGCAGGAAGATGCAGCATTGTGTTGGTCGAGCATCCGAGTGCCATATCCACAGTCTCTGCGTTGTGGAAAGCTGCAGCGGTCATGATGTCGCTAGGCTTGATATCCTTCTCAACGAGCTTCATGATCTGCATGCCTGTCTCCTTGGCGAGACGGATCCTTGCAGAAAGCGGAGCCGGAATAGTTCCGTTGCCAGGGAGTGCCATTCCGATAGCCTCTGTCAGGCAGTTCATTGAGTTGGCTGTGTACATGCCGGAGCATGATCCACAGGACGGGCATGCCTTCTCAACGTAAGTCTGCACATCCTCTTCATCCATGGTACCTGCGTGATAAGCGCCGACAGCCTCAAACATGTGCGAAAGACATGTGCGGCGTCCGTCAGGAAGACGGCCTGCCAGCATAGGGCCTCCGGAGCAGAATATAGTCGGCACATTGATCCTGGCAGCAGCCATGAGAAGTCCCGGCACATTCTTGTCGCAGTTCGGGATCATTACAAGACCGTCAAACTGGTGTGCGATCGCAAGAGCCTCAGTGGAGTCCGCTATCAGGTCACGGGTGACAAGAGAATACTTCATGCCTACATGTCCCATTGCGATACCATCGCATACCGCGATGGCAGGTACGAGTATAGGAGTACCGCCCGCAGCACGGACACCGGCCTTTACAGCATCTGCGATCTTGTCAAGGTTCATGTGACCCGGAACGATCTCATTGTATGAACTTACGACACCGATGATAGGTCTGTTCTGTTCCTCTTCGGTAAGACCGAGGGCGTACAGGAGGCTCCTGTTCGCCGCACGATCAACCCCTTTCTTTATCTGATCAGATTTCATATCTTTTCCCCTTAGTTGGAAGCGTTATCCAGGTCGCTGTCATTCTTCCAGAGCATCTCGTCTCTGAGCTGCTTGCCTACGATCTCCATCTGGTGTCTTCCGAGCTGTGCTCTCTTGGAGTTGAAGAATGTGCGTCCGTTCTTGTTCTCAGCGATCCACTTGCCTGCGAATGTGCCGTCCTGGATATCTGAGAGTACCTTTCTCATGTTAGCCTTGATCTCATCGTGCGGAAGTACGCGAGGTCCGCTTACGTATTCACCGAATTCAGCTGTGTCGGAGATGGAGTAGTTCATTCCTGCGATACCTGCCTTGTTGATCAGGTCGATGATCAGCTTCATCTCGTGGATGCACTCGAAGTATGCGTTCTCTGGCTTGTATCCTGCCTCTACGAGTACTTCGAATCCGCACTGCATCAGGTCTACTACGCCGCCGCAGAGAACTGTCTGCTCACCGAAGAGGTCAGTCTCAGTCTCTTCATCCATTGTTGTCTCGAGGATTCCTGCACGGGCGCCGCCGATACCTGCGATGTACGCAAGAGCGATGTCATATGCTTTGCCGGAAGCGTCCTGCTCAACTGCTATGAGGCAAGGAACGCCCTTTCCTGCTACATACTGGCTGCGGACTGTGTGTCCAGGCCCCTTAGGAGCTGCCATGAATACGTCAACGCCTGCAGGAGCAACGATCTGCTTATATCTGATATTGAATCCGTGTGCGAATGCGAGCGCATTTCCCTCTTCGAGGTTAGGAGCGATCTCACTCTTGTATACCTGAGCCTGAACTTCGTCGTTGATCAGGATCATGATGATGTCAGCCTTCTTTGAAGCCTCTGCTACTGTATAAACTTCAAATCCGTCCTTCTCTGCTACAGGCCAGCTCTTGCCGCCCTGTCTGAGTCCTACGATTACATGGCATCCGGAGTCACGAAGGTTCAGAGCGTGTGCGTGTCCCTGTGAACCGTATCCGATGATTGCGATAGTCTTTCCGTTAAGAGCATCAAGGTTACAATCCTTCTCATAATACATTTTTACCATAGCTGAATTCCCCACTTTCTTTAGATTCATCGTTAATAGTTGATATACCTCTTTCGATCGCTACGACACCTGTACGGGCGATTTCGAGCACCTCGAATTCTCTTAGGATATTCTCCAGTCCCGAGAGCTTGTCAGCGTCTCCCGAAATGCCGATCGTAAGAGTCTGAAGCGATACATCTATGATCTGCGCGCGGAAGATGTTGGCGAGCTGCATGATATCATTGCGGCGTTCGCTCGATTCCGCACGGACCTTAACGAGCATGAGTTCTCTGTATATCGACGACTCGGCATTGAGCCATTTTACAGAGTGTATCGGGTAAAGCTTGCGAAGCTGGTTGCACAGAAGATCGGTGTGGCGCTCATCGGCGAGCACGTCGATGGTTATACGCGTGACGCCCGGGTTCTCCGTAGGTCCCGCTGCAAAAGCTTCGATGTTGTATCCCTTGCGGGAGAAAAGTCTGGCGATCTGCGAGAGAACGCCCGGCTCATTATCCACGATCAGAGCGAGGGTCTGTCTTTTGACTTCTTTGATGTTGTCCATGCTTTCCTCCCTCCTATATCTTCATGAAATCAGTGATGTGGCTGCCGCCTCCGACCATCGGGCGTACCATCTCGTCAATGTCGAGTACGCAGTCGATGACGCATCCCTTGCCGCATTCCATGGCTTCCCTGATGGCAGCTTCCAGATCCTTCTGGTTGTTGACTCTCCATCCGCGAAGGCCGTATGCTTCGGCCAGCTTCACGAAGTCAGGACCGCGGTCGAGAGTTGTCTCCGAGAAGTTCTTATTGTAGATGAGGTTCTGCCACTGGCGGACCATTCCGAGAGTCTGATTGTCGAAGATGAACGTGATCACCGGTATGTCGTAGTACTGCTCAGTGCAGAGCTCATTGCAGTTCATGCGGAAGCTTCCGTCACCTGCGACATGTATTACGGTCTTGTCAGGATTTCCGACTTTGGCTCCGATAGCAGCTCCGAGTCCGAATCCCATGGTTCCGAATCCGCCGGAAGTGATCAGCTGTCCCGGATAGTCGAAGTGGAAGTGCTGTATAGCCCACATCTGATGCTGTCCGACGTCAGTAGCGACGATAGTGTCCTGAGGGACTGTCCTTGCTATCGTATCGCAGACCTGCTTAGGTGTAAGAGTGTCACCGCCCTCTTCATATACAGTCTCTGTAGGATATGAGAAAACGAACTTCTTCCACTCAGGATGGCTCTGCTGAGTCAGGCGTTCGTTCAGCATCCTGAGAACATCCTTCGCGTCACCGATGATGTGGTGATCGGTCATGATGTTCTTGTTGATCTCTGATCTGTCGATGTCTATGTGAACGATTTTGGCCTGCTTTGCAAACGAATCAGGATCGAGTGCCACACGGTCTGAGAACCTGCAGCCGACAGCGATCAGAAGGTCGCAGTTGTCGCATGCTATGTTCGATGCCTGGGAGCCGTGCATTCCGATCATTCCCGTAGTATGAGGATTGCGGCCGTTCATACCGCCGCCGCCCATTACGGTGATGGCAGTCGGAGCATCAACGAGGTTGCAGAACTCATTGAACTCCCTGTGAGCTCTTCCCCTGACAACTCCTCCGCCGCAGATCAGCATAGGTTTTTCAGACTCGCCGATCATCTCAACCAGCTTGTCGATGTCCTCCTCGTCGATCGTCGGCACTTTGAAGTCTGCAAGGCTCCGCTCAAACAGGGACTTTATAGCGCCTGCGGCCTTGTGCTCCTTGCGTGGTATGAATTCATACTCGGCCTCTTCGGCAGTGACATTCTTGAGAATGTCGATGAAGACAGGTCCCGGACGTCCGCTTCTTGCGATAGCGAAGGCTTTGCGGACGGTATCCGCCAGCCTGTTGACATCGGTAACCTGGAAATTGCTCTTGGTGATCGGCAGCATGATTCCGGTGCTGTCTACCTCCTGGAACGAATCCTTGCCGATCAGGTTCTCGGCAACGTTGCAGGAGATGAACACTACAGGAGAGGAATCCATATATGCTGTTGCCACGCCCGTTGTAAGGTTGGTCGCACCCGGACCGGATGTCGAGAAAGCAACTCCGACCTTGCCGGTGCTTCTTGCATAGCCGTCTGCAGCATGTGAGGCGCCCTGCTCATGCGCTGTCAGATAATGTCTGATCCTGCCCTTGTACTTTACAAGAGAATCATAGACATTGAGTATGGTGCCGCCCGGATAGCCGAATATTACATCCACATCCTGCTCGAGCAGGCATTCCATAAGAATATCTGCACCTTTTAATCTCAAAACAATGCTCCTTTCGCGCGGCCCTGCCGCTTTTTTTAGTATTTGCCGGTGCAGTTCCGGCATCTAATAAATAAACCCTACAATCACCTGAAGTTGATCGTAGGGTCTGCATTTACTGTCTGATCTGTGCCCGCCGGCTTACAGTCATCTGCATATCATGATTCAACTCAAGGCTACCTATTCATTACAGCCCTTAAGGATGCTAAGGCCGAGAATAAGCTCGATGCTAATCACGATAATGCTTAAAAGTGAACTGAATGCCATTCAGGACTCCTGTTTAAAGTCTTTAAATCGTTGAAAATTAAACCTTTTCGCACATCATTACACATCTCATATGATGTGCTTAACGTATGTTATCACTACTATATATCATTGTCAAGTTAAACAAATTCAAGTCCTTGATTTAGTGCAATTATACATTTTTACACAATCAGGTCACACGCCCGGAGTCACTTTTCCGGTTATGAAAGGACGCGGAATACCGTATCCGTCCGGAGTCACCTCAGCAGCATATACGTCGCAGTTGCCTATGTATTCAGACCAGTATCCGCCGTTTGAATCCGGTGTCAGATACTCAAGGAGTCCCTTCATGGCTATGGCATGAGTGGAAATGACAACATCATGCTCTGATGCTTCATCATGTATATCCCTGAGGAATTCACCCGCCCTTGCCACAACTGAAGAAAGCTGCTCCATGCCTTCAGGTGCCGGAGTGCCGGCAAAGTCCATGAAAAAGGCCATTACTTCAGGCGCCGGGCTTGTAAGATCCATGCCCTCATACGGCCCGTAGTCCATCTCGATGAGCCTCTCATCCCTCACGACCTCAGGCCCGGAAACACTGCCGCAGGCGTTTTGCCCGATAAGCTCTGCCGTTTCCACGGCTCTTATGAGGGGACTTGAATATATCCTGAAGGGAGCGACGCCGGCCTCCTTGAGCCTTAAGCCGGCCCCGGCCGCCTGCTCTCTTCCCTCTTCATTGAGAGGAAGGTCGCTTCTTCCCTGCAGCACTTTCTTCTTATTCATCACAGTCTGGCCGTGCCTTATTATGTACAGCATTTATATGCCCCCCGGTTCAATATCTATGTCAGTTGACCTGCTGCTCTGAAGCAGCATCGTCAAACTCCACTGCGATCTCCACTCCGTTGACGGTAACGCTCTCACCTACCGGTACCAGGATATATGTTACTCCGTCTATGGTTTTCGTCTTAAGTCTCAGCGCGTTGTCCGCTTCTGTAACGATCCTCGTCTCCGGAGTCTTAACTTCAAATGACTTCTTCTGGATTATGTTGTTTATATTGAAATCCGAAGCTCCGTCAAAGCGTTCTTCAACGGTCTTTCTGAACTCCCCGATGCTCTCGTCACTGACGCCTCTGTCCGCGAGCAGGTCCTCGACATCCTCGATCGCTATCACCGGAACGATCACATCGTCATCATCCTTGCTCTCTTCTGCGATAGCTGACATCCTCGCCTGCAGCGCAGTGACAAGGTCAAGGCTGCATTCCCTGCCGAGCGAGTCGGCAAGTGAAGTGTTGAAGGTCTCCTTCTGCACATCAGCCGCCATCGGCACATGCTCCGAGGCGAAGAGCGCTTCGATCAGTTCATCGTGTATGTCCGCGCTGCTCTTAGAGTAGTAGGATGTCCTGTAGATATCTGCGCCGCCGTCATCAAGCACCGGGAACATAAAGCCAAGAGCCGGAGCTGCCAGTATAGTTCCTGTGGATATGCCTCTGAACTCCTGCTCAGCAGCATTGTACTGAAGCGCTGCCCTGGAGTCCTTGACCGGGCATATAGCGCAGAGGAAGTATGTGAACTGCTGGGATGATTCTTCAGACCATTCCTCGCCCTTTATAACCTTGCTCTTAAGATCGTAAGTGTCAGATGCGAGCAGGATCACGTAGCTGTCCCCGTCATTATTGAGGTTCTCCCTTATCCTCTGATACAGCATGTCTCTCATGCCTTCATCTTTCAGAGAGGACTCTCTCAGAGCCATAAGCAGCCTGTGCTCATCGCTCTTTTCGACCTGCTCAGCCGTAAACTCTATATCCAGGAGATTTCTTTCCTGCTTGCCTGACAGTACTTTTTTGAGTATTGCCGCATACATCTCCTTTTCTTCAGTCTGCATTCCAAGAACAGGCATCTCCATTGTTGCAACGGTGTCGCCTGCTCCGTTTACATAGCATCCGTAGATGCTGCTGAAATTATCAAGTGTTGAATCGATTCTTTTTCTTATTCTTCTTATATCTTCAGGTGTCAACTTATTATTCTTCCTTTTCTATAGTATTGTTTGCAGTTCCCCGTACCCTGCACTTCACAGCCTATGCCGCTACTGCAAAATAAACGGTAAGTATGATGCAGAAAAACCATCCCGCAAAGAACGATATAAAATGCTTCTTTTCAGAGTGGATGGCGATGAATTCCCTTATCAGTGCGCTCGGCCAGTAATAGAACGCGACATGGCTTCCTATGCCCGTACACTCAAGCCCTATCTTTCTGCAGTATCTGAGTGCCCTGTACACATGATAGTTGCTCGTAACGAGTGTTGTATATTTGCGTCCCTCCATGCCGTCGATCAGCTTCTTGCAGTTCTCAAGGTTTTCCATGGTAGTGGTTGACCTGTCCTCCTTGATAATCCTGTATTCAGGAATGCCTTTTTCAAGCATGTAGCGGCTCATGGCTTCAGCTTCCGAGATAGTTTCATCGCTGCCCTGGCCGCCTGAAGGTATCATGATTGTAGGCGAAGGATCACTGAGATAAACATCTATCGCCTTGTCGACGCGGTCCTGCAGGAGCTTGGATAACCTGTCTCCGTGCAGAAGGCCTGCACCGTGGATGATGATGTAGTCAAAGTCCTTTTTCCTCGGGATTATCATGAGGAATACAGAGTACAGCATGAACATCAGAAATGCGACCGAGCCGTATATTACTGTCGTGCTGATCAGAACGTTCACAAGGGCCGTATGCTCAAGTACAGAGTAAAGTCTCCCTGTTCCGCCGGTATTCTCCGTCCACAGCAGGAACATAAATGTGCTTATCTCCCCGATGCCTATAACGATGCCCAGGACCAGCGACAGCATATTCGAAAGGCTGCGTCCCTCTCTTCTTATCATGATTATGCCGTTGATGATGAGAAAAAGCGGAACGATAAGCAGCACTATGCAGAATGCTATCATGCAGAAATAAAACACTCTGGTTGCTTTTTCTCCCGCAAGAGAGCACAGCGCCGGCACTGAACTGGCCAGAGCCAGAAAGAGCAGAAAGCAGTTGCGGTATCTGCGCCTGTCATAATTGAATGACAGGATGAAAATAAGCCAGCAGAAGAGCGAAACCGTGACTAATAAAGAGGTGTTCAATTCATTATCTCCTTACATATTGATATAGTGCAGCCTGCCGTCTTCGCCTCCGAATACAGGCAGCGCCGGATCAACTCCCTCATTTTCCTGAAACGGTATATGAGTCTGTCCCGCACTTGCTACGTAAATAGTTTTATATGTCATTTCATCCCCTCTATGAATTAATGAATTATTCACCGGTCCCTCGGCCCCATCCGGCATCAAGCCATGTTTCTTCTGTTCCTATCTTATCAGCAGAGGTATACCATGGGCTTGGCAGCTTTCCGGTAAACTGTTGTGCTGTACAGGATTCTGTCGTTATTCGGCGATCACCACGCCGTCAAGGATCTCATGGAACACGGCAAGGCTTTCTTCCCTGCGCGCCTGTCTGCCGTAAAAATGGAAGTAGAAAAGATTCTCTTCGACCTTGACTACAAGTGATTCGCCTGTCATGTGGATACCCTGCACAATGTAATTGTAGTCGAGTCCTCTGGCAACCTGTCCGTCGATCTCGCGCTTGACATCATCGAGCCAGACATAATTGAACGGTTTCATGCTTTTGCCTATGTGCTTAGCCATGCTGCCTGCTGTCTCCCGTGTTCCGAGGAGCCACGCGGAAAGTGCATTGACTTTGGTCCACGCGACGGAGATCACTATGTGTCTCTCAGAATCAGAGATGCACATCCCTTTTCCCCCTGCGATAAGATTCATCTTCTGCAGTTCTTCTTCGGTCAGCTGGCGGAAGCCTTCAGGGCAGTCCATATACAGCTTATTGTCAATCGATATTCTCATTTCAATAACCCCTTCTGTTCTTTATTTATGTCTGATTACCGCAGGCGGAAGTCAGTTACTGAACATTTCCGTCCGCGATATCAAATATCGTCCACCACATGGCAATGGTATCCTGACTGTCAAGGCTTCCTGAGTACTCTGTCTCCCCGAGGTACCATTTGCGTGCCTGGTTGTCATAGATTATCTGTCCGTCCTTGTCAGCAGAGCCGAAGTGAACATTGTAGATGCTCTTCACAATGCTGCCGTCACTGCCCGCTTCATACTCAACGTTCTTGAGAGCCGGGTCGAGCGACCAGAACTCATTGGCCATTGCCGCAAGAGTTGAGAGCGAGAACATGATCGCATCGTGCTCCTTTCCCGCCATCTGTGATTCGCTGATAAGCATGCAGGCGGTAAGGTCTCTGAAGAATTCCTTCGGGAATGTCCGTCCTTCTTCGAGCGCCTTCTGGGCCTCAGCTGTCATGTCTCCAAAAGTGCACTTGAAGGTCGGAAGAACTGTACTGTCCGTGATACCTCCCGGTACAGGTGTGATCTCTATTTTGCTGCCGTTCTGGCTTATCTCAGCATAGACCCCCGGCGCCGCAGCAGCGTCTTCTGTTTCTTCTGCAGTCTCTGCATTTTCTGCAGCTTTCTCTTCGATATCGTTCATCTGTGAATCCCCCGCCATCGCAGCATTGTCTGACCCTGAGCAGCCGGCTGCAATAAGCATAGTGCACATGATCAGTACCGCCAGTAATGCAAGTCTGCTTTTTCCTCTTATGATCATTTTGACACCCTCCTGTAATGAAAGCGCTTCTCCGTATTTTAATAATAACAGATTGACGGGCATTTTTACCATTTTTTTGGGCTGTATCAGAATGAAGATATCAGGAAAGCAAAAAGCCCTGAAACGTTGAAATTTCAGGGCTTCAGTACAGAATATGGTAATGTGGCTATAGGGTGCCTCCCTGCGCTTTCTTCCTGCTGAATACGGCTGCACGGTCACCGATAAATACCCAGAATACCAGCATCAGCAGATTCTCAAGGAACACAAGCGCTCCCGCCTTATCGTAATCCATGAAGGCGAATGCTGAACGGAAGAACATGTAATCAGCCCGGCCGCTTCGCACGAAGAGAAACAATCCTATTACCGCAAGGCAGCAGCAGAGAGCGCTGAGAGCTGTTCTTGCTTTGCCTTCGATCTTCATCTTCGCTGTCATTGCCGGAATGTGCATTCCCAGGTGCAGCCCCATCAGCACGAAAGACCAGTGCGACATCGCAAGGTGCACCTGCCTTGCGACAGATACCGGCGCCATGCCATGCAGGAAAGGCACAGCATGACTGCTCGTCGCCATTCCCGACAGCGCCGTAAGCGCGAACGACAACAGCAGCAGTATGTTCACTGCTGTCGTCATGATCCTGTACGGATTGTATTTTCCTCTGAATAATGACTTATACCATCTGCGGTTCAGGACCTGATGCGTGATGACAAGCACCGTCATCAGTATCCCTGTCCACTCGTGCACTATCTGCCCCGTGACCTGATACGCCATCAGCACGAGCAGCACCAGAGTCATGCAGACGTCTATTAGTCTTCTCATAGTCCGCCCCGCATCCTGCTAATCATTCCAGACTTCTTTGGCAAGGCGGAATACTGCCCAGCCCTTAGGCCAGCCAACGTACATTGTTGCGTGTGTGATGATCGCAGCGATCTCGTCTTTAGTTACTCCATGCGCCTTTGCATTCTGCAGGTGATATGTCAGGGATGAATCAGTGATGCCGGATGCCATCAGCGATACTACTGTGATGATGCACTTTGTCTTCACGTCGATCGCTTCCTCGTTCCACACTTCACCGAAAAGCACATCGTCATTAAGATGCGCAAACATCGGTGCAAATTCTCCGAGCTGGTCCCTTCCTGCTGTCTGTACGATTTTCTCGCTCATTTCTTTTCCCCTCCTTCTATTTTCTGATAAAGTCCTGATCCTTCTGCGGAACTCCCTCCGCGTCGGATACGTAGCGCTCGACCTTCATGTGCAGATCGTATTTATCTCTCAGCTTCGCGATCTCGCTCATCATAGGCGATGCATGGTGGATGTCGAGAGACTCCTGGTCTCTCCAGCTGTCGATCAGAAGTACGGTTTCAGGATCGCTGAGTGGAATGAAGTATTCGTACTTTTCATTGCCGGCTTCAGCCCTGATCGCATCTGCGACACCGCGCGCTTCCATTTCTTCCGCGAATTTACGGGCATTTCCGTTTTCCCCAGTATAATACAGATTTACTATGATGCTCATTATCTATTTTATCTCCTTTTCCCAGAAACGGATCACATTAAGTTCAAGGCTGTCAGCTACTTTCTCGAGCTCAGCATTCAGCACTTCCATCTGCAAGCAGCTTGATCAGGCAGTTATATGTGATCTCATATATCGACTGATATTTATATTCGACTTGCGTTGTATTATCCGGAACTTTCATTTTATCAATTTGTTATCTTCCTATCTTCTGCCACATCAGATATCTCAGCACCCTTGAATTGAAATCTTTTGCCTGTTCATACACTCCGTGGCTGTAGCCTTCATACATGTACAGCTGACTATTCGGGATCACTTCGTGCATTTCTTTTGAGGCCGTCGGCCCCAGCACCTTATCCTGATCCGCGCCTATGATCATGGCCGGGCAGCTGATCTTATGAAGATCAGCGAAAACATCATGTTCAAGGCAGGATCTGCAAAGGATCCTGAATCTCGTATAGTCTTCAGGCTTTACGGCGGCAATCATACTGTTTATCATTCTGGCGCGTTTAAGATAATCTCCGGTGTATGAACGCTCCGCGGTATCGAGCATAATGCCCTTGTAATCATCTCTGTCAGCCAATTCAAGCCATGTTTCAATAGAATCCCTCATTATCTCATTTGGGCGGGATGCTGTGACTGCAAGAACGATATTTCTCACCTTATCCGTATGGCGGATCGCCATCTGCTGTGCTATCATGCCGCCCTGAGATACTCCGAATATACTTGCAGAATTTATGTTCAGAGCTTCCATTATGACATCAAGATCATCTGCCATATCTGCGGTGGTAAAACCTTCAGGCATATTGTTTCGTCTGCTGAATGCATAGACCTTGAAATCCTTTGCAAAGCACCTGTACATCAGCGCAAACGGCAAAGCAACACCTTTAGCAGTCTTGAATCCGTCCCCTACACCAGGGAGCATGATAATCGGATCTTTACCTTTCCCGAAGCTGATGTAATCACAGTCAAAGCCATTGATATTTATGATCTCGTTGCGTGCATCCAGTATCATATAATTATTTCCTTTATCAGTTAGCAGCCATCGCTGCCGCAGAATCGCATTGCTTCTTTTTTATATACCGATTCCAAATTCTTCCTGAGGTCAGTTACTCTATCCATATACTTAACGCTATGTTCCGGCATTCCCTCAGTATTACATTCGATATATGTTACAACAGTGTTGAGAAGGGACAGCTGATCTATTTCTTCTGCCAAAGTATCATCTATGAGATGCCGGTCCATCAGTAATGTGTTCTGTATGTTTACAGGATATCCCGCTGCACGGATCTCATCATCTGTAACAGTTTTCATTATCTCAAGTAGCTTCAAAAGCTCTGTTTTATACCGTTCACCTTCCACATCATTCTGCAGAACTTTGACTCCGGTAATGCCGCAGCTCTCAATATGATTTCTGAGTTTTTCAGTATTATTCATTGGATTTTCCTCATATCAATTCAACCAGATCTATCAAGAATAGAGATATAAAAAACGTAAGGCCGACAATCTTTACTTCAGGCTCTTCATTTGCAAAGCTTAAGTGTAGTGTTATTCCAATGAACGCAACTACCAATGACAACTGCAGCTCTGTCAGAGATTAATTCTCGGCAGAGCTGCTGTCGTTTTTTGTTCCAGTCAGTCTTCTCAATAAGTAGATGCGCGACTGGAAACAAGCTTCCATTGTCCATTCTCTTTTCGAAGTGCGAAGTCACCTCTAAGTCTCCACCTGGATTTCCCGCCTCCGTAAACAGCCGCAACAACTTTGCTCTTTCCAATGAGCGTTGCTTTATCGCCAGACACATCTGCAGTTATTTCGTCATGTTCTGCAGAGTAATAATTGAGTTCTCCGGATCTTACTGATCTGAAAAAGTCTTTCTTGTCCTGTCGTTTTCCGGTCATATGCATAAGGACATAGTCATCCGTCATCATTGCATCAAGTCCTGCTATGTCCTTGCTGATCATGCAGTCCCAGTATTCTTTGTACAATTCCTTTATGCGCTCTATATCATTCATTCTGTTTTACCTGACTATTCATCTTCCGTCTGCTTATCACCGCAATGCTTTTGCTGCTCACATGTGTATGCTCAGAATCGTTCATAGTGAACTTTTCCAAAGTCAAAATCTGATTCAGTATATCCTTGCTTGTTTTCGCCTTTTCCGCCGAGCGCTATAAGATTGAGTACTGCGTATCCGTCAGGGACGTCGAGAAGTTCTCTTATCTCCTCATCTGATGTTCTGACCTTACCATTACGATTACGGATATGCACCCAGCATGCACCGACATCATACTGCTCTGCAGCAAGCAGTATATAACCTGACGCGATTGCTCCGTCTTCTATCCAGAACTCACCGCGTTTCAGATTTACCATTACGACTATGACTGCATCAGCACCTATGATCTGACTCCCGCCAAAACTTTTGCATGCTGCCAGCTTTCGTATGATCTCCTCATTCCTGACAACAACAAATTCCACAGGCCGGTGGCCGAATGAGCACGGAGCTGCCAAAGCAACTTTCATGATCTCATTAATAACATCCTCACTGATATGCTCGTCAGTGTAGCTTCTTACGGATCTGCGTTTTGCAGCCAGCTCGAATAGTTTATTTTCCATATTTTTTGCTCCCTCTATCTCAATTCAGCCAGGTCCACTATCAACAGGCCGTATTTTGCTGACAACTTTTCATTTACAGTCGCTCTGAAATGCTCTGCACCCTGATCAAAGGTAAAGGTCCTTGATCCTCCGGAAGACTTCATCTCACTGATCTTCTCTATATTGTGCAATTGTCAAGGCATTCATCCCTCCAAATCCCGATTTGTGCATGTCTTTTCCATGTATTTCGACTGCTTTTATATTATCACAAGCAGCCGTGTTTTCAGGTTACTCTATTCCCACTTGTCTTGAGTGCTTCTGCCGAATCATGTGCTGAAGATAGTCGTTGCAATCTTTACCATATGCTGGAGGTTCATCTCTGATATATTCAATACCCCCGATACTTCTGGTGAGTTAAGTATGTGATTCTGATATGTGCCCATCCAAACAACAACGCAAAACAGGCCAAAAGACTCGAAATACATAATTATCCGTCCTAACCTGTCATGGGATAAATTATCGGCTAAAAATTCTCGTAAAACCAAAAGCTCCCGGATGTTCTCCGAGAGCCCTGAAAATGGTTGCGGGGACGGGACTTGAACCGGCGATGTCCGGCTTATTGCAAGGCTTACAGCGTTTTCCCTCAAATTTATCCCCTATTTTTTCTCCACTTTCGTAGGTTTCAGCATAGTTCGAATTGGTTTCAATTTTTAATGTGAAATCTGTGTAGGTTTGTACGAGGTACATCACTTTTATCATCCCCCGAAACAATCTTTAACTGATGTATTGATCTTATGTCGGGTTACCTACTATTCCGATTTCTTTCCTTCCTATTCAGTTTTACTTTTTCATATTTTTTATATATGCCAAGCGCCAACCCTGAAAGAATAACAGCAATTATTATTGATGCAACTTCTATAGTATTCTCTGAGTCCAGTGGAACTGGCGCATGTATAGATATTATTCCAGCAAAGTATGGCCCTATCAGGAATAGAGATATAAAAAAAGTAAGGCCGACAATCTTTACTTCAGGCTCTTCATTTGCAAAGCATAAGTGTAGTGTTATTCCAATGAACGCAACTACCAATAAAACTATTATAATCATTGCATTTTCTCATTCTCTAGTTGCTGATTTTGCCACAGCTTCACAATACGGCTTTGGATAGATCCTTCAGACCGTTTATGTATTTCTGCGATTTCTTTTATAGACAATGAGTTTTTATATTCCTCAATTAGTTGTGCATCTTCTTCCGGAGTCCATTTTGCTCCAGCTGATTCTTTCTTATTCTTCTCACGTAGTATTTTTCTTTCTATAGCTTTCTGTGCTGTTATCAGAATTGCCTATACAACATCTTCATTTATTAAATGGTCTTCATCTAATATTTCTCCAGTTAACGGATCAACTTTATTAGTAGTCATCCAGATCCACATCGATCCTGGCTTTCGTATCAGGTTTTCGGTTGCTCAAGAGGCACACGGTCTCGACATGGCACGAGTCAGCGAAATAGATAATCATTCCCCGCGCCTGTTCACATAAACGCGGTCAGGAACATATCCATTGCCTCGTTATCTATTCCTGTACGACCGTTCCGTTCCTGACTGCATCGGCAAAGGCTAAGATGCTTTCTGATTTCATGATAGCAATTCCTTGTCTTTCATCGCCAA
>JAWRIG010000052.1:0-6266 GCA_040308005.1 Anaerovoracaceae bacterium | reverse complement strand
ATGCCGTAGAAGTTAGGATACTGCATCAGGAAGCATGCTGCCTCGGAATCATCTGCAAGTGCTTTTGCGAGAGCGTCCTTGTCGGTAACGCCGTCCTTTGCAGGGATGACTACGACTTTGCTCTCTCTTCCGAATGAATAGGTGTTGATTACGTTGAGGATCCTCTCGTCAAGTGCGCCGGATACATAGAAGGTGCTGTGCCTTCTGTCCTTGCACATCCAGCATGCTTCTGCTGCTGCGGAAGCGCCGTCGTACATCGAAGCGTTGGCGATGTCCATGCCGGTGATCTCAGCTATCATTGTCTGATATTCAAAGATCGACTGGAGGATGCCCTGGCTGATCTCAGCCTGATATGGTGTGTATGCCGTAACAAATTCTTCTTTGTTGGCAATCGCGTCTACTGCAGACGGAACATAGTGGTTATATGCGCCTGCACCGCGGAAGATCGAACGGAATATGACGTTCTTTGCTGCGAGGCCCTGTACCTTGCGGTCAACTTCGATCTCACTCAGTCCTTCAGGAAGATTGAGTTCGCCTTTGACCTTGGCTTCTTCGGGGATCACTTTAAAGAGATCATCAAAATCCTTATATCCGATCTCGTGGAGCATCTTAAGCTGCTCTTCCCTAGTGTTAGGAATAAAAGTGCCCAATGTTATTCCTCCTTACATAATCTCCTTACATAAATCCGGTTGGCTGATTATCCTCTGTACTCGTCGTATTCGTCAGCAGTAAGGAACTCAACCTGGTCAGTGATGTTGCCGATCTTGATGAACCATGCGCCGTAAGGATCGCTGTTGATCAGAGAAGCATCGTCAAGAATGTCCTCGTTGATCTCCAGAACTTCACCCGAGAGAGGGCAGAATACATCAGCTACAGCTTTAACTGATTCAACGTCGCCGAGAGGCTCACCTGCGAATACTGCGTCTCCTACCTCCGGAAGGTTAACGAATACCAGGTCGCCAAGCTCACTCTGAGCGTAATCAGTAATGCCTACAAATGCATCTTCTCCTTCAAAACGAACCCATTCATCATCCTTTGTGTACTTCAGTTCTTTTGGGTCAACCATTGCTTTAATCTCCTTTTTTAATTAAATGAATGCCTTTATAGCTTTTATAGAAAACTAAAACGAAATCAGGTTAGGGCCTGATACACTTTTATAATAGCACCGCGAAAATAGGGCGTCAATAAAACGAAGAGAGGGTTTATTTATTAATTAAATGAGTAAATCTGCCGGCCGCAGGACAGGCTGATTCAAGGCGCGTGACATGCTATTTGTGATGGAGTATACTTATGACATGAATATTGAATGGTGGATGCTCGACGGTGTGATCGGGCTGATCCTCCTGGTCGCTGTCATAAGAGGTGCGGTCAGGGGCATAGGGGATACGATGCTGAGACTCATCGGCCTGGCGGCAGGCTTCGGACTCAGTTTCATGTATTCGGGCAAAGTGTCCGAATATCTTTCTGTTTCTCCTGTTCAGAGGACGCTCCACAATCACATGTATCTGATCATCCGCAACTACCTGATGGGCGGGGCGGAAGGCCCTGACCCGGCAGCGGGAGAGTCATCGAGCCAGATAATAAACAACTACGTCGGGACGCCTCAGGCTGACCCGTACACGGAAGCGATGCCTAAGACGCTCAGCAGCGTTGTGAACGACCTCGCGGACAAGACCGCGAACGCTGCGGCGACCAGGATGACTGACATCTGCCTCAGCATACTTTCGGTGCTGATCATACTGCTGGCAGTATGGCTGGTAATGGCGATAATCCGCCTTATCTACAAGCACGGGCGCGACAATCTGGCGCTTTTAAGGTTTTCGGACCGCATGCTCGGAATGGCCTTCGGCATAGTGAGAGGACTTATACTATCGTTCCTCGCGGCGGCAGCTCTGATACCGGCAACGACATTCTTCGCACCGGACAAAGTGCCCCAGATGCTGACGGCTTTGCACCAGTCCTATATTGCGGGCACGCTGTATGACATCAACCCGGTGATGCTGATAGTGCAGCACTTCCTGGCATAATACCGGCGGTGCGCAGGAGACGGCGGAAGGCCGCCGTACGGATATGACACAGACTCCCCTGAAATGGGGAGTTTTTGATTGTTTTTATTGATAAAGCTGAGCCCGTTGTGGTAGAATGCTTAAGCTATGGTTTTTGATGAATCATTATGTGCAGATGATGAAAGATACATGCGTGAAGCACTGCTCGAGGCGGAGCAGGCGGCTCTTGCCGGCGAGGTGCCGGTTGGCGCGCTTGTAGTCAGAGACGGCGAGATAATAAGCCGTGCGCACAATCTGGTCGAGACGATGAAGAGCTCATCGGCGCATGCCGAGATGCTGGCTTTGTCCGCTGCCGAGGAGAGGCTCGGGGCAAAATGGCTGACCGGATGCACTGTGTATGTGACGCTTGAACCGTGCAGCATGTGTGCAGGAGCGATGGTGCTCGCGAGGATATCGCGGCTCGTGATAGGAGCCATGGATCCCAAGGCGGGCGCGTGCGGCTCGGTATGCAATATCGCTGCCAATGAAAAGCTCAACCACAGGATAGACATAGAGACGGGCGTCCTCGGAGAGGAATGCAGTCTGCAGCTTAAGGAATTCTTCCGCGCAAGGCGGGATAAGCAATAACATAAACGGAGGATATATTTAATGAAGAGGAGCACACTGATCGCGCTGCTCGCGGCAGTTATGGTAATGGCAGCATCAGTCCTGAGCTTTGCCGCTGAAGGACTTACGCTGGTATCATCCTATCCGGAGAACGGACAGAAGAACACATCAATGGAGAATCTGGGTGTCAAGCTGACATTCAGCAATCCTATCAACTCTGACGAAGCTAAGGCTGTCGATGAGTCAAAGTTCAGCATCGTAGACGAAGAAGGCGAAAAGGTTCCTATCCGCGTGCTGTTCAGCGATGCGAATGACGGACTTGTCCTCGTAGTAGCAGACGCTGACGAGGGATTTATCGCCAAGAACAACTGCGAATATACACTTACTATCGACGCAGGCCTTGTGGATAACGAAGGCAACGAGCTCGCCAAGGCTGAGACCATCACATTCAGGACTTACAACCAGAGAGTCAACAACATGGTCAACATGGTCATGATGTTCATCATGTTCGGCGGTATCATGTTCCTGACAATGCGCCAGAACAAGCAGAAGGAAGAAGAAGAGTCAGAGAAGAAGGACGAGCCTAAGAAGGCATTCAACCCTTACAAGGAAGCCCAGAGAACAGGCAAGACCGTAGAAGAGGTCATGGCTGAGCAGGCTAAGAGGGAAGAGAAAGAAGCAAAGAAGAAGGCCCGCAAGAAGAAGAAGGAAGAGCCTCCTGCCGAGAAGAAGATCGAGAACTGCGCACAGTACCTGAACAACGTTTATCACGTACACGCGCCTGCTCCTATTAATAAGGAAGACAGATCTGTAAATGCACTCATCTCGATGCGCAAGGAAGCCGCAAGAGCTGAGAAAGCAGAGAAAGCCGCTAAAGAAGCAGCAAGAAAGAGAAAAAGAAAATAGGTAACCGTGAGGCGGGGAGCGCATAGCTCCCCGTTATTCATAATATGTGATCGAAGGTCCTGCTGCTCTAAATTCTCGTCCTCGCTGCCGTGCATCGGCATCTGCGGAGTAAGAATTTATAGCAGCAGAACCTTCGATACATAGATATTGAGAATAAAAACATGAACGAAATTGAACTTAAAGCATACGCGAAGATCAATCTGTCGCTCCTCGTTACGGGCAAAAGGGAGGATGGGTATCACAATATCCGGTCTCTGATGCAGGGGATCGGGCTTTTCGATGTGATAAAAATAACAAAATGTCCTGAAAATGGAACAAAATACAATTTGCCTCATTGCACTATCGGCGGTGTTGATGTATATTTATGTACGGATGTTGAAACAATTCCAATGGACATGAGCAATCTGGCTCTGAAGGGCATCGCTGCTGTCATCGAAAGATGCGGCGCGGAGGGCGTTCCGGTGCTGACCGTGGACATTGAGAAGCGGCTGCCGGTGGCTGCGGGCATCGCAGGAGGCAGCGGTAATGCAGCGGCCTGCATGCTGGGCATGAATGCTCTGCTGGGATACCCGATGAGTCTGAGGGAACTGATGGAGACGGGCGCACGTGTGGGCGCCGATGTCCCGTTTTCCCTGCTGATGAACGCAAGGAGGAACAACGGGACGCTCGCCGGGCTGAGAGGTCTTGATGAGGCGAGCACCGCCGCATGGATCGGCGGCATCGGCGACGTAGTAGAGCCGGCTCAGCCGAGACCTTACCACGTAGTCATGGCCAACCCGGGAATCGCAGTTTCGACCAAGGCCGCATATGAAGCTATAGACGCTATACTTGAGAGCGGCCGCACAGCGGCAGGACTCAGGGATGAAGAGTATCCGCTGTTTGTAAATGACCTTGAAAGCTACACTCTCAGGGATTACCCTGAGGCAGCAGGTCTCAGGCGGATCATGCAGGACGAGCTCGGCGCAGACATCGTAATGATGAGCGGCAGCGGACCGACCATGATCGCATACTATGAGGACAGGGAGCGAGCCGAAAAGGGTTTTGCCCGCATGAAGGAGATATGCGCAGCAGAGCCGCGCTGGCGCACCTGGCTGACATCGACAGGAGACTGCTGATACCTCTGCGCTGTACACTGAGGACCGGCGCAGATCGAGAAGTAAGATATTGTAAGAGAAGGCCCCCCGCTAACAATCTGAAGGAGAAGACCTATGATGGAAATTCAGCTGAAAGTACAGAAACCACTGAAAGACCTGGTATATCTTGAGCTCAAGCACAAGATCCTTACCGGCGAGATAGTATCGCAGACAAGACTGATGGAGATAGACCTGTCCGAGAAGATGAACGTGAGCAGGACTCCGATCAGAGAAGCCATCAAGAGACTTGCTGATGACGGACTTGTCAAAGTCGAGCCGAGAAGGGGTGCCTATGTTGCCAACATTTCAATCAAGGACATGCTCGATGTCTTCGAAGTCAGAGAAGATATGGAAGGCTTTGCCGCCAAGCTTGCAGCTGAAAGAATCACCGATGAAGAGAAGGCTGAGCTGCGTCAGATAGCAGCAGACTATGACAAGGCGCTCAGCTCGGGCGATAAGGAGACCATCATCGAGCTCGATGAGAAGTTCCACAACTTCATCGTAGTATGCAGCGGCAACGAGACTCTGAGCGAACTCGTAAAGTACGTTCAGGAGCTCTCACTGAGATTCAGATATCTGTACTACAATGACTATTCGCTGTACGAATCAACTGCAGAGCAGCACACCAGGATCATGGAAGCTATCAACAACGGCAGATCCGAAGAGGCGAGATTTGAGGCTGACGCACACGTCAAGGCACTCAAGGAATTCGTATTCGAGCTTGGCAAGAAGATGAAGGCCATGGGCGATACGGAATAAGGCGCATCCGGAATAACCAGACGGGCTGAGTTCAGATATTGAACTCAGCCTTTTTTCGTTCCCCTCCGATGAAAAAGCAGGTTCCCGCTTATCCGTGGGAACCTGCTTTATTTGTAGCTTCAGCGCGATTAAACCACCGGCTATGCCGGTGAGAATTAAGGGCTTTAGCTTCAAGAATAATACCTCCAATGCTAACATGAGAGTGGCTACCAACCGCATCTCAGAGCAAAGGAGGTAATAAACGATGAGTAAAAATGATGACATTAATAGTTTATCACATTCAAAATGGCGATGTCATTACCACGTAGTATTTGCGCCGAAATACAGAAGACAAGCAATCTACGGAAAGATCAAAGAGGACATAGGAAAGATCATAAGGCAACTGTGCGATCAGAAGGGCATCGAAATAATCGAGGCAGAACTGTGTCCGGATCATATCCACATGTTGATCAGCATTCCGCCAAAGTACAGCGTTGCTCAAATCATGGGATATATAAAGGGCAAAAGTTCGCTCATGATTTTTGACCGGCATGCAAATATGAAATACAGGTATGGCAACAGGCATTTCTGGTGCAGGGGATACTATGTTGACACTGTGGGACGGAACAAAAAAGCGATACAGGAATACATACGGAACCAGCTTCAGGAAGACATTGCCAATGATCAGATATCGCTGAAAGAATACATAGACCCGTTCACGGGTAGCAAGAATACGTAGGCAATAGAAAAGCGCCTTTAGGCGCCGCCTGAAATAGAGATGCGGTTGGCAGTCTATTCGGCGCGTCTTAAGACGCTTGCAAGTACGATGCCCTTTTAGGGCTAGTGCATACCACCAGTTCAACTGGTGGTTATGATT
>JAWRIG010000051.1:0-9545 GCA_040308005.1 Anaerovoracaceae bacterium | reverse complement strand
CCCCCCCGCCTCTATAACCCGAACCGATCATTTAGGTTAATGACCAGTTATCAGTCAGCAACAGCATCTCTCTCTCTTGCCTTGTCGAATACTGCTCTTTCCTTATCAAGTGTCGGTGTGATCTTTGCAACGATGAATGCTACAAGTGCGCCGGCGATGAATCCAGGAAGCAGCTCGTATACGCCTGTGCTTGCAGTGAGACCGCCGAACAGCCATCCGAGGTCAACTACGAAACCTGCGATGATACCTGCGATAGCTCCCTTATAGTTGAACTCTCTCCAGAAGAGTGACAGGATGATTACAGGTCCGAACGAAGCACCGAATGCGCCCCATGCATTCTCTACCAGGTTCATGATAGCCTGAGCACCTGCTCCCTTTGAAGAAGCAATCAGGTAAGCGATAACAGCGATAACTACTACTACGATACGTCCTACCATTACAGCTTCCTTCTCACTTACGTCCTTCTTGAACTGTGCGTAGAGGTCAGCTGTGAATGAACTGGAAGCTACCAGCAGCTGCGAGTCTGCAGTCGATACTGAAGCAGCGATGATAGCTGCGAGCAGCAGTCCTGAGAGTGCAGGCGGGAAGAACTTCCTTGCCATTGTGATGAATACGAGTTTCTGCATTCCGATTGGGAGGAGCTCATCAGCAACAAGCATTCTGCCCATGTAAGCGATGAGGCATGCACTTCCGAGTGAGATCAGTACCCATACGATAGCGATTGTTGAAGACTTCTTGATCTGTGAAGGCTTCTCGATCGACATGAATCTTACGATGATGTGCGGCATACCGAAGTATCCGAGACCCCATGCAAGACCTGTTGCAACATCCTGCCAGCTTGCGCTGAAGATACCACTTCCGAAGTCGCAGGTTACAACCTGGCCGTTAGCATCTGTGTACTCATATACCTTGGTGAGCAGTGATGTATCGAGGTGCTGGCCTGTTGCAATTACTACGATAGGAACTGCCATCAGAGCGATCATCATCAGCATGCCCTGGAAGAAGTCTGTCCAGCATACAGCAGTGAATCCGCCGAAGATTGTATAGAATACGATCAGCAGTGCGAAGATGACCATAGCGAGTGTTGTAGAGATTCCCGGGAACAGTGTTCCGAATACTGTAGTACCAGCTACGAATGCGGATGCAACATAGATGGTATAAGCAAACAGGAAGATAACCGCGCATATTACCTGCAGTGTCTTGGTATCAGCATCGAATCTGTTTGCAAGGAACTGCGGGATGGTGATCGAGTCATCAGCCTCTTCTGAGAATACTCTCAGTCTTCTTGCACAGAGGATCCAGTTAAGAGCAGTACCGAGAGCAAGTCCGATACCGATCCAGATCTGGCCGAATCCGAATGCGAGGATCGATCCAGGGAGTCCCATCAGCAGCCAGGCTGACATATCAGATGCCTGTGCTGAAAGGGCTGTTACCCAAGGTCCCATCGCACGTCCGCCGAGGAAGTAGTCCTCCTGGCTTCTCTGCTTGTCCTTGATGTAGAAGTAGATTACTACTCCCATCAGAGCGACGAAGTAAAGTATAAAGGTTAACATTTCAGAATTCATATAGTACTCCTTTTCTATTGTCACCTCTACAGCGCTTATTTTGATTTAAAAACTGGTAAATTTTACCTTACGTCCGGCCTGGATACTGAAATCTGTCCGGTCCGATTTTCTGGTTACTTTTTACGGCATTTTCGATATCCAGAATATTTTCGGGTTATTTTGATACGAATTGTCGCAATAAGATGATAAATTGGTGACAATATCTAACATGCTTTAATTATCGGTCATTATTGGTCTTAAGTCAATCTTAAATTGATATTAACTTGACATTAATGAGCCATTTTTGAGCGCTTCACAATCTGTTCACAAAAGCAAAAACGTTGAAATTTCAACGTTTATCGGAGTTAGTTAATATAGTAACAAGGCCTGTTTTCTCGTTAATTATTTGTCAATCTCAACCTTTTTTCTCCTCTTTTGTATCATTTCGTCGTGCTGTTTTGCCGTTTTTTATCGGTGGTTTTGTATTATTATTCGTGCAAAGCGGCTTTTCGGCTACGTAAAGATGCCTTTCCATCGCAAAGTCTGATATTTTTTTATCAATCTGGCATTTTTCTCATCCCCCAACGTCTCATTTTGAAAAGGCCCTCATCCGGCTCATTTTTAGTCCCATTCAGCAGGCACCTAGTCAAATAATAAACTTACATAGAAATATCATTTTCCGGGTGGCATAATAATTGAGAAATACTATTGTTCTAATGACTCAAGGCGGGGGTTCCAATAAAAAATTATTTTGACCTTACAGGACAGGTTGCTATCATCACAGGTGCATCCACAGGACTCGGCGTACAGATGACAAGAGCTCTCGCAGCAGAGTGGTCATCCAAGGGCATCAACGTGAACGCTATCTGCCCTGGATACTTCTACACACCGCTGACCAAGGAGACTCTCGACAGCGACTTCTTCCAGGCTAACGCCAAGACAATGATCCCTGCAGAGAGATATGGTAATGAAGGTGAGCTCGATACAAAACAAAAGCTGGCAGAATTGTTTCTGCCAGTTTTTATTTCATGTATCTGTGTGCTAATTGAGGTTGAGTCTTTTCTCCATCAGGTATTTGCAGATGAAGAAGTATATGGCTCCGAGCGCAGCTGAGATCAGGACTCCGCCGAGGAAGAATCTGTTCATGTCGTAGAATATGTCGAAATTCCTGAAGAACTCCGGCATTATTCCTGTAAGGGTCCTTCCGACCAGTGTCTCGAAGAACAGGATCCCGACATACGCTCCGATGGATGCAAGTGTTGTCCTCTTCTGCGCCTGATGTCCTATTGTTATCGCTGCATATATGGCCAGTACGCTTTTCGTGATGCTGAAGGCCGTAACTATCAGCATTTCAAGCAGTATGAGCCACTCTCTGCCCTTTATGTTCATGAATATGTCACGCCACATATCAGGCACATATTGCACGCTTCCACTGAAGATGATTATGATCAGTCCCGTGACCAGCATCGCTGCGCCGGACAGCAGCACCCATATAAGAGCTGACAGGCCTTTGCTCGCAATATGTTCAGCAGATGTTACAGGCAGCACCTGATTGAAATACGCCTCATCCCCGAGGAGACTGTTACTGTACCTCTGGATGATCAGGATGACTGCCATCACCAGCACTGCTGTTGCAGCCGCTGTGTACAGCATTCCGCTCAGCACGACCATGAAGTCCGACTTGGATGATGCAGGGCCGACCGCCAGGCCCAGCAGAGCAGCAGTTACTGCCCACCCTATGTACAGCGGCACAAGTTTGCGTCCGAGTGCCGGAATCTCATATTTTAACAGTTTGCCTAACATCTGAATACCTCCCTGAACAGCTGATCGACGCTCTCACCTGTTTCCTCGCGGATGGTGTCTGCCGGCTTGTGCAGGACCACTCTGCCCTCCTTGAGGAATATCACATCATCAAGCACAGACTCTATATCCGCTATAAGATGAGTGGAGATGATAACGACCGCATCTTCGTTATAGTTTGAAATAATAGTTCTCAGAATATAGTCTCTGGTTGCAGGGTCTACGCCGCCTATAGGTTCATCAAGAAGATATACGCCCGCTTCTCTTGCCATCACGAGGCACAGCTGGAGCTTCTCCCTGGTTCCTTTTGACATCTTCTTCATCTGCTGCTTCATGTCGATGCCGAGGTCTGCGATCATCGTCTCCGCCTTTTCTCTGTTAAAATCCCCGAAGAAGTCCTGATACAGATCCATCAGCTGCGTAGTTGTCATGTAATCCGGAAGTGCATTGCGGTCCGGGAGATATGCTACGATTTTCTTCGTTTCCACTCCGGGCTCATTTCCGTCGATCAGTACGTGACCCGCCGATGGAGTCAGCAGCCCGTTCATCAGTTTGATCAGTGTAGTCTTGCCGGATCCGTTCGGGCCGAGCAGCCCGACTATCTGTCCCTTTTCAAGATCCAGAGTTACACTGTCAAGGGCGGTTATTCCGCCGAATTCTTTAGTAAGATCGTTTAACTCTATTCTTGCCATGTCTCACACTCCTTACCTGATGTCCTCAAGCCACTTCTCTACAGCCGCAGCTATTTCACCGCCGGACATCCCTATCTTCTGAAGCTTGTCAGCAAGCTCCCTGAAGTATTTCCCTGCCAGTTCCTCATGCAGCCCTTTGATGATAGTCTCATCCTGAGTAACGAATCTGCCGCTTGTACGCTCGGTGTATACAAGCTCCCTGCGTTCAAGTTCGGCAAGAGCTCTCTGCATGGTGTTGGGATTGACTCCTGCATCCGCAGCCAGTTCTCTGACGGCCTTAAGCTTCTCGCCCGGCTTATACTGCCCGCTTGCGATACGCATGGTCATCTCATCAATGATCTGTGTGTAGATGGGAATCCCGCTCTTAAAATTCCATTCCATATCTTTTCCTTTCATACACCGCTTCCTGTTATATGGTGTGCATATGAGGGATAACTGTTGCAATGTTTATCTGTATTATTGTATTAACTGATTAATACAATAATACATTCACTGTCCCTTGTCAATACCTGAATGGATATTCTGCGCTGAAGTATGTCAGCTATTGTGCGGATCGCGGGCATAACTGCCAGAGAAGGCATAAAAAAGACTGCCCTGCCTGGCAGCCCCTGACTCACATTGTGATTCTATTATACGTTGTCCACCTCGCGGATATCCGAGAACCTCTTGCCCCATACGTTGGAGATAGGCATTATGGTCGCAAATGCATTCGGATCGACCTCTGCGACGAATTTCTTGATCCTGATGCTCTCATTCGGAGTGCAGATGATGGTAAGTGTTCTGCGCTCGCTTTGTGTGTACTCTCCTCTTGATACGTGCGAAGTGACAGCTCTGTCGACCTCATTGAGTACGAAATCTGTGATCTCCTCCGGCTTTGATGAGATGATGTCGAACTGAACGTATCTTCCGCTGACGCCGAGCATTACCATCGAGATGACTTTGGCTGCGACTACTGCATTTATTACTGCGTAGAAAGCTACATTGGTATTGAATACGAATGCAGAGATCAGGATGATCGTTACGTCCATAGCCATCTGGATGTCACCTACGCGGAGGTGGTTGAAGAGCTTGAACTTCAGCACCCTCGCTATGGTATCCGTGCCTCCTGATGAGAATCCTCCGATGTAGCCTATTCCAGTTGCCATGCCGTAGCACACTCCTATCAGTAAGGATGCCAGCAGCGGATCAGGTGAATCAAGCAGTTCAAAGTCCGTGTGCTCAAATATGAACAGCATCACAGGATATGCGAACGCGAGAGCAATGATCCGCGCCACCTCTGCTTTGCCCATAGTGAAATATGCAATTATGAGTATCACCATGGAGAATGCATAGTATATGAGAGAATAGCTGAGTTCCGGGAAGAAATGTGTAATGACCCTTACTACACCCGGCAGTCCTCCTGAGGTCATACCGTTAGGAATCATTACGAAGATCTGCACAGATGACCCGAAAAAAGCAGACAGCAGAACTATAACGAAATTCCTGAAGAATTTCTGCGCTTTGTTATCTTCTTTCACAGAGGCCTCTGCAGCATCCGGCGTCTGAGTTTTAACTTTGTCCTTGTTCATTTTGATAGTACTTTCAAGTCTCTGGTATGATTTATCCGCAAAGGATTATAACACTTTGCCCGCGTCAATTGTACTGCATTATTGAACAATATTTGAGCATTGTGATAAAATCATTTCGTTATATAGTTTTTATGTTTTTTTAAATCGAAGGTAAAAGGTGTATAGATGGAATATTATGATGACATAGTTAAGAACAGACACTCCTGCAGGATGTTTGCCGATAAAAAAGTTGATGATGATACGCTCAGCGCTCTGCTCGCATATCATGATGAAGAAGAATCGGTTCTTGTTGAGGGAATCGAGACAGAGCTCAAGTTCTATATAGGCTCTGTATGGGACAAGATCAAGGAAGCTGTCGGCTACAACGGATATGCTATCAAGGCTCCTGCCTATATGGTCATTTATTCGGAAGCAGCAGAGCACTACATTGAGAACGCCGGCTACATTGCTCAGGGCCTCACACTCAAGATGACTGAGCTCGGTCTGGCTGCATGCTGGCAGACTATCATCGACGCAGCAGCAGTAAAGGCAGCTCTTGAAGAGGATACAGACAAGGAAGTTGCCTGCGTAGTTGCATTCGGCTACCGCGATCCTGCTGATGATGCCAAGCCTGCTCCTAAGAAGTCTCTTGATGACATGACTGACGGATATGTATACGGCAAGGATATCGATACAACTTACTTCTACGGAGACATTCTTGACGGTCTGAGAGCTGTTGCTCACGCACAGTCATTCCTCAACCTGCAGCCGTACAAGATCATCGTGGATGATGATCAGGTCAGCCTCATCGGACTTCCTGATGACGTTACGACTCCGGCAGATGTAGGCCTGAATTACGGCATCGTCATGTTCAACTTCTTCGCTGTTATGCAGGCTGTGAGACCTCAGCCGCCAAAGTGGTCATTTGAGCCTGTTACGGACCGCGACCTCAAGCTGAAGGACGGAGCAGTATATATCGCAAAGTGCAAGCTGTAATAAGGCAGCACATTTAAGGCAAAACAACAGCCGCCATGCATCAGTTAAGCTGATTCATGGCGGCTTTGATCTTGTTCTGAAGCGGTCAGTCTGCTGCGATCTTTTCTGTCATCTCGCCCATCTTGCTGATATCGCCTATCAGGATGACGCCCTTAAGGCTGTCACCCTCGTAGTAGTATTTCTCGTACAGTCCTGCTTCCCTGTCGATTTTCTCTTCAGCCCTGTATTCTTTGTCCGGATCCTTGCCGTTGGTGCCGAGAGCGAATACCGATGTGCCGCACACTTCCATAACAAGAGAGCTGCCGAGCTTTTCATATTCGAGGTCATCACCTGCAGCATTGGCTCCTGCCACTCTTCCTGTAGCTACCGCCTGTGCCCAGAATGCCTGAGGCTGCCCGTTGACAGTGATGCAGTCACCGGCTGCAAACACATCAGGTGCGCTTGTCCTCATTTTCGCATCGGCTGTTACCCACTTGTCCACTTCTATTCCGCTGTCTTCTGCAACCTTGGTATAAGGCCTCATACCCGTGGACATGATGACCAGCTGGGCCTCATATTCCGTGCCGTCTTCAAGCACGACTGCATCTTCGGTGATCTTTGCTATTTTGGCTCCTGTGACAATATGCACGCCTGCCTTGTTGCAGATATCTTCGAGCATCGCCGACGCCTGATCATCAAGCTGTCTCGGCAGCAGTCCCGGAGCAGTCTCAAGCACTGTCACATCAAGGCCTCCGCCCTTTAATCCCCATGCGCCTTCAAGACCCATGACGCCGCCGCCAATACACACAGCTTTGGCCGCTTTGCGCTCCTCTATTATCTTTCTGACCCTCTCGGTATCCGCGATGCTTCTTACTGACACAACATGCGGAAGGTCGTGTCCCGGGATAGGCGGAACGAAGCAGTAGGCTCCGAGCGCATATACGAGCTTGTCATAGACTACGCCGCCCTTGCCTCCGTTCTGCAGCCGGACATCGATGATTTTTGCATCTGTATCTATTCTGACGACAGTTGTGTCAGCCATGAAGAAGATGTTGTTCTTCTGATACCACTCCTCTCCTTCCACCGCCAGACCGTTGTATCCGAAATCCGTAACGATTCCCTTGGTCAGCATAGGCCTGTTGTACGGAAGATACGATTCCTGTGTCACGATGGTGATCATCGCTTCGCGGTTGCGCTGCCTGATCGCTTCGGCTGCACTCTTGGCAGCAGGGCCGCCTCCTATGATAACGAACTTTTCATCTGTATCTCTTCTGAAAGTAACTTCCTCTTCAGCATAGGAAATGAAATTCTCAGCTCCGACGCCGCATACAGGGCATACATCAGCACCTTCCTCAAAGGTAGCTCCGCATACCAGACATTTGACCATTGCCATGAAGTTCCTCCTCTCTCGCAGCGTGCCGCCGACGGGCACGTTTTGTGATGATTCTGTTCCATTTCAATAATACTATATTCACGTCGGGTAATAACACACTAACAAAAGAGGCAGGTTGTACTAAAAATGTACAAGCCTGCCTTATGTTAAGCTGCGTTACGGGATCAGTTTCTGCTCAACATCGTATGATGCCGGGTCCCCGGTCAGCGCGTCATATATTACATCAGCTATCTGTCTGTGTCCTTCCTCTGTCAGGTGGATACAGTCGTGGATGTTCACCTCTGCATCGGCTCCGCTTGCAAAACGCACAAGGTGCCTCTCTGCGATGCTGCGGTACAGCGGCTCTATAGCGCGGGACTGTTTCACCATTCTGCGGAGGTCTGCGTATTCCGGCTCATCACCGGCCCAGCTGCACTTTATCGATGCGGGAACGGTGACTATTATCTCAGGCACATATCCCTGCAGCTCAGGCGATATCTCCTCTGCAAGCACTACGAGGTTCTCCATGCCCTTGGCTACCGCCTCATCGGTAAGTCCGAGGCCGCCTGCTATATCGTTGGTTCCGAGCATTATGACGAGATAGTCGACCGGCTTATGTGTCCCGAGGCATGATGCAAAACTCGTGATGCCGTTCTTCCAGCCAGCGCCCGGCCTGTCATAGGCTGTCGTCCTGCCGTTGAGGCCTTCAGGTATCACTTCATAGTGGCTGCCGAGTTTCTCCTGCAGAATAGTAGTCCAGCGGATCTCAGGCGCATATCTTCCGCCCGTCGCCGGCTCGTAACCGTATGTGTTGGAATCGCCGTAGCACACGACAGATATCCTGTCGTGGCCCATGTCCTTGGCAAGCGCCTGATTGAGGTCTGCCTCGAACTGCTCGCGGCTGCTGAATACGATGCCCTTCATGCCGCACTTTTTCGCCATGGCTATATTGTCATAGTGGTCGTCTATGAATATGCACTCTTCAGGCTTAAGATCATATTTCTCCAGGAGCTTCAGATATATGTCCGCGCCCGGCTTTATTACCTTGACATCGCAGGAGAATATCCCGCCGTCCATGTGAGGAACGAAATCAAGAGCTTCTCTGTTGGAGCTCATTACATGCTCTGAGAAGTTTGAAAGATACAGCACCCTGTAGCCGCGCGCCTTAAGATCATCGATCACCGGTATAGCCCAGTCTCTTCTCCTGACGCACTCCCCTACACGGTTGAACGCTTCCAGTATCTCGTCCCTGACATCAGGCCCCGCTTCAAAGAACTTCGCGACGATCTCCTCTTCAGTGAGAACTGCCCTGTCGAGCTCCTTCCAGTATCCGGTGCCCCACATGGCTGCCGTGACCTTCTCCGCAGTCTCATCATCGAAGAGCCTGTGGATGTAGTCGTTCCACTCGAATTCTATGAGCACGCGCCCTATGTCGAAAATTATGTTTTTTATCATTATCTGTCCCCTGTGTCTTCTTTGGTAGTGTCAAACTACCCCTATTAAAATTGTCTCAAAACACTTGTATTTCAGGAGGTTGAGCTCTTTTTACATTAAAAATGAGCAACACCCCCCTTTTTCTGTATAATGGTAGCTGCGAAACAAACCTCAACAGAAA
>JAWRIG010000050.1:0-9824 GCA_040308005.1 Anaerovoracaceae bacterium | reverse complement strand
CTATATGATCCGCATAGTTTTCTATGCAAAACGATACAAATGAAGTTTTACTCATATAGTTATCCTTCTGTCAGATCAAATTTTTGCTATTTATTACAATAATAATATCACAAGTTCTTCAAGGCATAAATATTTGGTAGTTCTTTAAGTTGTCGATTCTCTCGATATCATCATACAGGAGTCTTACTCTGCCGTACTGCGTATCAATGTGATGATGGCCACAGTACCATTTGTCAAAAGCTGTATGGTCATAGATTTCCCACAGCTTGTTGGATACCTCGTTTTGCGGCAGCCCTAATCTATGCAGGGCTACTCCAGGTGCTTCATGCGAGATGATAAAGTCAACTGTATTGTTCCGTCGCTTAAGGTTTCGCTTCGCCTGATCATATTCCTTTCTCGTCGGCAGTTCTTCTTTCCACCACCATTTATGTGCGTCTATCTTTTCAGTTCCGGTTGCGATGCCACGATCATGGCTTGGAGCGCCTCCGAATGCAAGGATGCTGTATCCGTCGATTTCGTAGATCTGTCCCCTCATTAGATGGATTATGGAGTCGGATATCATATGCACTTTTCCGCCATTCCATTTGCATGTCGGATATTTCTTCAGCCTGTCAAAGTTCTCATGATTTCCATCTACCCACAACGTAGTGAAAGGCTTTTCATTAAGCCATTCGTACCAGTAAAGTTCCTCTTTGGTCCAACAGATATCCTCCGGGCACGATGGAGCGCTGTTTCCTGTTTCCCTGTAATTGAAAAGAAGGCCGAAGTCTCCGCAGATGATAAGATAATCATCTTTGGTCATAGACTTCTGACCTTCAAAACGCTGAGTATTCAGCTTATGGATATCAACAGGGATATGCGTGTCGCCTGTTACATATATCATCGCTCTATCACTCCTTCTTCAGCAGATATTTGTTGCTCACTACCTTCATTGAAAGAGCTGCGCTGATGATATCACAGAACACAGGCTCGGTAGGCCTTATCACTATACCTTCCTTCTTTCCACCATTCGGATACTGACCATCCGCTCTCTCAAGGAGTGATTCCACAGTTGGATATTTCGCCGGAAGATCTGTATCAATCTCCTCGATCGGCACATGTTCAAGCTTAAGAGCATCGCATATTTCAAGCATCCTGCTCAGCCCAACGCGCTTCCCGTTCTCTCTTACAGTGAAAACGTACCATTCCGGCTTTGCCAATTTAAGTGGATTCTTTTGTATTCCAGGAGCACAAAGCTCGCCTTGGATAGTGAATGAGCTGAGTCCATTCGCATCTGCAAAAGCTCTCATACGCCGCTCGATCCCGCGCTCTTTAACCAGCTCGTAAAAACCGCTGGTTCCGTCGTCTTTATATTCATAGTTATGACCTGTAACGTGAAATCCGTCTTCGTCCAGTCCGATCGAGTGGGATGATCCGTCCATCTTGGTCGAGATATAGTATTCAAGATCCGCAAAGGCCTGTATAAGGTCAGGCTCTGCTTGGACTCTTGTCTCATCAGTATGCGGGATATCACGCGGAAGCGTTCCGATCACAGTTCCACCTGTAGTAAGTCTCTCTTCGATTTCCCACTTTCTGACTCCAAGAATATCGCTCACATCTGTTCCTACATCCGTATCTTCCGGAATCTCCGTGAACGCTGTCACTGGAAGAACCAATCCCTGTGAGATCTGTCCTCTGAACTTCATGGTCCTGAGTCTGAATCCCTCACCCATGATATCTGTCTTCTTATAGCTGGATGCTCTCAGGAACTCGAACTCCGGTCTTATCGGCAGGAAGCTGTCCACTTCAAAATATACAGCCTTGTCCATTTCACTGAACTGCCCCTTATTGACTACGCACTGCCATCCAAGCACATGCGCGAGCTCGATCCTGTCGGCACCCTCTATCGGCTCTATCTTCCAGATTCTCTGTATGCTTGCCAGTTTTCTCATTTTCTTTTTTCTCCTTCTTTTTAATTATCCGCAGGCACCGAAACCTTGATTCAGGTTTTATCACAGTGCCTTTCAGCTATCTATAACTCCGTAGTTTAATCGTCTCCCCTGCCCGCCTCATCCCACGATCTACGGAGGCTTTATCTATAGCAATAAAGGACCGCTTGCGCGATCCTCTGCTGCAATGCTTTCGTATTAATATCAGTTATCTGATGCATCAGGCACCTTGCCGGTGCCCTCTGCTGCATCCGTTACCACTGGGATGACCATGCTCACCCGCGTGCTGTTGAGCAGGTTCTTTTTCAGGCTATCCCCTGATTTGCTGAAATCAACATGGTCTTCATAGAACCTGAATCTGAGTATTTCCACAAAGGCATCATCAGTCCTTTGTTCTTTAAATCTGATAGCAGCGTCCCTGCTCTTCTGAGGTTTATAGTCTTTTCCTGTAGGGATGAGTTTATCTCCATCATTGATTACAAAGATGATCTTGTGCGGGTCATCTTTCCCACTTTCGTCTACACCGCCTACAATGATGTACTTGACCAGTGCCTCGTAAGTGGCAACATCGAATCCCGTGAGCATTTCTCCATTATCTATCTTTCTCTTCAGTTCTCTCAGTCCTCTGGTACGTGTACTTATCTCGGATTTTCTGAGCTCAAATCTATCGATCTTGTTCTTGAGATTTGAGATCTTCCCTTCTGTAATAGCCATCCTGTTCTCATAGGCTTCCTCGCCGATCCTGTCGGAGATCAGTAGGTCTATTATTTTCTGTTTGCGTGCTTTTTCCTTCTCCAGCTTTTCCTTGAGCTTGTCCAGCTCATCGGAAGGAGCAATGCTTTCCATGAGATCAAAAGACACTTTAAGTGCTTCTGTCAGAAGTTTCCCTTTCTGTTTATCCTGGCATAGAAGGTTGAATGCATCCACGAATGCTCCTTCGAGTATCTCTTCTCTGATAGCCTTGCACCTCGGGCAGCTCCTCTTCCCGTTCTTGATGTAGTTCGTACACTGCCATATGTGTCTTTTGTACTGCTCATAATTGCCATGCACCGTCTTCCTGGTGAAGGTTGTACCGCAAAATCCGCATTTGATCATCCCGCTGAAAGGATAATGCTTAAAGCTCAGAGGGACTCTGTCATCCTTACGTCTCTGCTTCTGCCTTCTGGATATGCGTACTTTCTGAGCTTCTTCAAACAACTCCCTTGAGATGATTGGCTGATGGTGATCGCGCATATAGTACATGTCCTGCTCGCCCCTGTTGATGACACGGCGTTTTGAGATAGGGTCAGTCGTATATGTAGATCCCATCATGAGATCCCCCTGGTATTTCACATTCTGAAGGATCCCGCGGATATGGCATTCTGTCCAGTCCGAGGTCCCGTCCTTTTTCAGTGCGCCCATCTCGCGAAGCTCGTCAGCTATGAATTTGCAGCCGGCACCATCTATATATCTATTGAAAATGCGCTTTACTATAGCCGCTTCTCTTTCATTCACGGTGATCGTCTTGGTTTCAGGATGATAGTCATAACCGAGGCATCCATTGAAGCCAATCATCTCTCCTCTGGCCATTTTCATCTGAAGGCCCTTCTTCACATTGGCAGAGATGTTCTCCACTTCCTGCTGTGCTACCGAACTGAGGACCGTAAGAAGCAGCTCGCCTTCCATAGCCATAGTGTTTATGTTCTCATCCTCGAATATTACCGACACACCTTTGTCCTTAAGAAGACGCACATACTTAAGCGTATCCAGAGTGTTTCTTGCGAATCTGGATATGGATTTGGTTATAACGAGGTCGATCTTCCCGGAGGTGCAGTCAGCTATCATGTTTCTGAATCCCTCTCTCTTATCGACCTTGGTTCCGGTAATGGCAGCATCAGAGTATATCCCTGCCATCTGCCATTCCGGCTTCGACGCTATGAGGTCAGTGTAGTACTGCAGCTGGGAGTTGTAGCTGTTGATCTGATCTTCAGTATCCGTACTTACTCGGCAGTATGCAGCTACCCTCAGCTGCTTGATATTCACACCCCTCCGGACAATACTGTCCCTGTTTGCCTTTATTACTTTTACTTCAGCCATTGCTAGCCTCCTACTATACAGTCATATTTCTTATCTTCTCTGAACATATCGTTTATCTTGCAAGATAGTGTGATGTATTCCATATCACTAATTAAGCCCTCGGCTCTCGCTCTTGCCAAGCATGCGAGTTCCATGCTTTGCAGAATTGACTTTTCGTATTTTTCCACTATAATTACCGGCCTTTCCATATGAAAACTGCCGCCTTCCTTTATAGAAGCGCGGCAATTTCTCTCTGTCCTGAGCCTCCGCCTGGTGGCAGGCCCTAGTTATTCTCTTCATTGTCTTATTGTCCAGGTGGCCTCTGTACTCTATAAGCCTCGGGCGGCCTATGGTAAAGCGCTGCTCGCAGCACGCCATAGACTGCCGGCGCAAACCTTTCACTTGCGGAAGTATCACATGCGTGTCCATCCTGGTTTTCTTGATCTCACTGGTAATTATGACGATAATAAATGTCGTCGACTTGGCGTTTTGCCAATTGCATTGCGTGATCAAAACAGGACGTATCCCAAACTGTTCGCTTCCGATAACATCCGCCTTGGTCCCAAGGTCCGCAAGGTATATGTCTCCCCGCCTTATTCTGAAGCAGGGAGACTGCACATAGGCCCGCTTTTTCTTCCTTCTAGGCATAGATTATCAGCCTCGTCTCTATCGCTATGAGGTATCCGCCGATGATGCTCGCAGGTATATCCAGATCTCTCGAGATATCCAGAAGCGTCTTCTGCTGCAGATAGTATTTCTCCAGGATAGCCTGCTCCTTCTCCGGGAGCTGCCTGATCCCGTATTCAAGATCCTCATCTCCTATGATCGACTTCCAGTCATCGAAGTCACCTTTCATATATCTGATCCTGAGTGCCGGTCTTGTGAGTATCGCGTCGATAGTCACTCCCATGTCATCATTCGGATCAGGTTCTCTCATTGGTACTGTATTCATATATGCTTTCTCCTTTACTGCAGATTGTCTATGTATCTTTCGCCACAGAGCAGCAGGAAAAGTGTTAAGTCTCCTGCTGCTCTGTTTATTACCAGCACCTGTATTTGTCCTCGGCTCCCCCAGGTCTGTTCGGGAAATCATTCAGGCGGAAGGCAGCTACTCTTCCTCATGAGGCTGTGAGCCTCCTCCGGGTGTCTCCCCGAGCCGCCCTCATTGCGTGATCCCGAAGCTGCCTTCAGGGCTGTGACTGGACGGAAGTATCATTGTCCTCTGAGACTGTCATCGCACTATTGCGGTTGCTGTCCGCCTTCAGGGTCCAGATAGTTGTTCGCTCTCCTTACGGGTCATCGCGCTTCGACCTCACATGCTCAAGGGATTAGCCCTATATCTCAGAGAAAGTTCCTGATGAATGTGTATTCAGTTTTCAAGGTCCGTTTCGCGGAGTCCTTTGGCTGCTGTTTGTTGGCTCCTTCCTGAGTCCTGTCTGCAGCCGGTACTCCTTTGCTTCGCCCTTATTTTCGCCAAAACACATTCAAAAGTCGTTTCAGAGTCTGCTACATTTTTTCGTTGAAATTTCAACGTTTTCTGATTGGTTGCAGGCTGAACACCTTGATTTTTCGTTAAAAAACTGTGTCAGAGTCTGACACACCCATATGAAAAATTATTTTCCTCCGAGCTCTTCATAGCCATTTATCCGAAGCATCTCATTCACATCTTCAATCGGGTACTGCCCACAGCTTGAAAGAACATGAAAGTAAGCAACATCCTGCTCATTTGTCATTACCAGCTTGCAGCTTGATTTATCTATAAGAGAAAATGCTTCTGCAGGTGACAGTCTAAGTCCGATGCAGACTGCGATGACTACCTGCTTAGTAAAGTTGTTATTGTCACTTGCTTTCATTCTGCTGATAGTTGATTCGGAGAGATTGCTCTCAATTGAAAGCCTTGCTCTTGATAGTTTCCTCTTTTTCATGAGTTCATTTAGTGTTTCTGAAAAGGATCCCGGCAATCTCTTCAGTTCACTTGCCGCTCTGCCAGATTCTTTTAAAACATCCTCCAGTCCGTTGTAGTAATTGTTGCTGTTCTGCATGTCTGTCTTTCCTTTCTGTATGATGTCCGGCAGACATGCAGCCAAAATCAGGGTATAAAAATAGCCCCGCACCCACTTTCGTGAATGCGAGGCCTTGCCCTCATGTATTAAGTTTTAAGCTGCTGGTCTGCCAGCATATACAGTCTACATCGTGGAAAGTATCAAGTCAGTACCGGCATCGTCGCTTCAATATATGCCGCTTCGTACTTCGCTTTGTCTCTGAAAAGTCTCCGAAAAGTCTCTGCTTTGATCCATGAAATCATCTATTGTCATCTGCCTGCTGCTCTTCATCACCGGATTGCAGCGCACAGAGATATCCTGCTTGAATTCCTCAAACTCAAGAGCGAAGAGGATCGTTGCGTACTTCTTCTTTTTATAGAAATTCTGTCTCGATATATTAAGTTCAGCAAGGATCTCCTGCTCCGTATATTTGAAACTGCTCATATAGCACAGAGTCAGGATGCTGACAAACTCAGGCCCGTAACCATCAAAGCTGTAAACATTCATCTTGAGCGTTTCCATCACCTTGAGCATCCAGGCGGTCTTCATAGTCTTGCTTATTTCGCTCTCATATCTGCTGCGTGCGCTCTCTGATGCAAAGAACTCCAGTCTGACAAGTGACTCATTCATCCTTCTGTATTCATCACTTTCGAATGAATCACTGCAGAGATCTTCGATAATATCGTCCGCATCGAGCTTGTTGTTCCTGCATACATCCCGGAATATCCTGAGAAGCTTTGTTCCCAGCTTCTGCATCTCATCTTCCGTGTATCCCGCAATCGAGCACAGATTATTGATTCTTGATTCCAAACTTCCTTCCGTTCTCATTTTGAACTCCCTTCTGAATGATCGTATGCAGCAAATCCCTTATGTTCATGAGCCAGGATGTATGGAACAAGGGAAAAGGTCCCGTATCACCCCAGCCAATGATCTGTGGCAAAAGCCGCAGACAATTCTTCTTTATCTAATAGTGTGTTTTATCAAATCTTTCAGGATATTTTCCGTCCGGCTTTCATGACAGGACCATCCATTTCCATCTCCCATCGAATCTCCTGCTGTATGTACCTGAGCTTATAGTTGATCATCTGCCCATTGCAGCTTCTGGAAGCACAGCTGTATACGATCTGCACTTTGCCATCAAGCCGCATCCATTCGGTATTGTATATCCTATCCACGTTAACGGATTTCCATCGCCCGCAATCATAGATCTTGAACCTTACGGGCTTAGGCTCTTTCATCATTTTGTCGAAGATCACGATGACATCTATGGACTGTACCATGATCACCAGCCTCCTTGAAGTCGCTTGCAATAACTCTTGGTACATCCCCTTTCATAGAAGCTCTTTTACGGCTCGTCTTACTCATTGTCTTAAGATCGATACCTGTTCTGCAGAGTTTTATACTTCCATCAACGCTTCCATTCTCATCTATGGCATCTATTCTCCAGCCCTCTTGCTCATAATTTGCAAGCACACATCTGCAGCCCTCAAACATGCTGATCGCTGCAACTATCTTCCCGGCATGTATATCTGCAAGGTAGTACCTTGGTTCCGGTCCATATGTGAAAATCATAAAAAGTTTATCTTCGATCTCTGCGACAATTCCGTCTGACATCAGTTCATATTTATCTGCATTCTCAGCTTTTTCTATCATACTTTCCATTTCATGGTTCCTCCAGTACACCAAAATTCGTTCCAGACATGTTTTATTCTTATGCTCGAGCATCTATATTATAGGAGATGGCTATGTCAATTTCAAGAACGTATGTTCATAATTTTGCAAGATAAAAGCGAATTGCCGATTATCGGGACAATTCGCTCGTGAATACTTATATTTTCAGTACCTGCTACTGACTCATATTAAACTCTTACTGTGTAACCTTCTCTGCGCGGCTTTGCTGCCGGCTGTTCACAGTCTGCATATCCGAGAGCTACAGAGCAACTTCCTGCCAATGTCTCTGGAAGGTCATCGTCCTTATATGCTCTGATAATCACTTCATTCCCTCATAGAACTCTACTGCCTTGCGGATCTCGTCTGCATCCGGGTGTCCCTTCTTGAGGCCTCCCACCAATTTGAAAGGTCCGAAGGTGTCGTAACCGGTGCAAATATACTGTCCGGCAAAACGGCAGTGTTTGCTGTCCGTGATCTTGCGGATGCCATTGAAGAACGAGTCTGTCGGCGCGGCGCCGCATGTAGCGATGAAGAACACTTCCTTGTTTTCCGGCAGCTTCTCTTCGGCAAAAGCAATGATCTGCTTTGCGAATGCGCTGAAATATATACCGGATGCAAGTCCGATCCTGTCATATTCAGATATATCAACATCCTTGTCTCTGACTACATCAATAAGTGTTACATCGTGCTTTTCTGCTATAGCATCCAGCAGCTTCTTAGTATTGCCGTGATGCTGAGAGTAATATACTATCGCTGTTTTCATATGGCTTATACCTCGTACCCTTCCAGTCCTTCAGAAAACTAAGGTTATCTGAACAAATACTTGCCTTTCCCTTTACCTTTGATTGGATAAATTATTCCTGCATTTACCATCTTTTTGATCAGGGCTGATGCCGGCGATGCTGTGATACCTAATAGATGCATTACTTCAGAACGTCCAAAGAACTTCTCATACCCATATTCATAGAAAATAGTCAAAATATGCTGTTTTGTCTTATTTCCTATTTCATCCGGAATAAAGATGTCCTGTTTCAATGGCTCAATGTCCTGTTTTTGCGGTTCAATGTCCTGTTTTGTCTCCTCAATGTCCTGTTTTACATCGTTCCATCTAATATGGAGATATCTGTTCTTAAGTTCGTTATCCTCATTAAGAAGTAGATTTCTCAGGAATAATTCCAGATATTCAGTAGTCTCACTTACACCTGCAGGATAATTGTTATAATTTGCTCTCACAAGAGCATTCCTGAAATACCATGAATGTCTCGCAAATATGTCATTAGTTACATCGAAGCCAACAGATCTCAGATACTTGATGAAGAAAACAGCTGTAGTTCTGGTATTTCCTTCTCCGAATGCATGTATTTGCCATAATCTTGAAATGAATCTTGCAAGATGTTTGATCAGGTTCGAAATATTATCATACTTGTACGTATATTCCTTTTCTGTCCGGATATCGTATTCAAGCAACTGCTCTAATTCAGAATAGTTTCCGTAACGCACAGTATCTCCATCTAGTACCCATTCTTTTTTGGAAATGTTGTAGTCACGTATTATACCAGCGTGTGAGTAAATGCCCTCAAATAATCTTTTGTGAATGCTTATATATTGAGGAACTGAAAAAGTGAATGCATCTTCCGCAAGCATTCTTGCTATCCGCGTAGATACTATATCTGCTTCCTTATTGTCATCAGGCTCATCATTGGAAGTTTCTTCATAATAGCTCTCAATCAGTCTGCTTGCATCAGCCAAAGTGATATGCCCATTGATATTGTCCTCGGCCGTTTTCCTCAGGTAGTCAGATGTTTTGAGCCCATCAACATCCTGCAGGCCAATAGCTGTATACCACGCATACCCAAGTGCTCTTTTATCAGGGTCTGATTGTCTTATGTATTCTTCAAAAGGATCTTTTATAATATCTTGCATAAGTCCTCCTTGACGTCTCTTTTACATGAATGCCCTTGACAGTTCGATGACCCTGTCAATCAGCTCTTGGCTAAACCTTTCCTGATCCATATAAGTTTCTCATTTAAAGCAATTCTTTCAGCTTCTCTATTTCATCCGCCGTCAGGCTGATGCCTTTACCCATCTTACTATGGTCAGGTGACCAGTCCCTGATATCTATCTTAGG
>JAWRIG010000049.1:0-5148 GCA_040308005.1 Anaerovoracaceae bacterium | reverse complement strand
ATGGCTTGGGCGTTCTCTATAAAGTATGGGGAATCGGTGATGACAGTTTCCCGTATAGATACTTTACGGGCCCAAAGAGAGTTAATGCTACAAAAGGTAAATATTATCAAGGAGTCCCAATAGATAAACTTGGTGAAGAGGAAATGACACAAAGAGTTGCTATTAATAATTTTTATGACTTAGCTGGCAATTTTGGCAATTGTAGGTCTGAAGGTGGAGTAGGATTTAGAGGTGGTAAAAAACCGGAAGCCTTAATTGAACTTATATTGAAGTATTTCTCAAATGAAGGTGATTTAATACTGGATAGTTTTTTAGGTTCTGGGAGTACAATTGCAACCGCTCATAAAATGGGAAGAAAGTATATTGGAATTGAAATGGGTGAACACGCATACTCACTTTGCAAGGTCAGACTAGATAATGTAATTAATGGTGATAAAACAGGTGTATCTAAAGTTATAAAATGGCAAGGTGGCGGTGGATATAAGTTCTATGAACTTGCACCAAGTCTCATAAACAAGGATGATTTTGATGAGTTTGTAATAAACCAAGAATATGATGCAGATATGCTTGCATCTGCTGTGGCACTGCACGAAGGATTTACCTTTGAACCAGATAGTGAAACATTCTGGAAACAGTCAAAAGGAAATGAATCTTCATACCTATTTGTAACTACAAGACATCTAAATTCTTCCTACTTAGATTCAATTAAGTCCACAATGGAAGATGGTGAGTATTTAATTATAGCTTGTAAGTCCTTTGAAAATGGAATGGATAAACTATATCCAAATATCGCAATTAAGAAAATACCACAGATGTTGCTTTCAAGATGTGAGTTTGGAAAAGATAATTACAATCTAAATATTGTAAATCCGCCAATTTATGAAGATGAAGAGGAGGAAGAATATGATGAGTAATCTATTTCCTCAATATACAACAGACTACATTAGTGGTGTCATGTCTCTTAGAAAACCACAGGAGAAGTCTCTTAAGATTTTGGAAGAAATCATGACTTCAATAAATGTACAAAAAGGTATGAATCTAAAAGTAGCTCTTGGTGGAGTTCACGCTCTATACCCTATTTGCTCTGATTTTGAAAGGGATTTTATGTCCTTTACATTTGCACTTGCTACAGGTGTTGGTAAGACAAGACTAATGGGAGCTTTTATTGCTTACCTTTATACACAGCATAATATTAAAAACTTCTTTGTCGTAGCACCAAATACAACAATCTATGAAAAATTAAAAAGAGATTTATCAGACCCATCTAATTCTAAGTATGTATTTAAGGGCTTAGGCTGTTTTCACACTGCTCCTCAAATCATTACAGATGATGACTATAAATCAAGGCAGATTTCCATGTTTGAATCAGATATTAGAATTTTTGTATTTAATATTGATAAGTTTAACAAAGAAGAATCTAATATGAAGAAGATTAATGAATTCATAGGGGATTCTTTCTATCAATACTTAGCAAATCTGCCTGACCTAGTTTTAATCATGGATGAATCACACCACTATCGTGCCAAGAAGGGTATGCAGGCTATTAATGAATTGAATCCACTTTTGGGCTTAGAGCTAACAGCTACGCCTATTGTTACTTCTGGATCTAAGCAAACACCTTTTAAGAATGTAGTTTATGAGTACCCTTTATCTAAAGCAATTGAAGATGGTTATACTCGTACTCCTTTTGCTGGAACTAGAACAGATATCAACTTCTATAACTTTGGCGAGGAAGAACTAGATAAAATTATGCTTATAGATGGGTTAAAACTCCATGAACGAGCTAAAAGAGAACTTGAAGCATATGCTATGAATAATAGCACCGAAGAAAATCCTATTCGAAAAGTGAAACCTTTTATGATGGTTGTTTGCAAAGACACAGACCATGCCAAGTGGGTTGAGAACTTTATTAAATCAGATGAATTTGAGGGTGGTGCTTACAAGAACAAAACCATCGTAGTTCATTCAAAACAAAAAGGTGCAGAAAGCGAAGAAAACACTAAACTACTTTTAGACGTTGAGAATTATGATAATCCTGTTGAGATTGTCATTCATGTCAATATGCTGAAAGAAGGATGGGATGTAAATAACCTATATACTATTGTTCCCCTTAGAACTGCTGCATCAAAAGTTTTAAGAGAACAGATGGTTGGTCGTGGTCTAAGACTTCCTTATGGAAAAAGGACAGGAAATGAAATTGTAGATGCCGTCTACCTAACTGCACATGATAAATTCCAAGATATTATAAATGAAGCACAAAAAGGCGATTCTATCTTCAAGGCTGGGAATGTTATCAAGGTTGAGAAAATAGAAGATAATATTTCTACAACTCAAATGACTTTAGAATTTGAGCCTAATAAAGTTCGAGAAGAAGCTTACTCTTTTGGTGTAACAAAAACTGAAAAAGCAGATGACTTGATTGATACCACAGTTCAGATTGTAAAGGAAGAAGTGGCAAAAGAAATCCATACTGCTAAAAAAGTGGACATAACTCAAGAACAAAAGACAAAAGTTGCTGAAAAAGTCATTACTAAACTTATGGAAGATAAAGATTTGGGCGAGGTTTTCAGAGAAAATGAAAATCCGTTCTGGAATTGGATAAATCATACTGTTGAGGAAACACATCAAACAGCTAAAGAGAAGTTTATACCGATTCCTAGACTCAAAATCACAGATGAAGGTGTGGAAGAATATGGCTTTGCTGACTTTGACTTAGATTTGAGTGAGTTCAAACACGCTCCAATCAGAAATGATCTTCTAATTCAAAACCTTGAAGACCTATCTGATTTACAAAGAATTGATGGCGATGCAATAGACTTTGATTGTTACAATCCTAAAAAGGTAATTCTTGAAATCCTCAGAACTAAACCAGAGATTGACTATGAAAAGTGCTCTTCTCTTTTGTTTAAGTTGATATCACAGGTGGTTGATTACTATTCAGAAAAATATAATACCAACCTTATGCAAAATATTGTTATGATGAATAAGAAAGACATTGCCAATAGGATTTATATGCAGATGATGCAAGACAATCATTTCTACTGTGAAAATGGCTTCATTCAGTATTCTGTTATAGACACAAGAGATTATAACCTGCCTCAAACTTATACTTGGAAAGAGCGATTAAATCTCTATGAAAATTACAAAGATAATATAAAATCTATTCTTTTTGATGGAATCAAAAAAGGAGTTTTCAGTAGTGCTAAATTTGATAGTTTCCCGGAGCTTGTTTTGGCAAGAGTTTTAGAAAATGATAAATCTGTTATAAATTGGCTTAGACCTTCACAAAATGAATTCAATATAAACTATAACAGAGGAAGACATTATGTTCCAGACTTTGTTGTAGAAACTGAAAAAACATTTTTTTTAGTAGAAGTTAAAGGCGAAGATAAAATAAACGATGCCGATGTTATAGCCAAAGGTAAAAAGGCTGTAAAGTTCTGTGAGGTTGCAAGCAATTGGTCAGAAGCAAATGGAAGAAAAGAATGGAAATATGTATTTATTCCATCTAAGGAAATACAGATAACATCTTCGTTTGATAGTCTTGCTGAAAGATTTTATCAACAGGAATCTTAAAAGAGCGGTGAACTATTATGAAAGTTAGCCTAATAAATAAACAATTATGGCATGAATATTCAAAAGTTATATCTGTAGTGGCTATTATCTTTAATACTTACATTTATAGACTTTGAACAGGAGCTTAGAATAAAATTTGCTTTATATAGCATAGGGGCTTTGGTTTTAGTCTTTGAGTACATGTGGATTAAAGCTAATCATCAATCTAAAAAGTGTTAAAAATTAACGGAACAACGATAAACATTTTTTATGGAGATATATTTAAACAGGATGGAGGCAAAGTAATAGCTTTTAACAAATTTTATGATACACAGGCGACGATAGAATTATTTCAACTTCAACTGGAACATATCTTAATAATTATGTAGAAAATGCAAGTGAAATAGAAAATGCTATTAATTCAACTCAGCGTATTGAGAAGAATATCATACAGAAAGATGTTAATAGAAAATATGGTGGCAAAACTACAAAATATAAAATAGGAACAATTTGTCCTAAAAAAGATTATTTTTTGTTAGCATTTACTCATTTTGACGAGGATAATAAAGCTTTTCTTTCAGTTGAAGATTACATTTCAGGATTAATGCATATGTGGAATGAAATTGATGTGTATTATGCTGGTAAGTCTGTATCACTTCCACTACTTGGGACTGGTATTACACGATTCAATACTTGTGAAATATCATCTCAAGAGTTGCTAAGTTATATTGTGATGACATTTAAAGCAAGCAAGATTAAATTTAATAATGGTGCTACTGTGAACATTGTTTTAAGTAAAAATATAAAACCAGAGGTTAATTTATATGATATTAGGAAGGATTAATTAGGGCATATAGAACATGAACATATATTGTTGGTGATTGGACTGGAGATTATGATGCAATTGAATAATTACACAAATGGAATAAAGCTATGGTATATAGAGGTTATGATGGTAAATATTACTGGGATTATAATGCAGTTAAAAGTGCGTTAGAATCATAAGCGAAAATCTATTTTTAAGATATTCATGAGCATATAATTGTTTATTTCTTTTGCCAAGTTTAAATGATTCCTCAAGCATAGCCTGAAGTGATAAAACTGAAATATCGATAAAATCCTCTGAGTTGTTATTTCGTCTTTCTAGGTCACTTCTGGCTTTAATGGCATAGCTTTGTTTCTTGGCAATTTCCAATAATTCCTTTTTAATGGTGATATACTCCTTTGATTTTATTAGTACTATATATCACTCAAAAGCACAATAGTAGTAAGACTAATTTAGGTGACTTTTCGACAAGAATGTCTGAAAGCAGTTATAAATGAAATTAACATTAAAAATATAAATTTCATAGTAAAAGTAAAGAAAGCCTATTTTGTGTGTTTATTTACACTTAAGGAGGCTTTCTTATTTTTTACGCTTAAAGACTTTCAGTTATACTTGATTTCTATAAATTCCTAACTGAATACTCCTTTGTTTATTTCCTTTTATTTATGATAAAGTTTGAAGTTTAAAACATATAAAAAATATCTAATGCAGCAATAGTAAAACTCACTACTGTATTAAATAAAGAAAAGAACTGTATTATACTATAA
>JAWRIG010000048.1:0-24372 GCA_040308005.1 Anaerovoracaceae bacterium | reverse complement strand
AGACAAGGCAACTGATATACGTGACCTCGTTGAAATGAGCGATGAAGAAATAGAAAATCTCGTAATCCCAATGGATATTACGCTTGAGATGCTCGGCATCGCAGTACTTGACAATAATCGTTTTACCGCATTTATCAATGGGAATCCTTCCGGAACAGGTTACCGCATCACCCAGGAGACTGATTTTGTTACAGACTCAGGGGATAAATACGAGGGATGCGGAGTATACAGGGTTTATTCAGGCGGATCATTTCTCGGAACCGGATATATTAACGGCAGAGATCTGATTCCGGCCAAAGTTATATACAGGTAGACACGACAAGATGATAGTATTTGATTCATTTGACAAGATTAATCTGACTGACAGAACTTCAGTTGCTCTCGGCAACTTCGACGGTCTTCATGTCGGCCACAGAAAGATAATGGAAGATGCGATCAGTGCTGCGCATGAGAACGGGCTTAAGTCTCTGTGCTTTACTTTTTCAAATCATCCTTTTAATTTCATTCTTCAGAGGCCTGATGATGATCCGGATGCAGTCAAGCTTATCTGCACTGAAGAAGAGAAGATAGATCTCGTCAGAGATATGGGATTTGACATTCTGGTCAATGTGCCATTTGATGAGACAATAATGAAGATGAGGGCGCATGCTTTCTTCGAGGATATAATCATCGGGAAACTGAATGCGGGATTTGTGTCCGTCGGGTTTAACTATACGTATGGTGCCAGAGCTGAAGGTAAACCCGAGAATCTGATCCAGGAATGTAAGGATGCCGGAATAGGCGTCAACATTCATGAAGCAGTCACCATCGGCGGACGCGTTGTAAGCTCAACTCTTATTAGAGAGATGATCAGCACCGGAAATATGGAGCGTACGGCACAGTATCTCGGGAGACCTTATGCTTTCTATGGAACTGTTAAGCATGGAAGACACATTGGTTCTTCCAATGGGTTCCCGACAATCAATATTCCTGCACCGGCAAGGCAGATGCTGCCTCCTAATGGCGTATATTTCAGCCGCATAGTGATCAATGGCATCGAATACAAAAGCATATCCAATATCGGTGTTAACCCGACTGTCAATCAGGAAAGTGATAAGGCTGAACTCAGTGTCAAGCCGGCCAAAACTATCGAAACTTTCATTTTTGATTTCAACAAGGACGTATATGGTGATGATGTAACGGTCTACTTTGATCACTTCTCAAGAGGTGAGAGGAAATTCAGATCCAGAGAGGAACTGTTTGATCAGATATCCAGGGACTGTGATCAGGCCAGGGCATTTCACTATGATCAGTTGTGATTACTATATTTTTGTTTAAAAAACAATAGACAAACACGCGTATTCGTGATAATATATGCGCGTTGCTGTGTGAACAGCACATATTATAACTACCCTGGCTTCAGGAATTCGGGTTCTTCGACGGTTCCGCAGCCCGGGCTTACTACAGAAAAGGAGAAATCAAAATGCTTACAAAAGAAAAGAAACAGGAAATCATCAAAGAGTATGCTCTCACCGAAGGCGATACAGGTTCCCCAGAGGTTCAGGTTGCTATTCTTACTTACAGAATCAATGATCTGAATGAGCACCTCAAGGAGCACCACAAAGACTTCCACTCAAGAAGAGGTCTGCTGAAGATGGTAGGACAGAGAAGAAGCCTTCTCAAATACCTCAGAGAGACAGACATCGAGAGATACAGAAGCCTCATCGCACGTCTCGGACTGAGAAAGTAATTTGTGACATTAAAGCGGGAGTTACAAATACTCCCGCTTTGATTGTATATATGTTAATGCCCATATGAGAAAGGAATAAATTAACAGGAAGGAGTTGTTAATAAACATGGGTAGATTTGAAGATTACAGAACATACAGAACTGTGCTGGGCGGAAGACTTCTGCAGTTTGAGATCGGCAAGGTCTGTGAACAGGCTAATGGTGCTGTTACCGTAAGATATGGTGACACTGTCGTAAACTGCACAGTATGCGCAAGCAAGGAGCCTAAACAGGACGTTGATTTCTTTCCTCTGACATGCAATTTTGAGGAAAAGATGTACGCTGTCGGCAAGATTCCGGGAGGTTACATCAAGAGAGAAGGACGTCCGAGCGATAAGGCCACTCTCGTTTCGAGACTTATCGACAGACCGCTCAGACCTCTTTTCCCTAAGGGATACAGAAATGATGTAGTGGTTACTGCAACAGCATGGTCAGTAGACGTTGACTGCCAGCCGGAGGTTGCTGCACTTCTCGGTACTTCAGCTGCTATCGCTATTTCGGACATTCCATGGGACGGTCCGACTGCAGGCGTAGTAGTAGGAAGAGTTGACGGAGAGTTTATCGTTAACCCTACATTTGAGCAGAGACAGGTTTCAGATATCAATCTGACAGTCTGCGGAACTGAAGAAGCTATCATGATGGTAGAGGCAGGAGCTAATGAAGTTCCTGAAGACCAGATGCTCGAAGCTATTCTCTTCGGACATGAGGAAATAAAGAACATCTGCAGATTCATCAAGGACATCGTTGCTGAGATCGGTAAGGAAAAGCAGACATACAAGGTATTCAAGGCAGGCGAAGATGTTGATGCAGCTGTCAGAGAATACGCTACTGCCAAGATGGTAGATGCTATCTATACATTCGAGAAGCAGGAAAGAATGGCTAATATGGATGCTGTAGCTGAAGACACCAAGGAGCATTTTGCTGAGGAATTCGAAGGCAGAATGGCTGAGGTAGATGAGGTTCTCTACAACATCAAGAAAGAAGAAGTCAGACGCAGAATCCTCGATGAAGGTGTCCGTCCTGATGACAGAGCTCTGAACGAGATCAGACCGCTCTGGAGCGAGACAGGATTCCTGCCGAGAACTCACGGATCCGGACTTTTCAAGAGAGGACAGACTCAGGTTCTTTCAGTATGCACACTCGCACCTCTTTCAGAGGCTCAGTATCTTGACGGTATTGACTCTGATGTTACACGCAAGAGATACATGCACCAGTACAACTTCCCTGGATTCTGCACAGGCGAGGCTAAGCCGAGCAGATCACCGGGAAGAAGAGAGATCGGACACGGAGCACTCGCTGAGAGAGCACTCGTTCCTGTACTTCCTTCAGAAGAGGAATTCCCATATGCTATCAGAGTCGTCTCTGAGGTACTTTCATCCAACGGTTCATCATCAATGGCATCAACATGCGGTTCCTGCCTTGCTCTGATGGATGCAGGTGTTCCTATCAAGAAGCCTGTAAGCGGTATCGCTATGGGTCTCATCGAGGGATTCAATGAAGACGGTTCCAGCAGATTTGCTATCCTGTCAGACATCCAGGGAATGGAAGACTTCCTTGGCGACATGGACTTCAAGGTAACCGGTACTCCTGACGGTGTTACAGCACTTCAGATGGACATCAAGGTTCACGGACTTTCAAGAGAAATCCTCGAGCAGGCTCTTGAGCAGGCTAAGATCGGCAGAGCTCACATCCTCGAGAACATGCTTGAAGAGATCGCAGAGCCTCGCAAGGAGCTCAGCCCATACGCACCGAGATTCATCAGCATGAGAGTACATCCTGATAAGGTCAGACTCGTTATCGGACCGGGAGGAAAGACTGTAAACAGAATCGTTGAGGAGACAGGCGCTAAGATCGATATCTCTGATGATGATGTCGGATTCATCGCTATCTACGCTGTTGATCAGGAGAGCGCTGAGGCAGCTAAGAGAGAGATCGAGCTCATCACAGCTGACGTTGAGGTAGGAAAGACCTATGAAGGCGAAGTCAAGAGAATCATGAACTTCGGAGCATTCATCGAGATCCTGCCTGGCAAGGAAGGACTCCTGCACATCTCCAAGATGGCTAACCACAGAGTAGAGAAGGTTGAAGATGTAATGAACATCGGCGACAAGGTAACTGTAAAGGTTACAGAGATCGACAACCAGAACAGGATCAACCTCTCAAGAAAGGAACTCGTTAAGGACTAATTAACTGATGTTCTTTGAAATGATCATTTAAGCGGGCCGCATTGGCCCGCTTTTGTGTTCTCTGAGGAAAATGCTATAATCATTAAAGACAAGTTCTGAACTTAAATACTACAGGACAGGGGACAATCAGATGAAAAAGAAGATCACTTTCAATTCACCGGTCATACTCAGCTTTGTATTTGTAAGCTTCTGCGCGATGGTAGCCAACTATCTGACCGCAGGATTCAGCAACAAGCTTCTGTTCATGACATATCACTCTTCTCTGGCTTCGCCGATGACATATGTCAGGTTCTTTACTCACGTGCTGGGGCATGCCGGGTGGTCGCACTATATAGGCAACATGATGTACATACTGCTGCTCGGGCCGATGCTTGAGGAGAAGTACGGTTCGGTCAACATAATCGAGCTTATCGGAGTTACCGCAGTTATAACAGGTCTTGTCAATTATTTCCTGTTCCCGGGAATAGCGCTCTGCGGAGCCAGCGGTATCGTATTCGCATTCATACTGATGACATCCTTCACAAGCTTCAAAGAAGGAGAGATTCCGCTGACGGTAATCCTCGTAGCTATTATCTTCCTCGGCCAGCAGGTATATGAGGGCGTCCTTCTGCAGGACAATGTATCCAATCTCTCTCATATTATCGGAGGCCTCGTAGGAGCATTCGTAGGATACCAGCTGAACAAGAAAAAGTGAGATAACACATAACCGCAAAAAAGCATTTTAAAAGACTCCGTCAGGAGTCTTTTGCTTTTACTTCTTCTGATCCGTGTGTATGCCGCGCTTACGCTTCTCATTTTCGATATTGTCCTTAGGGAACTCAACGGTATTGTCTCCGTCGTCATCCTCGGCAAATATATCGTACCTGCCGAACTTCTTTATAGACTCGATATCGATGTTGAGCTCTCTGGCTTTTTTCTTTATGCTCTCTGTGGCATTTCTGATCATGTGATCGATGTCGCCTCTGAATGAATCCTCTTCGTAATAGCTTTCCGTATCGACAGGAGGCTCTTCCTTTTCTTCTTCATCCGGGTCATCCGGATTTTTGTGCACAGGAAAAGCGTGAGGATAGCGCTCGCGGACAGGGCGGTCGTCAATCTCTCCGCTGCTTATGTATCCGGCTATCGCATATGCCAGAAGTCCTATTAATAACAGCAGTCCGAGAATCATTAAAGGCATTTCTTAACCCCGGTTCCTCCTGAAATAATCGATGCAGTATTGATTCGTAAAGTCATTTTAGCACAAAAGGCGGGCAAAATCTTCACGGTCTTCCCGAAGGACAGTCGACTAGATGTTTTTAAGTCCGGCAAGTTCTTCATCCGTGAGCCTGCGGTATTCACCCGGAAGAAGCGATTCATCGAGCCTGAGCGTGCCCATGCTGATGCGCTTAAGATATATGACCTCGCAGCCGCACGACTGAAACATCCGCTTTATCTGATGGAACTTGCCCTCACGGATGGTTATGTTCACTTCAGTCATGTCAGCTTTGTCCGAAGCCCCGATTTCCAGTGCAGCATACGGGTCACCGCCTACCGTCCCGAGCACCTCAAGCTCAGCCGGCATGCATATGTATCCGTCCTCGAGAATTATCCCGTGTGCAAAACTTTCTGCGTCATCCTGTGTCACACTGCCGAGCACGACGGCATAGTAGGTCTTGTCGACATGATGTTTTGGCGAGAGCAGCCTGTGGGCAAGCGCACCGTCATTGGTGATAAGCAGAAGTCCTTCTGTATCCCTGTCAAGTCTTCCGGCAGGGAAGAGTCCGCGGCGCTTTTCCTCATCTATGAGGTCGACCACCGTTTCCTCTTTCGGGTCTTCGCTGGCGCTGATGACACCGGCAGGCTTATTGAGCATGTAGTAGACATACTCCTCATAGACCACCGCATCACCGTTCAGCTCAACAAGAGAAGACCCGCTTACCTTGAAGCCGGGATCTCTGACGATAACACCGTCAACAGTCACGCGTCCGGCCTTGATTTCCTTTTTGATTTCGCTCCGGGTGCCTTTACCCATATCAGCAAGATATTTATCAAGTCTCATAATGTATTCCTTCCTTTCTGAAAGTATAACATAAGACTGAATTTGTTGTTTTAATTGCCGTAAAATGATGTAAATTACTTGGGTTTATGGTATTATTGCTTAGTTATGAAATGATGGCTTATTATGTAAAATTATATATTAAAACAGGAGAAAAAGTATGTTTGAAAATTTATCGGACAAGCCAGTAGCTGAGTATCAGGCAGAGCAGGTAAAGCACTGGTCGGATATCGATCTTCTTGATCTCTGTGTCAAGGAAAGAGAAGGAGCTCCATCTTTCGTATTCTATGAAGGACCTCCGACAGCTAACGGCAAGCCGGGCATCCATCACATGATGGCAAGAACTCTCAAAGACTCAATCAACAGATACAAGACCATGAAGGGCTTTCAGGTCAAGAGAAAGGGAGGCTGGGACACTCACGGACTGCCGGTAGAGATCGAAGTCGAGAAGCAGCTTGGCTTCAGCGGAAAGCAGAACATTGAAAAGTACGGCATCAGAGAATTCAACGAGAAGTGCCGTGAGTCCGTATTCAAGTACACACAGATGTGGACAGACATGTCCGACAAGATGGCTTATCTTGCAGACATGGATGATCCTTACATTACATACAAGAATGACTACATCGAAACAGGATGGTGGATCATCAAGAATGCATTTGACAAGGGCCTCGTATATGAAGGCTACAAGATCCTGCCTTACTGCCCGAGATGCGGAACAGGTCTTGCATCCCACGAGGTAGCTCAGGGTTACAAGGATATCAAGGTCAATACACTTACCTGCAAGTTCAGACGTACAGGCGTTGATCATGACAACGAGTACTTCCTCGCATGGACAACAACACCTTGGACACTCGCTTCCAACATCGCTCTGACAGTAGGCCCTGATGTTGACTACGTCAAGTGCCTTATGAAGTCCGGTGAGAACGAAGGCAACCTCCTGTGGGTAGCTGAGGCTCTCGCAGAAAAGACTTTCGGCAATGAAGAATTCGAGGTAGTCGAAAAGGTCAAGGGCTCCGACATGGAGTACTGGACATATGAGCAGATCGAGCCGTTCTGCGTTCCTGAAAAGGGCAAGAACGCTTTCATCGTCACATGCATGGACTATGTCAGCACAGAAGACGGTACAGGTATCGTTCATACCGCACCTGCTTTCGGTGAAGACGACTACAACTGCGGGCGCAAGTACAACCTCGCAGTTCTTCAGCCTGTTGACGAGAGAGGCTGCTACACAGAGACACCTTGGAAGGGCAGATTCGTAATGGAAGACGGCCTGGACGTAGATATCATCAAGTATCTCGCACAGGACGACAAGATCTATGCTAAGCAGAAACTCGAGCACGCTTATCCGCACTGCTGGAGATGCGGCACTCCGCTCGTTTATTATGCCAACAAGTCATGGTACATCGAGATGACCAAGCTGAGAGATCAGCTCGTTGCCAACAACAATACAGTTAACTGGTTCCCGCCTTATGTAGGTGAGAAGAGATTCGGAAACTGGCTCGAGGAAGTCAAGGACTGGGCTATCTCAAGATCTAGATATTGGGGAACACCGATTCCTATCTGGAAGTGCGAATGCGGACATCTGCACTGCGTAGGTTCGCGTGAGCAGCTCGTCAATGATGTAGAGCAGGATATCGATGAGACTATCGAGCTCCACAGACCGTATGTTGATGAGATCACCATCAAGTGCCCTGAGTGCGGCAAAAGCATGCACAGGATCCCTGAGGTTATGGACTGCTGGTTCGACTCCGGAGCAATGCCTTTCGCACAGTGGCATTACCCGTTTGAGAACGCAGACAGATTCGACGAGGAGCTTTTCCCTGCAGACTTCATCTGCGAGGGTATCGACCAGACAAGAGGATGGTTCTACTCACTCATGGCTGTATCGACTATCGTAAAGGGCTGCGCTCCTTACAGGAACGTTCTCGTTAACGACCTGATCCTCGACAAGAACGGCAAGAAGATGTCCAAGCACGTCGGCAACACTGTAAATCCGTTCGAGATGATGGATAAGTACGGTGCCGATGCTGTAAGGTGGTATCTCGTATACGGTTCACCTGCATGGACTCCGACAAAGTTTGACGAAGACGGCATCAAGGAAGTTATCAGCAAAGTGTTCAGCACACTCAGAAACACTTACAACTTCTTCTGCCTCTATGCAAATATCGACGATATCAATGCTGCTGAGCTCGATGTTCCTTATGAGAGCAGACCTGAGCTCGACAGATGGATCCTGTCGAAGTACAACAGACTCATCAAGACAACTGAAGAAGCCATGGACAATTACGATCACATGAAGACTGTAAGAGCCATCGGCGACTTTATCAGCGATGATCTCTCCAACTGGTACATCAGAAGAGCAAGAAGAAGATTCTTCGCTGAGGAGATGACACTTGATAAGCAGGCTGCATATGCTACAACATATGAGATCCTCGTAGGACTGTCCAAGATGATGGCGCCTGTTGCACCGTTCATCTCGGATGAGATCTTCACCAAGCTGACAGGCAAAGAGACAGTTCACACTGCTCATTATCCGGTTGCAAGAGAAGACATGATCGACGAGAAGGTAGAGGAGAGAATGGACCTCGTCAAGACTCTCGTCAACCTCGGCCGCAGCACCAGAGAGCAGGAGAAGCTCAAGGTAAGACAGCCGCTCTCCAAGGTTATCGTTGACGGAAGATACAAGGATGTCATCGACGACCTCACACCGCTGATCACTGAAGAGCTCAACGTTAAGGAAGTCCAGTTCGAGGATGACCTTGACACATACATGAACTTCCAGGTCAAGCCTAACTTCAGAGCTGCAGGCCCGGTTCTCGGAAAGAACGTAAAGGCATTCGGCGCTGCTCTCGCACAGGCTGACGCCAAGGCTCTCATCGCTGAGATCGGAAACGGTCCGGTTGAAATGGAGCTGGCAGGTGAGAAGTATGAGATCACAGAGGACCTCCTCGACGTAAGGATCTCTTCGAAGGAAGGCTTCGTTGTAGGCATGGATAACAACGTATTCGTTATCCTCGATACAACACTGACACCTGAGCTCATCGAGCAGGGATACGTAAGAGAAGTCATCTCCAAGATCCAGCAGCTCCGTAAGCAGGCTGATTTCGAGATGATGACAGAGATCAACGTATACCTCTGCGCTGACGATGAGATCAAAGCAGCAGTCGAGAACTCCAGAGACTTCATCATGGATGAGACGATAGCAAAGAGCATCACATACAAGGAAGACCTGAAGGAATTCGACATCAACGGTCACAAGACCGGAATCGCAGTTGAAAGGATCTAACTGAAAGTGCAGAAATCATCTGACCTTTTGAACTACTCGCTCCCCGAGCTTCAGAGATTAGTTGAAGACTTCGGGGAGAAGAAGTTCCGTGCAAAGCAGATATTCGGATGGCTGGCCAGAGGCGCGGCATCATTCGACGAAATGCTGAATGTGCCTGCCGGCCTCCGTAATGCTCTTGCGGATGCTGGCTATTTCATCGGGCTTCCCGGTGTCGTAGTCATGCAGGAATCGTCAAAGGACGCGACCAGAAAATGCCTGTATGAATTCTCAGACGGCGCAAGGGTCGAATCCGTATTCATGAAATACAGCTACGGCAATTCGATCTGCATCTCAACGCAGGCAGGATGCCTCATGGGATGCACATTCTGCGCCTCCACGATGGACGGAAAGCTGAGAGACCTCACCGCAGGAGAGATGCTCGGCGAAGTTCTCAGGATGAAGAAGGTCACGGGAGAAGACATAAACCACGTCGTTCTCATGGGCATGGGAGAGCCGTTTGATAATTATGATGAAGTGTCACGCTTTTTAAGACTTATCAACTCTCCCGACGGATACGGCCTCAGCATGCGCAACATCACAGTATCGACATGCGGCATCATTCCCGGGATCAGACGTTTTGCACTAGACTTTCCACAGGTAAACCTCGCCGTATCTCTTCACGCACCTAATGATGAGATAAGGCGCAGGACTATGCCGGTAGCCCGCAGGTACAGCTATGACGACCTCATGTCTGCCTGCAGGGAATATACAGAGCTCACTCACCGCAGGATAACATTCGAGTACGCTCTTATTAACGGAGTCAATGACTCGAAGGAGAATGCACTCGAGCTTGCAGGGCATCTTAAGGGATGGCTCACTCATGTCAATCTGATTCCTCTTAACGAGGTCAGCGGACGCGAGTACAGGACTGTAGAAGCAGGCAACATCATAGCTTTCAGGCAGACGCTTGAGAGCAAGGGAGTCGCCGTTACTGTAAGAAGGACACTCGGCAGCGATATCGATGCCGCCTGCGGCCAGCTGAGAGCTGCAAACAGAGCATAATATTGGTATAGGGACATATTTCAGTAAGGTATAACAGGGATGAAAATAATAATAGACGGAATGGGAGGAGATAACGCTCCCCGCGAAATAATCAAAGGTGCTGTCAGGGCAGCATCAGAGCTTGCGGAAACAGATAAGGATGTCACTATCGGCATCATCGGCCCGGAAGAACTCATGAACAACTGCCTTAAGGAAAACGGCTGGACCGGCTCGAATATCGAGGTCATTGATGCGACAGAAGTCATCACCAATGACGAAGCTCCGGCTATGGCAGTAAGAAAGAAAAAGGATTCAACCATCGTCAAGGCTCTCACCATGATCAAGTCAGGCGAGGCTGATGCTCTCATAAGTGCAGGCAGCACCGGCGCTCTTCTTGCCGGCGGTCTTGTTACGCTCGGAAGGATCAAGGGCATCAGACGTCCTGCCATCGCGGCATGGTTCCCGAAGATGCACAACGGAGGCACTACACTGCTGCTTGACTGCGGCGCCAACGTAGAGGCCAAGCCTGAATACATCTTCCAGAACGGCATCATGGGGGCTATGTATGTCGAGGGTGTCAAAGGAATCAAGTCACCTGAGGTCAGACTTCTCAACATCGGAGCAGAGTCTGCGAAGGGAGATGAGCTGCACAAAGAGGCGCACAGGCTTCTTTCTTCAGGCAGCATCAATTTTGCCGGCAACATTGAAGGCCGCGACGTGGCAGTCACAGACTGCGATGTTGTAATCACAGACGGCTTTTCCGGCAACATCTTCCTCAAGGGAAGTGAAGGCGCTGTACTTGCCATCATGAGCAAGTTCAAGGAAAAACTCCAGGAAGGCGTCAAGGCCAAGCTCGGAGCGCTGCTCGCATATAACAAAATTAAAGAACTCAAGAAGCTCTTTGATTATGCGGAAGTTGGCGGAGCGCCTATACTCGGACTCAAGGGCGCTGTCCTTAAGGTTCACGGCAATTCAGGCGAGCCTGAAGTGTACTGGGCTATTCTTAAAGCGATTCCTTATATACGCAACAACGTAACGAAGATGATTGAAGATGCGGTTACTCAGAATGAGGAGCTGTTCAAGGCTTCTGCTGACAGCGAATAGCATCTTCTGCGCATCAGGAGGGAAGGATACATATGAGAGAAGTAAATGAGCTTCTTGAAAGGATAGGGTATGAATTTGCTGACAGAACGCTTCTTACGAATGCGCTCACTCACAGTTCATACTCTTCTGAGCATAAGATGGAATATTCAGAGAATAACGAACGTCTGGAATTCATCGGAGATGCATATGTTGACGCAGTCGTCGGAGCGGAGATATTCCGTATCATGAAGGATGCTCCTGAAGGCGTACTGTCAAGGAACCGTGCTGATGTAGTCCGCGAGGAGTCTCTGGCTGACGCTGCCAGAGGCATCGACCTCGGAGATTATATCTACATGGGAAAAGGAGAGTCTGCAACCGGGGGAAGGAATAAGGATTCCATTCTCGCAGACTGTTTTGAAGCGCTTATCGGAGCGATAATCACAGACGGCGGCTATGAAGCAGGCAAAAGAGTAGTGCTTGATCTTCTCAAGGACAAGATCAGCCTGGCTGTTGCCGGCAAGCTCCGCAATGATTACAAGACGATGCTTCAGGAAAAGATCCAGGAAAAGCACCATGATATCCGCATAAAGTATAATACTGTATCTGAAAGCGGACCGGATCACGATAAGACTTTTACAGTTGAGGTCGTTGCAGGAAGCAAAGCCATCGGCAGAGGCAAGGGTAAGAGCAAGTCCAAGGCCGAGCAGGAAGCTGCAAAGGATGCACTTTCGAAGGGAGAAATGTAAGTGTATTTCAAGCGAATCGAAATGCAGGGTTTCAAGTCATTCGCGGACCCTGTGAATATTGAATTTAATGATGGTATCACCTGCATCATAGGTCCTAACGGAAGCGGCAAGAGCAACATCAGCGACGCACTAAGGTGGGTCCTCGGTGAGCAGAGCTCCAAGCAGCTCCGCGGAAACAAGATGCAGGATGTTATTTTTGCCGGAACAGCGACAAGAAAGCCTAAGGGAATGGCCGAGGTCACTCTTGTCATAGACAATTCCGAGAATATCCTTCCGCTTGAATATAACGAGGTCGCTGTCACCAGGAGAATGTTCCGTTCAGGCGAGAGCGAATATCTCATCAACGGCAATCAGTGCAGACTCAGGGATATTAGAGAGCTCTTCATGGACACCGGTATAGGTGTCGAGGGATACTCGATAATCGGCCAGGGCAAGATTGCTGACATCGTCAGCACACGTCCTGAGAACAGGCGCCAGATATTTGAGGAGGCTGCCGGTGTTGTACTGTACAAGAGCAGGAAGGCTGAAGCTGAAAACAAGCTCAAGTCTGCATCAGCCAATCTCGAGAGAGTCAGGGATATCATTGCTGAAATAGAGGGCAGGATAGGCGGCCTTAAGGAGGATTCCGAAAAGGCGTCTGAATATCTTGAACTGAGAGACAGATACAAGTACCTGACGATCAATATCATACTTCACAATCTCGATTCTCTTTCCGCAGGAGTTGAAGCAGGACGTGCTGAGCTCGAAGAGCTTTCGGCTGCCGTATCAGCATCCGATGCAAGGCTTGCCGAGATCGACGCAGCGCTTGAGAGCTGCAGAGACAACGATTCAGAGCTTTCATCAGGATATGCTGAGGCAAACTCGCAGCTCCTTACCGTAATCGACGAGCTCAATACGATTACAAGCGGAGGAGAACTAAATAAAGAAAAGCTCGCAGGCATCGAAAGAGAGCTTGCGAGGATCAACGATGAGATCGCATCCGCCGGAGAAAAGCTGGCTGCATCCAAGCAGGAGCTTAGCGAGCTCGAAGCGCATGATGCCGAGCTCAATTCCGAGGTGGAAGGTGTCAGAGAAGAGCTTCGCCTGGCTGTAATCGACTACAGCACGCACAGCGCAAGATCAACTGATATCAGCACTAAGATAGAGGACCTCCGCAGCCATATGATCGATCTCAGCAATCAGAATGTCGGCAGAAATGCGGAAATCACCACTCTCGGCAACTACAAGAACACTCTCGAGGAAAGAAGCGAAGCTATCCGAGAGGAATTCGCAGGAAGAGACAGGGCGGAAGCTGAAAACCGCGCCGTTCTTGAGCGCCTTGAGGGAGAGATCAAGACAAGCGGAGAAGAGCTAGAAAGAGAGAAGGAAATGATCTTTGAGATTGCCAATAATATATTATCGGCAACAAGACGCATCGATGAGCTGAATGCAGAAATCTCCGAGCTTACCGACAAGGCTTCAAGAGCAGCTGCACGCCGCAGCACCATCGAAGAGATGGAAGCCAACTATGAAGGTTACAACAATACTGTAAGGTCTCTCATGCAGAAGCACCTTAACGGTATCGTCGGTACTGTTTCTGATATCATCACCGTTCCGGACGGATACGAGACAGCTGTTGAGACCGCTCTCGGCGGCGCTCTTCAGCACATCGTCTGCAACACTGACTCTGATGCCAAGGCCGCTGTAAGCTGGCTCAAATCAACTAAATCAGGCCGTGCAACATTCCTTCCTGTCGAGTCAGTAACTGCTGACAGGATCGATCCGGGCAGCCGTGTAAAGGATGCTGCAGGGTATCTTGGAATCGCTTCAGATATGGTAACGGGCGAGAGCAGATATTCCGAGATCATCGATTATCTTCTCTGCAGGGTCATCATAGCTGACAACATGGATAACGCCGTCAGGATGTCAAAATCTGCACCGGGCGGTTTCAGGATCGTTACGCTTGAAGGAGAGGTCATCAATTCTTCAGGTGCTATTACCGGCGGAAGATTCGCCAATAAGTCTGCAAATCTCCTCGACAGAAAGAAAGAGATCAGCACTCTTACCGAAACCATCAATGGATTCAGAAAGAAGATCGAAGAGCTTTCCACTGAAATAGAAAACGAGAAAAAGCGCAGCAACGACCTTGCCGATGACAGAGACAATCAGAGGGACAAGGTCACAGAGCTCGAGATTGCATACAACGTCCTTAAGACTGACCGCGATCACGCTGAAGAGCTTGTAAATGCAGATAAGGGCGCTTCGGAAAGATATAAGAATGAGCTTGAGAGCATCGCTGAAGATATCTCAAGAGCCGACTCCATGATCGCCGGATATAAAGAGAAAATCGGACTTGCTGAAAAGGAATATGCAGAGTCCGAGGCGAAGGCAGGCGAGCTCATGAATGAGCTTGACAGCCTTAAACCGGTAATCGAGGATGATAACGAGAAGATAGTTGCTCTTAAAGTCCGCATCGGTGAGTACGAGTCCAAGGTGCTCTCAAGAAATGAGATCATCGAAAGAGTCAGAGATGATGTGACTGAGCTTGAAGAATCCCTTAACGATTACAGGGAGTCCGCTGAAGAGCTTGAAGCATCAAGAGATCTTCTTACATCGAGCGGAGCAGAGCAGAGTGACAAGGAATCCGAGCTCAAGGAGTCCAAGGCCGCACTCGAAGCCAAGATAGCCGAGATATCCTCAAAGCAGGATGAAAACAGGTCGCTGAACGAGACTCTCATGTCCGAGCAGAGACAGGTCCGTTCATCCATTGAGGATATAAGGGAAAAGAAATATAAGCTTGAAGTCAAGACAGCAAGGAATGAGACTCTGCTTGATACCCAGAAGGAAAAGCTCTGGGAGGAGTTTGAGATATCCTACGCCGAGGCCCTCGATATGAGGGCTCCTGACTTCGCCATTACGGCGGGCAACAGGGAGTCGCGCGAAGTCAGACTCCGCCTGGCGGAGCTCGGCGATGTCAACGTCAGCGCCATCGAGGAATACAAGGCTGTCAGCAAGCGTTATGAATTCATGACGGCTCAGGAGTCCGATCTCACAAGAGCCATGAACGAGCTCAACGAGATCATCTCCAACATGGATAAGACCATCAGAACGCGGTTCAAGGAGAACTTCGATCAGGTCGTAGTCAACTTTGAAGAGACCTTCAAGGAGCTCTTCGGAGGAGGCTATGCCGAGCTGCGCCTTGAGGATGAGTCAAAGCCGCTCGAGTCGGGTATTGAGATCACAGCTCAGCCGCCTGGAAAGAAGCTAAAGAACATCAACCTGCTTTCCGGCGGAGAGAAGACACTGACCGCTATCGCTCTTATGTTTGCCGTTCTCAAGGCCAAGCCGACACCGTTCGTCATCCTCGACGAGGTCGAAGCAGCGCTTGATGAAGTGAACATCGAGAATTTCTCAGCATATCTCAAGAAATTCGACAACATACAGTTCGCCCTCATCACACACCAGAAGGCAACCATGGAGCATGCAGACGTCCTCTACGGAGTCACGATGCCTGAGCAGGGAATATCCAGAATGCTTTCTCTCAGGCTCGGCGACGAGTTCGACGTAGAAGGAATAGAATAGGAGAAACATAATGGGACTTTTTGAAAAGAAATCCACTTTTCGCAAATTCATCGACAGCATCACCAACGCTATCTACGATAACCCGGACCTCGGCCCTGAGTTCATGGAAGAGCTCGAGGAAGGCCTTGTAATGTCGGATATCGGAATAGATACTTCTGATGCGATCATGAAGGAGCTTGATACAGCGATCAACGAAAGATACATCATCAAGGAAAAACAGATCAAGAAGGAACTTTCCGGCATCATCGAAGGCCTCATGGACAAGGGAGAGCGCAACAAGATGTCAACGGACTATCCTCTTATCATCCTGATGATAGGCATCAACGGAGGCGGCAAGACCACCTCGATCGCTAAACTCGCCCACATGTACAAGAAGAAGGGCAAAACAGTAATGCTGGCTGCTGCCGATACTTTCCGTGCCGCTGCTGCTGAGCAGCTCCAGACATGGGGAGACCGCGTCGGCGTCAGAGTCATCAGGCATGAGGAGGGAACCGACCCTACAGCCGTTATATATGATGCGATCCAGTCGGCAAAGTCAAACAACATCGACGTTCTCATCTGCGATACAGCAGGAAGACTCCAGAACAAAGTCAACCTCATGAAGGAGCTCGAGAAGATGAGCAAGGTCATCTCAAGAGAGTATCCAGAAGCATCGAGAGAGAATCTTCTCGTTCTTGATGCTACCACAGGCAAGAACGCAGTAAGCCAGGCTGAAGAGTTCTCGGCAATTTCCGATATCACCGGAATCATCCTGACCAAGATGGACGGAACCGCAAGAGGCGGCATCTCCATCACGATCGCAGACCAGTTCGATATGCCGATCAAGTTCATCGGAATAGGCGAAGGCCTCGATGATCTCGTGCCTTTCAATGCGCACGACTTTGCAGAGAGCATATTTGAAGAATAACAGCAGACAGAAGAGGTAAGAAATGAGTAAACCGATACTTGCTATAGTAGGCAGACCTAATGTAGGCAAGTCAACTTTTTTCAACAGAATAATAGGCGAGAGACGTGCTATCGTCGAGGATATCCCGGGTGTTACACGCGACAGGATATATGCCGAGGCTGAGTGGAACGGCAAGGAGTTTGCCGTGATCGATACAGGCGGCATCGAAGTCAAGACCGATGACACCATCCTCGCTCAGATGAGAGATCAGGCTGTAATGGCTATGGATATGGCTGATGTCATAGTCTTCATGGTCGACGGCAAAGAAGGCCTCACCACGGCAGACCGCGAGGTCGCGTCCATGCTGAGGCGCACCGGCAAGGAGATCATTCTCGTTGTCAACAAGGTGGACAAGCCGTCCAGAGCATATGAAGCGATCTACGACTTCTATGAACTCGGATTCGACGATCCAATCGCCATCAGTGCTGCCAACATGACCAACATGGGCGACCTTCTCGACCGCATCGTAGAGGGATTCCCGGATGATGCATACGGCAGAAGAGATGACAGTGTCAACATCGCGATCATAGGCAAGCCTAATGTAGGAAAGTCTTCTCTTGTCAATGCACTTACCAAGGAAAACCGTGTAATTGTAAGCCCGATAGCAGGCACTACAAGAGACACTATAGATACACCTTTTACTTACAAAGACAGAGAGTACACTCTCATCGATACCGCCGGTCTCAGAAAGAAGAGCCGTGTAAACGATACGATCGAGAAGTACAGCGTTGTAAGAGCCATCGCAGCCATCGAGAGATGCGATATCTGCATCCTCATGATAGATGCTGCGGAAGGACTGACCGAGCAGGATAAGAAGATCGCAGGATATGCGCATGAAGCAGGCAAAGGCCTCATGATCGTCGTCAACAAGTGGGATCTCATCGAGAAGGAGACCAACACGATGAGAGACTATGAGCGCAAGATCAAGGGCGAACTGCTCTTCGCTTCGTATGCTCCTGTTCTGTTCGTATCCGTCCTGAACAAGCTCAGGATATACGATATCATCGACAGGGCTGCCCGCATTTCCGATGCGCGCAGCATGAGGATAACCACCGGAAAACTCAACAGCATCATTGAAGATGCTGTTATGATGAGACAGCCACCGTCGGATAAGGGCAGAAGACTTAAGATTTACTACGGCACGCAGATAGGGACGTGCCCGCCTCTGTTCTCGTTCAGCATCAACGACAGAGAACTGATGCATTTCTCATATTCAAGATATCTTGAGAACAAGATCAGAGAGCACTTCAACTTTGAAGGAACTTCTATCAAATTCGTGTGGAACGAGAGGAGAGGAGAGAAACAATGACTGTTGATATCACAAGGCTTATCATCATCGGTGTGATCGCATACGCTTTGGGAAATATTAACCCGTCGATCATCATAAGCAAAGTTTTCTACGGTACGGACATCCGCAAGGAGGGCAGCGGCAACGCAGGCACTACCAATGCGATCAGAGTTCTCGGTCTTACTCCTGGACTCATATGCCTCGCCATAGACATCTTTAAGGGATTCGCAGCTGTACAGGTCGGCTACCACATGGCAGAGGCTTACGGCAGCATGGTGGCATTTGCCTGTGTTGTTCTCGGGCACTGCTTCCCGGTCCTCTGGGGATTCAAGGGAGGCAAGGGAGTAGCGTGCGCATTCGGTTCAGCACTTGCAATGAGCTGGCCGAGCGCAATAGCAGCTTTCTTCATCGCAGCTATCTGCCTCGCAGTAACACGCCGCATGTCAGTAGGCTCTATCGCAGCTGTTGTTTCATTCCCGGCACTTATTTACTACTATGACCCTGATTATTTCTATTTTGCCGTCGGCATGGCAGTATTCCTTGTGCTGATGCACATCTCCAACATAATCAGGCTGTCGAGAGGTGAGGAAAAAGCTCTCACTATCGGCCACAAAGAGATGAAAGGAGAAGATGCAGCATCTGAAGTAGCAGTTGCTGATAAGCCTCTCAGCGAGGATGAAATAAAGAAGTTGGGCGCAGACTCCCAGGAGATAGAGGACCTTGAGGCAGGCGAGTCCCCGGTTGCAGCCGATGCAACTCAGGAGCCTGAACTTATCGGGGCACAGACTCAGGAAGCGATAAGACCTGAACCGGAACCGGTTGATTATTATGCGGGAACCGAGATCCCTGACCTCGGAGACAACAAGTGCAGCATAGCCGTCATAGGCAACGGTTCATTCGGTACCGCAATGGCTAACCTTCTCGTATACAGAGGACATGATGTCACTCTCTACGGAAGAAACAAGGCAGCCATCCAGCTCATGAAAGAGCGCAGGATGAACGACCACTATCTGCCTTATGCGATACTGAGCGACCGCATCAACTATACGAGCGATCTTAAGAAAGCAGTAAAGGGCAAGTCCATCGTCGTCTTCGCCGTTCCAACTCAGCAGTTCAGATCAGTTTCAGAAAAATGCGCTGACTGGCTCGAGGAAGGAGTCATTGCAGTTAACCTCGCCAAGGGTATCGAGCAGAAGACTCTCAAGAGACTGTCCGAAGTTGCAGCTGAGACTATCCCTACAGCAACATATGTTGCACTTTCAGGACCGTCACACGCAGAAGAGATAGTAAGGAATTTCCCTGCAGGTGTTGTCGCAGCATCAAAGAACAAAGCTGCAGCTGAATACATCCAGAACGTATTCATGTCTGACCAGTTCAGGGTATATACACAGGAAGATATGATCGGCGTTGAGATCGCCGGCGCTGTCAAGAACGTCATAGCTATCGCTACAGGTATTTCCGACGGCATGAAGCTCGGCTCCAACGCAAGAGCTGCTCTCATGACAAGAGCGATCCACGAGATCAAGAGGCTCGGTACTGCTATGGGCGGCAACCCTGAGACTTTCTCAGGCCTTTCAGGTATCGGCGACCTTATCGTAACCTGCTCGACCAATCTTTCAAGAAACAGAAGATGCGGTCTTCTTATCGGACTCGGGCTTGAAGCCGAGGATGCGGTAAAGAGAGTAGGCTCGGTAGTCGAGGGTTACTATACAGCAGAGGCAGTATGTGAGCTTGCAGAGAAGTACGACGTTGAGATGCCTATCTGCAGAGTCACAGAGAACGTACTCAAAGGTGAGCTTGCGCCTGAAAAGGCTGTCAAACTCCTCATGTCAAGAAGCAAGAAGGACGAATTACAGTAGATAATGAAAACATATAATATCATCACCTATGGCTGCCAGATGAACGAGCATGACTCTGAGAACATCGCCGGTCTTCTGGAGGCCATGGGGTACGAACATCAGGAAGATGCCTATAAGGCAGATGTCGTTGTCATCAATACGTGCAGTGTCCGCGAGAATGCAGACAAGAGATTCTTCGGAGTGCTGGGCCAGTTCAAGAAAGTCAGGAAGCAGAATCCTGACTTTGTTCTGTGTGTCTGCGGATGCATGCCTCAGCAGCCGAGAATAGTTGAAAAGATCAACCAGCAGTTCTCCTGGGTCGACATAGTATTCGGCACCCAGAACATCGCAGAGTTCCCGGAGCTTCTCGAAAAGCGCCTCAGGACAGGCAGAAAGCAGCGCAGCATAATTGACAATAACCCGGTTATAGACGAGGCTGAAATGAAGCCAAAGCGCATGTATGACCACAAGGCTCTTGTCAATATCACATACGGCTGCAACAATTTCTGCACATACTGCATAGTCCCGTATACGAGGGGAAGAGAGAAGAGCCGAGTCATGAGCGAGGTAGTCCGCGAGATCGAGTGCCTTGCTGCAGACGGAGTCAAAGAGGTAATGCTGCTCGGACAGAACGTCGACTCCTACAGGGACCCTGCAGGTCATGATTTTGCCGATCTTATACATGCTGTCAATGACATAGAGGGCATCATCAGGATCAGATTCATGACATCGCATCCTAAGGATATATCAGATAAGATGATCGACTGCTTCCGTACGTGCGGCAAGCTCTGCCACAACATACATCTTCCGCTTCAGTCGGGAAGCGATGTTGTGCTTAAGCGCATGAACAGGCATTACGACACTGAGAAATATCTCAGCATCGTTGATAAACTTAGAGAAGCATGCCCGGACATCACGATCTCCACGGACATCATCGTGGGATTCCCGGGCGAGACAGAAGAGGACTTTGAAGGCACCCTCGAGATGGCCCGCAGGGTCAGATATGACTCGGCTTTCACATTCATTTACTCTCCGAGAGAAGGGACACCTGCCGCAAAATTCACCGACCAGATACCTGACGAAGTGACGCACAGGCGTTTTGACCGTCTCGTTGATGTCATGAACGAGATAAGTCTCGAGAAGAATCTCGAGTATAAGGGCAAAACATATGAGGTCCTCGTCGAAGGCGTCAGCAAGAACGCGGATGATGCATACGCAGGCAGGACCGACGGTTTCAAGCTGGTCAACTTCACTTCAGACAGGAATCCTGAGGATATCATCGGGACCGTTGTGAATGTTGAGATCACCGAAAGCAAGACCTTCAGCCTTGAAGGAAGGGAAGTCAGATAGCAGATCAGGGATAACACCAAATCGATGAGCAGTATTATTTCATCTCTTATTGATTCTATGACATTCTCGCACATAATGGTGTTCGTCTATATTCTGAACACCCTGATTTCAATCGGCCTTATATTCTTCGACCGACGCAAGTCAGCTTCCGCTGTTATGGCCTGGATCATGGTCCTGTACATACTTCCCGTACTGGGACTGCTCCTGTACCTGATACTGTCGCAGAATATCGCCAGGCAGAAGATATTCCGCATGACAGCAGACGAAGAAGCAGGTATCGACACACTTGTCGGCTGGCAGAAAGAGGCCGTCAGAAACGGAATTTCCGACAATCCGCTGGATGAGACCTATAAATGGCGGAGCATGATCGCTCTCAACCTCGACTATGCCAATTCGCTTCTCATAGACTGCAAGGATGTGGAGCTCATATTCGACGGGCAGGAGATGTTTGACAGGCTCCTCGAGGATATAAGGAACGCAAAATATACGATCAAGCTGTGCTACTACATAGTCAGAGATGATGATACGGGAAATGAGCTTATCGATCTTCTGACGCGCAAGGCGCAGGAGGGCGTCAAGGTAAGACTTCTCATCGACGCTCTGGGAAGCAGGAGCATCGGATACACCAACCTGAGGGAATTCAGAAAAGCCGGCGGCAGATACGCATACTTCTTCAAGCCGCTCATAAGGCACATGTACTTCAGGATCAACTACAGAAACCACCGGAAACTTGCGATCATCGATAATGAGATCGGTTACATCGGCGGTTTCAATATAGCCGACGAATACCTTGGAAAGGTCAAGAAGTTCGGCTACTGGAGAGATACGCAGCTCATATTAAGAGGCAACGTGATAGCGGCTCTCAACGAGCGCTTCTATCAGGACTGGAGGTATGCTTCACGCGAGAAGCTCGACCTTGTTGAGCAGTCCATCAAATACGCCTACAAGGCGGACCTCGGAAGCATACCTGTGCAGATCGTATCATGCGGACCTGAGTCCGATAAGGAAGAGATCAAGATCAGCATGATGAAGATGATCACCGGTGCGAAGCAGAGCATATACATCCAGACTCCGTATCTCGTTCCGGACTCACCGATGCTTGAATCACTCGCCATGGCTGCAAGGTCGGGGCTCGATGTCAGGATAATGATCCCGTCGATGCCCGATCACCCGTTCGTATACAGGACAACGCTTTACAATGCGGGCAAGCTCATACGCGAGGGCGCTCACATCTACATCTACAGGAACGGTTTTCTTCACGCCAAGACTCTGACTGTAGACGGGGAAGTATGCACCGCAGGCTCATGCAATTTTGACATAAGAAGCTTCAGGCTCAACTTCGAATCTAACGCCTTTATATACGACCGTAGCGTTACGCAGCGGATGAACAGGCAGTTTGAGGAGGATATGAAGTTTTCAAGAGAATATACACAGAAGGACAGGGACAATATCAGCCTCTACGAGAGGCTTGCAGAATCGATATCAAGACTCCTTACCGAGATACTGTGATACATAGCAGGAAGGATCCACATCAATATGGTAGAGACAATAATTACTAAACTGCTGACTCTTCCGGGAATAATACTCGGACTCAGCCTCCACGAATTCGCACACGCATGGATGTCCGACAGACTCGGAGATCCGACGCCGAGAAGGCAGGGAAGACTCACGATCAATCCGATGGCGCACATAGATCCGGTCGGCTTCATCGCTCTTCTCCTTGTAGGCTTCGGATGGGGAAAGCCTGTCATGATAGACGCAGGATACTACAAGCACAGGAGACGCGATGAGTTCCTCGTTGCCATAGCAGGGGTTACGATGAATCTCATCGTCGCAGTGATCCTTTCGTTCCCGGCAAGAGCGCTTCTTCGCGCGGCCTATTCATCACCGGCCGTCTCGCCGCTTCTGGAGAACATATTCTACATCGTGTATTATGCAGTCTCCATCAATGTCTGCCTCATGGTATTCAACCTCATTCCGTGTCCGCCGCTCGATGGCTGGAACATAGTCACCCAGCTCTTCGGGCTTGACAGATACAGCTGGTGGTACAAGGTATATCAGTACGGGCAGTGGATACTCCTGATCCTCATATTTGCCAATATAACGGATCTTATACTCATGCCGGGTGTGACAGCAGTCATGCATCTGCTCGGCCTCTAGAAAAGCATTACAAAAGCTCCGGAATAAAACCCGGAGCTTTTATTCAGGCAGTTTATTGCGAAAATCAGAAGTACTTGGCTATACGGCGAAGCTTGGACTGCTCCATATGGTATTCCATGGCTTTGCGTCCGGCAGCAACGTTCTTGTTCTCGAAGGCTGCAAAGATCGCCTTATGTTCGTCAAGTATAGTCCTCAGGTAATCGCCTGTGATGGTCTTAGGCGGAGCTGAGTGCTTGAGATAGGTCTGGTAGGTCGACAGTGTCTTCTGGATCATCCTGTCCTTGGTGCCTGCGTAGATGGTATTGTGGAACTGTGAATTGAAGCTGAGAACCTTCTCAACATCATCCTTGAGAGTATAGAACTCCATGAATTCCACGGTCTCTCTTAAGGCATCTATATCTTCTGCAGTCATGCGCTTGATAGCCCATTCGACCGCCTGGATCTCGAACAGAGCTCTGAGATCAAACAGATCGGAAATATCACGCTTGGTAAGTCCGGTTACAAAGGCTCCTCTGTTAGGGATGTTCTCTATAAGGCCGTCTGCTTCAAGCTGGCGGAAAGCTTCCCTTACAGGAGTCCTGCTGACAGCATATCTCTTGCAGACAGCAGCTTCAGTAAGCTTTGATCCTGACTCAAGCTCGCCTGAAAGGATGTCCTTCTGAATTTCCTGATACAGTCCTGCCGAAAGAGGCTGGCCTGACTTTTCTCCGTTGATGATTTCCATGGTCGTCCCTCGCTGAAATATTTATATTAAGATTGTATTTAATAACATGTATTGTATACTATCACTAACTACTATAGAACAATTATTTCATTTGTCAATCAAGGATTTGTAATATGAGTACAGAAAAAATGATATCTGACGCCGACGTCATAAATGTTCTCGATAAGCTTGAAAAAATGCATCCCGAAGCCATGTGCGCGCTCGACCACAGGGATCCTTTTGAGCTGATTGTAGCAGTCGCTCTGTCAGCACAGACGACCGATGTTAGCGTCAACAAAGTCACACCGGAGCTCTTCAGGAGATATCCCGATGCTGAGGCTCTGGCTGCAGCCGACCCTGATGAGGTCATGGAGATAATACGCACGATAGGGCTCTACCGCAA
>JAWRIG010000047.1:0-8203 GCA_040308005.1 Anaerovoracaceae bacterium | reverse complement strand
AAGAATAAAAGCGTAGTGTTATTGTGCGCAAAAAGTAAAAACAGCAGACTGCTGATGACTGAGAGCTTGCTCTCTGTCTGAAGCTGTCTGCTGTTTAAGTTAAGAGGCTGCCACACTTTTTATTGTGCGACAGCCCCTTTTGTATGAATTATCAAAGATGATATGTTTCTTAACTATACGAGTGTTCCCATGTGCTTGAGAGTTCTGCAGAGCTGGCTTACATAGCTCATCTCGTTGTCGTACCATGCAACTACTCTTACCTCGAAGATGTGTGTTCCGCACTGCTGAGCGAGAGTCTGTGTAGCGTCGAAGAGTGAACCGTAGCTCATTCCGATAACGTCGCTGGAAACGATCTCTTCCTCAGTGTATCCATAGGACTCAGTAACAGCAGCCTTCATAGCCTCGTTGATGCCCTCTACGGAAACAGTGTCAGTCATATCCTTGAGTGTAGCGTCGAGGATTGTGATGGAGCCTGATGGAACAGGAACTCTCTGAGCGGATCCAATCAGCTTGCCGGCGAGTTCAGGGATTACAAGACCGATAGCCTTAGCAGCGCCTGTTGAGTTAGGAACGATGTTGATAGCTCCTGCTCTTGCTCTTCTGAGGTCACCCTTTCTGTGTGGTCCGTCGAGGATCATCTGGTCACCAGTGTAAGCGTGGATTGTTGTCATGAATCCTGTTCTGAGCTCTCTGTATTCAGCAAGTGCCTTAGCCATAGGAGCGAGGCAGTTTGTTGTGCAGGAAGCGCCGGATACGATTGTATCTTCCTTGGTCAGTGTCTCGTGGTTAACGCCGTAAACGATTGTAGGGAGATCATTGCCTGCAGGAGCAGAAATGAGTACCTTCTTAGCGCCGGCATCGATGTGAGCCTGGCTCTTAGCCTTTGATGTATAGAATCCTGTGCACTCGAGTACAACGTCGATTCCGAGCTCGCCCCAAGGGAGCTTGCTTGCATCAGCTTCAGCGTATACAGGGAACTTCTTTCCGTCTACGATGATTCCGTCCTCAGCCTCTTCTACTACAGCGTCGAATCTCTTCTGTACACTGTCATTTCTGAGAAGATAAGCGAGCATGTGAGGGCTTGTCAGGTCGTTGATAGCAACGATCTCGATATTCTCTTCCTTGTAGAGCTTTCTGAAAGAAAGTCTTCCGATACGTCCGAATCCATTGATTGCTACTTTCATATAATCTATTCTCCTTTCGTTATGGATCCCCGGTCCCATTTCTATATCTTGCCTTTTGTGACCCCAAGGCGATCCTTACTATCTTAGTCAGCGATTCCGGCCTTTATCAGGTTATGTCTGACAATTACGGCCTCAATCCTCGCCATTTTATCATCATTTAATAAGATTCTCAATCGATTTCGATATTTTTCAGACAAATATTTGTATTAATTCAGAACAATACTATTTACTGCGTGTTCCCGGCAGCATATATATGATGTCTCCTTCCTGTTATCTATAGCGAGGCGCGAATCTCTTCCTCGGTCTGCGCCAGAAGTCCCATGAACTCGCGCGAGGATATCCTCAGCGCCCCGTGCTCGAATGAGTCCTGCTGCACCAGCACATCAGAGCTGACAACATACATCCTGCGCCCTCTCATTGTGCCGGTCAGCTTGCCTATGCGGATATCCGCAGGCTCATCCTCAGCTGTATATATCACTCTGAGGCCAAGATGGTCCTCTTCATATCCCGTGCCGCCCGCAACATTATATGCATCAAATATGACTATCGTCTCCGTTCCTGTATATGCAGCGTAGTTGCAGAGACGCTCAAGCAGCTGGTCTCTCGCTCCGCCCATGTCCTTTTTCGAAAGATCCTTGAGGTACTCGTCCGAATAGATCAGATTGTACCCGTCTATCAGCACCACCGGTTTCACTTCTTCGGCAGGTGCGGTTTTCTTCTTCTCATGCTTCTCTCTTATCTGCTGGTTGCGAAGATCGTCGGCAGCCTGCTGCTCAGGTGTTTTCTCAGGGGCAAAGCTGTCTTCTCCGTATCTCGCTTCTCTTGCGCCCTTTCCCGTGCGGTTCTTAGCCGGTCCGTAAGTGCGCTCGAATATCATGCGAAGCTCGTTTTCAGCAGCTATCTGCCGCTTTCTCTCTTCAGAAGACGGAGCACCGCCTCCCGCAGCGGACCGCATGGCGCCCCGGTAATACCAGCCGCCACTGCTGCCATCGCCCTGTCCGGCACGCCTTTTCAGCACGCTTCCTATGTGCATATGCTCAGTCACCTCGTCCCATCTGACGATGTCGCTGCCGCCGTGCGAAACGAATACCGAGTCAGCAGGATTGTCAGTATCCCTCTCAGGATCATAGCCTGACTCTGCGATGACCTCATCCGCATTGTGACACGGCGCATATCCTGAAGGCGTGCAGGATATCCTCCCGGCGCCTCCCGTATATGAAATGAGCGTCTGCTGGTATCCGGCGATCTCAGATGCAGGCACTCTGCCCCTGAGCCTTGCGGTATCGCCGGCCTGTTCGAGGCTCTGCTGGGTGCCTCCCATCTGCTTGATATCTGTCATCGCCCTGCCCACTGACTTGGCAGGAAGCTCTATCTCATATTCATTCCACGGTTCGAGCAGGACTGCCGAGCCTGCAGCCCGGGCCTGCATGAGAGCATTTCTTATAGCTCTGTATGTTGCCTCTCTGAAGTCTCCTCCGTTTGTATGCTTGTCGTGCGCCCTGCCTGCTGCCAGAGTTATCCTCACATCTGTCAGAGGCGAGCCTGTAAGCACGCCTGTATGCTCTTTTTCTTCTATATGCGTCATGATGAGCCTCTGCCAGTTCCTCGCAAGCTCATCCTCAGGCACCGTGCTGTCGATCACAATGCCGCTGCCGCTTTCTCCCGGCTCTATTATGAGGTGCACCTCGGCATAATGCCTGAGAGGCTCGAAATGTCCGACGCCTTCGAATGCATCAGATACAGTCTCAAGGTACAGCACTTTGCCCGCTCCGAATGTGACATCATATCCGAATCTGTCCTTTATCATGGTCTGCAGCACTTCAAGCTGCACCTGACCCATGAGGCGGATCTCTGTCTCACCGGTATCCTGCCTCGGGCGCACGTTGAGGGACGGGTCCTCCTGCGCGAGTTTTTCAAGGTCCTTCATAAGAAGATAAGGATCCATTCCGTCCGGTCCGTTTACCGTATACACCATGAACGGCCTGATAACCGCATCACCCTCCGGCTCTTCATTTCCGAGCGAGTCACCCGGCATCACATCCGGAAGGCCCGTCAGGGCGCAGACGCATCCTGCAGAGGCTGCATCGGCTGCTGTATAGCGGCTGCCCGAATACATGCGTATCTGGTTGATCTTGGCCTCGCTGTCAGCAGTCTCAGAAGATGCGCCTCCGTGAGTTCTGTGATGAACCGTCACGGTGTCCTTCACCTTAAGCGTCCCGCCTGTTATCCTTGCGAACGCAAGCCTGCTGCCGTCTTCGGCATTTGCTATTTTATATATCCTGGCTCCGAATTCTTCTCCGAATTCAGGCATCAGGGTGTATCTTCCGAGAACGCCGGTCAGGTCATCTATCCCCTCGAGCTTAAGAGCCGAGCCGAATACGCACGGAACAAGCTCGCCGCTTCTTACAGCCAGGGCTATCTCGCGGTCAGGTATGAGGCAGTCAAGTCCATGCTCAAGCGCATAGTCTGCAAGAGCCGGAGAATGAAGCGTCACATCATCCGTGAACTTCTCGAGCGCCTCTCCGCTCACTTCCTTAGTCCCTGAGACCATGCTGAAATCAACGGCTCCGCATCCGAGCTCCGAAGCCAGCTCGTCCAGGATATCCCTCCGGTCTCTCACTGCTATGTCCATCTTATTGATGAACACGAAAACAGGGATGCTCCTGTCGCGAAGCATCCTGTACAGAGTTCTTGTGTGTGCCTGCACTCCCTCTGAACCGCTTACAACAAGCAGTGCGTAGTCGATAACCGAGAGAGCTCTTTCCATCTCGGCGGCGAAGTCAACATGGCCCGGAGTATCGATAAGCGTTACTTCGGTCTCCGTCTCTCCTTTAAGCCTGAATACGGCCTGCCTTGAGAAGACAGTAATGCCGCGGTTACGCTCTATCTCGCTGTCGTCGAGAAATGCATCTCCGTGGTCTACCCTGCCTATCTTCCTGAGTTCGCCGGTACTGTACAGCAGCGCCTCGGAAAGAGTCGTCTTGCCCGCATCGACGTGTGCAAGTATTCCAAGTGTTATTCTTTTGTGATCACCGGTACGCTGTGTCATCAATAAATTATCTTAAAGATCTAACGTTTTAATCTCCACACCAGATCAAACCAGAACCTTCTGAACCTGGTATCTCCCCCGTCTTCAAGGTCAACAGGGTCCGCATGCTTCATAAGCCAGCCGAAGTTTCCGGTCCTCATGCAGAAATCAAATACTACAGCATGAAAGTAGATCTCCTTGGCGATCTTCAGCCTGCTCATGCCTTCAATCTTTCTTTCCTTTATTATCCTGTCTGCTTCCGCAAGGCAGTTCTTCTTGTCGAGAAAGTCGATAACTGCCGGTATGGATAGTTTCTTCCTGTTCATCGGGAGCTACTTCTTTTCAGCAAGATATTCTATGATCGTATGTGCCGCTATATTGCCCTCTCCGACGGACTTTGCTATCTGGTAAGGCCTGCCCGTGCAGTCTCCTGCTGCGAAAACGCCCGGCATATTCGTGTTCATGTTTCTGTCAACGATAACATGCGCTCCGTCAAGTTCAAGTCCCTTGAGAAGTGTCGTCGGTGCAATGGAGTTGCGGAGGCAGAATATGCCGTCAACAGCCACCTCTGTGCCGTCAGTAAGCACGACTCCGTCCGCCTTGAGTCCGCCTTTTATCTGTTTCATCGGCTTTGCGAGCAGCTCGATCTTTCCTGCGTTCTCACCTTCTGCTCCGCTGCCGTTCTTTCCGTACTTTCCGCCTGCATAACCGGACGCAACATATACCTTGTCAGCGAGTTCGGCAAGATAGTCGACCTCATGCTCGAATCTCTCATCGCCGCAGAACACAGCGATGGTTTTGCCCTTGTACAGGAATCCGTCGCATGTAGCGCAGTAGCTGACGCCGCGGCCGAGGAGGTCTTCTTCTCCGTCGAATCCCTTGGCTGCAGCAGCTCCGGTAGCGAGCAGGATAGTCTTAGCCTGATACACATCCGAGCCTGCAGAGAGCATGAACATGTCGCCCATCGGCATTATGGCTGTAACCATCTGCTCGGTTATCTCAAGGCCCATCTCCTCAGCATGAGCCTCAAACTTTGCGATGAGATCTCTTCCCGTGATGTATCCCATGCCGGGATAATTGGCGATCTTCTCAGACTTCTCAACCTTGGTGCTGAGATTCTTAGCCCCGAGCCACAGCACTTCCTTGTTGTGCAGTTTGAAATTGATTGCGGCTGACAGGCCGGCAGGGCCCGTTCCGATTACAGCAACATCGTATGTATTCATGGATGCTCCTCCTTATGGTATCTCTGTCCCTTTTTTCTTTACGCTTCATAATAATATATTTTTCAGCAGAATAAAAGAAGCTCCTGTTATATCCTGCAGGAGCTCCGGTTATGCTGTTTCTAGAATGTGACCTGCTCAGCACCTGTGACTTTATAGTCAGTACCCTTAAGCAGGCGGGCAAAATCAGCTTCGCTTTTCTCGTTCTTAGCGAGGACTTCCGCCCTTGAGCGGCCTAGGTTGACATGCGCCCATGTGTCGCCTGATGCGTTGATAGCATTCTCGACTCTTGCCGCACAGTTTGAGCACATCATGCCCTCGATCCCGACATTGTATCTGTACGGATAGTGCGACTCGTCTGTATCTTCAACAGGCTTGGCAAGTACAGATTCTGCGCTGCCGCAGCAGCTTGCACCCTTGGACTTGCCTCTTGCCTTCTGTATGGTGCTGTACAGCGCGAAAGCTATAAGTGCAGCACCGGCTATTATTATCAAATTAGCCATCATCCTGTATCGCCTTTCCTTCCTGAATATTACTAAGCTTCAATAAGATCTGTCATATTATACACGCTGATGCCAATCGTTGAAAGGTTGTGAAGCATCGCTGATGCTGCAGGTGTTATGAATCCGAGAGCTCCGAGAGCGATCAGCATTGAGTTGAAAGAGATTATCACTCTGTAGTCACTGCTTATCCTCTTCATAAGAGCATCTGCGATGTCCTTAAGAAGAAGCAGTTCTCCGAGGTCTTCGGCCTCGATCGTTACATCGGCTATCTCCCTTGCGATCGCAGCGCCTGTGTTGACCGCGATACCGGCATCCGCCTCTGAAAGAGCCGGTGAATCGTTGATGCCGTCTCCTATCATGATGACTCTGCTGCCGCAAGACTTTGCATTTCTTACGAATTCGGCTTTGTCCTCGGGAAGGACCTCCGCAATGTACTCATCAACGCCGGTCCTTCGCGCAACGAAGGCAGCCGTCTTCTCATTATCGCCTGTCATCATTACGATGCGGCTGAAGCCTCTTGCTCTCAGTTCTTCTATGACCTCAGGTATGCCTTCTCTTACAGGGTCCTCTATGCATATGACAGCAGCCAGTTTTCCCGATATCGCAAGGTACAGAAGCGAGTACTGGTCAGGCAGCGACTCGAATTTTTCCTTCTCGTCATCACCGACCGTGCATCCTTCATCCTCAAATATGAAGTGATAACTGCCGATGGATGCCTTCTCACCCTCTATGAAGCTCGTGATACCGTGTGCAACGACATATTCCACCTCGGTATGCATCTCTTCATGCTCGAGCCCTCTCTTTCTCGCCTCCTCGACTACCGCGTTGGCAATGGAGTGCGGGTAGTGCTCTTCAAGGCACGCTGCGACTCTCAGCATCTCTTCAGGATCATTTCCGCCGAACGGGATCACATCGACAACCGACGGGGTCGCATTGGTGAGTGTGCCTGTCTTGTCGAACACAATGGTGTCCGCCTGGGATATGATCTCAAGGAACTTGCCTCCCTTGACCGTTATCCTGTGCCTGCCGCTCTCTCTCATTGCTGCGAGCACGGCAAGCGGCATGGTCAGCTTGAGAGCGCACGAATAGTCGACCATCAGAAATGCGAGTGCTCTCTGAGGGTCGCGTGTTATGAGATAGGCAAGTGCTGTTCCGGCAAGGCTGTACGGTACGAGCCTGTCCGCGAGCTCAGCTGCCTTGGACTCGCTCACCGACTTGAGCTTTTCAGATTCCTCGATCATCCTGACGATGCGGTCATAGCGTCCGCTTCCGGCCTCTTTATCCACAACGAATCTGCACTCGCCCTCTTCGACAACAGTGCCGCCGTACACATAGCTTCCCGCGGACTTCTTCACAGGCATTGATTCTCCTGTCATTGCCGCCTGGTTGATCATGGCCGTCCCAGATGCGACCTTGCCGTCGAGCGGGATCATGTTTCCGGTCCTGACGATGACTGTCTGGCCTGCTGTGATATCTGCTACAGACACGAGTCTTTCGCCGTCTCCGTCCGCTATCCATGCCCTGTCAACATTCAGGGCCATCATGCCTGCAAGGTCCTCTACCGACTTCTTGTGAGCCCACTCTTCGAGCAGGTCCCCGACTCCGAGCAGGAACATGACTGACGATGCAGTCTCGTGGTCACCGCGCACGAGAGATACCGTGATGGCTGTCGCATCGAGCACGGCTACATTAATGCTGCCGCTCCAGAGGGCTTTGACCCCCTCCCACAGATAGCGCGACGCCTTGACAGTGCACCACATCACGCGAAGCGGATGAGGCATGAGGAGCCTGCGTCCGTACCTCACCATGATTCTGTTGACAAGCCTGTTCTCATATTCGCGGTCCGAAGCGCGGCTCGTGTGTTCAGGCACCAGAGCCCTGGCTTCATCATCGAACGAGAAGAGCGCCAGTGCCTCGGCCACATCCTCTCTGCTGCACGTATACTCGATCACAGCATCGCAGGTGCGGTCATACACCCTGACCCTCTTCACTCCGCTTACAGCCCTGAGGTAATACTCGAGCACATCGGCCTCTTCGAGACTCATCCTGTCAAGGTCTGCATGCACTCTGATTCTTCCTTTCATCTCAGAGCGGATAATAAATCTCATCTAATGTCCCCCGTTATTACTTTGGTAGTGTCAAACTACCCCTATTAAAATTGTCTCAAAACACTTGTATTTCAGGAGGTTGAGCTCTTTTTACATTAAAAATGAGCAACACCCCCCTTTTTCTGTATAATGGTAGCTGCGAAACAAACCTCAACAGAAA
>JAWRIG010000046.1:0-11904 GCA_040308005.1 Anaerovoracaceae bacterium | reverse complement strand
GAGCGGATAGTAAGTGATGAAGGTGTTCAGCTCAGGGTCAACAGAAGCATACAGGCTGAAGGCGCCTTCGCTTTATGGAAAGAGGATCAGAAGTTCAGACAGTTCCTATGCCGTGGTCAGGCTAATGTTTATGCTGAGAGTGTACTCATGGCCATAGCTCAGAACATAGGCAACCTGCATCGCCGGATACAGGCGGGAAGACTGGGACATCATCTTTACGAAGTGAATGCATAAAGGATAGAGGAACAAAAGCGCAGTGTTATTGTGCGCAAAAAGTCAAAACAGCAGACTGCTGATGACTGAGAGCTTGCTCTCTGTCTGAGGCTGTCTGCTGTTTACGTTAAGAGGCTGCCACATTTTATTCAAATGCGACAGCCCCGCTTTCGTTATCATCTGGTTTTATTCTTAGAAGCGCTTATGAGGAACTTAAACTCATACTCGCCCTTTGCCGGATAGCAGTATTCCGGTGCTGTTGCCGGGCCGCATATTCCGGTGCCTATACCCATCTGGAAGGCTGAAATGGTGACATATGTCCCTGTCCTTACCTCGTCCTCCCTGTGGGCCATCCCGAGCAGCTCCTTATCGCTGTAAGGCTTGATGCCGAGTTCAAATGTCTTATCCAGTGCTGTGAATCTGAAGGTATCCGTTCCGTTGCTGACCTCGGCCCATCTGCAGTCCATGCGGTTTCCGCTCTCCTGCGGCCTTATGTTAGGCTCAGTCATGTCGGATACGGTGCAGCTTACCTCGGCGATCTGAGTCTGGTCCTTCATATCTGCATAGGACTCCCCGTTACGTCCGAAGTATCTGACGCTGTCATAGTCTGAACTCAGTCTGAAAGCTTTTCCGAATCTCGGAAGATTGCCCCCGCCTCTGACGCACTTAAGGCGGCTCGTGACCACGACTCCGAATTCGCATTCCTCATACGTATCCGTGCAGATGAATCTGTGCTTTCCTGTCTTGATCCTTGTGGTTACTACAGCCCTGTTCCCGTCCTTTTCGATGGACTGCACCTCTTCTCTCTCATCATAGTACTCTTTCATGACATTCCTGATGCCGAGCATAATCATGTCATTATCCGTCGGTGCGCGGAAGAGTATCGTATATGGCTCTGATATATTCAGTGTCAGGCCTCCGATGTGAAGTGCTGTTTCGGAATCAGCTCCGGCTGTATATGAAACGATGTTGTCTGCAGCATCAGAAGAGATTCCTGCATCGCCGTACCCGAAGAGAGACATAATATTATTGCGCGGAGCCGGCATTACGCGCTCTGTAAGGACGATCTGCTCATGGGATACCTCTCTTCCGGTTGCTCTCTCAACCGCTATGATATCGAGGAGTGAATCCCTTCCGGCCATGTCTGCTCCGGCGTTGTGCCCGCTCTCGTCGAGCTCTATCGCTATCTTCTGAAGCGGCCCCGCCTCAGGTATGATCGTTTCCTTATGTCCGTCGCTCCAGCTGAGTCTCAGTTCATACGCGCTTCCGTCAGTGAACGACCTTGTATTGAATACTTCAAACAGGTTGTGTCCGATGTGCCTTACTCTGATCGGTCTGTATATGAATTTTGCGATCCTTGCACCTGTCGAAGGAGATCTGTCAGGGTAGAACATGCCGTCAACACAGAAGTTGCCGTCGTGCTCCCACTCGCCGTGATCTCCGCCGTATGTGTAGCTTCCGTCCTCATGAAGGACTGCATGGTCGACCATCTCCCATACGCAGCCTCCGAACATGCTGTCATACTTATATATTTCCTTCCAGTATGCCTCCATATCTCCCGGTCCTACGCCCATGGCATGGGCATATTCGCACAGGAAGTACGGTCTGTCGCACATCTCTTTGATCTTGTATTTCTTCTCGCCTATCTCATGCACCCTTTCAACCGGCGGGTACATCTCGCTTGCCACATCATACGCTTTTCTGCTGCAGTGAACAGCGCTCTCGTAGTGCACAGGAAGTGACGAGCGGCATTTCAGATAGCCGTACATTTTGTCCGTATTATTGTATCCTCCGGATTCATTTCCGAGGCTCCACATTACGATCGACGGATGCAGCTTGTCCCTCTGATACAGATGCTCTGCCCTGTCAAGATAGTGGCCCTCCCACGCAGGATCGTGGCTCAGGGTGTTATAGGTCGGAGGCAGCTGCATTGAGTATGTGGCATGAGTCTCGAGGTCAGCCTCGTCGACGACGTAGATGCCGAGCTCATCGCATACCTCAAGGAGATAAGGATCAGGAGGATAATGCGAAGTCCTGACTGTATCGATGTTGTACTCCTTGCAGAGCTGCATGTCACGCTCTATCTCCGCAGGTGTCATAGTGTAGCCGTTAGTGCAGCTGGTGTCATGATGGTTGACGCCGTGCATTTTGACCTTCCTGCCGTTGATCAGGAAGATGTCGCCCTCGATGGTGACTGACTTGAAACCTTCACGGACCTTTATGCACTCGCCCGCTGTTTCATAATAGAGATCGTAGAGGACCGGCGATTCAGCATTCCATTCTGTGACCTCGAGGCCCTCAAATACCGCCTCCGCAGTCTTGTCAATTGACCTTACAGTCTCAGATACCTCGATGCCGTGTCCTTTCAGAGTGAAGGTCACCTCGTTATCTCCGTAGAGCTCCGCCCTTACAGTTGCTGTATATGTGCTGCCCTTCTTTTCGCATGCAAAATCAATATCTCTGATGCCGTTTCTGTCCTCTGTCCTCAGAAGCACATCGCGGAAGATTCCGTTATTGCGGAACATGTCCTGGCATTCGAGATATGTGCCGTTGCACCATCTGCGGACGACAACGACGAGCTCGTTGGTTCCCTTGTGAATGAGAGGCGAAATGTAGAATTCCGCAGTATTGTGGGAGCCCTCTGTATATCCTGCGAATACGCCGTTGACATACACATCCGCACAGCTTGCCACGCCGAGAAAACTCAGAATGTGCATCCCGGACATATCTTCAGCCTCGAAGAAAGTCCTGTATATTCCGGCAAAATTATATTCTTCGCCCGGATTGACCCACCTCGGCCCGATGCCCTTATCCGCGCCGATCCAGAAGAAGGTCTTTCTTGTTTTTTCAGTCTCAGGTATCTTCGGAGGATCGAACGGGAACTGATATCTCATGTTGACGTAGAAAGGCTTATCGTAGCCTCTGAACTGCCAGCATGAAGGCACGTCGATCTTGCCGAAATCAGTGTTGTCTGTATCAAGAACGTCCGGTATTTCCGCAGGCAGCGGGTAGAAATTGAAGTCCCAGTCACCGTTCAGGCATTTTACCATCGGCGACTTATATCTTCTGTCGGCCCCTGATACAGCATCAGCCGATGCTCTGTCAGGATAAGGAATGAAGTAGCTCCTCGGAGCCAGCTCATTTATGCTGTATTTGCTGAAATTGCAGTAGTTGGTCTTGTTGATCCTGTATTTCAATTGCTGATCTTCCTTTTCTTTTCTTTTATTATCTGTCCGGGATACGGTGCGGGCATATCAGTAGATCGATTCCTTCCATATCTGGAAGCTCTCATCCCCGAGCACCCTTATCCTCGGCAGCTTTGCAGGGTCCATCCCCTTTCTGACGCGGTCGTATTCGACCGTGAAGGAGCAGAGTATGCCCTGCTCACGGACTGCCTCAAGCATGTCATCCGTGTAGTCTCCGTACGGATATGCCATAGCGTCATTGCTTCCGACAAGCTCTGCGGCCTTTGCGAGGTCCGCCTTTATCTCATCCCTGCTCATAGTCGCCATTATGCCTTTATGTCCTTCGACATTGGCTTTGTCATGCATGGCATAAGTATGGCTTTCGAATTCAATATACGGCGAAGCATATTCACGGATCTTCTCTGCGCCCTTGTTCTTCTCCCAGCAGATCATGAAGGATGTAGCCGGTATCTTATATTTCTCGAGAACAGGTACGCCGTTTTTGAGAAATGCTTCGGTGCCGTCGTCGAATGTCAGGATAGCGCATTTTGCAGGAAGCGATATCTCATCATCTATCCAGGCCCTGAGTTCCTTCCAGCCGGGATAATAGAATTCATTTTCGCTGAGATAGGCCATCTGCTCATCAAGCGTCGTATCGAGTATCCAGTTGCCGTCGAGGTCCTTCGGCACATCTGACTCCGTATACACCCAGTGATACATCATCACCGGCACGTTGGATGCCTTGCGTCCGTATTCCTCTTCTGTAAGCACTCTGACAGTACGCTCTGTCTCTGCGGATGCGCCGTCCTGTTTTGCCCTGTATGTTACGGTATAGTCGCCCGGCCTGGATGTATCCACCTTGCCCTTTATCCTGATGTCGCTCTCCGGAATGGCTCCCGACCTCTTATCTACCGCAAAGGCCCCGTTCTCTATATACGGCTCGCCTTCGAGCACAAGCTGCACCTGAGAGCCCTTGAGCCCGATCACAATGCTGTCTTCTGCGGCCTGTCCGCTGCTTTCTGCTGCACCGGTGCCGGCAGCCCCGGCATCTTCACTCTTCTGCGAAGACCTTCTCGCGTGAACAGAGCAGGCGACTACCAGCGCAAGAATAAGGACAAGTATGAGCCCTAAGAGAACAAGCCGCCTGAGGCTGCGTATCTTCAGCCTTTTCTTTCTCCTGCGCTTGCCCATCTGCTGCCTTCTCTTCTCGAGATTGGCCGCAGCTTCTCTTCTTCTCGCTTCTTCAGTTCTGTCTGTCTGCATCGATAATGATTCCGCCTTTCAGATCAGTCCCTGTCCCCTCTCAGTACTGAAACATTTATCTGTTATCAGGCTTCTGTTTTTCTCGCCTTGTCATCTCTTGTCCACAGAACTCTTTCGAGTCTCTCTGCGGCACTCCTCCTCGGCAGGAAGAGCGGCACGTACTCAATGATCAGGTTGGAGGTCTCAAGACCGAACCATCTCGCCGGGCTTCCGGCTATTCGCCTGATAAAGTACTTCGTATGGATGAACAGATTGTCTGCAGAGGAAATATCCCCCTCAAGAGGCATACGCTTACGCAGCATGCAGAATTTGAACGACCCTACATCCGACGGTCCGTATATTGAATGCCTCTTGTTCTGCTTTGGCAGCTCGCCTGTTTTGAGGAGGTCCTGAACGACCTGTCTCAGATATATGTTGACGCTCTGCTTTACCTTAAATCCGAGGTTCAGATTGACGCGGAAAATATAGTCAGTTCCGAAGGTCTCCACTTCATATTCGCGCTGGAACGGACTGTTGGTCGTGTTGACACTGATGAACCAGTACGCATCCGCACGTTTTGGCTCCTTGTCCAGTATGGAGTAGAGGATATCACGGTCGATCTCCTCGAAATCCTCACCCTTTGCGATGTATACAAGATTGTTGCTGCACAGAGGTATCTCCTCGTCATTCTGGAGGCTCTTGATGGCATCAATGTAATCTCTCATAGGCAGCTTGACTCCCTGCATGCGTTCGAGCTGTGTTCCCCTGTACCAGCTAAGCATAATAAAGAGTATGGCGAGAGAGAGAATAACCGCCACATAACCGCCTACGGCAAATTTGCCAAGGCTGGAAATGAAGAATACTCCTTCAAGAGCAAAGAATATAAGTGCAAAGAGGACTGCTCCGATCAGATTCCTGTGAACGATGCCGATGTAGACGGTAAACATAATAGTCATCATCAGCATGCTGATAGTAATCGCAAGTCCGTATGCGTTCTCCATGCGCGAGCCGCTTCTGAAGTACAGAATGACAGCTATGCACAGGAACCACAGTATCTTGTTAATGATCGGAACGTATATCTGGCCCTTGGTATCTGACGGATACCTGACATTGAGATGCGGCATCAGATCAAGGCTGGCCGCCTCATGTACGAGCGTGTAGCTGCCGCTTATGAGTGCCTGGCTTGCGATGATTGCCGCCAGTGCACTGAGTATGATGGCTACCGGTCTCATGCCTGCAGGAAGCATCATGTAGAACGGATTCATGTCCTCCATAGCAGCGAGCTCAGCATTTCCGCTGTTATTTATGATCCATGTGCACTGACCCATATAGTTGAGGATCAGGCAGACCTTGACAAACGGCCAGCTGAACATGATGTTTTCCCTGCCGACATGGCCCATATCGGTGTACAGGGCCTCGGCACCTGTCGTACAGAGGAATACACTTCCGAGAATCATGAGCCCCGCCTTGTTGCCCGGACTGAAGAGAACTTTGACAGCATAAACAGGATTCAGCGCTCTGATTATGCTGAGATCTCCCATAAACAACCATACGCCTGTTATGCCCAGGAACAGGAACCATATCATCATGACAGGTCCGAACAGCTTGCCTATGGCGCTCGTTCCGTTTCTCTGTATCACGAACAGGGCGCATACTATTGCAATCGTGATGATAAGGACAAGATGCTGCCCTTCACCGAGTATCCTGTTCATGACGCTGATACTCCTGAGGCCCTCAACCGCTGTCGTTACTGTAACAGCAGGCGTCAGGACGCCGTCAGCGAGCATCGTGGCTCCGCCGATCATGGTCGGTATTATGAGCCATCTGCCGCAGTCTTTGACAAGACTGTAAAGGGCGAAGATGCCTCCTTCACCGTGGTTGTCAGCGCGGAGCGCAATCAATACATGCTTGACCGTAGTCAGAAGCGTGATGGTCCATATTACAAGTGAAAGTGAGCCCACAATGAACGTTTCATCGACATTGGCGATTCCGCCGTTCCCCTCTACGATGGACTTCATTACGTACATAGGCGATGTTCCTATGTCTCCATAGACGATTCCTATGGTTACAAGAAACATGCCCGCACTAAAGCGGCCGATATGGCCTTCATTTTTTTGCATACCAACACCTCTTACCGGACCCTCCGAGATCCAGCTTGCTCAAAACCCTAAATGTTATTATAGCACCCCGTATCCGGCATTAACATAAAAGTATCTAAAAAGGAATAGCTTCATGCACATACTCAGTAAATGCATGAAGCTTTTTATATTATTCAGTGTTGTTTCAGTCAGTCAGTGTCCGGTCTATCTTGACATGAACTTTCTCGCTGCGGCTATGCCGATCTTGTAAGGCAGCGGCCTCAGGTCCTTATCCGCTTTTTTGAGCATCTCTCTTATGCGGATGTGCTGCGGGCAGTGCTGCTCGCACTTGCCGCACCCGATGCACTGTGAAGCGAATGCCGGCTCCTTGTTAAGTCCCACGTTGCGGGCGTACTCGAATCTTACAGGATTCTTCTTCCCTTCTATGTACATGAGGTTCCAGTTGTGGAAGGTTCCCGGGATATCCACGCCCTGCGGACACGGCATGCAGTATCTGCAGCCTGTGCATCCGACCTTTTCCTTTTCTTTGATGATCGCTTTGACCTGATTTATGATATTCCTGTCTCTTTCGGTAAAGCTTCCGGCCTCTGCATCCGATGCTATGCGGATGTTCTCATTTACCATCTCTTCGGAATTCATGCCTGACAGGACGCACATTATCTCAGGCTGATCCCACAGCCATCTGAGGCCGAGCTCGGCCGGGGTGTATCCCGTGCCTGAATTCAGCAGCACCTGCTTGGCTCTTACCGGCAGATTGACAAGCTTGCCGCCGCGAAGAGGCTCCATGATGACTACAGGCACTCCCTTCTCACCGGCGGCCTTGAGGCCCATTCTTCCTGCCTGGCTGTTCTCATCGAGATAGTTGTACTGTATCTGGCAGAAGTCCCAGTCATAGGCATTCAGGATATTCACAAAGTTCTCGGTGTTGCCGTGATACGAGAATCCTATATTCCTGATGCTGCCGTCTGCCTTGCGGTCAGCTATCCACTTCTCTATGCCGAGCGCTTTCAGCTTTTCCCATTCGGAATAATCTGTGAACATGTGCATCAGATAGTAGTCGACATGGTCGGTCCTGAGCCTTGACAGTTCCTCAGCAAAGGTCTTCTCTATCGACTTCATCGACCTCAGCATGTACTGAGGCAGCTTGGTCGCTATGTTGACCTTGTCCCTGCAGCTATTCTCATCGATGATCCTGCCGAGACATTCCTCGCTTCCCGGATATACGTATGCAGTGTCAAAATAGTTGACGCCCTTCTCTATCGCCAGGAGGACTTCCTTCTCCGCCTTCTCATAGTCGATGTTCGCGCCCTTTTTCGTGAACCTCATGCAGCCGTATCCGAGCTGCGAGATATCATTTCCGTATCTGTCTTTTCTGTATTTCATTACCGTCCCTCTCTGTTGCCCCTCAGCACCTTCAAAGCATTTTCGAACTGATTGATTCTGTGACTTTTGCCATCGAAAAATGTTATTGCTTATGCTGCTTTCAATGGTATTATAACAAAAGCAGATTCAGAAAACATCGGGCATATCAGCATTGTTAACTTTCGTCAGCTGACACCTGTCCGGAGGATTATACAAGGAGAAAAGAGATGAAATCCATACAGGGATATATGCACGGAATCAACCTCGGAGGCTGGTTCTCGCAGTGCGAACACACTTGTGAACACTACGATACATTCATAGGAAGAGACGACATCGAACGCATCAGAAAATGGGGTTTTGACCACCTCCGCCTTCCGGTCGATTATGATCTTGTCGAGGATGCTGCAGGCAGCTATTTTGAGGACGGTTTTGACAGGATACAGCAGGTAATAGACTGGTGCGGAGAATGCGGCCTCAATATGGTCCTCGACCTTCACAAGACTTACGGATTCAGCTTTGATGACGGAGAAGAAGAATCGGGCTTCTTTGAAAATGAGGCATATCAGGAGAGGTTCTTCCGTCTGTGGGAGCAGTTCGCTCTCAGGTTCGGAAAGCATTCAGACCGTGTCGCCTTCGAGCTTCTGAACGAGGTAACGGACAAGGAATACAGCGACAAGTGGAATGAGATAGCAGCTGAATGCATCCGCCGGATCAGGAAGATCGCAGATGATATAAAGATCCTCATCGGAGGATACTACAACAACAGCATCGAAGCTATGAAGGATCTAGATCCGCCGTATGATGAAAACATAATCTACAACTTCCACTGCTATGAGCCGCTCATCTTCACCCATCAGGGCGCGTACTGGATCAGCAGCATGGATACATCCTTCCGCATGCCGCTTGACATGACTTACGGCGAATATGAAAAGAGATCCGAAAAGCAGCTTCATCACTACTTTGCAAGTCTTGAAGGCTTTGACCGCGATAAGAAGTTCGGGCCGGAGTTCTTTGAGCAGCTGATAGCCGAAGCTGTTCAGATTGCAGAGGAAAGAAATGTACCTCTGTACTGCGGTGAATTCGGTGTTATAGACCTTGCATCACCTGAAGATACGCTTGAGTGGTACCGCATGATATGCTCGGTATTCGATAAGTACGGCATCGGACGCGCGGCATGGAGCTACAAGACGATGGATTTCGGCTTCACAGACGGGCGTCTTGAAGGTGTGATCGATGAAATTGTCAGACTTGTGTAATGCAGACAATAATATCTCACATCTGTCTATATGAGAATCTGCCGCGATGCTCTAATATACAATTGCAATCCAAAATACATTTCTGAATGACGGAGATCAAGCAATGGCAATCATATTCAATAAAGAAAAGAAGACATTCTCACTTCATACCGCAAAGACGACCTATCAGCTCAAGATAGGCAATCTTGATTATGTGAACCACCTGTATTACGGTGCGACGATCAGAGATGATGACCTTTCATACCTGATCCGCCGCTACGACCGCGGATTCTCGGGCAATCCGTATGATTCGCTGGAAGAGCGCACATTCTCGCTGGATGCCCAGCCGCAGGAATACACAACACAGCAGCAGGGCGATTTCCGCATCAGTTCTATTGAAGTTCAGAATTCTGACGGGAGCTTCTCCTTCAACGGAAGATACCGCTCTCATACGATATACAAGGGGCCTTTCACACTCGAAGGGCTGCCAACTCCTTTTGCATCTGAGAATGACACAGTCGATACGCTCGAGCTGGTCATCAAAGACAGCATCACGCATATACAGGTCACCCTGCTCTACTCGGTATTTGAGGAAGCAGACATCATCATGCGCGCAGCAAGAGTGCATAATGCGGGCAGGGAGACCGTTCATCTCAAAAGGATAATGTCTGTATGCATGGACTATATGAACGGAAGCGGCATGGACCTTGTGTCGCTGCCGGGAAGATACGGCCAGGAGCGCCAGGTGGAGCGCCAGCCGCTGACCCACCATGTACACAAGATCCGCAGCGGACGCGGCATCTCTTCACACCAGCAGAATCCGTTCGTCGCACTCGCAGAGAGCGAAGCCAGTGAGGACTACGGATCATGCTACGGTTTTGCCCTGATGTATTCGGGCAGCTTTGTTGCTGAGGTAGAGCTCGACCAGTATGACCAGTGCCGTCTTGTTATGGGCATCAATGACAGGCAGTTCAGCTATGCCGTAAGACCGGGTGAGGATTTCGACACACCTGCAGTCCTGATGACATATACGCATAAGGGACTGACCGGAATGAGCCGCAGGTATCATGACTTCTTCAGAAACAATCTGAACAGGAGCAAGTTCATCAAAGATGTGCGCCGCCCTGTCCTGATCAACACATGGGAAGCAGCCTTCTTCGATTTTGACGATAAGAAGCTCGTTGAAATAGCAAAGGCAGCCAGGGACATGGGTGTTGAGATGGTCGTCATGGATGACGGCTGGTTCGGAAAGCGTGACGATGACAATTCAGGTCTCGGCGACTGGTATGTCAACGAGAACAAGATAAAATGCGGACTTCACGAGCTCGTAAGGCAGATCAATGACCTTGGCATGAAGTTCGGCATATGGTTCGAGCCTGAGATGGTATCCGAGGACTCAGACCTCTTCAGGGCACATCCTGACTGGGTAATGGCCATTCCCGGCAGACATGCCGTAAGGAGCCGCAACCAGCTCGTCCTTGACGTCGGAAGAAAGGAAGTCCAGGACTATCTGATCGAGAGTGTCAACAGCATTCTGGACAGTGCGAACATATATTACGTCAAGTGGGACATAAACCGCGCTATCACTGATCTGTGGTCCAATGCTCTTTCCGGTGAGGACCAGGGAGAGGTATCACACAGATATGTGCTCGGACTCTACCGCATAATGGACGGCATCATCAAAACTCACCCTGACATCATGTTCGAGGGATGCGCAGGCGGCGGCGGAAGGCTCGACCCTGCCATGCTCACGTATTTTGTCCAGTACTGGAGCTCGGACAACACCAAGCCGCTCGACAACCTCAAGCTGCATTACGGCTCGTCATTCCTCTACCCTGTCTGCACCATGGGTGCACACGTTTCAGAGGCGAGCCCGATGGTCCCGATCGAGACCAAAGCCGCAATCGCAATGTGCGGCACCTTCGGGTACGAGCTGGATGCTACTAAACTCAAAAAGAAAGAGATCCGCACCTGTAAGAAGATGAGTGATCTCTATCATAAGTATTACGATCTTAATTTCTTCGGCGACTACTACAGGCTCTCCGATCCTTTCACTCCGGTCAACCTCGTTGCGTGGGAGACAGTTGCCAGGGATAAGAGCGAAGCGCTGGTCACCGTAGTCACCGTCAGGCTGACTGTCAACGGCCCGCAGGAATATATAAAGTGCAAGGGACTTGACCGTGACAGGCACTACAGAGTGGAAGGCGACGGCGAAGGCCACATCATGAGCGGGATGGCCCTGATGCACGCCGGCATACCTGTCCCGCGCGAGGTGCCTGAATTCACATCATTCCTGTATCACCTTAAAGCTGTCGACCGGTGATATCCCGATCGTCATTTCTTCAAGTACATCAAGCAGCATTCTTACTGTATCAAGCGATGTCAGCATCTTTCCTTACAGTGCTACTCAAATAGTGAATAATTGGGGGTTAATTGCTAAGGTAACTACCCCATAAAAGTGCGTTTCGAAATGCGAATTCGTGAAGTTTGTGACTGTGAAGTTACAACTTCACGTTTTTTATTGTCGTCTTTTGATCATCATCCATCATGATCATCGCAGTAGCAGCT